>NZ_JBIDCT010000016.1:0-213634 GCF_043204735.1 Micromonospora sp. NPDC047740
TCCGGAAGAGCACGTGACCGCAGGCACGGAAATCTCATGTCCGCCAGCCCGGAGCAAACTGTCCGCCTACCCGGAGCATGCCGTGTCCGCTGGCAGACCGCTTTGTCGGTGTGAACGCGGGTACGGGACGTCGTCGGATCACGTCCGGTGTCGTCCTATGCCTCAGCACAGGGCGCGTCTGCTGCCTTGCGTCGCCTCCTGCCATCCGCTGGTGGTTGTCTCGTTTCTCTTCGCTGCTTCACCTTCGCTCTAGAGGGGCAGCCGCGCGTCGAGATGCACTTCGCGGGGACGGACGACCAGGTGTTGGTCGACGCCTCTTCCTGACCTGGTGACCCAGGGCCGGTCGGTCGCCGCGTCAACGACTGTCGCGCGGGTGCTGCGGCGGCGTTGGATCGTCCGGTGGTGGCGGTCGTAACTCTTCCAACACCTCGTCCGCCCGCTTCGGCTGCTTCGGGCCGAACGCGTAACGCACCAGCCAGAACACGATGAGCGCCCCAATGACGACGATCAGAAAGAAGCACGCTATCCCCCCGGTGATGCCCATATCGCGAAATTATCGTGTTGTGCACAGCGGGGATTCGGTTTCGAGGATGCTCGATCAGGTGGGCGGCGGCCTCGACCAAGGGTGACGACCTGGCCCGGCTGGGTGCGCGCGGATGATGGACTGGTTCGCCGTGTACGCGGCGGTGGTGATGGGTGGCGGCATCCTCCTCGAAGCGCTGACGAAGAACGGCAGGTGAAGCTGGACGGCACCGACGAGCTCGAGATCACGGCCGCTCTGTTGCTGGACGTCTGTAGCAGCTACCGCCTGGCTCCGGGGGCCAGCTGATTCGACCTACGCATTGCGAGTCAGCCCCCGAACGCTGGTCCACGGCCTGGTCCAAATGCCGGGCATGACGTCCCGTCCGCCGTCGTCCGCCCATGCTCGGTGGTTTGGCTGCTCGACGGGATCCTGCTCCTGTTCTGCCTCACGCCTTGGCTTCGCCGGCCGCCGCCACACGTCCGCCGCGTGCTGCTGCCCGGCGCCCCTGATCCAGCGCGCTTCTGCGCCGAAGGGGCAAGGGTTACGAAGTTCGACAGGTGCGCTGCCGAACCGCCAGATAATGCGGGAGTTCGCCTGCGGTTTATCCCCAGGGGCGGCCGGCGGGTTGATCGAAATGCGGGGAGGGAGCAGCACTCGGATGAGCACGATGCACGCCGTGAGAGCTCACACCAGAGGCGGGCCGGAGCAGCTCGTGTACGAGGAGGCGCCGCGGCCCGAGCCGGGGCCTGGTGAGGTGTTGGTGGCCGTGAAGGCTGCTTCCATGACACCCACTGAGCTCACCTGGCCGCAGACGTGGACGCACAGCTCAGACGGGTCAGGGCCTGAGCGCACTCCGATCATCCCGTCGCATGAGTTCTCCGGAGTCGTCGCGGCGTCCGGGACGGGGGTGGAGAGCCCCGCCGAGGGGGAGGCCGTCTACGGCTTGATCCCTTTCACCCGCGATGGCGCGGCGGCCGAGTACGTCGCACTGCCCGCGGCCGTCCTGGCGGCCAAACCCTCCACCGTTGACCACGACCACGCCGCAGCGCTCCCACTGGCGGCGTTGAGTGCCTGGCAGGCACTGGTGGACCACGCCGGCCTGCAGGCCGGCCAGCACGTGCTGGTGCAGGGCGGCGCCGGCGGCGTGGGGATCTTCGTGGTGCAGCTCGCGGCCGGTCTCGGTGCTCGTGTGAGCGCCACGGCGGCGGCGGCCGACCTGGAATTCGTCAAGGGTCTGGGTGCCGAGCAGGTTATCGACTATGCGCACGACCGCTTCGAGGATCATGTTCGCGACGTGGACGTGGTCGTTGATCTTGTCGGAGGAGCCACGCAGTCGCGGTCCTGGTCGGTCCTGAAACCGGGCGGTGTCCTCGTCACCCTCGTCACCCCACCCGACCAGCAGGAAGCAGCCCGGCATGGCGTTCGTGGGGTGTACTTCATCGTCGAGCCCAACCAGAACGCGTTGCGTTCCATCGCAGAGCTCGTCGATAACGGCCGGTTGAGGCCAGTGCTGGACCGCGTGCTGCCCCTCAGTGAGACGCGCTCAGGTTACGAGGCGCTCGAGACGGCCAAACGCCGCGGTAAGGTCGTCATCCACGTCGCTGACTAGTCACTGCCGTCGGTGCCGCTGTGGACGTGTGGCCCGTTGTTCGGTGACGGGGTCCAGTCGACCCGCAGGCCCGGACTACTCGCTTACAAGAGGAACATGCCGCTGGCGCGCCACCCCGGCTGCCTGGTAGTGGCCGATCTCCTCCATCTCGCACGCGCCTGCGCTACTTCCGTCTGAGCTCTGTGCGTCGCGTCCGCACGCGTCCGGCAACGGCTGCACGCTCGGAGCCTCGTCCATGCCAGCGCGCGTCAGCGTGCCGCCGTCCGGCCGCGTTGCTAATGTCAGCGTTGCTGTCGAAAGCCGTTCCGCCGGCGACCCCGGCCGACTCCCGCTAGGAGGTAGGGGGAAGCTGAGCCGCCGCCGTATCAGCGTGCCGAATCCCCACGGGCAGGCCGGGTTCGCCTGCCAGTCATCCATTCGCCCCGCGGGGTTCCTCCGGGGCATGGTGGTGTGCGACCGTGACCGGACGGGGTCAATCAAGCGGGCGGCCTCGCCGTCGGCCGACGGGGGCCAGACGAGGCACGGCCACGTCCGAACCTGCTCACGCCGCCGCCCGGGCCGGGCTCAGGGCACGGATGCGCCCGTCGCGCAGGCCGTAGTAGACGAGGGTGAGCAGTTGCGGGCCACCCCGACGGTGGCGAGGTTGCGTCCGCGTCGGTCAGCGATGCGGGCGCGGGCGTCGGTCAGCCAGCCGGCGGTGTGCCGAACGCCGTGCGCCGCCTCGACCGGCGCACCAGCGTGGAGCCTTGTTTAGTTATTTGACCGCGGTGCACAACCAGGTCGGACTCGCGGTGCCGTGGGGTGAGCCCGGCCTAGGAGGCCAGCTGCGCCGGACCGCCGAACCGGTCGACCTCGCCGATCTCGGCGGCGGAAGAGTGGGCCGGAGGTACCACCATGCGAACCACACCACCACGATCGCCGGTGACCCGCTACCGCTGAATCTGCCCAGCTCGCGCTCGTCGGGCGGTGCCCGATGATTCCGGCCCGACCAGCCGAACCGTCGGTCCGGTTCGCCGACGCCGAAGAGATCACCCTCTCAAGCTCCTCCTCGATCTTCACGACTCGCTCGAACTACGGCACCCGCCGGTCGACACCGCCTGGACCGCGTCGGCCCCACGCCGGCTTCCAGCCGACCTCCTTGTCCACCCGAGGAGCGGGCGGTGGTCGGTTGGGTTGCCGCATGGTGCGGGGAGCACCGGGTGGACCTCCTGATCGGCGCACCCGGACCGTCGGAACCCGTACGCGCTCACCGAACGGCCCGGAGTCGCAGTGGCCCTTTGCCTGGTGCCGCCGGTCTTGTTTCGGCGGGGAGGCAGCCCTGGTCACGCGAGCAGCTGGCAAGGTAGAACATTTAGTTCTACACTCTTGTCCATGGAACGCATCGGTGTCCGGGAGCTGAACCAGAACACGAGCCAGGTGTTGGCTCGGGTGAGCCGCGGCGAGACCGTCGAGATCACCGATCGTGGGCACCCGATCGCGCGACTTGTGCCGGTAGGCGACGACCGGTCGATGCTGGCCAAGCTGGTAGCTGCGGGACGGGCCGTTGCCCCGACCGGCGGCGGTCCCGTTCCGCTTCCACCGAAGCTCGGTGACGAGGATGTGGACGTGGCCGCCACGCTCGCCGGAATGCGAGACGAGGAGCGCTGGTGATCTACCTCGATTCCGCCGCCGTCGTCAAGCTGGTTCGGCAGGAGGCATGCACTGCTGACCTTGTCTCCTGGCTCAACACCCACGACGACGTGCCGCTGATCTCCTCCGCTCTCGTCGAGGTGGAGGTGCCCAGAGCGTTGCGCCGATCAGCTCCGCAAGCCTTGATCGGAGTGCCGGCGGCCGTCGGGCGGCTCTTCCGACTGGAGATCGACAGTACGATCCGCGCGACTGCAGCAGCGTTCGCCGAGCCGACGCTACGCAGCCTCGACGCCATCCACCTCGCCACCGCCCAGGTTCTGACCAACGAGTCCGGAACAGCACTCATCGCCTTCGTCACCTACGACCGGCGGCTGCTCGAATGCGCCAAGGCCGCAGGATTACCCGTAGCAAGCCCCGGCCAGAACTGACCCGCGACTCCCAAGGACGGGCCTCGGAAGGTGATCTCCCAAAGGCAGGCTTGTGGTGCGTGCGGCTGTCCCCTTGATGACCCCCTCCGTTTGGGTATCCGTTCGAGTGGGCCGCCAGGGACTCGAACCCTGAACCTATGGACTCTCGGCGAGCAGGTCGGGTCGGGCTTGATGCGAGGTCACGGGCGCTGAGGCGCTTCTCGGCTCGGTTCGGATGGCACGGTTGCTGTACTTCGATGCGGCGAGTGGCCACCCGGGCACAAGCGCCCTGGCGAGGTGACGCTGGCGCAGACGTACGACGTAGCGCGCGGCACCGTGCGGGCCGCGCTCGACGCGCTGCGCGAGGAAGGCCCGGTAGTAACCTTCACCGGGCGCGGGACGTTCGTCACGCCCGAGGATGACCGGAACCGTTGACACTTGACGGTCAGCTCCCCGGCCGGACCGAGCACCGAGCATTTGGAGCTGCCCGAGCCCGCCGCGACCGTGCACGATGGCGGCAACGCGGCCGGCCTCAATGAACAAGGCGGTGTGCACTGATGACTCCCGAGCTGCCCCGCGACCTGCCGGTGCTGGAACGCCGGGCGGTGCGGCTGGTGGTGCTCGACGCCGCCGAGCGGGTGCTGCTGTTCCACACCCGCGACCCGGAGCACCCCCGCCTCGGCGTCTGGTGGGAGCTGCCCGGCGGCGGGCTCGACGACGGGGAGACGTATCTCGACGCGGCGGTGCGGGAGCTGCGCGAGGAGACCGGCATCGTGGTCCCGCCGGCCGACGTGGGCGCGCCGACCTGGCGGCGGCGGGCCAGCTTCATCCACCGGCAGCGGCGCCACCTGCAGGACGAGGTGATCGTCCCGGTACGGCTGCCGGGGCCGGGACCGGACGTGGACGAGGCGCACCGGCTCGACTACGAGGTGGAGGACTACTTCGGGTTCCGCTGGTGGCCGGTCGCCGAGGTGGTCGCCGTCCGGCCGCGCTGCTATCCGGGGCGGCTGCCCGAGCTGCTGCCGGCGTTCCTGGCCGGCGAGGAGATCGACGAGCCGTTCGAGCTGTGGTCATGACGAATCCGCCGGCAACCGGCACAGTGGAGCGGTGAACCCTATCCACGGATCTCTCGCCCACTACGCCGAGCGGCTGCACCGTGCCGCCGGCGACGCGCACCACGTCGCCTCACCGCTCGGCGCCTGGCTGCTCCTCGCGCTCAGCGGCCCCGCCGCCACCGGTGACCTGCGCGGCGCGATGGAGGAGGCGCTCGGCACCGACGTGGACCAGGCCGCCGCGTTGGCCCACGCGCTGCTGTCGGCGCCGCACCCGCTGGTCGCCTCGGCCACCGCCCTGTGGGAGCGGACGCCCGCCGAGGGGCTGGCCGGCTGGCGCGCGACGCTGCCGGAGCGGACGCAGACCGGCCCGCTGCCGGATCAGCCGGCGCTGGACGCGTGGGCGCGGGAGCACACCGAGGGTCTGATCGAGCGGTTCCCGCTCACGGTCTCCCCGCAGACCCTGCTGATCCTGGCCAACGCCCTGGCCACCAGGGTGTCCTGGGCGGAGCCGTTCCAGGTGGCGCCCGCCGAGCAGCTCGGCGCGGGCAGCGCCTGGGCGGGCCGGCTGGAGCGGGTGCTGCGCGCCCCCGCGTACCGGCACTGGTGCGGGATCGCGACCACCGCCCGGGCCGGTGACGTGGCCGTGCACGCCGCGCCGGCCCGGCCGGTGTCCATCGCCGGCGGGGAGGCCGGCCTGCTGGTGGTGTCCGTCGCCGCCGACCCGGACGTGCCGGTGCCGGACGTCCTTGCCGCCGCCCAGGAGCTCGCCGCCGGTGCCGCCACCACCGGGGACGGGATCGGAGCGGGCCAGCGGTCGCTGTTCGACGTGCCGCTGGGCGACACGCCGCTGTGGACGATCCGGGAGGAGCCGGTGCGCACCTTCGCGTCCGACGGTCGGGAGGAGCGGGCGGGCGCTGTGCTGCCGTGCTGGTCGGCGGAGAGCCGGCACGACCTGACGCCGCCCGGGTTCGGCTTCGCCGTCGCCGCGCAGGCGCTCGGGGGGCTCATGGGGGTGGCGGATCCGCGGTACGAGGCGGCTCAGTCGGCGGTGGCCCGCTACGGGCGGTACGGCTTCGAGGCCGCCGCGGTGACCGCGTTCGCCACGCGGACGGCGCTGCCGCCGGAGGGCGTAGCCCGGGTGGCGGAGCTGCGGTTCGGCCACCCGTACGCGGTGGTGGCGGTGGCCACCGACAGCGCGGGCGGGCCGTGGCACGGCCTGCCGGTCTACTCGGCGTGGGTGGCGCAGCCGCAGGAACTGCCCGAGGACGAGCTGGCGGATCCGCCGGCACGGTGGTGAGCCCGGGGCCTCCGGAGGCCCCCGCGCGCGACGCGCGTAAGAAGGAAGGGCCCTTCTCCACTGGAGGCGTGGAGAAGGGCCCTTGTGTCAGGCCGCGACCGGCTCCCGTTCGGCGGCCCGGGCGGCGAGTCGGCGTTCCCGCTCCTGGGCGCCGATCAGGTCGTCCGGGAGCGAGTCATCCACCTCGAGGTCGAACCGGCGCAGCAGCCGGATCGCGAACCCGCCGAGGGTGACCAGCACGAGGGCCAGCCCGAAGCAGACGTACGCGAAGCCGATGCCCCGGCCGGGACCGGTGCCGATCACCGCGCCCACCGACCCGGCGAGCGCCCCGCCCGGGGCGAGCATCGGCTCGAACAGGGCGGTGGCGCCCGGCGCGAGCAGCACGAACCCGATGGGCAGGGTGGACCAGGCGATGGTCTGGTTGAGGCTGAACACCCGGCCGTGGAATCGCTGCGGCACCTTGACCTGGACGATGGTCGCGTAGATCGACTGCGCGGTGGTCATCGCCATGGCCAGCCAGCACATGCCGACGCAGATCATCACCAGCGAGGCGTCCAGGCCGATCAGCATGCAGCCGATCGCGGTGCCGAGGTTGGCCACGAGCACACCGATCATCCGCCGCCGGCGCGGGCCGCCCCAGAGCGACATGAGCACGCCGCCGGCGATCGCACCGACCGCCTCGGCCAACGCCACCTGGGCCACCTGGGTCGGGGTGCCGAAGGAGAGCACCAGCGGGGTGGTGAGCACCAGGGCGGGGGCCAGGAAGATGTTGCCCAGCGCGAAGTAGCCGAGCATCAGCCGGAAGCCCTTGTGCTGCCAGGAGTAGCGCAGGCCGTTGGCGATGGCCACCAGGAGCCGTTCCCGGGGCCGCCAGCCGAGCAGGTCGGGGAAGCGGACCACGGCCAGGGTGGCCACCGCGACCACGTAGCTGGCCACGTCGACGAGCAGGATGCCCTTCAGCTCGATCGCGGCGAGCAGGCCGGCCGCGAAGACCGGCATGAGCAGGGTGGCGACGCCGGTGGAGAGCTGGGTGATGCCCATCGCGTGGCCGAGGTAGCGCTTCGGCACCAGCTGCGGCACCGCCGACTGGAACGCGATCCGTTGGAACGACCCGGCCACGGAGCTGAGCGCCACCAGGAGGTAGATGTGCCAGAGGACCAGGTTGTCGGTCCACAGCAGCACGGCCAGGACCAGCTGGATCGATCCGGCGATGGAGCTGGCCAGCATCATGATCCGGCGTCGGCTGACCCGGTCGACGATCGCGCCGGCCACCGGGAGCATCAGCACGCCGCAGATCAGGGCGAGCGCCCAGAGCAGGCCGAGGTCGGTCACCGACCCGGTCCGGTTGAACAGCCAGATGGGGAGGGCGAACGCGGTCAGCGCGGAGCCGGTGCTGGAGACGAGCTGCCCGACGGTGACCGACAAGAAGCGACCCATGCTCGGCTTGACGGTGGCCTTGGCCGGCCCTTCCGCCGCGCCCACCCGCTGGTGGTCGAGGACCGCCCAGCCGGCGTCCTCGCCTAGGGCGTCGGGGGTGAGCGCCGTGACGTCCCCGGCGACCACCGCCGGGTGGACCCGGGTGACGATCTCGGCCAGCTCCTCGGCGCGGTACTTCAGGAAGAAGTGGCCGGCCTGGTCGAGGACCACCAGCCCGAGGGTGTCGCTGAGGAACTGCCACTCGGCGTACCGCTCGCGGTAGTAGTCGGTGACCGGGTCCTCGGAGCCGACGACCGAGACGATCGGGGCGCGCAGCTTCGTTGCCCGCTGGTCGAGCAGGCGGGTGAAGTACTCCTCGGAGGCGCGGGAGTCGGCGCGCATGTTGCTGATGATCCGGTCGGCCTGCTCCGGGTCCAGCTCGTCGGTGTCGACGCCCATCGACTTGAGCCAGCTCGCGTAGTGCTTGTTGCTGCGGAGCTGCTCCAGCCGGTTGCGCATGGTGGCGAAGAGGCCCTTGGGGCGGGCGAACGGGAACATCGCGCCGATGTAGACGGCCTCGAGGTCCCGCCCGGCCGCCTCGACCTTGCGGGCCACCTCGGCGACGATGGCGCTGCCGACACCGCAGTGGCCGTAGAGCGCGATCGGTCCGTCGACCCGCTCGAGGATCTCGTCGGCGACCCGGGTGGTCAGCTCGTCGAAGGGCAGCGCGTCCTCGCTGAGGCCGACGTCGTGGCCGGGGATGGCCAGCGACCACAGGGCGTGTCCGGCCGGCAGGGCGTCGGCGAGTGGCTGGTAGACGATGGCGCTGCCGCCGCCGTAGGGGACGCAGACGTAGGACAGCACCCGCTTGCCGGCGGGGATCGGCTTGGTCAGCTCGTAGAGCAGCCGGCGGGGCCCTTCCTCGCCGCCGTCGCCGGAGATGAACGCGGCGAGGTCGCGGATGGTCCGCTGCTGGAACAGGTCCATCACGCCGACCGGCCGGCCGCCGAGCTCGGCCTTGCGGATCTTCGCGACGACCTGGGTGGCGAGCATGGAGTGCCCGCCCAGGTCGAAGAAGTCGTCGTCGATGCCGAGGGTGTCGATGCCCAGCACCTCGGACCAGATGGCGGCGAGCGTCCGTTCGGTGTCGTCGCGCGGCTCGACCAGCGCCACCGACGCCTCGCGGGTGACCACGGGCGCGGGCAGCGCCTTGCGGTCGAGCTTTCCGTTGGGGGTCAGCGGCAGCGCGTCCAGGGTGACGAACGCGGCCGGCACCATGTACTCCGGCAGGGTGTCCTTGAGCGCGGTCTTCAGCGCGGTGTGCTCCGCGGGCCCGACGAGGTAGGCGGTGAGCCGCTTGTCGCCGGGGCTGTCCTCGCGGACGATCACCGCCGCCTCGGTCACCCCGGGCTGCTCGCGCAGCGCGCTTTCGATCTCGCCCAGCTCGATTCGCAGGCCGCGGAGCTTGACCTGGTGGTCGATCCGGCCGAGGAACTCGATGACGCCGGTCTCCCCCGCCGTGTCGGTCACCCAGCGGGCCAGGTCGCCGGTGCGGTAGAGCCGGGCGCCGGGCTCGCCGGAGAACGGGTCGGGGATGAACTTTTCGGCGGTCAGCGCCGGCCGGCGGTGGTAGCCGCGGGCCAGCCCGACGCCGCCGATGTGGAGTTCACCGGCGACGCCCACGGGGCATTCGTGGCCGGCCGGGTCGAGCACGTGCAGGCGCAGGTTGGCGATCGGCGCGCCGATCGGGACGCCGGTGAGCCCGGCCAGCCGTGCCGGGTCGCAGGGCCAGGCGGTGACGTCGATGGCCGCCTCGGTGGGGCCGTAGAGGTTGTGCAGCCCGCACCAGGGCAGCCGGGCGGTGAAGTCGACGGCGGAGGCCAGCGGCAGTTCCTCGCCGGAGCAGATGACCCGGCGCAGCGCGGTGGCCGCCTCGATGCCCTCCTCGGCGAGGAAGACGGTGAGCATCGACGGCACGAAGTGCGCGGTGGTGATCCGTTCGGCGACCAGCAGATCGCGCAGGTAGCCGGCGTCCTTGTGGCCGCCCGGCTTGGCCAGCACCAGGCGGGCGCCCTCGCGCAGCGGCCAGAAGAACTCCCACACCGACACGTCGAAGCTGGCCGGGGTCTTCTGCAGCACCGCGTCGTCGGCGCCGAGGCGGTACGTCTTCTGCATCCAGTCGAGCCGGTTGACGATGCCCCGGTGGGTGTTCGGCACTCCCTTGGGCCGGCCGGTGGAGCCGGAGGTGTAGATGACGTACGCCAGGTGCTCGGGGCCGGCGGACGGCTTCGGGTTCGTGGTGGGCTGGTCGGCCCAGGCGGACGGGTCGTCCAGGGCGAGGACGGTGGCGGCGGTGTCCGGCAGCACGTCGCGCAGGTGCGCCTGGATCAGCACCACGGGCGCGTCGGCGTCGGTGACCATGAAGGCCAGCCGGTCCGCCGGGTACTCCGGGTCCAGCGGCAGGTACGCGCCGCCGGCCTTGAGCACGCCGAGCAGGCCGGCGACCAGTTCGACGGAGCGTTCCGCGCAGACGCCGACCAGGGTCTCCGGGCCGACGCCGGCGGCGCGCAGCCGGTGCGCGATCCGGTTGGCGGCGGCGTTCAGCTCGGCGTACGTCAGGCTGTGCCCGTCGATGGTGACGGCGACCGCGTCCGGGGTGGCGGCGGCGCGCTCCTCGACGGGGCCGTGCAGGGTCTGTGTACGCGGGAAGTCGGCGGTGGTGTCGTTCCACGCCGCCAGCAGCGCCCGTTCCGGCGCGGGCAGCAGCTCCAGCCGGGAGACTGGGGTGTCCGGCGCGGCGACGATCGCGGCCAGCAGGGTGGTCCAGCGCCGGGCCATCCGTTCGACGGTGTCGCGGGTGAACAGGTCGGTGTTGAAGACCAGCTTGCCCCAGAGCCCGTCGACGGTCTCCACCGCGTGCAGCTCGAAGTCGAAGCGGGTGGCCCGCAGCTCCATCGGCGTCCACTCGAAGCTGACCTCGTCGGACCCGGAGACGCCGGTGAACCGGCCCATCTCGTAGTTCTGCAGGACGAACATGGCCTGGAACACCGGGGACCGGCTGACGTCCCGGGGCAGCCCCAGCTCGTGGACCACCTTGGCGAACGGCACCTCGGCGTGCTCGAAGCCGTCCAGCACGCTGCGCCGGGTGCGCTCCAGCAGCTCGCGGAAGGTGGGGTCGCCGGCCAGCTCGGCGCGCAGCGGCAGCATGTTGATGAACATGCCGACCAGGTTCTCCAGCTCCGGCGCGGAGCGGCCGGCCACCGACGCGCCGACGGCGAAGTCGTCCTGGCCGGCGTGCCGGGCCAGCAGCACCTGGTAGGCGGCGAGCAGCGTCATGAACAGGGTGCCGCCGCTGTCCCGGGTGAGGTCGTTGAGCCGTTCGGTGGCCGCCGGGTCGAGCTGGAACTCGACGAAGTCGCCCCGGTAGGTCTGGGTGGCCGGACGGGGCCGGTCCAGCGGCAGCTCCAGCGGGGTGATCGCGGCGAGCCGCTGCTTCCAGTAGTCGACGTGCGCCCGGGCCTGCGGGCCGTCCAGCTCCCGCGCCTCCCAGACCGCGAAGTCGCCGTACTGGACGGGCAGGGTGGGCGGTTCGCCGCCCCGGTACCGGGTGATCAGGTCCCGCAGCAGCACGTCCACCGACCAGCCGTCCCCGACGATGTGGTGCATGCCGAGGAAGAGCACGTGGTCGTCGTCAGCCAGCCGGACCAGCAGGGCGCGCAGCAGCGGACCGTGCGCCAGGTCGAACGGCTCGGCGGCGGCCGACTCGACCAGGGCCTGCGCGGTCGTCTCGTCCGGGGCGTCCACGATGGTCAGCGGCACCTCGACGGTCTCCTCCACCACCACGGTGGGGCGCCCGTCGGCGTCGGCCGGGAAGCGGGTCCGCAGCGACTCGTGCCGGGCGGTCAGCGCGGCCAGGGCGGCGCGCAGCGCGGCCACGTCGAGCGGGCCGCGCACCCGCAGCGGCACCGCGATGTGGTAGGCCGCCTCGCCCGGAGCGAGCTGGTCCATGAACCAGACCCGCTCCTGGGCGTACGACAGCGGCACCTCGGCGTCGGCGGGCCGGGGCGTGATCCGGGCCGCGGGGGCGGCCTGCCGGGCGCGCAGCCGTTTGGCGATCAGCGCCTGCCGGGCCGCCTCCCGGGTCGGATCCTTCAGGTCGGTCATCAGCTGCTTTCCTCTTCCGCCGCGAGCAGCGCGGCGACCTCGGTGTCGGAGAGCCCGTCGAGTTCGGCGGCGATCCGCTCCTCGATCTGGGCGGCCAGGTCCGCCACCACGGGGCTGCTGAACAGCGCCCGCATGGGCAGTTCGACGTCCACCTCGGCCCGGATGCGGGCCATCGCCCGCATGCCGCGCAGCGAGTTGCCGCCGAGGGCGAAGAAGTCGTCCAGGGCGCCGACCTTCTCCACCTGGAGGATCTCGGCGTACACCTCGGCGACCAGGGACTCGGCCTCGGTGCGCGGGGCGACGTAGCTGTCCTCGGCCGGGACGGCGGTGGCCGGGGCGGGCAGCGCGGCCCGGTCCAGCTTGCCGTTCGGGGTCAGGGGCAGCGTGTCGAGCCGGACCAGGGCCGCCGGGATCAGGTGGGTGGGCAGTTCCCGGGCCAGTTCGGCCCGGACGGAGTCCTCGTGGGCCGGGCCGACCAGGTAGCCGACCAGCATCGGTTCGCCCGAGTCGGTACGCACCGCCGCGGCGGCCGCCCGGACGTCCGGGTGGGCCAGCAGGGCCGCCTCCACCTCGCCCAGCTCGATCCGCATGCCGCGCACCTTGACCTGGTCGTCGCGGCGGCCCAGGTACTCCAGCGTGCCGTCGGGGCGCCAGCGGGCCAGGTCGCCGGTGGCGTACATCCGCTCCCCGGGCGGGCCGTACGGGCAGGGCAGGAAGCGCTCGGCGGTGAGGCCGGGCCGGCGCAGGTAGCCGCGGGCGAGCTGGGTGCCGGCGACGTACAGCTCGCCGACCACGCCCGGCGGGACCGGCTGCAGGGCCGCGTCGAGCAGCAGCGCCCGGGTGTTCCAGGTGGGCGTGCCGATCGGCACCGGCCCGGCCGGGACCGGCTCGCCCGGGGCGATCCGGGCGGCGACGCAGCCGACGGTGGCCTCGGTCGGGCCGTACTCGTTGATCACCGCGACGTCCGGGTGCGCGGCCCGCCACCCGGCGAGCTGCTCGCCGGTGAGCGCCTCGCCGCCGATCACCAGATCGACGGTGGGCGACAGCTCGCCGTCGAGCAGCGGCAGGTGGCTCGGGGTGACCTTGAGGAAGGTGGGCCGGCCGCCGACCCGGGCCGCCGGCTCGTCGATCGCGGCGAGCCGGACCGTCCCGCCGGCGGTGAGCGTGCCGAGCAGGCCGGTGACGGTGAGGTCGAAGGAGACCGGTGAGGGCAGCAGCGCCGTGCCGGCCAGGCCCGGGTAGGTGTGCCGGGCCCAGGCCAGGTAGGCGGTCACCGCCCGGTGCTCCACCACCACCCCCTTGGGACGGCCGGTGGAGCCGGAGGTGTAGAGCACGTACGCCGGGTGCTCGGGGCGCAGCGGGGCGAGCCGGTCGGCGTCGGTGAGGTCGTCGTCGGCCTGGTCCGAACCCACCTCCCCGTCCAGCACCAGCGCGCCGGCCGGCACCAGGCCCGCGGTCTCCGGGGTAGCCACCACGAGGGCCGGCTCGGCGTCGTCCAGCAGGTACGCGATCCGCCCGGCCGGGTAGGCGGTGTCCACCGGGACGTAGGCCGCACCGGACTTGAGCACCGCGAGGATGGCCACCAGCAGCTCGCAGGAGCGGGGCACGGCGAGCGCGACCCGGGCCTCCGGGCCGGCGCCCCGGGCCACCAGCAGCCGGGCCAGCCGGTTCGCGGCGGTGTTCAGCTCGGCGTAGGTCAGCGGCACGCCGTCGCAGACCAGCGCGGTGGCGTCCGGCGTGGCGGCGGCCTGCCGCTGCACCTCGTCGACCACGGTGGCCGGCGGCACCTCGTGCGCGGTGTCGTTCCAGGCGTCCAGCACCAGGTCCCGCTCGGCATCGGCGAGCAGCGGCAGCGCGGCGACCCGCCGCTGCGGGTCGGCGACGGCGGCGGCGAGCAGCCGGACGTACCGGTCGACGACCGCCTCGGCGGTGCCGCGGTCGAACAGCGCCGTGCGGTAGACCAGCCGGCTCTCGCCGGTGGTGATGTCGAACGCCAGGTCGTCCTTGGTGGTGCCCAGCTCCACCGGGTCCAGGCCGGAGTCGGGGATGAAGTTCAGCGCGGTCTGGAAGATCGGCTGCACGGACGGGTCGCGCTGCGGGTCGACCGCCTCGACGATCTTCTGGAACGGGGTCTGTCCGTGCTCCATCGCGTCGACCAGGCCGTCCCGCACCCGGCCGAGCAGTTCGGCGAAGGTCGGGTCGCCGGAGACGTCGCAGCGCAGCGCCACCGGGTTGACGAACATGCCGATCAGCGGGGCCAGCTCGGCGCTGTCGCGGCCGGCGGTGGAGACCCCGACCACCACGTCGGTGTCGCCGGAGATCCGGGACAGCAGCGCCGCGAAGCCGGCCAGCAGCACCATGTACGGCGTGGCCGCCGCGCCGGTCGCGAGGGCGCCGACCCGGTCGAGCAGCCCCTCGGGCAGGTCGAACCGCACCTCGTCTCCGGCGAAGCCGAGCTGGGCCGGGCGGGGCCGGTCCAGCGGCAGGCCGGTCACCGCCGGCGCGCCGGCCAGGTGGCCGGTCCAGAAGGCGAGCTGGCGGTCCAGCTCCGCGCCGGTGAGCTGGTCGCGCTGCCAGACGGCGAAGTCGGCGTACTGGATGGGCAGCTCGGGCACGGCGGGCTCGGCGTCGGTCAGCGCGGCCGCGCTGAACGCGCCGAGTTCCTGGTGGAACAGCACCGCCGAGTGGCTGTCGAAGACGGCGTGGTGCACCACGAACGCCAGCGCCCAGGTGTCGTCGAGGCGGATCAGCCGGGCCCGCCACAGCGGCGGGCCGTCCAGCGGGATCGGGTTACGCGCCAGCTCCGTGCGGATCGCCTCGAACGCCGCGAGGCGTTCGGCCTCCGGCAGGTGCCGCAGGTCGTCGGTGGGGATCGGGACGGGCTCGTGGGCCCGCACCACCTGCACCAGGGCGCCGTCGTCGACGCGCAGGTGGGTGCGGAGCGCCTCGTGCCGGGCCACCACCTGGTTGACGACGTGGGCTGCGGTGTCCGCGTCGATCCCGGCCGGGAAGCGCCACGGGACGGAGACGTTGTAGACCGGCGAGTGGGCGTCGAGCTGGTTGGCCACCCACACCCGCTCCTGGGCGAAGGAGGCCGGGAAGGTCCATTCCTGAGTCATCGCTGTGGTCTCCCGTTCGCGGCTGCGGGGCTCCGCTCCGCCGCACTCCTCGCGCTCACTGGTGGGCCTCGCGTACCGAGCGGGGGCGCATGTCGGTCCAGACGGTGTCGACGTGGGCCAGGCACTCCTCGCGGGTGCCGGCGAAGCCGGCGTCGTGCCAGCCAGCGGGGAGGTCCCGGTCGGCCGACCAGATCGAGTACTGCTCCTCGTCGTTGTGCACGACCAGGAATCGGGGTTCGGCCATGTCAGTTCGCTCCAGGGGTGTCGGGGGTGTGCGGCTCGGCCATCGCGACGGCGATCTTGCGGGGGCCGGTGAACGGCTCCCGGCCGTGGGCGGCGGTCATGTTGTCCACCACCAGCACGTCGTCGCGCTGGTAGTCGAAGCGGACGGTGGCCGCCCGGTAGGCGGCGCGCAGGTGGTCCATGACGTCGGCGGGGATCTCGCCGCCGTCGCCGTAGTAGGTGTTCGACGGCAGGCCGTCGGCACCGAACATGGCCAGCAGGCCCTCCTGGTAGTCCTTCGGCAGGGTGCTGAGGTGGAAGAACGTGGCGTGGTTGAACCAGCGGGGGGTGTCCGAGCCGGGCCGGTGGTGCACCACGTTCCGGACCGCCCGGGTGCGCAGGCCGTCCTTGCCGACCCACTCCACGGTGATCCCGTTCGCCAGCGCGTACGCCTCGACCTCGGCCCGGTTCTCGGTGTTGAACACCTCCTGCCAGCGGGTGCCGAAGTCGCCGTGGAAGTTGCGCACCAGCATCCAGCGCCGCCGGATGAACTCCTCACGCACCGCCGGGTCGATTTCCTGGTAGACCCGGCGCACGTCGGCGAGCGGGGTGGCGCCCTGCGTCTGCGGCGCGGTGATGCAGTAGAAGAACAGGGTCAGCGGCCAGCGCGCCTGGTACGAGTTCTCGTTGTGCAGGAAGATCTCCTCGTCCGGGGGGTAGTCGGTCGAGGTGTAGACCCGGCCCTTGATGGAGTGCCGGGGCGACGAGCGCTCCGTGTAGGTCAGCGGCTCGCCGGAGAGGGCGCGGACCACCCCGTCGAAGCCGTCCACCCCGCCGACGTCGAAGCCGCGGAAGAGCAGCCCGCCGTGTTCGACGAGGGCGGCGCGCAGCTCGGCGCGCCGGGCGTCGATCAGGTCGGTCAGGGCCCGGCCGTCGTTCTCGATGACCACCGGGAGTGTGGTGATCGTGTCGCTCATGCGGCCACCTCGCTTCGCTCGGCAGCCGCATGAGGCTCCAGGGCACTGTGCCTAATGATTCGCTCGCTGCGCTCGCTCATGGTGCGGTGTCTCCTGTTCGTCGTGGTCAGGCGCGGGGCAGTCGCGGGATGGCCGGGATGGCCGCCGGGGCGGCCGGCTCGTCGGCGGGCTGGCTGGCGCGCAGCTCCTCGATCCGGGCGGCCAGCCCGGCCACCGTGGGGGTCTCGAAGAGGCTGCGCATCGGCAGCCGTACCCCGGTGGCCTTGCGCATCGCGGCGATGAGCTGCACCGCGACCAGCGAGTTGCCGCCGAGGGAGAAGAAGTCGTCGTCCACGCCGACCTCGGTCACGCCGAGGCCGTCCCGCCAGACCTGGGCGATCACCTTCTCCAGGTCGGTCGAGGGCGCGGCCGAACCGCCGCCGGTGGCGGTCGGCGCGGAGACCGCCTCGGCCGCCACCTCCAGGCTGTCGGTGGTCACCCGGGCGGCCCGCCGGCGGATGTCCGCGACGGTGCGGGTGGCGATCACCACCTGCGCGCCGAGTCCGGCGGTGAGGCTGCGACGGAACGCCTCCGCCCCGTCCACCGGCCGGATGTCCTCGGTCACCGGAGCCGCGGCGGCGTCGGCCGCGGCGGCCGGGGTCTCGGTGAGGCCCCCGGTGACCGCGCCCTGGTCCACCCGCCGCAGCACGAAGTCGCTGATCGCGACGAGTTCCCGGCCGTCGGTGTCCAGCAGGGACAGGTCGGCGGCCACCACCTCGTCGGTGGCGCTGTCCCGGTGCCGCAGGTGGCTGAGGAAGGACGCCGGCAGCGCCCCGCGCACCACGATCCGGCCGTACGACAGCGGCAGGTAGGTGCCGGAGCCCTGGCCCCGGCCGAACGCGGTGGCCACGTCCAGCAGGGCCGGGTGCAGCCCCCACGAGGGCAGGTCGGCCAGCGCCGCGGCGGGGGCCTCGATCCGGGCCAGCTCCTCCCGATCGGCCAGGTGGTGCTCGGCGAGCGCGGCCCAGCGTGGCCCGAAGGTGAGCATGCTGGTCCGCCCCCGGCCGAACGACGCGTCGTCGTCGACCCGCCGGCCGGCGACGGTGGGCGTACCCGCCGGCGGGGCGGGTTCCGCGATCCAGCCGGCCGCGCCCCGGACGTGGGTACGCAGCTGGCCGGCGGCCAGGCTGGCGACGGTGAAATCCACCCCCTCCTCGGTGGGGGTCAGCTCCACCCGGTACTGGGCGACCGTGCCGTCCGGCACCGAGAACGGCTCCAGGAAGACCACGTCGCGCAGCTCCACCGCGGCCTGCGGGCCGGGAGCGGGCAGCGCGGCGGTCACCGCGGCGCGTACCGACTCCAGGTGGGCGGTGCCCGGCACCACCGGCACCCCGCCGATCCGGTGCTCGTCGAGCAGCCAGTGGGTGCTGGCGGAGACCAGGCCGTGCAGCACGATGCCGTCCGGGCCGGCCACCTTCGTGGTCAGCACCGGGTGGTCGACCGGGCTGGTGACGGTGTCCCGGCCGGCGGCCCGGAACGCGGCGGGCGCGTTGGTCTCCACGGCCATGCCGACCTCGGCCCAGCCGCCCCAGTTCTGCGCCACCACCGGCGCACGGAAGCCGACCCCGGCCCGCGCGAACGCGTCCAGGAAGTTGTTCGCCGCGCAGTAGTCGACCTGGCCGAAGCCGCCGATCACCGCGGTGATCGAGGAGCACAACGCCACGAAGTCCAGCGGCAGGTCGCCGAAGACCTGGGCGAGGGCGAGGGTGCCGGCCAGCTTCGGGGCGAGCACCCGCTCCGCCTCGGCCCGCTCCTTGATCTCCGCCATGCCGCCGCCGGGCAGGCCGGCCGCGTGCACGATGCCGTCCAGCCCACCGAAGTGGCTCTCGGCGGCCTCGCGTACCCGGCGCAGTTCGGCGGGGTCGGTGACGTCGGCCGCGAGCACCAGCACCTCGGCCCCGGCCGCCTCCATTCGGCGGATCGCCGCGATGGCCCGGCCGGCCCGGTCGGCGCCACCGTGCACGGCCAGGTGCTCGTCCCAGTCCTCCCGCTCGGGCAGGCCGGAGCGGGCCAGCAGCACCAGCTTGGCGCGTACCCGGCGGGCGAAGTCCTCGGCCAGGGTGATGCCGAGGCCGCCGAGGCCGCCGGTGATCAGGTAGCGTCCCTCCTCGCGCAGCGTGCCCGGCTCGCCCTCGGCGTCCACGGTGACCTGCTCGTACCCGGTCACCCAGCGCCGGTCGCGGCGCAGCGCCACCTCCGGGTGCTCCGGGTCGACCGGGCTGCGCAGCTCGGCGACCAGGGCGCCGGCGCCCCGCGCGGCGGCGTCCGCGTCGACCAGGCGCACGGTGAGGCCGGGCAGCTCCACCGGCAGCACCCGGGCCAGGCCGGCCAGGGTGGCGTGCTCCGGCCGGACCAGGTCGTCGCCGCGCACGTCGGCGGTGCCGGCGGTGACCAGGTCGAGGGTGCGGCCCGGCTCGTCACCGGTCAGCCCGGCGCCGGCAAGCGCCTGCACCAGGTGCAGCACGCTGAAGAAACCCCGGTCCTGGGCGGCCCAGGCGGCCTCGAGGTCCGTCCCGGCCGGCTCCCCGTCCAGGGCGAACGCGTGCACGACGCGCCGCGGCAGGTCCGCGCCGAGCGCGGCGACCAGGGCGTCGTGGTCCTCGCGGACGCCGGGGCGCAGCCGGAAACCGGTGGCCGTGGCGGCGAAGGCGTCGCCGGCGCGTACCTCGACCGGGTCGTCGCCGGCGGCGCGCAGCGCGGCGACCAGCGCCTCGCCGCGCGGGCCGTCGGCCAGCACAAGACACCGGCCCAGCGGGCTGGTGGTCCGGGCCGGCGCGGCCTGCCGCCACACCGGCACCGCGAACCACTCCGGCAGCGGCCGGGGCCCGGTCTCCACCGGCGCCGCCACCACCTGCTCCACCGGGTCCGGGTCGACCCAGTAGCGGCGGCGCTCGAACGGGTACGTGGGCAGCGGCACCCGCCGCGCGTCCGGGTCGACGGCCAGCCGCACCGGTACGCCCGCGCACCAGAGCGCGCCGGCGCTGCCGAGCAGGGTGGCCAGGTCGCCGGTGGACTCGCCCGGGCCGGGCAGGCTGCCCAGCGGGGTGAGCTTCCGCTGCGCCTCGCCGGCCTTGGCGACCTGCATCCGGGCCAGGTTGGCCAGCTGCTTGCCGGGGCCGCACTCGAGCAGCGCCCAGGTGCCCTCGGCGAGCAGGGTGGCCACGCAGGCGCCGAAGCGGACCGGCTGGCGCAGGTGCGCCGCCCAGTACGCCGGGTCGGTGGCCTGCGCCTCGGTGATCCAGGTGCCGGTCACGTTGGACAGGAACGGCACGGCCGGCGGCCGCAGCGGCACGGTGGCCATCAGCGCGGTGAACTCGTCAAGGATCGGTTCCATCATCGGCGAGTGGAACGCGTGCGAGGTGCGCAGCACCTTGCTCTTGCCCTTGAGGGTGGCGGCGAACTCCTCGACGGCCGCCGTCTCGCCGGCCACCACGCAGGTGCCCGGTCCGTTGACGGTGGCGATGGCGAGCGCCTCGGGCAGCCGGTCGGCGACCGCCGACTCGTCCAGCGCCACGGCCAGCATCGAACCGGCGGGCAGCGAGTGCATCAGCCGGCCCCGGGCGGCCACCACCCGCAGCGCGTCCGGCAGGCTGAGCACGCCGGCCATGGTGGCGGCGACGTACTCGCCGATCGAGTGGCCGATCATCGCGGCCGGGGTCACCCCGGCCCGCTGCCAGGCGGTGGCGAGGGCGTACTCGACGGTGAACAGGGCCGGCTGGGTGTAGCGGGTCTCGGTGAGCTTCTCCCCCGCCGCCGGGTCCCGGCCGAGGATCAGGTCGCGGATGTCCAGGCCCAGCTCGGGGCGGAGCAGCTCGGCGCACTCGTCCACGGTGGCCGCGAACGCCGGGTCCTCGGCGTAGAGCTGGGCGCCCATGCCGGCGTACTGGGAGCCCTGCCCGGAGAAGAGGAAGGCCACCCGCGGGGCGGGGCTGTCGGTGACGCCCCGGTGCCCCTTGCGGGCATCGCGCAGGGCAGCGGCCGCCGCTTGGGGGTCGCCGGCGACGACGGCGGCGCGGTGCGCGTACTCCTGGCGGCCGACCCGCAGGGTGTGGGCGACGTCGGCGAGCAGCCCGGCACCGCCTCCGGCGCTGCCGAGCAGGTCGGCGCCGCCGCCGTTCTCCAGGTGGTCGGCGAGCCGGCGCACCGCCGCGTCCAGTGCGGTGGGGGTCTTCGCCGACACCTGGAGCAGGTGCGCCGGGCGGACCGGCCGCCCGGCACGGTACGCGGCTGGCGCCTCCTCCAGTACCACGTGCGCGTTGGTGCCGCCGATGCCGAAGGAGCTCACCCCGGCCCGGCGCGGCGCCCCGTCGGTGTCCCACTTGGTCAGCGTGTTCGCCACGTAGAACGGGGTGTCGGCGAATTCGATCGCCGGGTTCGGGGTCTCGTAGTTGATGGTCGGCGGGATCAGGCCGTGCTCCATGGCGAGCACCGTCTTGATCACGCTGACGATGCCGGAGGGCTGGCTGAGGTGGCCGATGTTGGACTTCACCGAGCCGATGCCGCACCAGCCCCGGTCGTCGGTGTCCTTGGTGTAGACCGCGGAGAGGGCGGAGATCTCGATCGGGTCGCCCAGCGCCGTGCCGGTGCCGTGCGCCTCCACGTAGCTGATGGTGCGCGGGTCGATGCCGGCCATGCCGACCGCCTGGGCGACGGCCTCCATCTGGCCGTCGATGCTGGGGGCGGTGAAGCCCACCTTGCCGGCGCCGTCGTTGTTGATCGCGTTGCCGAGCACCACCGCGCGGATGGTGTCGCCGTCGGCGATGGCGTCGGAGAGACGCTTGAGCAGGGTCACCCCGACACCGCTGCCCCACACCGTGCCGTTGGCGCCGGCGTCGAACGGGCGGCACCGGCCGTCCGGGGAGGTGAAGCCGTCCATGCCCAGGTAGCCGACGTGCGGCAGCTCGATGTTGACGCCGCCGGCGAGCGCCATGTCGCACTCGCCGTTACGCAGCGCCTCGCAGGCCAGGTGGAACGCGACCAGCGAGGTGGAGCAGGCGGTGTGCACGGTCAGGCTCGGCCCGCGCAGGTCCAGCCGGTACGACACGTTGGTGGCCACGTAGTTCGGGGAGTTGCCGGTGGCGAGGGAGACCGCGCCGTGCGGGTTGCCGCCGACCCGCTTGTTGCGCAGCACGAACTTGTGCAGGTAGGTGTTGCCGCCGGTGCCCGCGTACACGCCGACCGAGCCGTCGTAGCGGGCCGGATCGTAGCCGGCGTCCTGCAGCGCGGTGTAGCAGCTCTCCAGGAACAGCCGGTGCTGCGGGTCGGTGATCTCGGCCTCGCGGGCGGTCATCCCGAACAGGCCGGCGTCGAACTCGTCGTAGCCGTCGACCAGCGGGGCCCGGTTCACCCAGCCCGGGTCGTCGACCTCCTCGGCGGAGGCGCCCCGGGCGAGCTGCTCCTCGCGGGTCAGCTCGGTGACCGACTCCACGCCGTCGACCAGGTTGCGCCAGAACTCCGCGAGGTCGGCGGCGCCGGGCAGGCGGGCGGCGAGCCCGACGATGGCGATCGGTTCGATGCCGTCGTCGGTGGGGTGCTCGGTGGCGATGTCGTTGTTCATCGGGGTCGTCCTTTTGTCACGCGGGTGCCGGGGTGGCCGGCGGGGAGGGTTGCGGCGTCACTGGTGCGGTCGTCGGGGCGGGGTACGCCGGGCCCGGCCACGGCGGGCGGCGGCGCGCAGTGCGGCGCGGGCCAGTTCCGGCCGGTCGGCGGTGCCGTCGAGGCTGGCGGCGAGGGCCCGTACGGTCGGGTGGCGGAACAGGTCGAGCATGGTGATGGAGCGGCCGGTGGCCGCGGTGAGCCGGGCGTGCACCGCGGCGAGCGCCATCGAGTGGCCGCCGATGTCGAAGAAGTTCTCACCGACCCCGACCCGGTCCTTGCCGAGCACCTCCCGCCAGATGCCGGCGATCAGCTCCTCGGTTTCGGTGAGCTCGTCGGGCCCGACGGGCAGCGTGGCCCGCGCCGGCTCGGCGGCGGCCACGGTCATCGCGCCGAGGGCCGACACCCGGACCGCCGGCCGCGGCAGCTCGGCGGCGACCCGGTCGGCAGGCGCGTGCGGATCGGCGGCCAGGGCGCCGACCAGGGCGGCCAGGTCGGCCAGGAGCCCCTCGATCCGGTCCGCCTCGAACAGGTCCGGGTTGTGCACCACCTCGACCCCGGCCCGGCCGGCCCGTTCCACCACATAGACGGTGATGTCGAAGGGCGAGCCGGGCTTCGGCACCGGCACCGGCTCGACGGTCAGGCCGGCGAGGGCGAGGCGGGGCGGCACGAAGTTGAGCACGTTGAACAGCACCTGCACCAGCGGGGCGCGGGAGGTGTCCCGGCCGACGCCGAGCGCCTCGACGATCCGCTCCAGCGGGGCGCCGGGGTGCGTGGTGACCTCGTGCAGTTCGGCGGCGCAGCGGTCCACCAGCTCGGCGAAGCTGGCGCCGCCGCTGCGCACCCGGACCGGCACGGTGTCGATGAAGAAGCCGATGACGTCGTCGAACGCGGCCAGCCGCCGGTCGGCGACGATCGCGCCGAGCACGTGGTCGTCGGCCCCGGTGAGCCGGCGCAGCAGCTCACCGAAGCCGGCCAGCAGCACCGCGGCGACCGTGGTGCCGCGCCGGGCGGCCAGCTCGCGGACCGCCCGGTCAGCGTCCGCGGCGAGCACCACCGCCGCCTCCGCGCCGGCGTACGTCTGCACCGCCGGGCGGGGCCGGTCCCGGGGCAGGTCGAGCACGGTCGGCGCGCCGGCCAGGTGCTCGGTCCACCAGGCCAGGTCGGTGGCGCCCCGGCGGCGGTCCCGGTCGGCCCGCCAGACCGCGTAGTCGGCGTACGTGGCGGGCAGCGCGGGCAGGGCCGGTGGCGCGCCGGCGACCGCGCGGGCGTACGCGGTGGCGAGGTCGTCGTAGAGCAGCGCCTCGGACCAGCCGTCGAAGACCGCGTGGTGCATGGTCATGGCGAGGACGTGCTCGTCGGCGCCGACCCGGTAGACGGTCAGCTGCCAGGGTGGCCCGGTGGCCAGGTCGAACGCGTGCCCGGCCCCGGCGGCCAGCAGGGTGGCCAGCTCCGCCTCGGCGTCGGCGGCACCGGTCAGGTCCACCACCGGCACGGCCACGTCGGTCGGTTCCTCGCACACCGCGTACGGCACGCCGCCGGTCTGCGGGATGCGCCAGCGCAGCACGTCGTGGCGCTGCACCACGGCGCGCAGCGCCGCGCCGAGGGCGGCGGTGTCCAGCGGCCCGCGCAGCCGGTGCGCGACGGCGATGTTGTAGGGCGCGCTGGACGGGGCGAGCTGGTCCATGAACCACAGCCGCCGCTGCGGCGGGGAGAGCGTGGGCGGGTTGCCGGTGGTGAGCCCGTCACCGCCGGCGGAGGCGGCGGCACGGACCCGGTCCACCAGCGCGGCGAAGGTGCGGCCGGTGAACAGGTCCCGGGTGTCGACCTGCCGGCCCAGCTCGGCGCGGAGCGCGGCGACCAGCCGCATCGCGGCGATCGAGTTGCCGCCGGCGGCGAGGAAGTCGCTGTCCGGGTCCGGGTCCGGGGCCGCGCCGAGCAGCCGGGCCCAGAGCCGCCGGACCGTAGCCTCGACCGGGTCACCGCCGGCGACCTCGTCCACCGGGGTGTCCGCGGACCGGGCCAGCGCGCGCAGCGCCGGCCGGTCCAGCTTGCCGGTGGTCGGGCTGACCGGCAGTGCGGCCAGCCGCACCGTCCGGGCCGGCAGCATCGCGGTGGTCAGCCGGGGTCCGGCGTACGCCCGCAGCGCGTCGTCGTCGGGGGCGTCGGCCGGGGTGAGGAACGCGACCAGCTCGGTGCCGGCCGGTCCGGGCACCGCCTCCACGGCGACCCGGTCGACGCCGGGGTGCCCGGCCAGCACCGCCTCGACCTCGCCCAGCTCGATGCGTTGGCCGCGGACCTTGACCTGACGGTCGGCCCGGCCCAGGTAGACGATCCGGCCGTCGAGCGCCTGGCGGACCAGGTCGCCGGTGCGGTAGAGCCGCTCGCCGGGCCGGTCGCCGAACGGGTCGGGGACGAACCGCTCGGCGGTGAGGCCGGGCCGGTTGAGATAGCCGTCGGCCAGGCCGGGCCCGCCGATCAGCAGCTCGCCGGTCTCCCCCGGCGGCACGGGGCGCAGCTCGGCGTCCACCACGTACGCCCGGTGGTTGGGCAGCGGGAGGCCGATCGGCACCGGGTCGGCGTCGGCGGCGGTGAGGTCGCCGCTGACCGCCAGCACGGTGGTCTCGGTGGGGCCGTAGCCGTTGAGGAACCGCCGGCCGGGGGCCCAGCGGGCGACCAGCTCGGCGGGGACCGCCTCGCCGCCGCAGAGCACCACCCGCCAGGACGGCACGTCCGCCGGGTCGAGCAGGGCGAGCACGGTCGGGGTGATGAATCCCCAGGTCACCTCGTGCGCGGCGAGGAACCGGGCCAGCCGGACCGGGTCGGAGCGGTCGTCGGCGCCGAGCAGCTGCACCGCGCCGCCGAGCAGCAGCGGCACGAACAGGTCCATGGTGGCCGCGTCGAAGCCGAGCGAGGCGATGCCGAGGCTGCGTACGCCGGCGTCGGCGCCGGTCAGCGCGGTGACCCCGGTGACGAACTCGACCACGTTGCGGTGGGTGGTGAGCACCCCCTTGGGGCGGCCGGTCGACCCGGAGGTGAACAGCACGTACGCCGGGTCGCCCGGGCGCGCGGGGCAGGGCGCGAGCGGGGCGGGGCCGGGCAGCCCGACCGTCTCGACGCCCGGCTCGTCGCCGAACTCGGTGGCCGCGGCGTCGCCGGCCACCACCCGGACGCCGGCGTCGCGGGCGATCTCGCGCAGCCGCTCGCGCGGGCCGCCCGGCTCCAGGGGCACGTAGCAGCCGCCGGCCAGGAGCACCCCGAGCACGGTGACCACCAGGTCGGGGGTGCGGGTGCCGCAGACGCCGACCCGGTCGCCCCGGCCGACGCCCCGCTCGCGCAGCGCGGCGGCCACCCCGGCGGCCCGGCCGAGGAGTTCGGCGTAGGTGAGCCGCTCGTCCCACTGGCGGACGGCCACCGCGTCGGGGGTGCGGGCCGCCTGCGCGGTGATCAGGTCGGCGAGGGTCGCGTCCGGCCAGGGCAGGGCCTCACCGTACGCGGCGCTGGCGGTCAGGATGTCGGTCACCGGTGGTCTCCCGTGGCTGGATCGGTGATCTGCAGGCGCAGTTCGCTGACGTGGCCGCGCCCCTGCGCGTCGGTCACCCAGGACTCGGCCGGGGCCGGCAGCAGCTCGCTGACCACCACGGGCACGTCCGGGCTGATCCGGTGGGCGGCGTCCACCATGGCGCACAGCGACTGCGCGTACAGCGGGCCGGTCAGGTCGACATAGCAGGGCTTGATCTCGGTGCCGACCTTCACGAACACCCGCTCGGGCAGGCCGGTGGCCGCCCGCCACCGGCGTACCGCTAGGTAGCGGGCGGCCTCGTCGGCGTGCCCGGCCAGCCCGCAAGCGCCCGCCGTGGTGCGCCAGGTACGCCGGGCCACCACCAGCCGGTCGATGGTGATCCGGGGCGTGTGCGGCGCCGGATCGAGCAGCTTGAAGGCGTCCAGCAGCAACGAGTCGAGCAGGCTGGCGAAGACCTCCATGAGCGGCCAGCGGGTGCCGTCCGGGAAGACCGCGGTGAACTGGTCACCGGCGCGCTCCACGGTGACCGCGGTGGCCGGCACCAGCCGGTCGACGTCGGCGCCGTGCGCGGTGTCGATGCCGAGTTCGCGGTCCTCGGGGCCGGTCAGCGCGTACGTGGTGCGGGTGGTCCGCCGGGGGAAGCTCTCCGGCCAGAGCACCCGCAGCCGGGCCGGGCCGAGGTCGGCGTCAAGGGCGGCCCGCAGCGCCGCCGGGTCGGGGTGGAACAGGCCGAAGACGGCGCTGTCGTAGGCGATGTGGGCCGGGTGCAGCTCGCCGAGGACGAGCAGGAAGTCGCCCCGAGCAACCGCATCGAGGGAGGCCGCGCTGAGCTGAACGTCCGGGTTGTGCAACCGGGCCGACGGCCAGCCGGGCCGCGCCGCGGGAAACAGCTGCCGGACCCGCTCGGCCAGGTCGTCGGCGCGCAGCCGCAGCTCCACCTGGTCGGCGGGCAGGTCGCGCAGGCCGAACAGCTGCGTCCACCGCTCGGTGAACGCCGCGCCGGCCCGGCCGATCGGGCCGTCCGGGGCGATCAGCGTGCCCTGGGCCAGCAGCCAGAGGTCGGCCAGCCGCACCGGGCCGTCGGCGGCCAACTCGTCGTGCAGCTCGACGAAGAGCTCGGCGCACCGGGCGGCGACCTCCACGGTGAACCACCGGGCCGTCTGGAGCACCACAGCGAGCGGGGCGGCCAGCGTGTCCAGGACGTCGGCGCCGATGCTGAACTCCAGGTCCCGGGTGGTCTCCTCGTAGCAGACGGTGCGGCCGGCGTACATCTGTCCGCTGTGCCGGGTGGCGGGTCGGCCGGTGACGGCGGTGAACTCGGTGTTCAGCGCGGCCAGGGCGGCACCGAGCCGGTCCGGGTCGCCGGCGGAGGCCGACACCTCGTCCCGGGCCGCGCGGAGCCGGTCGAAGCCCGCCCTCACCTCGGCCCGCACCCGGTCGTCGCCGATGACCGCGATCCGCTCGGCGAGCACCCGCTCCGCGTCCGGGCTGACCGGCAGGTTCGCGCCCCAGCTGAGCCGGCCGCGGTCGACCCACCGGTCGAGCAGCAGGTAGACGTCGTCGGCGCCGTGCACCTCGCCGGCGGCGCGCATCCGCTCGGCCAGCTCGACCGCGGGGGTGCGGCCGTCGCAGGCGGCGAGCAGCCGGGCCTCGGTCGGGGTCAGCGCGATCGGCGGGTGCAGCGGCCAGCGCAGCTGCCGCCCCTCGACGCTCAGGTGGGGTTGCAGCGCCGGGGCCCACCAGCGGCGCACCGCCAGATCGTCGGCGAGCCGGTCGGCGTACGCGATCAGCGCCCACGCCTCGAAGACCACCTTCCGGCGGTCGACCAGCGCCGGGCCGGGCGACAACCGGACCGTGGGCTCCTCGGGGTCGACGGTCCCCCAGCAGACCGGCCCGAAGAACCCGATGGTCTCGGCCTTGCCGCAGTACCGCTGCCAGTAGCGCAGGAGGGCGATCTCCCGCTTGCGGCGGGGCTTGTTGCGCACCGCCGGGTCGGTCCGCAGCAGGCCGTCGAGGGCGACCAGCATGTCCGGGTTCTGCCAGGTGACCGCCTCGCGCAGCAGCGGGTCGGCGGCCAGCTCGGAGGCCACCGCGGAGGACTCGTCGAACGCCTCGCGCAGCGTCTTGTGGAAAAGTTCGGGGCTGCTCGTGCCGGCGAGCAGCGTGTCGGCGGCGGCGGCCGCCTCGGGCGCGGCGAACCGGTCGAGTCCGTCCGCGGGGAAGCCGGCGGTGCGCAGCACCACGTCCCGCCAGACCGACCAGCCGGTCTGCCCGAGCGGCAGCAGGTGGCTCACGCGTCCTCCCCGGGCGTGTCCACGATGTGCAGTCGCAGCTCGCTGAAGTAGCGGTGGCCGGCGGCGTCGGGCACCCAGGCCTGGTCCGGCGTGGGCAGCATCTCGCTGACCACCAGCGACACGCCGTCGCCGCCGTCGACCCGGGCGGCCCGGACCATGGCGCAGAACATGTTCGCGAAGGCGGGGCTGCCCAGGTCCACGAAGCACGGCTTTGTCTCGGTGCCGAGCTTGACGTACACCTGCTCGGGCAGGCCGAGCCGGCGGCGCCAGTCCCGGACGGCGAGGAACCGCTGCCGCTCGCCGGTCGCGGTGGCCAGGCCGCTCTCCTCCACCGTGGTCCGCCAGGTCTGCCGCGCCACCACCATGTTGTCGAGGGTGATCCGGGGCGTGTACGGGGCGGCGGCGACCAGCTTGAACCCGTCCACCGCGTGCGCGCTGAGCAGCTCGGCGAAGATCTCGGTGAGCGCCCAGCGCTGCCCGTCGGAGGCGGTGGCGACGAGCTGCCCGTCGACGTCGGTGACGGCGAGGTCCACGGTGGGCAGCACCCGGCCCGGCTCGCCGCCCGGGGCCGCCTGGAAGGCGAGGTGCCGGTCGGTCGGGCCGGTCAGCGACTCCGAGGTGCGGCTGGTCCGGCGCGGCCAGTCGGTCGGGAAGAGCAGCCGGATCCGCCGCGGGCCCAGGTCCTCGACCAGCGCCGCGCGCAGCCGCTCGACGTCGGGGTGGGACGGGGTGAAGACCGCGCAGTCGAACGACGACCAGGCGGCGTGCAGCTCACCGAGGACGACGGAGTATTCGCCCCGGCGCAGCGCCTCCGCGTCGGTGGCGCAGATCTGCAGGTCGGGGCTGTGCATCACGGCGTTGGACCAGTCCGGCCGGGTGCCGGGGAAGACCTCGTCGACGCGGTCGGCCAGGTCGGCCACCCGCAGCCGCACGTCGGTGGTGCCGGGGGGCAGGGTGTCCAGGCCGAACAGCCCGGCCCAGCGGGCGGCGAAGTCGGCGGCGACGTCGTCCACCGGCCGTTCCCCGCCACCCCAGAACATCCCCTGGGCCAGGAACCACATGTCGGCCAGGGCGACCGGGCCGTCGCCCGCCTCGGCGCGCAGCTCCTCGTAGAGCCCCCGGAACACCTCCCCGTACGCCTCGGCCAGTGCGTTGGCCATCCAGCGGGCGGCGCGCAGCAGCACGTCCAGCGGGGCGGCGAGCTCGGCCAGCAGCGGCGCGCCGAACACCACGGCCAGGTCGCGGGCGGTGTCCTCGTAGCAGATCGTCCGGCCGGCGTACATCTGCCCGGCCCGGCGGTTGGCCGCGGCGCCGGTCAGCTCGGTGAAGGTGGCGTCGAGGGCGTCGAGGGCGGCGCGCAGCCGGTCCGGGTCCCCGGCCGCGGCGGCCACGGCGTCCCTGGCCGCGCGCAGCCGGTCGAACCCGGCCTGGGCGGCCGTGCGGGCGGCCGGTTCGCCGATCGCCGCGATCCGGTCGGCGAGCACCTGCTCCGCGTCGGGGCTGACCGGCAGGGCGGCGTCCCAGGTGATCAGCTCCCGTTCCACCAGGCGGTCGAGCAGTGCGTACCCGTCCTCGGGCCGGCGCAGCCCGACGGCCGGGTCGGCCACCAGGTCGGCGGCGGACCGGTGGCCGTCGGCCGCGGCGAGCAGCGCGGCCTCCACCGGGGACAGCGGCAGCGGCGGGCGCCCGGGGCGCAGCACGGTCCGGTCGTGGACGGCGAGCTGCGGCAGCAGCATCGGGGGCCACCAGCGGCGCACCGACAGGTCCGCGCCGATCCGGTCGGCGTACGCGGCCAGCGCCCAGGATTCGAACCACACCCAGCGGCGGCCGGTGAGCTGCGCGCCGGGGCGTACCCGCACGGTCTCCGGCTGCTCCGGGTCGAGGGTGACCCAGCAGCTGGGCCCGAAGAAGCCGACCGTCTCGTTCTTGCCGCAGTAGCGCTGCCAGTACTTGAGCAGCGCCCGTTCCCGGTCCCGGCGCCGCACGTTGCGGGACGCGTCGCCGCCGCCGCGGACCAGCCCGTCCAGTGCCACCAGCGCGCCCCGGTTCTGCCAGGTCACCGCCTCGCGCAGCAGCGGGTCGGCGGCCAGTTCGCTGAGCCGGTGGGCGGCGGCGCGGACGGCCTCGTCGAACTCCTTGTCGTAGCGGTCCTCGCCGGACCCGGTGGCGAGCAGCTCGTCCGCCGCCGCGACGGCCCGGGGGGCGGAGAACAGGTCGAGGCCGGTGGCCGGGAAGCCGGTGGTACGCAGGATGGCGTCGCGCCAGACCGACCAGCCGGTGTCCCCGAGCGGCACCCGGTGCGCGCCCGGGGCAGCGTCGACTGCCGGTATGTCGGTGGTCGGTGCGCCGGCCAGGTCGGCGCGGATCGCGGCCAGCACCTCGGGGAGCTGGTCGTGCAGGAAGAAGTGCCCGCCGTCGATCTCCTTCAGGGTGAACCCGGCGGCGGTGTGCTCCGCCCAGGCGGCACTGTGCTCGCGGGTGACCGCCCGGTCGTGGGCGCCGCTGAACGCGACGATCGGCACCGGCAGCGGCTCGCCGGGCACGTACCGGTAGCTGTCCACCCGGCCGAAGTCGGCCCGCAGCAGCGGCAGCAGCAGCTCCACCAGCTCGGGATGGTCCAGCAGTTCGGCGGGGAGGCCACCGCCCTCGCCGAGGCGGCGCAGCAGCTCCTCGTCGTCCACCCGGGACAGCCCGTCGAAGAGGCTGGGCGCGTCGACGTGCGGGGCCCGGGCGCCACCGACGTACAGACGCAGCGGCAGCGGCCCGCCGGACCGGCGCAGCTCCCGGACCACCTCGAAGCCGACCCGGCCGCCCATCGAGTGGCCGTAGATGGCGTACGGGCGGTCGGCCCGGGACGCGATGGCGGCGGCCACGTCGGCGATGTCGAAGCGCGGATCCTCGCTGATCCGGTTCTCCCGGCCGGGCAGTTGCACCGGCAGCACCTCGACGTCCGGGCCGATCCCCTCCTGCCACCGCCGGAACGCGCTGGCGCCGGCACCGGCGTAGGGCAGGCAGAACAACCGCACCGGCGCCTGGGGTCGGCTTCCGGCGGAGACGAACCAGTTCACCGCGGACCTTTCTGCACGGGGTCGATCCAGTACCGCTGGCGCTGGAACGGATAGGTGGGCAGCCCGGTACGCCGGACCGTGCCCTCGGGATGCAGGGCGTCCCAGTCGACGTCCCGCCCGGCGACCCAGTCGGCCGCCAGCTCGCGCAGCGGGCCACCGTCGCCGGCGATCCGGGCCTCGGTGTCGAGCAGCACGTCCAGCGCGGCGAGCGCGCCCGGCAGGTCGGCGGCGACCACGGCGGCCCGGTGGGCGAACGCCCGCCGGCCGAGCGCCAGGGTGGCGGCGACCTCGGGCAGCGCCGGGGCGGCGCCGGCCAGGTGGGCCCGCAGCCGGGTCAGCGCGGCCCGCAGCGCCGCCGGGGTACGCGCGGACACTGGCAGCAGCCAGGGGCCGTCGCCCGGGGCGTCGAGCGGCTCGTCCGGCGGGGGCTGCTCCACCACCACGTGCGCGTTGGTGCCGCCGAGCCCGAAGGCGCTGACCCCGGCCACCCGGCGCGGGCCCTGCGGCCAGTCCCGCGCCTTGGTGGGCACGTAGAACGGGCCGGCGGCCAGGTCGATCTCCGGATGCGGGCGGGTGAAGTGCAGGTTCGGCGGGATCACGCCATGCCGCACGGCGAGCACCGCCTTGATCAGCCCGGCGATGCCGGCGGCGGCGTCCAGGTGGCCGATGTTGGTCTTCACCGAGCCCAGCGCGCAGGAGTCGGCGGGCGCGGCGCCGGCGTACACCTCGTGCAGCGCGGCGACCTCGATGGCGTCGCCGAGGGGCGTGCCGCTGCCGTGGCCCTCGACGAAGCGGACCTCGCCGGGGGCGACCTCGGCGGTGGCGAGCGCGTTGGCGACGGCGGCGGCCTGCCCGGCCGGGCCGGGGACGGCGAAGCCGGCCCGCTCCGCGCCGTCGTTGGTGATCGCCCAGCCGGGCAGGACGGCGTAGATCCGGTCGCCGTCGGCCTGCGCGTCGGCGAGCCGGCGCAGCGCGACCACCCCCACCCCGGAGCCGAAGCCGGACCCGTTGGCACCCTCGTCGAAGGCGCGGCACCGGCCGTCCGGCGAGGCCAGCCCGCCCGGGGTGTGCCGGTGCCGGGGCCAGGTGACGGTGACGCCGCCGGCGAGGGCGATGTCGCACTGGTAGTCGGCGAGGCTCTGTGCGGCGAGGCAGACCGCAACCAGCGAGCTGGAGCAGGCGCTCTGCGCGGCGAGGGCGGGCCCGGTCAGCCCGAGCCGGTACGCGACCTGCCCGGGCAGGTGGTCGGTGAACTGCCGGCCGATCAGCCGGGCCTCCCAGTCGTCCGGGTCCACGTCGCCGGCCACCGCGGGGTTGTCGAGCAGGTGGAAGAGGAAGTACCGGTTGGCGGAGGCGGCCGAGTAGACGCCGATCAGGCCGGGGAACCGCGCCGGATCGTGCCCGGCGTCCTCCAGCGCCTCCCAGGCGGTCTCCAGGAAGAGGCGGTGCTGCGGGTCGGTCCGGGCGGCCTCGTCGGCGCCGAAGGAGAAGAAGTCGGCGTCGAAGTCGGCCACCCCGTCGAGCCGGCCGACCGCCCGTACGTGCCGCGGGTCGTTGCGCAGCCCCGGCCCGATGCCGAGCGCGGCCAACTCCTCGTCGGTGTGGTCGTGGACGGAGTCGACGCCGGTGCACAGGTTCCACCAGAAGGTGGCCACGTCGGGGGCGCCGGGGAACCGGCCGGCGAGCCCGACCACGGCGATCTCGTCGCCGGTGTACTCGCGGGCCGCGGCGGCCGGGGCGGCCGGCACGGGCAGCACCGGCGCGCGCACCGCCTCGGGTGGGGCGTCGAGCAGCGCCGCCTGGGCGGCCACCGTGGGGTGGTCGAACAGGCGCAGCAGCGGCAGCCGCACCCCGAAGTGCTCGGCCAGCCGCTGCTGCACCTGGCCGAGGAGCAGGGACTGCCCGCCCACGTCGAAGAAGCTGTCGGTCCGGGCGACCGCGTCCCGGCCGAGCACCGCGCACCAGATGTCGTGCACGATCTGTTCGGTGTCGGTGGTGGGGGCGGCGTCGGCGGGCACCTCGCGGGCCGGGTCGGGCAGGGCCCGCTCGTCCACCTTGCCGGTCACGGTCAGCGGGAACTCGTCGAGCACCACCACCGCGCGGGGCAGCGCGTACGGGGGCAGCGCCGCGGCGAGGGCGGCCCGCAGCTGCGTCGCGTCCGGCCGGGTCCCGTCGGCCGGTCGGGCGTACGCCAGCAGTTCGCCGTCGCGGGCGATCGCCCGTACGCCGGCCACGCCGGGCTGGGCGGCGAGCACCGCCTCGATCTCGGTCAGCTCGACCCGGTGCCCGCGTACCTTGACCTGCCGGTCGAGCCGGCCGAGGCAGACCAGCTCGCCGCCGGGCAGCCGCCGACCAAGGTCGCCGGTCCGGTACCCGCGCACCCCGTCGGCGTCCAGCGTGAAGCGGTCACTGTCCTGGTTGAGGTAACCGGGGGCGAGGTGCCGGCTGCGCACCACGATCTCGCCGGTGTCGGGGGCGAGATCCACCTGGTAGCCGGGGAACGCGCCGCCGATCGGCAGTGGACCGGTGGCACCGGGGTCCACCTCGGACAGTCGCAGCGCGTACCGGGCGACGAAGGTCATCTCGGTGGCGCCGTAGCCGTTGACCAGCTCGCAGTCGGGCGCGAACCGGTCCCGGCCGCGGGCCGCGTCGGCGTACGTGGCCTGCTCGCCGCCGAGCAGGACCACCCGGACCGCGTCGAGCCGCCGGTCGCCGAGGGTGTCGAGCAGGAACCGGTAGACCGTGGGCGTGCAGTGCAGCACGGTCGCCCGGTGCCGGTCGAGCTGCTCGACCGCGTACGCGAGCCCCTGCCGGCGCAGGTCGACCGGGACCACGGCGGCGCCGGTGAGCAGTGCCGGGTACAGGTCCGGGATGGCGGCGTCGAAGCTGAACGAGGCGAGCAGGCTGAGCCGGTCGGTCGGGCCGATGGCCAGCGCGGCGATCTGGTTGTCGACGACGTGCGCCAGGTTGCGGTGGGTCTGCCCGACCGCCTTGGGCACCCCGGTGGAGCCGGAGGTGAACAGCACGTACGCGAGCGTGTCCGGGTCGACCGGGACCGGTCGCAGCGGGGCGGGCGGCACGTCGTCCAGCGGCACCACAGTCCGGCCGTCGGCGAGCCCGCCGGCCAACTCCCGGTGCTCGGCGGCGCAGGCGATCGCGTCGACCCCGGCGGCGGCGAGCATGTGGCGCAGTCGCTCGACCGGGAACCCCGGGTCCAGCGGCACGTACGCGCATCCGGCCGCGAGGGCGCCGAGGAGCGCGGCGATGGTCGGCACGCCGTGCGCGGTGAGCAGGGCGACCCGGTCGCCGGGTCGGACGCCGGCGGCGGCGAGCGCGGCGGCGTGGCCCCCGGCAGCGCCGGCCAGCTCGGCGTAGCTGACCTCGTGGGTCTCGCCGAGCAGGGCCGGACGATCACCGTGCCGCGCCGCGACCTCGCCGAAGCGATTGATGATCATAGAATTTGCCATGTCAGGGGTTTGACGTTTCCCCACGGATGGCAGGCGCGCAGCGATCCACGCTTGTGATCATGATCCCCCCCAGGACTTCACAATGGATGCAGAATAAAACTCAATCTCTCGATGGGAAGGGGATCGATGGAGGTCGAGCCGAAGGGTGGACGGGGGGCTGGAACCTCGGACGGCGGAATTCGTCCGATCATCCCTCTAGCGCGAAGACGATTTTCAGCGTAGAGAGCTACTCGCAAGTTATTTTCCGGTGAAAGTACTTCCGAACCGTGGAATCTTCGGTCAAGCGGTGCACTTGCGGAGCTCAACCCGGTCTACCGGGGAGCGTCCTCACATATCGTACGGCGGACGCGGGATCGGGTCCACCATGGCGTCGAACCCCCTCGGCAGCTGCGCCAGCAGATCCTGGAACTCGCCGACCGTCACCGCCTCGCGCAACGTGATGAGCACCGCCCGGGTGCCCACCTCGGCGACCGCGGGGTCCACCTCGGCCCGCTCGGCCACCCGCTGCACGAAGGCGACCGCTCCCCCGCCCCCGGCGGGCCCGACCGGCGCGGAGAGATAACTGCCCAGCTCGTCCGGCAGTTGCGCGGCCAACTCCGCCGACTCGTTGCCGGTCACCCGCTCGGCGAGGGTCTGCAGCACCGCCCGGGAGATCGTGGCCGCCTGCTCGGTGGGCAGCTCGGCGCGGCGGGACACCGCCTCGACGAATCGGGGAAACCGCACGCCGCCCTCCTGTCGTCGCCGGCCCGCCGCCGGGTTGCCGACGACCCCAGTTCAACCGGCTGACGACCGGCGACGACCTGGAGCCGCCGGTGGGTACCCGCGACCCGGCGGGACAAACGGCGGACGTTCGCCCCGATGACCGCCCGGCCCAGGGGTCAGCGCAACGCGCCGGTCGACCGCAGGTGCTCGAAGACGAGCTGGTTGGCCGGGGAGACCTGGTGCCGGTCGGCGTAGCCGAGCCAGGCCAGCTCCTCGATCTCGCTCGCCGGCCGCAGCGTGCCCCGGTAGTCGGCGGCGTAACAGGTCATCCGCACCAGCGTCCCGGCGGCGCGCCCGTGCGCCTGCGCGGTGAACGTGCCGGCCGGCACGGCCGACTCCGGCACGATCGCGACACCCAGTTCCTCGGCGATCTCCCGGGCCAGGGTCGCCAGGTCGGTCTCGCCCGGCTCCCGCTTCCCGCCCGGCAGGTACCAGACGTCCTTGCCCCGGGACCGGGCGCAGAGCACCCGGCCGTCCTCGATCCGGATCCAGGCCACCTTGTCGATCTCACGCACGGCACTCTCCCGGCTCGGCTGCCGCACGAGGTTATCGGACCTGCTCTGTAGGCTGCCCGCATGGCCCGCACCATCCACCCCGGCGCCTGCCCGCTGGACTGCCCGGACACCTGCGTCTGGCAGCTCACCGTCGAGGACGGCCGGGCCGTCGCGCTGCGCGGCGACCGCGACCACCCGTTCACCCGGGGCGCGCTCTGCGGCAAGGTCAACCGCTACCTCGACGCGGTCAACGGGCCCGACCGGCTGACCACCCCGTACGTCCGGACCGGGCCGAAGGGCGTCGGGCGGGTCGCCTACCGCCCGGCGAGCTGGGACGAGGCGGTCGAGCGGGTGGCCGCCGGGCTGCGCGCCAGCATCGACCGGGACGGCCCGGAATCGGTCCTGCCCTACTACTTCGCCGGCACCATGGGCCATGTGCAGGGCTGGACGATGGGTCCCCGGCTCTTCGCGTACCTGGGCGCGTCGCGGCTGGACACCACCATCTGCACCGGCGCCGCGCGGGCCGCGCAGGGCTCGATCTACGGCGGCTCGGTCGGCTTCGAGCCGGAATCCATCGTGGACGCCCGGCTGATCGTGCTCTGGGGCGCCAACCCGCTCGCCACCAACCTGCACCTGTGGCCGTTCGTGCAGCAGGCCCGGGAGCGCGGCGCCCACCTGGTGACCGTCGACCCGCTGCGCACCGAAACCGCGGCACGCAGCGACGAGCACGTCGCGCCGTTGCCCGGCACCGACGCGGCCCTGGCGTTGGGGCTGATGCGGCACGTCCTCGACGCCGGCGCGGCGGATCAGCAGTGGCTGGCGGCGCACACCGTCGGCTGGCCGGAGCTTTCGGCCCGGCTCGGCGAGTGGCCGGTGGAGCGGGCGGCCGCCGAGTGCGGCCTGCCGGTCGAGGTGGTACGCCGCCTCGGCGAGCGGATCGCCACCACCCGGCCGACCGCCGTCCGGGTCGGGCTGGGCCTGCAACGGCACCACGGCGCGGGCCAGGCGATCCGGGCGATCTGCGCGCTGCCCCTGGTCACCGGCGACTTCCGGTACCCGGGCGGGGGCGCGCTCGTCTCGACCAGCGGACACCACCCGATCGACGAGGGACCGGTGATCCGGCCGCCGGACATGCCCGCCCCGCGGGCCAGGTCGGTGAACATGAGCCGGCTCGCCGCCGTGCTCACCGGCGAGGCCGACCCGCCGGTGACGTCCCTGGTGGTGTTCAACGCCAACCCGGCCGCCACCGCCCCCGACCAGACCCGGCTGCTCGCCGGCCTGCGCCGCGCCGACCTGTGCACCGTCGTGCTGGAGCAACGCTGGACGGACACCTGCGACTTCGCCGACGTGGTGCTGCCGGCCACCATGCAGCCCGAGCACCTCGACCTGCACTCCTCCTACGGGCACCACTACACGACGCTCAACCTGCCGGTGACCCGGGCGCCCGGCGAGGCGCTGCCGAACACCGAGATCTTCCGCCGGATCGCCGCCGCGCTCGGGATCGACCATCCCCGGCTGCGGGACAGCGACGAGGACCTGGCCCGGCAACTCCTGCGCGGCACGCCGGTCAGCTTCGAGGAGCTGCGCGCGCGGACGTACGCCCGGACCAGCGGGGTGGCGGTCGGGTCCGCCCCGTACGCCGACGGCGGCTTCCCCACCCCGGACGGGCGGGCCCGGCTGCACGACCCGGCGCTGGCCCGGCACGGGGTGGATCCGGTCGTCGGCTACACCCCGCCGATCGAGGCCGCCGACCCGGCGCTGGCCCGCCGGTTCCCGCTGGTGCTCATCGCCCCGGCCGGCCGGTACCTGATGAACTCCACCTTCGCCTCGCTGCCCTGGCACGCCCGGCGGACCGGGCCGCCCCGGGTGCACCTGCACCCCCACGACGCGGCGGCGCGCGGCCTCGCCGATGGGGACGCGGTGCGGGTGCACAACGACCGGGGGGCGTTCCTGGCAGCGGTCGCCGTGGACGACGCGACCCGGCCCGGGCTGGCGTTCACCTACAAGGCGTACTGGGCGCGGCTGAGCCCGGGACGGGCCACCGTCAACGCGGTCACCGCGGTCCGCGACGCCGACCTGGGCGGCGCGCCGACCTTCCACGACTGCCGGGTGGAGGTCGAGCCGGTGCCGGCCGAGCTGCTGACGGCGCAGCCGCCCCAGGACGAGGAGGCCGCGCCACCGCCACCGCGCGAGGCGACGGAGGACCCAGCCGGGCCGGCGTCACGATCGCCGGAGGCCGTGCCGGCCGGATGAGGCGGCGGGTGCGGCTCGGCGGGTACACCGTCGTTCACGCCGGCCAGCACCCGGTCGGCGTCCTCGGGGCGCATGGCCCGGACCCGTCCGTCCGCCATGAGCCGCCGGATACCAGCGGGGCAGCTCATCCCTCGGCGAGGGTGTCCAGCAGCAGGGCGGCGGTCCAGCTGAACGCCGGCGAGCCCAGCCCCGCCCCGGTGTCCGGGTGGAAGTACTCGTGGCAGCCGCTGCGGGCGACCAGCGCCAGCATGGACTCGCGCAGCCCGGCGGCCAGGTCGGGGCGGTGGTGGGTGAGCAGCCCGCGCCACAGCAGCCAGCTGGTGTTCAGCCAGCTCGGGCCGCGCCAGTAGCGCAGCGGCTCGAAGTCCGGCGCGGTGCGGTCGTAGGTGGGCAGCGGGCGGTCCATCCGGGCGGCGAGGCCGAACCGGGGTGAGCCCGCCTCGGCGAGCACGGCCTGTACCTGGCGGGCCGGCAGGTCGGGCAGGACGAGCGGCATCAGCCCGAGCACCGTGCGGGCCGGGATCAGCCGGTCGGCGCGTACGTCCCGGGGATGGAAGGTGCCGGTGGCCGGGTCGTACAGCCGGTCGACCAGGGCCTCGGTGATCCGGGCCGCCCGTTCCCGGTGCGGCCCCGGGTCGGCGCCGACCACGGTGGCGATCCGGGCCAGCGCGTGCTCGGCCAGCCCGAGCGCCGCGTTGACCAGCGGGCACTCCACCAGGAACGGGTGCCGGCCGAGCAGCCCGTCGTCCCGGTAGCGGCCCGCCCGGTAGGCGTCGACGAGCGCCACGTAGCGCGCGTAGTCCAGGTCCGTGGGGCGGTGCGCCGCGTCGGCGTGCGCGGTGTCGTGCCGGCGGTACGCCCGCATGATGTCGGCGTCGGCGGGCACCGCGGCCAGCGGGGCGTCCCAGGCGGGGCTGTTGTCCAGCCCGGACTCCCACGGGTGGACCACGGCGGCCAGCCCGGCGCCGCCGACGTCGCGCCGCCCGGTCAGGTAGCGCTGCTGCGCGACCAGCCGCGGGTAGAGCTCGCGCAGCGCCCGCACCGACACCTCGGAGGGGGCACGGCGGTGCACCAGCCAGGCGGCGGGGGCGTGCACCGGCGGCTGGACGATCCCGGAGGTGGCCGCGGCGGGGGCGCCGTCGGCGCGGGTCGAGTCCCAGAACTCCGGTCCGGGGAAGTACGAGCCGGCCCGCAGCGCGGGGTTGAAGACGATGTGCGGCACCCGCCCGTCGGCCCACTGCGCGGCGAGAAGGGTGCGCAGCTCCCGCCAGGCCCGGTCCGGGCGGAAGTGGGCCAGCCCGACCGCGATGAACGCCGAGTCCCAGCTCCACTGGTGCGGATAGAGGGTGCGCGACGGCACCGTGTGGTCGTGTTCCCAGTTGGCGTCGAGGGTGGTGATCGCCAGCCGGCGCAGCGCGGCGGCACGTTCCGCACCGGACACCCGAGCCGACGGATCCCCCACGCGCAACTCAGCAGGTGTTCCGGCACTCATGCGGCCACCTCGCTCCGCTCGGCAGCCCCATGAGACTCCCCGGCACTGCGCCCGATGATTCGCTCACTGCGCTCGCTCATGCGGCGGCCTGCCGGGGGCGGGCCCGGGCGAGCACGGCGGCCGCCTGGCGCAGGGCGGCGACGGGCTCGCCGCGCAGCCGGCACTCGACGGCCAGCCAGCCGGCGTAGCCGAGGTCGTCGAGGGTACGCAGCAGCGCCGGCCAGTCCAGGTGGCCGGCGCCGGGCTGGTACCGGTTGGAGTCGCTGACCTGCACGTGCCCCAGGTATGGCGCGGCCGCGCGCAGCGCCGCGGGCACGTCGTCCTCCTCGATGTTCATGTGGAAGGTGTCGGCGACCACGCGCACCGAGGGCAGGCCGACCGCCCGGCACAGGGCGACCGCCTCGTCGAGGCGGTTGACCATGTGGTCCTCGTACCGGTTGAGGGGTTCCAGGAAGAGGGTGACCCCCTCGGCGCGGGCGTGCTCGCCCAGCTCGCCCAGGGCGTCGACGAGCACCTGCCGGTCGCCGTCGGGCGAGCGGGGCGGCTCGAACGGCGGCAGCCGGCGGGAGAACATCCCCCAGGCGGCGGGGGTCATCGCGCCGATCCCGCCGATCTCGGCGATCACCGAGAGCTGGGAGCGGAGGTTGCGCACCGCGTCCCCGGCCCGCTCCGGGTCGAAGTCACCGATGAAGTGGTCCATCTCGACGCAGACGGTGGGCAGCACCACGCCGTCGGCGCGGGCCCGGCGCAGCTCGGGCAGCCGCCGGGCGAATGCCAGCTCGCCGCGGCCGCGCAGCTCGATGCCCTGGTAGCCGAGCGAGACGGCGAGGGCGTACTTGTCGGACAGGCTGGCGCCGGGGAGCAGCTGCTCCTGGCAGGCGAGTCGAATTGCCATCAGAACCTCAGCACGACTTGGAGGACGGCATCGTCACCGCGGTCGAGCAACGCCAGCGCGTCGGCCACCGCGCCCGCGTCGACGACGTGGCTCACCAGCGGCAGCGGGTCGACGCTGCCCTCGGCCACCAGATCCATGAAGGTGCGGGCGATCCTGGGCCCGGTCCACCGGCCGGCCGTGCCGGGCGCCGGGGTGGGCCCGGAGACCTGGGCCGCCACCAACTGGATCCGGTTGTGGTGGAACTCCTCGCCGAGCCCCAGCCCGTGGGCGTACCCCTGGTAGAAGCCGGCGGCCACGACGCGGCCGGCGTGGGTGGTGGCGCGGATGGCCTCGTGCAGCGCCGGGTACGACCCGGACAGCTCCAGGCAGACGTCCGCGCCGCGGCCGTCGGTGGCCGCGTGCAGCACGGCGGCGGCCGAGTCGACGGCGACGTCGACCACCCGGCGGGCGCCGAACGCGGTGGCGTGCGCCAGCCGGGCCGGCACCCGGTCGACCGCGACGACCCGGGCCCCGGACAGGACGGCGAGCCGGGTGCCGAGCAGCCCGATCACCCCCTGCCCGAAGACCCCGACCCAGTCGCCGAGGTGCAGGTCGCCCGCGAGCACGGCGGTCAGCGCGATGGCGCCCGGGCGGGCGAAGACCGCGGCGAGCGGGTCGAGGCCGGGGGCGAGCGGGGTGACCGTGGCGGCCGCCACCACCGCCTCGGCCCGGTGCCCCCAGATGCCCCAGACGAGCTGGCCGGGCCGGCGGTCGGCGACGTCCGGGGCCACCTCGACCACCTCGCCGACCTCCTCGTAGCCGAAGCCGACCACCGGGTACGCCGGCGCGGCCTGCCGAGGCACGAACATGCGGGTGGCGTCGTCCCAGTCCTTGCTGAGCCGGGGGTTGCTGCCCCGGTAGAGGGTCAGCTCGGTGCCGGCGGAGATGCCGGAGTAGCGGGTGCGGACGCGGACCTGGCCGGCGCCGAGCGGGTCCGGGGGGCAGGGCTCCAGGCTGACGCGTCGGGGCCCGGCCAGAGAGACAACCCAGTTGGCCATGGCGTCGCTCCGAGGGAAGTGCCGGCCCCGATTCTAACCGAAAAAATCGGCATATGTGGTTCGATTGATCAATCGATGGGTATTGAAGGCACGCTGTGCTCTTTCGAGAGGAGTGCCACCGATGCCATCACCCTCGAGGCGGCTGCTGGCCACCAGTCTGATCCTGGCACTTGCCGGAACCGGGCTGCTGGCCTGCAGCGACGACCAGCAGAAAGACGACAGTTCCCGGCTGACCGTGTGGAGTCTGGAGGACGTCGCCGACCGGGTCAACGCGACCAAGGCGATCATCGCCGACTACACCGCGAAGACCGGGGTCAAGGTGGACCTGGTCACCGTCAACGAGGACCAGTTCCCCTCCCTCATCGCCTCCAGCGCCGCCGCCGGCGAGCTGCCCGACGTGGTCGGGTCGCTCCCGCTGGCCGGCGTCCGGACCCTCGCCGGCAACGAGCTGCTGCACCTGGACGCCAACGCGGCGATCGTCGACAAGCTGGGTCGGGACACCTTCTCGCCGCGCGCACTGGAGCTGACCGCCGAGGACGGCACACAGCTCGCCGTCCCCAGCGACGGGTGGGGGCAGCTGCTGATCTACCGCAAGGACCTGTTCGCCGCCGCTGGCCTGCCCGCCCCCGACACGTACGAGAAGATCGCCGCCGCGGCGGCGAAGCTGAACACCGGCGGCGTCGCCGGCATCACCGCGGCCACCGCCCCCGGTGACGTGTTCACCCAGCAGACCTTCGAGCACCTGGCGCTGGCCAACAACTGCCAGCTCATCGACGACTCGGGCGCGGTGCAGCTGGACTCCCCGGAGTGCGTCGAGGCGTTCCGCTTCTACGGCGAGCTGATGCGCGACCACTCGGTCAAGGGCGCGCAGGACGTGGACACCACCCGGGCCACCTACTTCGCCGGCAAGGCGGCCATGCTGATCTGGTCGCCGTTCATCCTCGACGAGCTGGCCGGGCTGCGCAACGACGCCAAGCCGACCTGCCCGCAGTGCCAGCGGGACCCGGCGTTCCTGGCGAAGAACAGCGGCTTCGTCACCGCGATCAAGGGCCCGAACGGCACGGAGCCGGCCCAGTACGGCGAGATCAGCTCGTGGGCCGTGCTCGACGGCGCGGCCGACCCCGCGAAGTCCTTCGTGGAGTACATGCTCTCCGACGGCTACCCGCGCTGGTTCGGGATGTCCCCCGAGGGCCGCTTCCCCGTCCGCAAGGGCACCGGCGACGACAAGGAGAAGTTCCTCACCGCCTGGAACACCAGCCAGGCCGGCGTGGACACCAAGAAGCCACTGGCGCAGGTGTACGGCGAGGACGTGCTGGCCACCCTGCGCCGCAGCCCGGACACCTTCGAGCGCTGGGGGCTCACCCAGGGCCAGGGCAAGCTGGTCGGGGCGATCCTCGGTGAACTGCCCGTGCCGAAGGCCCTCGCCGACGTGGTCGCCGGGAAGTCCGACCCGGCCGGTGCCGCCAGGCGGGCGAAGAAGGACGTCGAGGCGATCAAGGCGGGCGTCAATTGACCACCACCGCACCGGAGGCCGGCCGCTCCCCCACCCGGGAGCGGCCCCGCCCCGGCCGACGCCCGCTCACCCTGCGCCGCCGCGAGTCCCGCGCCGGGCTCGCGCTGGTCACCCCGACGCTGCTCGTCGTGGTGGCGGTGATCGGCATCCCCATCGTCTGGACGATCGTCCTGGCCTTCCAGCGGGTACGCCTGGCCACCCTGCGCAAGACCGGCCTGTTCGGCGAGCTGACGCTGGACAACTTCGACCGGGTGCTGCACACCCCCGGCTTCGCCGGGACGCTCTGGACCACGCTGGTCTACAGCGTCGGCGGCACCGCCGGGTCGATCCTGGTCGGGCTCGTCGCGGCGCTGGTGGTCCGCCGCCCGTTCCGGGGCCGCACCGTGGTCCGGGCGTCCATGCTGCTGCCGTACGTGGCGCCGGTGGTCGCGATGACCTTCGTCTGGCAGGTGATGCTCGACCCACAGCTCGGCATCGTCAACGACTGGGGACGGCGGTTCCTCGGCTGGGACACGCCGATCCCGTTCCTCTCCCAGGACTCCACCGCGCTCTGGACGGTCATCGCGTTCGAGGCGTGGCGCTACTTCCCGTTCGCCTTCCTGTTCCTGCTGGCCCGGCTGCAGGCCGTACCCGGTGAGCTAGAGGAGGCGGCCCGGGTCGACGGGGCCACCCCGACCCAGCGGTTCCGGCACATCCTGCTGCCACAGCTGTTGCCGGTGATCGCGCTGCTGGGGGTGCTGCGGTTCATCATGACGTTCAACAAGTTCGACGACGTCTACCTGCTCACCGGCGGCTCGGCCGGCACCGAGGTGGTCAGCGTCCGGGTCTACCAGTTCCTCACCGCGCGTACCGACATCGGCGCCGCGGCGGCGCAGGCGATCGTGCTGGCCGTGGTGCTGATCGTCTTCGTCGCGATCTACCTGCGCTTCTTCGCCCGGCGAGGGGAGGCGTGATGGACCGGGACCGGATCGAGACGGTCAGCCTGCGCTGGCTGCGCCGGCTGGTGATCGCCGGCTTCCTGCTGGTCACCCTGCTGCCGTTCTGGTACATGCTGGTGCTCTCGGTACGCCCCATCGAGCGGCTGCTGCTCGACCCGGGTTCGCTGCTGGTGCCGGCCGGCGAGCTGACCGTCGCCACGTACGTCGAGGTGCTCAAGGCCACCGAGGACGGCGGGCAGGGCTTCCTCGCGTTCATCCGCAACAGCGGCCTCGTCGCGCTGGCCGCCACGGCGCTCACCCTGCTGGTCGCCATCCCCGGCGCGTACGCCGTGTCCCGGCTGCGGTTCTTCGGCCGGCGGCAGGTCCACGCGCTCTTCCTCGCGGTGTACCTGTTCCCGTCGATCGTCATCGCGATCCCGCTGTTCGTGGTCTTCACCCGGGCCGGGCTGCGCGGGTCGCTGGTGGGGCTGGTGCTGGTCTACCTCTCCCAGACGCTGCCGGTCTCGGTCTACATGCTCAAAAACTATTTCGAGACCATCCCGGTCAGCCTGGAGGAGTCCGCCGCGATCGACGGGGCCGGTCGGCTCGGCGTCATCCGCCGGGTCAGTCTCCCCCTGTCCGCGCCGTCGGTCATGGCGGTCGCCCTGTACGACTTCATGATCGCCTGGAACGAGTTCCTGTTCGCGCTGCTCTTCCTCGTCGACCGGCCGAACCGGTGGACCGTGTCGCTGGGCCTGTCGCTGCTCTCCGACGGGGTCGAGGTCCCGAAGACCGTGCTGATGGCCGGGTCGGTGATCCTCACCCTGCCCATCGTGGTGCTCTTCTTCGCCAGCGAGCGGCTGCTCACCGAGGGGCTCACCAGCGGCGCCGAGAAGGGCTGACCGTCCCGCCGCCGGGCGCCCGGATCTCACCCCCGCGCCTGGCGGCACCGCCCGTCCCGCCCGGATCATCCGATTCTCGGCCTGTTCCCGGAAAGCGCTGGCCAGCCGGGCGATAGTGGCCACTCTCTCGGTGAATCTGTGCCCTGCCGGGGCCGCTCACGAGATCAGTTACCGTGGCGGCATGGGCAAGCCGACCCGCTGGGTGACCGACACCCAGCCCGGACACTCGCAGTGGTACATCGACCGGTTCCGCCGGCTCGCGGCCGAAGGGGCGGATCTGGCCGGTGAGGCGCGGCTGCTGGACGCGCTGGTCCCGCCGCACGCCCGCATCCTGGACGCCGGCAGCGGCACCGGCCGGGTCGGCGCCGCACTCGCCGCCCGCGGCCACCGCGTCGTCGGGGTGGACGCCGACCCGGCGCTGATCGAGGCGGCCCAGGCTGACTACCCCGGGCCGCGCTGGCTGGTCGGCGACCTCGCCGAACTGGACCTGGCCGAGCAGGGCGAGCCGGAGCCGTTCGACGCCGCCCTGTGTGCGGGCAACGTGATGACGTTCGTCGCGCCCGGCACCGAGCGGGCAGTGCTGAGCCGGATCGCGGCCCACGTCCACCCGGACGGGCTCGTGGTGGTCGGCTTCGGCACCGACCGCGGCTATCCGCTCGCCGACTTCGACGACGACGCGGTGGCGTCCGGGCTCCGGCTGGAGCACCGCTTCGCCACCTGGGACCTGCGTCGGTGGCAGGAGGACGCCGACTTCGCGGTCAGCGTCCTTCGCCGCCCCGCCGGCTGATCCATTTGCCCCTATGCTGCCGGGATGTCTGACGACCCGGTTGCCCCGGCCGCTCCGGCCCGCCTTGTCCGCCCGCGAAAGGCCCTCCGCCTGGTTGCGGCTGGGCTGCTGGTCGGACTGGTGACGCTCGGTGTCGCGGTGGCGGCAGCCCTGGCTCTCGCCAAGCTCGCCGAGCGGGAGCCGGCATCCTGCGCCGAGGATGCGCCGTGCCTGCCCGACCTCGGGCCCGTGATCCTCGCCATCCTGTCCGTGCCGGTCCTGATGGCCGTCGTCGGCCCACTGGCCGCGCGGATCCTGCGGCTGCCCGCACCAGGGCTGTTCGCGATGCCGGCGGTCTGGGCCGTGGTGGTCGCGTGCGTGTTGCTGGGGCCGGCGGACCGGCGGCAGCACTGGCCGTTCGACAGCCCCGTCGGGCTAGGGTTCACCTTCCTGCTGCCCTACGCCGGGCTGGCGCTGTGGGCGGGCCACCGCCGGGGCGGCACCTCGCCCGACACCGGCGCCGGCCGATCGGGCTGATCATCAGGCCGGGGCCGCGGCCGGGTCGAGCGGGCCGCCGGCCGGCACCAGGCTGACCAGGCTGGCGGGCGGACGCCGGCGTAGCGGCGCCGGACGCGGCGACGGACTCGACCACCGCGCCGCGCCCCGGTTCGACCACCAGGTGGTCGCCAAGGCCCTTCGCCCGGTCGGCGTACCCGGGGCGGCCGAGAGGTCCGGCGGGGTGGCGCCCACCCGCACGTCGCGTACGCCGGTGTCGTCGCCGACCGGGGCGCAGAGCGCCCCGCCGTCCATGGCGGCCAGCCGGGGCGGCACCGCCGGCGGGGCGGTGGGCCCGACGGGCACCCGGTCGCGGAGCTTGGGCAGGGCGGCGAAGCGGCCGAGGGTGATCGGCTTCGGGGCGCCCTGGCCGGTGCCGGCGAGCAGCAGGGCGGCCGGGAGTTCGGTGTCTCCGGCCAGCCGTCCCGCTCGGCCACCGCGTACTGCCGGCCGCCGCCGGAGTTCCGGACGAGGTAGACGTCGCCGACGGTGGCGCCGGCGACCCGGTCGGAGATCGCACCGAGGCCGGGTACCGAGGGCGGGGCCCGGTCGGCGCCGGCCGGCACGGCGTGCAGCAGCGCCGGGGCCACCGGCACGGCCCCCGTTCCCGGGTCGCGGCAAGCGCGGCCAGCACCCGGTCGGTGTCGCGGAGCAGGTAGCGCCGGTCGTGCCAGAGCAGGTGCAGCCGCACCGACGGCGAGCCGCCGCTGCAGCAGCTCGCCCGCACGGCGATGAAGCGGCACATGAACTCACGCGGCCGCTGACCCCTTCGCTCGTTCGAGGGCTCGGTTGGGTGCGGCACTGGGGACTCGTTTGGGGGTGTTCACGAGACGAGACCCCACACGAGCCCCCTCCATCCGGCCTGTCAGGCGCCTGACCTGCCCAAACCCGGCCGACAACAGCACCGAACGCAAGATCAATTCATCCAGACTCCCTACGGGATTCTCTCTCCAGGGGTGAAACACACCTATGCCGCCACCGCGCTCTGCTGGCCTGCTAACCATCTACCCGCACATCATCACCGCGACCGCCTGGTGCTCCAACTGCTCGACTACCACCAGGGCCTCACCACCGACCAAATCCACCACATCGTGTTCCACGCCCGCCGGACCTGCCAGATCCGGCTCGGCGAATTGGCCGCCCTGGGCCTGCTGGACCGGTTCCGGTTCGCCCGCGACGGCGGCGGCACTGGACCCTCGGCCACAACGGGCGCCGGTTCCAAGCCGCCGCCGACAACCGGCCCGAGTCCACCGTGCGCGCGAGCCGCCAGAGGGTGCAGCGGCTGTCGGCCAACCCGCACCTGACACACCTGCTCACCGCCAACGAGTTCTTCGTCCGGCTCACCGCACACGCCCGCCAGCACGGCGAAGCCCGGTTCGACCGGTGGTGGTCCGAGTCGACGACCACCAAGCAGTTCCGGACCATCACCGCCGACGGGCACGGCCTGTGGAGCGTCGGCGACACCCTCGTGCGGTTTTGGTCGGAGGCCGACGCCGGCACCGAACCCCTGGTCCGGATGGTGGCCAAGCTCGACCGGTACGCCCCACTCCCCCACCGCGGCGGACCCCGCCGCCCGGTGCTGTTCTGGGCTCGGCAGCGAGCAACGCGAGGAACACCTTCACCGGCTCCTGCGCAGCTGGCGCGGCGATGCCCCATTCGCGACCGCCACCCACGCCACCGACCCCGCCGCAGCGGTCTGGTTCGCTGGCGGCGCCACCTGCCGGATCCGGCTCGCCGAGTTGCCCAGCGACCACGGCCAGCCCGTGGCGGACAACCCGAACTACGACGACGGCGTATTCGTGCTCTGACAAGCCCTGACGAATCCTGTCAGCCCAGGTCAGAGGCATGGTCGTGATTCCTGACAGGAGCGGTGCTGTCAGGTCACGAAGGTACGGTGAAGATTGCTTTCTTTCCCCCTCCCGCCGATCGTCGCCCGGTCGTCTGGGATCTCGCGATGCAACGCCGACGCCCGCTCCCAGCGGCCCTGGACCCGCAGGCCGAGCCACAGCCGGGCCGCCCGACCGAGCCCCCGGAGCCTGTGGAAAACCGGGCGGAAGCTGACTTCCCCCCGGCCGGGGACCGGGGGGAAGTGCAGTACCAGACGGCCGGAAGTGTGGTACCGAACGGCCGGAAGCGTGCTTCCGCCGAACCGTCCTTAACCGTCAATAACCAACAGGGCCCGCGCGCGCTTCGCGGCGCAGCCCTCCCCCCTCACCCGCCGCCGCGCATGCACACGCCACCGGGGCTCTCCAGCCGGCAACTGTGGCCCCTGTCGGTCTGAAGCCCTCGCTCGTGACCGACCGCCGCCTACGCCCTCGCCGCTGTCCTCCTCGGCGGGCCCACCGTCTTGGCCGCCTCCCATCGCCGATGCTGGCCACCTGGTCGACAGGCACCGAGGAGGCCGAGCCCGATCATCCGCGCCGCCGGCCGCGGCGATGCCAGTCCCGCCGCCGTCCGGTCCGAAGACGCCCCGGCCGGCTGGTCGCCCGAGACCGGGGCCGTGGCCGGGTCTGTCTTCTGGCCGGTCGCCCTGTTCGTGGCCGTGGAGATCCTGGCCCGAACCGCACGGCCGCCCGGCCGCCGATGGGCCGCCCTCCGGTTCGGTGGCCTCCTCCCAGTGGCAGCCGTGGTCGCCCTCGTCTCCTACCGACACCTGTCCGGCCCTCCTCGGCCACGCCATGGGTCGGGCCGGGCAGCGCGCGTGAGACCCAGGCCGGCCGGCTGGCGGCATCGGCGACCAGTCACGGTTCCTCGATTTCCATGCCCCTCGTGGTGGTCACACGGTAGGAGTTGGTGTGGCGGGAGGGCCAGCCGAGGAACCGGTCGAACATGTCAGCGGCGCTGCCCGTCTCGCTGGGGTTGAGCCGGTGCAGATCGTCGATCGCGTCGTGCAGGCAACTGGCCAGGTAGAGGAACAGGCTCACCGGGCTGCCGTGGTACTCGGCGAGGAGAGCGAGTTTCGCCGCCCCACAGGGCCACGGCTGCCCGCACCGGCGACACAGCCACAGCGGGCGCAGCGGCAGATGCTCCACAGGCTTCTCCGCTATTGGATGCCCCAAGACGCGGCGCTGCTTCCCCATCATCGGCGATCGCCTTTTGGGGCCTGCTGCTCAAAGAGCCGACGCCATACATGGGTGAGCAACGGCGGATCAGCGGGCCGCGTCTGGTGCCTCGCGGGAACGTGCGCAAGGGTTTCAGATCGCCAGGACTGGTCGTTCCTCGCGTTACGCGAGATGTACACGGTCATGCCGGCACCTCCATCCGAGTCGGTGAGCGGTGGGCTCGCCGGAGGAAAGGCGAGCCCACCGCCGCACCGCGGCGGCTGGGAGCAATCCGCCGGTCACCCACCCACGCAGCCCTCTTGGCAGTACGCAGGCGGGGCATCACCCGTACGTGAGCGGACATGCGGCGCGGCGGCAGCAACCCATGCGTGAGGCTGGCCTCGGATCGCCCTAGCTCTTCGGAACCCACCGCGCACCCCCACTCGAAAGTCGGGCTTAGTCGCCGCCCGCGTCTCCAACCAACCGGCGAGGGCAGGCGGTTCCCAGGGCGGCAATGACGCAGAACTGACGCATCCTCATTGCGCTACGCCGCGTGAGCTGGATGAATGGATTCGTGATGGTGAGCGGCGGAGGAGGGCAGCGCGTCGGCAAGCGCCGGTATCGGCTGGCCGAGCGCCGCAAGGCGATCGGCTTGAGCCAGGAACGCCTTGCCGAAGTTCTTGGCGTCGACCGCTCCACTATCGTGCGGTGGGAGCGGGCAGAAACTGATCCGCAGCCTTGGCATCGACCGCGCTTGGCTGCGTCTCTCAAACTGTCGGTTGAGGAGTTGGCTGACCTGTTGGTCGATGTCGGCCAGCCGCCGTCGCCGCCCAACGAGCGTCTCAACTATGTGCTGCGGAACCCCCGCCGCGTCGACCTGATCACCGTCGCGTACCTACGGGAGCGCGTACAGCACCTTGACGAGCGCTACGACCGGACACCTTCGACGCTTCTACTCGCCGAAGCGGGGCAACTGCACGGTCAGGCAACCTTCCTCCGTCAGCACGCCAGCGATGGCTTGGTTCAGCGTGAACTGGCCGCTGCAGTCGCCGAGTCCGCCACGCTGATGGGTCAGCTCGTGTGGGACACCTCTCAGCGTCATGACCACGCCGCCAGCGCCGCATACTTCGACCAGGCCATGCGCGCCGCGCAGGACACCCACGACGCGGTCACCGAGGCCAACGCGCTGCTCCGCAAGAGCTACCTCGCTCTATACGGCACCAAGCAGCCGACCGCTGGCATTGCACTGACCGCGCGCGCCGCCGCCGTAAGCCGCAACGACAGCCACGTGGTCGCGGGCCTCGCCCAGCTACACCGTGCCGAGGCACACGCGATGCTCGGCCAGACCCGGGAATTCTCCGATGCCCTTGGTGCCGCTGAAGACCACTTCGCCTCGGTAGATCGTCAGGATCCCGCCTCTGCCCTTTTCTGTCCCAGCCATCATGCGCGGCTCGCGGGCTCTTGCTGGCTGTCGCTGAGCAAGCCGGCGGACGCCATCACAGCCTTGGAGAAGGCCCGACAACTCATCGCCGCACGCCGCAAGTCGACCGCTGTCGTCCTCGGCAATCTCGCCCTCGCCAGCATCCTTCATCGTGACGTCGATGCCGCCACGTCCTACCTGCACCAGACCATCGAGGTCATCGAGCGAACGCGCGCGGGTGGTGGCCTCAACCTCGCCTTCGCCGCGGCCCGCCAGCTGCGTCCCTGGCGCGACCTGCCCTCGGTCCAGGACGTCAACGACCGACTGCTTACCCTCATGACGCCATAGGAGCAGCAGCGTGACCAGCATCGACCATGCCAAGCAGTCCGTTCGGCGGCGCGTCTGGGACCTCCTTGAACGCGAAAGCGCCGCACCACCCGGCGTTCATGGCCACATCCCCGACTTCACCGGCAAGGAAGACGCCGCCACCCAACTTGCCACGTTGGATGTCTGGAAGCAGGCACGAGTCATCAAGTGCAACCCGGACCGAGCCCAGCTACCCGTCCGAGTACGCGCCCTCCAAGAGGGCAAGCTGCTCTACATGGCGGTCCCGCGACTCGCCACACCGAAGCCCTTCTACCTGCTTGACCCGGCCGTTCTGACGGTCCCGTTCGAGACTGCCGCCACCGGCACCAGCGCACCGGACAACACCCCCACAGTCGCCCCCGACGACATGCGCCCCGTAGACCTGATCATCTGCGGCAGCGTCGCTGTCAGCCGGCGGGACGGCGTACGGATCGGCAAGGGTGCCGGCTACTCCGACCTCGAGATCGCACTCCTCACCGAGGCCGGACTCGTCACCAAGGGCACCGCCATCGCCACCACCATCCACCACACCCAACTCCTCGACGAGCAACTACCCCACGCAAGCCACGACTTCAACGTCGATCTCGCGATCACCCCCACCGAGGTGCTCACCTGCACGACTGATCGAGATCGACCGGCAGGCATCATCGGAAGAGACCTCCGTCAAGATCAGCTAGACAACATCCCTATTCTGCGCGGCGCAAGCTGGCACGACGCGCACAACCGGTAGTCGGGCCGGTCGGAACGAGTGGTCTCAGGTGTCAACGCTGGCTTGACCATCGGAACCTGCACCTCGAGCAGACGGCTGGGTCGAACCCCAGTTGCTGCGGGTCGCCGAGAGAGGCGATCACGCCGGTCGCGTGTGGACGTTGCGAACCGACGGATCCGCGGAGAAGCCCGTTACCGGCTTCACCGCCGGCGGGCCTCCTACCTGCTTAAGTTGAATGGGCAATACTTGGATCGAACCAGTAACCTCTTCGGTGTGAACGGTGGGGTCGCGCCAGGAACCGCCCCAGCCAGCGAATAGGCCGTGCAGGGCGACGCCACCGAGCGCGATCACGGCGACCAGCACACAGGCGAGGCCGGCGCCGGCCAACCGCCGGAACGGCGACCGCGCGGGCCCGTCTTCCACATCACCAGCGCGGCGACGCCCAACTGGACGATGAACTGGTACGAGCTGGTCCTGCCGCAACGGCATCGGGCCCCTCCGGGTGGATCGTCGGGGCACAGCGCTCCGTTGATGCCTCGGGACCCTCCGTGGCTACGGTGGCCGCAGACCCGGTCGAATCCGGCACCGGCCCCGTCCCGGGACGGCCGGTCGATTTCCGCCAGTGAATCGCGCCGCAGGACCCCGCGGACCCGGGGCGGGCCACCGACCGGGTGAGCGACCACACGACCGCGCGGTGGCAAGCGGGTACCCCCGGGGGTATGTTGGGAGCCGGGAGGTAACGCGATGAAGCTTCGGCCCGAGATGACCAGTGAGGCTCTGACCCGGCTCAAGCGGGCCCGGGGCCAGCTCAACGCCGTCATCGAGATGATGGAGAACGGCGAGGACTGCCGAGCGGCGTTGACCCAGCTCGCCGCCGTGTCCAAGGCGATCGACCGGGCCGGCTTCAAGCTCATCGCCTCCGGGATGCGGCACTGCGGCACCGCCCGCGACCGGGGCGAGCAGCCGGAGATGACCGAGGAGGAGCTAGAGAAACTCTTCCTCGCCCTGGCCTGACAAAAGAATTCGACGCCCACGCCGCCTCAGCGCGGCGTGGGCGGGTAATCGCGCCCGTAACCCGGGCCGAAGTCTGCCTCCCATATACCCCCGGGGGTATAAGAGGATGGGGAAGGAGAACGGCAAATGGCAGTCGAGGTGTCCGTCGTGGCGACGTCCTCGCTCGGCGACCGCAGCTACCTGGCCTCCGACGGACGGGTCGCAATCGCGGTCGACCCGCAACGGGACATCGACCGGATCCTGTACCTGGCCGGGGCGAAGGGGGTGCGGATCACCCACGTGATCGAGACGCACATCCACAACGACTACGTCTCCGGCGGGCTCGAACTGGCCCGGTTGACCGGCGCCCGCTATCTGGTGGCCGCAGCCGACGAGGTCGGCTTCGACCGGGTGCCGGCCTCCGACGGCGACGTGGTGCCCATCTCGGACGCCCTGCGCCTCCGAGTGGTAGCCACGCCCGGCCACACCTTCCACCACCTGTCGTACGTCCTCGACGAGGCCACCGACGGCGGTTGGCAACCGGCGGGGGTCTTCACCGGTGGTTCCCTACTGTTCGGCACGACCGGGCGCACCGACCTGCTCGGCCCGGAGCACGCCCACGAACTGGCCCACCACCAGCACGCCTCGGCGAAGCGGCTGGCCGACCTGCTGCCCGACGGCGCCCAGGTGTGGCCCACGCACGGCTTCGGCAGCTTCTGCTCGGCCGCCCAGGCCGACGCACCCGACTCGACCATCGGCCGAGAGAAGCAGGCGAACCCGGTGCTGCGGCTCGCCGCGGACCAGTTCGTCACCGAGACCCTGGCCGGACTCGACGCCTACCCGGCGTACTACGCCCACATGGGGGTGGCCAACCTCGCCGGGCCGGCCCCGGTGGACCTCACCCCGGTGACCCGGGCCGACCCGGCACAGTTGCGCGAGCGGATCGCCGCCGGCCAGTGGGTGGTGGACCTGCGGCACCGCAAGGCGTACGCCGCCTCGCACCTGGCCGGCACGGTCAGCCTCGGGCTGGACGGGCCGATGTCGACCTGGCTCGGCTGGCTGATCGACTGGGGAGTGCCGATCACGCTGCTCGCGGAGACGCCGGAGCAGGTCGCTGACGCCCAACGCGAGTTGGTCCGGATCGGCATCGACCGGCCTGCCGCCCAGGCCACCGGCACGCCCGAGCAGTGGGCGGCCACACCCGACCAGCTCCGGGCGCTGCGGACGGCCGACTTCTCGGCATTGGCCGCGGCCCACGCGGGCAACACGCCCGCCGGCCTGCCCGCGCCGGACGTGGTCCTCGACGTGCGGATGACCTACGAGTGGCAAGCCGGCCACGTCGACGGCGCGGTGCACATCCCGCTGCCCGACCTGCCCCGGCGGCTCACCGACGTACCGACCGGCGTCGTCTGGGTGCACTGCGGCTCCGGCTACCGCGCCACCGCCGCGGCGTCGCTGCTGGCGAACGCCGGCCGCGAGGTCATCGTGATCAACGACAGGTTCGACCGGGCCGCTACGGCCGGCGTGGCCATGGCCGGCAACGCCTGACCCGTACCCGAATCCGGCCGGCGCGTCCTGGCGCCGGCCGGTGCCCCACCCTGCCGCCAACCCATGGCGATTTGCCCCAGAACGAGGAGAGATGAGCGCTTCCGAGACCACCCGCCCGGCCACCCTGGACGCCGCCACGCTGCGCGAGCTGATCGACTCCGGGCGGTCTCCCCGCCTGCTCGACGTACGCACCCCGGCCGAGTTCGAGACCGCCCACATCCCCGGCGCCTACAACGTCCCGCTGGACCTGCTCCGGGAGCACCGTGCGGAACTGCGCAACCACCTGGCCGAGGAGGTGGTGCTGATCTGCCGCTCCGGCGCCCGCGCCGGGCAGGCCCACCAGGCGCTCGCCGAGATCGGCCTGCCGAACCTGAAGGTCCTCAACGGGGGCATGCTCGCCTGGCAGGCGACGAACGCGCCGATCAAGCAGGGTAGGCAGCGCTGGGACCTGGAGCGCCAGGTCCGGCTCGTCGCCGGCTCGATCGTGCTGCTCAGCGTCCTGGGTTCGGTGCTGGTGCCGGGTCTGAAGTGGGTCGCCGGGTTCATCGGCGCCGGGCTGACCTTCGCGGCGCTGACCAACACCTGCGCGATGGGCATGCTGCTGAGCAAGCTGCCGTACAACCGGGGCGCGAGCTGCGACCTGGACACCATCGTCGGCAAACTGCGCGACACCCGGTCATGACCGGCACCGTCGTCCTCACCGTCGGCCTCGCCGTCCTGATCGGGGTCAGCCTCGGCCTGCTCGGTGGCGGCGGGTCGATCCTCGCCGTGCCGCTGCTGGTCTACGTCGCCGGCCAGCCGGCGAAGGAGGCGATCGCCACGTCCCTGCTCGTGGTCGGCGCCACCAGCGCCGTGGCCCTGCTGCCGCACGCCCGGGCGGGACGGGTCCGTTGGCGGACCGGGCTGGTCTTCGGTGTCGCCGGGATGGCCGGCGCCTACGCGGGCGGCCGGTTGGCCGCGTTCGTCCCTTCGGCGTTCCTGCTCACCGGGTTCGCGCTGATGATGCTGGCCACCGCCGTCGCGATGATCCAGGGCCGGCGCGCCGCCGCGGGGCGGCCGGTGCCGCACGAGCTGCCGGTGCTCCGGGTCGTCCTCGACGGGATCGTGGTCGGGCTGGTCACCGGCCTGATCGGCGCCGGCGGCGGCTTCCTGGTGGTGCCCGTCCTGGCCCTTCTCGGTGGGCTGCCGATGCCGGTGGCGGTCGGCACCTCGCTGGTGGTGATCGCCATGAAGTCCTTCGCCGGCCTGGCCGGGTACCTGTCCAGCGTGCGCATCGACTGGGGGCTGGCGGTCGCGGTGACCGTCGCCGCCGTGCTCGGCAGCGTCCTCGGCGGCCGGCTCGCCGGACGCGTCCCGGCCGACCTGCTGCGCCGGGCCTTCGGCTGGTTCGTCGTGGTGATGGGCGTCTTCGTGCTCGCCCAGCAGCTCCCGGCGAAGCTGGGACCGGCGGTGGCCGCGATCGGGGCGCTCACGCTGGCCGGTACGGTCACGGTGGCGGTGGGGCGACACCGCCGAAGGAGGGGACACAGTGGACAGCAGCGCGTGGGACGCGCGGTACGCCGACACGCCGGATCTGGTGTGGGGCGCTGAGCCCAACCGGTTCGTCGTCGAGTCGGTCGACGGGCTCACCCCCGGCAGCGCGCTCGACCTGGCAGCCGGCGAGGGACGCAACGCGGCCTGGCTGGCCGAGCGCGGCTGGCGGGTCACCGCGGTGGACTTCTCGCCGGTGGCCGTCGAGCGGGGTCGCGAGCTGGCCGCCCGCCGGGGCGTACCGGTCGAGTGGCGGGTGGCGGACGTGACCACGTACCGGCCGGTGCCCGGCAGTTACGACCTGGTCCTGATCAGCTACCTGCACCTGCCCGCCGAGGACCTGGCGCGGGTGCTCGACGCGGCGCGGCAGTCGCTGCGTCCCGGCGGCACTCTGGTCGTGATCGGCCATGACCGGGCCAACCTCACCGGCGGCACCGGCGGCCCGCAGGACCCGGCCATCCTGCTCACCCCGGAGGCGGTGGTCGACGGGCTGGCCGGGCTGCGCATCCAGCGGGCCGAGACCGCCCGCCGCCCGGTGCCCACCGACGACGACGGCAGCGTCGACGCCCTCGACACGGTCGTCGTGGCGACCCGACCCGACGCCTGATCCGCACCGCCGGCCCGGCGGCTAGCGTCGGGTCATGGACGCCGACCGGCCGCCGATCCGGCCCGCCCTACCCGATCAGGTCCGCCCGGCGGGCGCCCCGGCCGCGGCTGGGACGACCGACGGCCCCATGCCGGGCGGCCCGGCGCCGAGGGAAGCCGGCACTACCCGTGCCCCCTCGGAGGCCCAGCCGAACGACGGCCGACCGGCGTCCTGGCGGCGACCACGTCTCGTCGTGGACGCAGTGGCGCTGCTGGCGGCCGTGTTCGCCGTGCTGGGCTTGATCGGCGTCGCCTGTGGTGGCTGGATGGCCGTGGACGCGTGGAACAGCCCCGAGGGCATGGCCGGGCTGGCCGCGTACGTCATGCTCATGCTCTCCGGCATGGTGGCCGTGGGGGCCACGACCGTCGCGGCGGTCGCCCTGTACGCGCGCGGGTCGAACCGCGTCGCGGCCGCTCTCTGCGCGCTCGTGATCGCCGGCGTGGTCGGGCTCTTCCTCCTGCGGTTGACGGCGTGAGGGCGGCGTCTCCCGGGTTCACGGGCGCAGGATCAGGCGGATCGGGTTGCCCTGCTTCTCCTGGACCCGGCGCACCGCCTCCGGCGCGTCGGCCAGCGACAGCACGTCGCTGACCGACGCGGACAGGTCGAGCCGGCCCAGCCCGGTGAGTGTCACCAACTGCCCGACGTGCTCGGCCTCGGAACCGTAGTGGCCGAGCACCGCCTGCCGGTTGTAGGTGAACCGGCTGTCCGACGGGATGCTGATCGGCTGGTTGGCGATGCCGGCGAGCACGAGCCGGCCGTGCCGGCCGAGCACGGTCAGGGCCTGTTCGCGGACCGCGGGGACGCCGGCGAAGTCGAACGCGACGTCGAGCCCCCGGGTGCCGACCAGCTCCAGCATGGCGTCCTTGAAGCCGCCGTCCTTCGGGTCGAGGGCCAGGTCCGCGCCGAGGGCGAGCGCCCGGTCCCGGGCCGCCGGCAGCGGGTCCACGGCGATCACCGGTGCCGCGCCGACCAGCAGCAGCAACTGCACCGCGTGCGCGCCGAGGCCACCGACGCCCCACACCGCGGTCGCCTCCGCCGGTCGGACCCGCCCGGTGTCGGTCACCGCGGCCCAGGGCGTGGAGACCGCGTCCGGAATGATGCATGCCTGCTCGAACGGGAGCAGGTCCGGGACGGGGACCAGGGTGTCCTCGCGGGCCAGGGTGTACTCGGCCCAGCCGCCGTCGTAGTCCACGCCGCGGGTGAGCACCAGGCCGAAGCGGTCCCGCTCCCCCGCCTGGAGCAGCACCCGCTGGCCCGGTTCCCAGCCCCGCACCCCCTCACCGAGCGCGTCCACGGTGCCCGCGACCTCGTGGCCGAGGGTCACCACGTCGCCGGGCAGGTACAGCGGGGTGAGGGTGCCGTCGATCAGATGCACGTCCGACAGGCATACCCCGGCGGCGGCGACCCGGATCCGGACCTCGCCGCGTCCCGGCTCGGGCACCGGGACCCGTTCCATCCGCAGGGCCCGCTCGGTCAGGTGCAGCCGTCCGGCCAGCATGTCCGCCACGCTCGGCTCCTTCCTTAGCCGTCCTCGATCCCGACGGCTCCAGGTCGCTGCGCGGCGACAGACCGGTATCCGGTCCGGAGCGCCGCCTGGCGGCGCGCAGGCCGCGTCCTGGCCGCCAGCCGAGCTGGAGTCGTCGTGGGCGTACCCGGGGTGGCCCGGGCGATGCCACCAGCGGCGGAAAAAGGGGGCCCGAGCCCGGCGGACGGCCGGGCCGGGCCGGACAGGCCGGTAACATCCGCCTCACGGAACCGGCGGAGAGGACCACCCGGTGGGCGCGCGATTCGAAGAACTGGCCTGGCGGGAGACGCCGATCGGTGAGTTGAGCCTGCGCCGGCGCCGCGAGCCCTCGCTCGACGTCGACGTGTACGAGGTGAAGCTCGACGACGAGTACCTGATGTCCAGCCTGTTCCCGGTCGCGGAGATCGAACTCGCCCGGCTCGGGTTGGCCACCCTGGCCGGGGACGCCTTGGACGTGGTGGTGGGCGGCCTCGGGCTCGGCTACACCGCGCGGACCGCGCTGGAGGACCCGCGGGTCCGGTCGCTGCTGGTGGTCGAGGCGATCGAGGACGTGATCGACTGGCATCGGCAGGACCTGCTGCCGTTCGCCGCCGGGCTGGCCGCCGACCCGCGTACCCGGTTCGTCCGGGCGGACTTCTTCGCGGCGGTGGACAGCGGGGCCGGCTTCGACCCGGAGTCGCCGGGCCGGCGGTTCCACGCGGTGCTGCTCGACGTGGACCACTCGCCGCGTCAGGTGCTGCACCCCAGCCACGCCGGCTTCTACACGGTGGACGGGCTGCGCCGGCTCGCCGCGCTGCTGCACCGCGACGGGGTCTTCGCGCTGTGGTCGAACGACCCGCCCGATCCGGCGTTCCAGCGGGTGCTCACCGAGGTGTTTCCGACCTCGGTGGCGCACGTCGTCCGTTTCCCCAACCCGCTGCAGCGCCGGGAGTCCGCGAACACCGTCTACGTGGCCCGGCACTGACCGGCCCAGGTCGTGCGGGCGGCTCCCGGCCGGCACGCCGGGAGCCACCCGCGGTGGGAGATCTCAGCCGAGCACCAGCGCGGGGTTCGCCCGCAGCGCGGCTACCACGGGGGCCGGCGCGGTCCTCGGCGACCCGGCGGCGTACGGGGGCTGCGGGTCGTACTCGATGCCGAGCTGGAGGGACTGGGCGACCCCGTCGCCGGCGATCCGGCCGGCCAGGGTGAGCGCCATGTCGACGCCGGCCGAGACGCCGGCCGCGGTGACGTACTTGCCGTCGACGACCACCCGCTCGGCGGTCGGCTCGGCGCCGAACGCGGGCAGCTGGTCCAGGGCCAGCCAGTGCGAGGTGGCCCGGCGGCCGGTGAGCAGCCCGGCCGCGGCCAGCAGCAGCGAGCCGGTGCACACCGAGGTGGTCCAGGTGGTGGTGGCGTCGACAGTGCGCAGCCAGTCGAGCAGCCGGGCGTCGGTCATCCGGGCGATCTGCCCGGGGCCGCCGGGGACCACCAGCACGTCCGGGCGGGTCACCTCGGCCAGGGTGGCGGTCGCCGCCAGGGCGAGACTGCCCACGTCGGTGGTGACCAGCCCGGCCGGCGACGGCTCCAGGTCGGTGCGCGGCGCCGGCCGTGCTGAGCTGGCGTCGTCGGAGGCGACGAAGACGGTACGGGCGCCGGGTAGCCGGCCGAGCACCTCGTACGGGCCGACGGCGTCCAGGGCGGTGAACCGGTCGAAGAGCAGGATGGCGATCTGCATGGGAGGTTTCCTTTCGGGCGGGACGGACGGTCAGCGGGCGTCGACGGTGAACGGGACGGTGATCACCTGGCCGTCGGCGCGGCGGAACTGGCCCCAGAGCCGGTAACGGCCCGGGCGGGGGAAGTCGACGTGCAGGTCGAGGTCCGGCCCGTAGGTCTGCCCGGGCAGGGCGAACACCGGCCGGCCGTCGGCGTCCTCGGTCTCGGCGTGCTCGTGGGCGAAGCTGTCGCCCGCCGCCGACATGACCACGACGTGCCCGGCGGCGGCGAGGTACGGCCGCAGCCCGGTCAGCGGCCGGCCGGTGGCCGCGTCGGCGAAGCGGTAGGTGAAGCGGCTGCCGCCGACCTTCGCGGTCCCGTCCAGCGTCACCTGCACGCCGTCGACGACCTGCTGCCGCCCGGACACCCTCGCCGGCTCGTGGATGACCTCGGCCGGGTCGCCGACCGCCACGTCGTGCCGCTGCACCACATCGGTCAGCTCGCCCTTGCGGCGGAACTCGGTGTGCACGATGTACCGGCCGGGGGTGGGGAAGGTGAGGGTGACGTCGAACTCACCCGGCCGGCCCGCCGGCTGCGGGTGGACGTGCGCGAAGCTGGCCAGGTCGTCGCGGACGGCGATCAGGTGCATCCACGCCTCGTGGCTGCGCCCCACGTCGCGGATCGGCCGGCCGGTTCCGGCGTCGGTGACCCGGACCCGCACGGTGGTGGGTCGGCCGGGCGCCACGTCGGCGGGCAGCCGGAGGTCGACCCGGAGCCCGGCGTCCGTGGCGGGCACCGGTTCGGTCTCGGCGGTCATCATGGTGCTCATCGCCGGCCGCATCGGCATGCCGGTGCCCTGCGTCCAGGCGAGCACCTCGTTCATGCCACGCGCGGCGGCGTCGGTACGGCTCAGCGCGGTGAAGCCGGCGCCGACGGCGAGCGCGAGCGCGGCCACCCCGGCCAGGTACGCCCACTCGCCGAGCCGGGCACCGAGCCGGGACTGCAGCGCGGCGGCGGTGTCCGGTCGGCGGAAGCGGCGCAGTCGCAGCGCGTTGGTGACCACGCTGACCGAGCTCATCGCCATCGCGGCGGCGGCGAGGGACGGGTCCAGCAGGATCCCCCAGGCCGGGTAGAGCACCCCGGCGGCCACCGGGATGAGCAGCACGTTGTAGCCGAACGCCCAGCCCAGCCCCTGCTTGATCGTGGTGACCGTACGCCGGGACAGGGCGATGGCCGAGACGATGCCGCGCAGGTCCCCGCCGACCAGGGTGATGTCGGAGGCGGCGATGGCCACGTCGGTGCCGGTGCCGATGGCGATGCCCAGGTCGGCGCGGGCCAGCGCCGGCGCGTCGTTGATGCCGTCGCCGACCATCGCCACCACCGCGCCCCGCTCCTGCAGGGCGGCGACCCGGGCGGCCTTCTCCTCGGGCCGGACGTCGGCGATCACCTGCGCGATGCCGACCTCGCGGGCGACCACCTCGGCGGTGACCCGGTTGTCGCCGGTCAGCATCCACACCTCCAGGCCCAGCGCCCGCAGCTGGTCGACCGCGTCGCGGGACTCGGGGCGCAGGGTGTCGGCCACCCCGATGACGCCGGCGAGCCGGCCGTCGAGGGCCACGAGCACCGGGGTGCCGCCGCGCGCCGCCACCGCGGCGGCCGCACCGGACAGCGGGTCGACGTCGACGTCGTGGGCCCGCATCAGGGCCGGGTTGCCGATGAGCACGTGCCGGCTGTCGACCCGCGCCTCGACGCCGTGCCCGGGCACCGCCTCGAAGGAGTCCGCCGCCGGTACGGCGAGGTCGCGGGCAAGGGCGTGCCGGACGATCGCCTCCCCGAGCGGGTGCTCGGAGCCGGTCTCGGCCGCGGCCGCGTACGCCAGCAGCTGGTCGACGTCGACGCCGTCGGCGGCGTGCACGGCGGTGACGTCGGGCCGGCCGCGGGTGAGCGTGCCGGTCTTGTCCAGCACCACCGTGGTGATCCGCCGGGCCTGCTCCAGCGCGTCGCCTCCGGAGATGAGGATGCCCAGTTCGGCGGCCTTGCCGGTGCCGACCATGATCGCGGTCGGGGTGGCCAGGCCGAGGGCGCACGGGCAGGCGATGATGAGCACCGCGATCGCGGTGCCGATGCCGAAGGTCAGCCGCCCGTCGTCGGGTCCGGCGACCGCCCAGACGCCGAAGGTGAGCAGGGCCAGCCCGATCACCGCCGGGACGAACCAGGCGGAGACCGTGTCGACCAGCCGTTGCATCGGCGCCTTGGCGCCCTGGGCCTCCTGGACCAGCCGGACGATCTGGGCGAGAGTGGTGTCCTGGCCCACGGCGGTGGCCCGCAGCACCACCGAGCCGGTCCGGTTGACGGTCGAGCCGATGACCACGTCCCCGACCGTCTTCGACACCGGCATGCTCTCGCCGGTCAGCATGCTCTCGTCCACCGTGGAGGCGCCCTCGGTGACCGTGCCGTCCACGGGCACCTGCTCGCCGGGGCGGACCCGGACCAGGTCGCCGACCACGACCTCGTCCACCGGCACCTCGGTCTCCACGCCGTCGCGCAGCACCCGGGCGGTGCGCGGGCGCAGCCCGAGCAGCGCGCCGATCGCCGCGCCGGTCTGCCGCCGCGCCCGGGCCTCCATCCAGCGGCCGGTCAGCACCAGCGCGATGACCACCACGGAGATCTCGAAGTAGACGTGCAGCGGCAGGCCGAGCCGTTCGGCCGCCGCCGGCCAGAGCGTGACGAAGGCGCTGTAGGCGTACGCGACGGTGGTGCCGAGGGCGACCAGGGTGTGCATGTTGACCCCGCCATGCCGGGCCGCCGCCCAGGCCGCCCGGTAGAACGGCCGGCCCGCCCCGAACTGCACCACGGTCGCGACGACCAGCAGCGCCGGCATCAGCCAGTCCATCGCGTCGATGGACAGCGGCAGGTACATCAGCACCATCATGGTCAGGCCGGTGGCCAGGGTGAGTTGCCAGATCCGCTTGAGGCGGGTGACCTCCCGCTCCTCGGCCCGCTCGGCGTCCTCCTCGGCCGCGTCGGGGAGCCCCAGCGCGCCGCCCGTTGAGCGGGGCTCGTCGGCGGGGACGGTGGCCGTGTAGCCGGCCCGCTGCACCGCCGCGGTCAGCGCCGGCGGGCTCACCCGGGCCGGGTCGTAGGCCACGGTCGCCGTCTCGGTCGCCAGGTTGACCTCGGCCCGCGCCACGCCCTCGACCCGGCTGAGCGCCCGCTCCACCCGCCTGACGCAGGACGCACAGGTCATCCCGCCGATGTCCAGCGTGCCGGAGACGACCGTCGGTGTCGTCATCGCACTGCTCCTCTCGTACCGGGCGCCGCAGGCGCCCTGGCTGGTTGCCGCCCGTCGTGCGGTCGGTGTCGCCACGCTCCCGGCCGCCGCTGTCCGCCCGCTGTCCGCGACCCGTCGGCCGGTCCGGGCGTGCGCGACAGGGCTTGGACAGCGCCCGCCGGCACGGTTCGAGCTGCCGGGCCGCCACAGGGCGGCCCACCGAACGAAGGAGCAACCCGTGCACCAGCTCGTGCTCTCCGTGCCGAAGATCAGCTGCGGCCGCTGCGTCGAGGCCATCCGGGAGGAGGTCGGCCTGGTCGCCGGCGTCCACGCCGTGGCGGTGGACCTGGCCACCCGCACCGTCCGGGTCGACGGCGACGCCGACCGGGCCGCCGTGGTGGCCGCCATCGGCGAAGCCGGCCACCAGGTCGCCTGACCGCAGGAGAGACGGACCGATGGACCTGGACACCGTGATCGTCGGCGGCGGGCAGGCCGGGCTGGCGCTCGGCCACCACCTGCGCCGCGCCGGCGTGCCCTTCGCGATCCTCGACGCGCATGGCCAGGTGGGCGACGCCTGGCGGCAGCGCTGGGACTCACTGACCCTGTTCACCCCGCGCCGGTTCTCCGCCCTGCCGGGCCTGCCGTTCCCCGGCGACCCGGACGGGCACCCCGGCAAGGACGAGGTCGCCGACTACCTCGCCGGCTACGCCGCGCACTTCGACCTGCCGGTCCGGCTCGGCTGCCGGGTCACCTCGGTCCGCCCCGGTACGGCGGGCGGCTTCACCGTCGACACGTCGACCGGGCCCCTACACGCCCAGCGCGTGGTGGTCGCCGCCGGGGCGTTCCACACGGCCTGGGTACCGGAGGTGAGCGGCCGGCTCGCGGCCGGCGTCACCCAGCTGCACAGCAGCGCGTACCGCAACCCGACGCAGCTGCCCGGCCGGGTCGTGGCGGTGGTCGGCGGCGGGAACACCGGGGTGCAGATCGCCGCCGAGCTCGCCGACCACGGCCGGCGGGTGGTGCTTTCCGCACCGGCCATCGGCCCGGTGCTGCCGCAACGCTGGCTCGGCCGGGACATCTTCTGGTGGTTCTCCCGGCTGGGCACCATGCGGCTGAGCGCCGAGAGCCGGCTCGGCGGGCGGATCGCGGCCCAGAACCCGATCATCGGCAGCGACGTGGCCGGGCTGCTGCGGCGGGTCGACCGGGTCGGCCGGGTGGTGGACGCCGCGGGGGACATGCTGCTGCTGGCCGACGGCGGGCGCCGGCGGGTGGACGCGGTGGTCTGGGCCACCGGCTTCCGCCCCCGCTACCCGTGGCTGGCGGTGCCGGTGACCGACCCGTCCGGCGCGCCCGTGCAGCGGCAGGGGGTGACCGACTGGCCCGGCCTGTACTTCCTCGGCCTGCCCTGGCAACGCGCCCGCGGCTCGGCCGTGCTCGGCTGGGTGGGCCGGGACGCCGAGGTGCTGGCCGCCCGGCTGGTGGCGGACCGGCGGCTGGCCCTGCCGCCCCGGCCGGCGCCAGCCGTCCCGGCCTGACCGTGCAACAACCCGACCGTCCCCCTCACCGCGCCGCATCCGGCTGTCCCGGGCCGACCGGCCGCCACCCGGCCGGCCAGCCGTCCGGGCCAACCCGACCGGCTTCCGGCTGTCCGGCCGGGTCGGCAGGCGGCTCCCCCACCCGGCGGGCACGCCCGGCGGCGGGCGGCGCATCGCCTTTCGGCCGATCGGCCGAGGGCCGGCCGGGACGTAGCATGGGGCCCGCCCGGGGGCAGCCACCCGGCGATCGGGGCGGGCCCCAGGGCCGACGCCGCAGCGGACGGGAGTGCGATGAGCGGGGACAGTGGGCCCACGGTGAGCTTCGGGGTGCTCGGCACCATGGAGCTCCGGGTGGCCGGCCGCGCCGCCGCTCCGCTCGCCCCGGCGGTCCGGGCCCTGCTGGCCCGGCTGGTGCTCGCCGCGGGTCGGGTGGTCTCCGCCGACGCGCTGGCCGACGCGCTCTGGGGCGACCAGCTCCCGGCCGACGCCACGAACGCGCTGCAGTTGCGGGTGTCCAAGCTGCGCCGGGCCCTGGCCGCCGCCGGGGCGGGCGGGGACCTGCTGGTCACCCGCGCCCCCGGCTACCAGCTCGCCGTCGCCCCCGATGCGGTTGACGCGTACCGCTTCGAACGGCTGCTGGAGCGGGCCCGCACCGCGACCACCGGCGACGGACCCGCCGCCGCCCTGGCCTGCTTCGACGAGGCGCTGGGGCTGTGGCGCGGGCCGGCCCTGGCCGACGTCGGCGACGCCGACTGGGCGCTGGCCGAGACCGCCCGCCTGGCCGAACTGCGCCTCGGCGCGGTGGAGGACCGGCTGGAACTGCTGCTGGACGCCGGGCGGCAGGCCGAGGCGGTCGCCGACCTGGAACGCCTGGTCGTCGCCCACCCGCTGCGCGAGCGGCTGCACCGGCTGCTGATGCTGGCGCTCTACCGGGGCGGGCGGCAGGCGGCGGCGATCACCGCGTACCACGCGCTGCGGCACCGCCTCGCCGACGAGCTGGGCATCGACCCGGCGCCCGAACTGCAGGCCCTCGCCGGGGCGATCCTGCGGCAGCAGGTGCCAGCCCCGGCCCCGGCGGCTCCGGCCGCCCCGTCCCTCGCCCGTGCGGCTGACCCGGCCGCCACGCCGCAGACCACGGCCCCGGCCGCGCGGATTCCCGCCCCCCGCGCAGCCGAGCGCGGCGACCTGCCCCGCCGGCTCTCCTCGGTCATCGGCCGGCAGGACGACGTGCAGCGCGTGCTGGACCGGCTGCGCGAGGCGCGGGTGGTGACCCTGACCGGCCCGGGCGGCGTCGGCAAGACCACCCTGGCGCTGGAGGCGGCACGCCACGCCGACGCCACCCTGGCCGACCGGCTGCACCTGGTCCGCCTGTCCGCCGTGGCCAGCGGGACCGACCTTCCCGAGGCGGTCGCCGGCCAGCTCGGCGTGGCCGCCGGCGGTCCGGGACCGGCCGCCACCGCGGCGCTCGTCGCCTGGCTCGGCGCCGGCCGGGCGCTGCTGGTGGTCGACAACTGCGAGCACGTCATCGACGAGGTGGCCGAGCTGGTCGAGCAACTGGTCGCCGCCTGCCCGGCGCTGACCGTGCTGACCACCAGCCGGGAGGCCCTCGCGGTACCCGGGGAGACCCAGCTCGCGGTGGCGCCGCTGGGCGTACCGGACGGGCCGGCCGATCTCGCGCGGCTCGGCGACAGCCCGGCCGTGGCCCTGTTCGTCGACCGGGCGCGGGCGGTCCGCCCCGGCTTCGTCCTCGACGAGGCGACCGCGCCGGTGATCGCGGACATCTGCCGCCAGCTCGACGGCATGCCGCTGGCCATCGAGCTGGCCGCCGCGCGAGTGAAGGCGCTGCCGCCGGCGGAGATCGCGGCCCGGCTGCACGACCGCTTCGCGCTGCTCACGACGGGGGCGCGGACCAGCGAGGCCCGGCACCGGACACTGCGGGCCACCCTCGACTGGAGCCACGACCTGCTGACCGAGGCCGAGCGGCGGCTGCTGCGCCGGCTGGCCGTGTTCCGGGGCGGCTGGGACCTGACCGCCGCCGAGCGGGTCTGCGCGTTCGACGGCCTGGCCACCGACGAGGTGCTCGACCTGCTCTTCCGGCTGGTCGACCGCTCCCTCGTGGTGCCGGACCCGACCACCGGGCGGTTCCGGCTGCTGGTCACCATCCGGGAGTACGCCGCCGCCCAGCTCGCCGAGGCCGGCGAGACCGCGGCGGCCCGCGACCGGCACCTCACCCACTTCACCGAGCTGGCCGAACGGTACGGGCCGCATGCCCGGACCGACGCCGACGCCTGGGCGCGCCTGACCGAGGAGCACGACAACTTCCGGGCCGCGGTCGACCGCTGCCTCGACCGGTCGGACGGGGTCGACGCCGGCCTGCGGCTGGCCGACGCGCTCTTCCTGTTCTGGAACTACGGACCCCGGTACGAGGGGATCCGAGCCCTGACCGCGCTGCTGGCCGCCGGCGGGGCCGCCCCGGCCGCCCGCGCCACCGCCCTGCAGCGGATCGGCCTGCTGGGCGTCTACTACCCCACCGCACAGACCCGGGCCGCCGCACGGGCGAGCCTGGCGGAGTTCGAGCAGCTGGGAGACCCGGCCAACACGGCGGTCTCCCGGCTCGTGGTGGCCTGGGAGGGCCAGTACGACGGCGACCCGGACGAATACCGGGCGATGGTCGCGCAGGCCCGCGGCGAGCGGGGCGACACCGACGACCCCTGGTGGCACGGGACGGTCTGCTACGTCGAGGCCCTGCTGGACCTGCGCACGGGCAACTTCGCGCGGTCCGCCGAGCAGTGGCGGTGCACCCTGGACCTCACCCGGCAGGCCGGGGACCGTCTCCTGCCCGCCGGGATCCTGGCGCACCTCGGCATCGCGCTGCGCGAGGCCGGCCGGCCCGACGAGGCGATCGCCGTCCTCGAGGAGGCGGCGACGGAGGCCCGGGTCAACCCCTCCCCGCACGCGCTGGCCTTCACCCTCGTGCAGCTGGCGCACACCCGGCTGGATCGCCGCGAGGTCGCGGGCGTGCCGGCGATGCTCGCCGAGGCGGCCGACACCGCCCGCCGCAGCGGCAACCCGCGCTGCCAGGCCTGGGCGGCCTGGGGCCGGGCCCGGATGGCGTACGCCGACGGCGACGCGGCCACCGCGTCGGACGAGTGCCGCCGGGCTGTGGAGCTGCTCAAGGAGCGTGAGTTCCCGTGGGCCCGGCGCCGGCTCTGGTCGTTGACGGCCGAGGCGGCGGCCGCCGACGGCCGGGAACCGGAGGCCGAGGCGGCCCGGCGGGCGGCGGCGGCCCTGGCACCGACGGCCCGCTGACGGAGGCGCCGGCCCCTGGCGGCGGGCCGTTGCGCACGGACGCCGGCTCGGGCGGTGACGGGGCGCTGACCACGGCGGCCGGGCGCTAGCCGGGACGGCGACACTCCGGGCCGGCGGGGCAGACCGCCAGGCCGGCGCGCTGCAGGGCGGCCGGGTCGACCTCGCCGCCCACGCGCAGCAGGCCGGCGTCGCCGTCGAAGTCCAGCGACACCACGCCGGGCAGGTCACTCACCCGCCGGCTGACCGCGCGTACGCAGCGCCGGCAGATGCCGGACGGCAGGGCCACCGTCACCACCCACGTCGGGTCCGCGGCGGGCGCCGCCGGGTCGTTCCGTTCCACCATGCCCGCCAGCCTGGCCGTGGCCGCTGGCGGCGGCCTGTCCATCCGCTGTCCGCCCCGGCGGAATCGACAGCCAGCGTCCGGACAGCGCGGCCGGCCAATCTCCTCCTGTCACCGATCCGCACCTGACCGAGGAGTCGCCATGAACCACCTGCTCGCCGCCGACCTGATCGAGCTGGAGCGCGCCGAGCTGGTCCGCCGGCTGCGCCGCGACCGGCACGTCGCCACCGTCCGCGCCATCCGCACCGAGGCGCGCCGCCGGGCCGCCCGCTGAGCCACCCACCCCCCACAAACAGGAGATCTACCATGACCACGAGCACTGTGATGTCGCCCCGCCCCACCTCGACCGCGGTCGCCGTGCAGGCCCGGGACGTCGTACGCACCTACGGTCGCGGCGCCGCCGCCGTCCGCGCCCTCGACGGCGCCACGGTGTCAATCCCGGCCGGCCGGTTCACCGCGATCATGGGCCCGTCCGGGTCCGGCAAGTCGACGCTCATGCACGCGCTGGCCGGCCTGGACACCGTCGACGCCGGGCAGATCCTGCTCGGCGGGACGGACCTCGGCCGGCTCAGCGAACGGCAGCGCACCCTGCTGCGCCGGGACCGGGTCGGCTTCGTCTTCCAGTCCTTCAACCTGGTGCCGACCCTGACCGCGCGGGAGAACATCCTCCTGCCGCTCACCCTGGCCGGCCGCCGACCCGACCCCGAGCGCCTGGCCCACCTGGTCGCCACGCTCGGTCTGGCCGACCGGCTACGGCACCGGCCCGGTGAGCTGTCCGGCGGGCAGCAGCAGCGGGTCGCGGTGGCCCGCGCGCTGATCACCCGTCCCGAGATCGTGTTCGCCGACGAGCCGACCGGCAACCTGGACTCGTCGGCGGCCGAGGCGCTGCTCGGCTTCCTGCGGCAGGCCGTCGACGACCTCGGGCAGAGCATCGTGATGGTCACCCACGACCCGCACGCCGCCGCGTACGCCGACCGGGTGGTGTTCCTCGCCGACGGCCGGATCGACGGCGAACTCGACGCACCGACCGTGCCGGCCATCCTGTCCCGCATGGCGCGCCTGGCCGCGCCCGCCACCACGGGAGCGAACTGACATGTGGCGCCTGACTCTGCGTACCACCCTGGCCCGCCGGGCCCGGCTGGCCCTGACGCTGCTCGCGGTCGTCCTCGGCGTCACGTTCGCCACCGGCGGCCTGGTCCTCACCGACACCTCCACCCGGCTGCTCGACGACCAGTTCCGCACCGCGACCGCCGGCGTCGACCTGACCGTGCGGGACGCGGTCGCCTTCGACTCCGCGATGGGCGTCGAGGTGGCCCGGGACCCGCTCCCGGCCGACCTACCGGCGCGGATCGCCGCGGTGTCCGGGGTGGCCACCGCCCAGCCGCTGGTCCGCGGCCAGGGCCTGCTGGAGGTGGCCGGCACGCCGGTCGTGCCGTCCGGGGCGTCCGTGCTGGCCTCCTGGGCGCCGGCCCCGGCGGGCTCGTTCACCATCCGCAGCGGCCGACCCCCGGCCGCCGACGACGAGGTGGTCCTCGACGAGGACACCGCGCGCGGTCACCGCGTCCGGCTCGGCGACACCGTCACCGTCCGGGCGACCGACACCGCACCGTTGCGGGTGGTCGGGCTGGCCGGGTTCGGTGACCGGGGCGGCCTGCCGAACAGCACGGTCGCCCTGGTCACCCTCCCGTCGGCACAGCGGCTGCTCCGGCTCGGCGCCGGCGTCTCCGAGGTGGCGGTCGTGGCCGCGCCCGGCGTCGCCCCCGACGAGCTGCGCAGCCGGATCACCGCCGCGCTCGGCGCCGACTACGAGGTCGCGGCGAGCCGCGACATCGCGGCGGCCGGCGCGGCGGCGGCCCGGGACCAGCTGAGCTGGCTGCAACTGGTGCTGCTCGCCCTGGCGGGCGCCGCCCTGCTGGTCGGCGCGTTCCTGATCGCCAACACGTTCTCCATCGTGGTCACCCAGCGGACCCGGGAACTCGCCCTGCTCCGGGCCGCCGGCGCGACGGGCGGGCAGGTGCTGCGCTCGGTGCTCGGCGAAGCGCTGCTGGTCGGGCTCACCGCCTCGGCGGCCGGGCTCGCCCTCGGTGTCGCCGCCGCCACCGGCATCCGGGGGCTGGCCCGGGCGTTCGGCGTACCGCTGCCGGCGGGCGGGCTGGTGCTGACCGGCCGTACCGTGCTGGTGGCCTTCGCGGTCGGCGTCCTCGTCACGGTCGGCTCGGCAGTCGGGCCGGCGCGGCGCGCGGCGGCGGTGGCGCCGGTGGCGGCGCTACGCGAAGCGGCCGCCGCCCGCACCGGCCGGGTCCGAGTCGTGGCCGGCGCGCTGGCCGCCGTCGCGGGCCTGGCCGCCACGGCGGCGGTGCTCGCCGCGGACGCGCCGGTCCCGCTGCTCGGCGTGGCCGCGCTGGGCGCCGTCGGCGGGCTCGCGCTGCTCGGGCCGGCCCTCACCCCCGCCCTGGTACGCCTCGTCGGCCGGCCGCTGGCCGCCGCCGGCGTGACCGGCCGGCTGGCCACCGACTCGGCGGCCCGCACCCCGCGGCGGACCGCGGCGACCGCCCTGGCGCTGGCCCTCGGGCTCGCGCTGATCAGCTTCATGGCCGTCCTCGGCACCTCGGTCAACAGCTCGGTCCGGCAGTCCTACGCCGAGGTGATCAGCGCCGACCATGTGGTGGAGAGCGCCCGCAACGAGATGCTCGGTGGCCTCTCCCCCGCCGTGTACGACCGGGTCAGCCGGCTGCCCGAGGTCGCTGTGGCGTCCCGGCTGCGCTACGGCCACTGGCGCGACGGGGACGCCACCAACGCGCTCACCGCCGTGGACCCGGCGACCCTGCCCCGGGTGACGAAGCTACGCTTCACCGCCGGCAACCTGGCGGCGCTGGACGGCGGCGGGATCGTGCTGGCCGAGCACGTGGCCCGGGACCGGGGCCTGGCCGTCGGGGACGACCTGCCGATGACGTTCTCCCGCACCGGCACCCACACCCTGCCCGTGGTCGGCCTGCTGCGCAACGGGGATGCCCGGGCATTGTCCACCGACTACCTCATCTCGCTGGACACCTTCGCCCGGCACTACAGCGAGGAGATGGACGCCAGCGTCCTCATCCGCACCGCCGACGGGACGGACCGGGCCGCCGCCGAGCGGGCGATCAAGGCCGCGCTGGCCGACACCCCGACCGCGCAGCTACGCGACCAGGCCGCCGCGGTCGCCGGCCGCACTGAGATGATCGACCAGGTGCTCGGCCTGGTGACGGTGCTGCTCATGCTGGCCGTGCTGATCGCCCTGCTGGGCATCACCAACACCCTCGCCCTGTCCATCACCGAGCGCACCGCGGAGATCGGGCTGCTGCGCGCGGTGGGGATGACCCGCCGGCAGCTGGGCTGGATGATCCGCGCCGAGGCGGTGCTGGTCGCCGCGCTGGCCAGCGTCCTGGGGATCGTGCTGGGGGCCGGCTTCGCCGCCGCCACGGTCCGCGCGCTGGGCCGGGACGCCCCGACCGTGCTGGCCGTGCCGACCGGCCGGCTGCTGCTCGTGCTGGCCGTCGCCCTGGTCGCCGGCCTGCTGGCCGGTCTGCTGCCGGCTCGCCGCGCCGCCCGGCTGGACGTCCTCGCCGCCATCGGCACGCCCTGACCCGTCCCGGGCCGCCACCGTTTCTCAAAAGGAGCAGAACATGCTCGACACCGTCACCATCCGCCCGGCCGGTCCCGCCGACGCCGCCACCGTGGACACCCTGGTCCGGGAGATCGCCGCCCACGAGGGCGACGCCGCGCACGTCACCGTCACCGTGGACGGATGGCGCATCCTGCTCGGCCGCAGCGACGTCACCGTGCTGCTCGCCGAGCGGGCCGGCGAGCCGCTCGGCTACGTCTCCGCGCTCCGCCGCGTGCACCTGTGGTCCGGGCGGGACATCCTCGCACTGGACGACCTGTGGGTCCGGGCATCCGCCCGGGACGCCGGGGTCGGTCGGGCGCTGATGCTCGCGCTGGCGCGTACCGCGGCGGACGACGGGCTCGTCATCCGCTGGGAGGTCAAGCCGGAGAACGCCGGGGCGCAGCGCTTCTACCGGCGGCTCGGCGCGGGGCTGTTCACCAAGGTGATCGCCGGTTGGCGCCCGGAGAGCTACCTGGCGCTGCTGTCGCCGGAGACCGACGAGGCAGCCACGCCGGCGTGATCGACTGGCGGGTCGGTGGTGGCCGGCACAGCGCGCCCGGCCCCACCGACGACGAGGAGACGGCGAGTCGCTGCGACCGCCCGCGGCAGCGCGCCGCTCTCATCGCCTTCCGTAATGCTCGGCGATGGTGGTGAACGCGGCTTTGGGTTCCCACGGCAGGTCGGGGTAGGTGTCTCCGTGGCGGTCGTCGAAGACCTTGACGATGCCGTAGCTGGCCAGATCGAGGTCGTCGCGGGGATCGCCGTCGGGGCGGTGCGGGTGGTCGTAGAGCGCGAAGAGGAACACGAAGGCGGTGTCGACGCCCTCGGCGTCGAAGACCTCCAGCAGCTCGCGTAGATAGGCCGCCTGGCCGGCCTCGTCGCGGACGTACTTCCCGTTGAGTCGGACCGGCCCGGTGTCCTGGTCGTACTCGACGATCTCCAGTCCTTGCGCGCCCCGGTCGCCCGCGCCCTGGTACGTGGCCGAGCCGAATTCGGTGATCGCGACCGGCTTTCCTTGAAATGCCGGGCTGCGCATGCCCTCGGCGAACATCTCGGCGAACGTCTCGGCGGTCGCGGCCGACCGGTAGACGTCCATGGACACGATGTCGAAGGGCGTCCAGTCGACGCGGTCAATTGGCACCGAGGCGTAGGTGAGTTTGCCACCGAACCGCTCGCGGACCAGGGCTACGGCTTTGCCAAGGAAGTCGTTGACCCGGACGCCGGCCTCGGCAATCAGTTCCCGCACGCGGTGCGGCTGGCTCAGCAGCCCGATCCGTTCCTCGGTGGTGTCGCCGGGCAGGAATCCCGGGTTCATCAGGCTCAGCTCGGCGCCGGTGACGAACACGACCTCACCGCCGCGCCGCCGCAGCTGCTCCGCCCGCTCGGCGCAGTCGGCGAACAGCGACAGCATCTCGTCGGCAGTCATCTCGAGCGGATACGGCGAGAACCAGACCTCCAGGCCCAGGTCGACGGCGAAGGTTGCGGCGGTCTCGATCCGCTCGGGATCGCCGCCGGTCACGCGGACGGCAGTGCAGTGCAGATCGTCCCGGATGATGCGTAGTTCGCGTTCGACCAGCTCCGGCTCGAAGCGCTGGCGGGAGTTCACGCCATGGCGGACGAATCCGGTGTCGTAGGTGATGCCTCTGGCACGCACGGGTGGGTCCCTTCCGTGGCATAATAAGGTACTAGCGGTACCGTATTTTGACTGAGGTCGCACGTCAAGTGGATGCTTGGAAGGAACGAGCAGTACCGATCGCGAGGAAGAGCATGCCGGACGACCCGATGACCCAGGCCCGTGCTGGGCAGACCCGACGACGGGGCGCGGCACTGGAGGAGGCGATCCTGCGCGCCGCGGCCGATGAACTCACCGAGTCCGGGTACGCGGGGCTGTCCATGGACCGGGTCGCCAAGCGGGCCGGCACCAACAAGAACGCCATCTACCGCCGCTGGCCAGACCGCCTCACTCTCGGCATCGCCGCCTACAAGCAGTTGGCCACGACGATCCAAGCCCCCGACACCGGTCAGCTGCGCGAGGATGCCCTGGAACTGCTGCGCCGAGCCAATCGGCACTGGAGCTCGCCACTCGGCGCCATCCTGCGGGAACTGCTGGCGGCAGCCGGCAGCGCGAAGAACCTGGCGGCGCAACTACCGGAGCAATCCGCCGACGCCATGACCGCCATGTGGCTGACGATCCTGGGACGCGCCGTCGCCCGCGGGGAGGCCTCCCCTGAATCCCTCCACCCCCGGGTCGCCACGGTGGCGATCGTCCTGCTCCGGAACGAGTTCGTCACCCGAGGCGTGCCGACCGCACCCGACGAGGTTCTCATCGACATCGTCGACGAGGTATACCTGCCACTCGTGCGGAAACGCGCCACGCCATAGTCCGCGCAGTCAAGGCGGATCAGGGGTGAGGTGTCAGCCGAAGCCGGGTGCCCGCGCAATGGCTGCCGCCGCGCGGGGAGCCGTCCCTACTCGAGTGACGGCGGGCGCCAGTCGGCGTAGCGGGCCATCGAGCGGAGAGCCAACCGCGGCGGGGTCACCCGCATGATGATGTTGCGGACGGCCACGGCGACCGGGCTGTGCAGTTGCTGGCCGAAGCGGCCGATCACGCGGGACGCCTTCGCCACCTGCTGGCTCCGTGGGCGGCGTTGCCGGTCGTAGGCAACCAGGCCGTCCGGCCGATCGGCGACGGCGGCGAGGACGACGGCGTCCTCGAGCGCCTGGTTGGCACCCTGGCCAAGGTTGGGTGTCATGGCGTGAGCGGCGTCGCCGAGCAGGACGACCCGGCCCTTGACGTACGTGGGGAGTGGCTCGTCGAGGCAGGCAAGTTCGTCGCGCAGGACGGTGTCGGTCGCGCCGATGAGGGCGGGGATCGGGTCGTGCCAACTGCCGAACCGGGCGTGCACCTGGGCCAGCTCGTCAACGTCCGGCTGCGTGGGCGCGGTGTTGACGGCGGCGAACCAGTACACCCGTCCGTCGGCGAGCGGCACCATCCCGAACTCGGCGCCACGGTCCCAAGTGATCGCGACGACGAGGTCCTCGTCCCAGGCCGGCGTCACTCCGCGCCATGCGGTCACGCCGACGCGCACCGGGCCGGCGGCATCCGGCCACAGCAGTGCCCGCACGGTGCTGTGGATCCCGTCCGCCCCGACCACCAGATCGGCTCGCATCCGGACGAGTCCGTCCCGGCTTCGATACGTGACGTCCCCGTCGGCGGTGACGGCACTGACCTCGGCGCCGGTCACGACGGTGCCCTCCGGCAAGGCGCCGAGCAGGATCTCGTGCAGGGTGGCGCGGTGGACACCGACCGCCGCGGTGCCGAGCAGGTGCTCCATCTCGTCAGCGCCGATGCGGGCAAGCCACCGGCCGTCGGGCCTGCGGGTGCCACCGGACATGCCGGCACGCCCCAGGTCCCGAACGGCCGCGCCGAGACCGAGGGCGTCGAGACAGCGCAGCCCGTTGGCCTGGAGCACCAGGCCGGCCCCGACCGGCCCGAAGGTGGCGACACGTTCGAGCACGGTCACGTGCCAGCCCTTGCGAAGCAGACCCACGGCCGTACTCAACCCGCCGATACCTGCACCGATCACCACGGCCGTCCGGTCCATCCGTGCACCGTCCTTCTACAGCTGTAGAAAGCCATACTACAGCCGTAGAAGGGAGACGCAACACCATGACGACCGACCGGTTCGCGGTCCTGACCGATGCCGCGATCGACGTACTCGCCGAACTCGGCATGCGCGGCCTCACCCACCGCGCCGTCGATGCTCGGGCCGGACTGCCCCAGGGCACCACGTCCGCCTACTTCCGCACCCGCAAGGCGCTCATCGAAGCGGTCGTACGCCGGCTCGCCGACCTCGACCGGGCGGACCTGGATGCCCGCGAACTGCCGGCCGTGGCCGACTCGGCGGCAGTCGCGTTGACCGACATCGACCGGACAGCCGCCGGCATCGCCGCCCTCCTCGACCAGTGGATGAGCACCGCACGCCATCGCACGCTGGCCCGCTACGCCTGCCTGCTCGAAGCCACGCACCATCCCGAGCTACGGACCATCCTGGAATACGGCGACGCCTCACGCGCGCAATCGAGGGCGATGCTGGCGGCCGCCGGCGCCCGGAATCCGGCGCAGGCCGGCGACCACCTCGTCGCCTGCATCGACGGCCTGCTGTTCGACCGTCTGATCGGTGCGGGCGCCCGCACCGCCCCACCACCCGGAACAGCCGCGAACCGAACGGACCTGGCCATCGCGATCGCGACATTGCTCCGGGCGTTCGCCGGCCAGCACCCCGAGGCGCAGCGATCCGGCGCGTAACCGGTCAACGCGCGGGGCCGGGCGTCGGGACGGCATGCTCCGCGGCCCGGCTGACCTGCTCCCAGCCCGCCCAGGTGTCCATTCGTCGACGCGAGATGTCGAACGCCAGGTCGTAGATCATGCTGCCGAGCAGGAGCCGCAGCGGCGGGTCGTCGCTGTCGACCAGCTTCAGCAGTGCCTCGGCGGCCAGCCGGGGCTCACTGTCGATCGAGCCGTCCGCCCACTGCCGCTCTAACTCGGCGCGGAGCGGGCCGTACGCCGCCAGCGGCTTGGTGGACGTCATGCTGGTGTACAGGTCGGTCCAATAGCCGCCGGGCTGCACGATGCTGACGGTGACGCCGAAGGCCGCCGCCTCCATCGCCAGGGCCTCGCTCATGCCTTCCAGCGCGAACTTGCTCGCGCTATACATCCCGGTGCTCGGGAAGCCGCCGAGAGCGGCGATGCTGGAAATCTGCACGATGTGGCCGGCCCGTTGGGCGCGTAGGTGCGGCAGCACGGCCTGGCAGACCCACAACGCGCCGAAGAAGTTGACCTCGAACTGGACCCGCGCCTCAGCCTCGGTGAACTCTTCGACCATGCCCATGGACATGGTGCCGGCGTTGTTGACGACGATGTCGAGCCGCCCGAAGTGCTCCACCGCGGTGGCCACGGCGGCGAAGACCGCCGCCCGGTCGGTCACGTCGAGCGCCAGGGTCAGCAGTTGGTCACCGTGGCGCTCGTCGAAGTCGCCCCGGTCGATGGTCCGGGCCACGGCGACCACCCGGTCACCACGTTCGAGCGCGGCCACAGTGAACGCCTGGCCCAGACCGCGGCTGGCGCCGCTGATGAACCAGGTACGCGGAGCAGGGCTGGATGAGGTGCGCATGGACGAGGCCTCCCTGATTCACACGAGACGAGACGGTCCGTCTCGCTATTCCTGGAACCGTAAGCGATCAGAACCTTCGGGTCAAGACGAGACGGTCCGTCTCACCTCCGGTACGTTGGCCGCATGACGACACAGCGCAAAGCCCCCGCCAACGCGGCCCGCCGGAAGGAGACCTCCCGGCGGGCCATCCTCACCGCGGCGTTCGACCTGGTGCAGGAGGTCGGATACGCCAAACTCAGCATCGAGGGCATCGCCGCGCGGGCCGGCGTCGGCAAGCAGACCATCTACCGCTGGTGGCCGTCCAAGGGCACGATCCTCTTCGACGCCTTCCTCATGCTCAGTGAGGGCAACGACGGCGAACCCGCGGCGCTGCCCGACACCGGCGACCTGGAGGCCGACCTGACAGCGGTGCTGCGCGCCACGGTCGCGGAGATGACCGACCCCCGCTACGACCAACCGATGCGCGCGCTGGCCACCGAGATCGCGCACGACCCCGAACTGGCCGCCGCCTACGCCGAACGGCTGGACGGGCCGTTGAAGGAACTCAAGCGTCAACGGCTGCGCAGCGCCCAGCAGGCTGGACAGCTCGCCGAAGACGTCGACCTCGACGTGGCCGTGGAGATGATCTGGGGGCCGGTGCTCAACCGATGGTTGCAGCGCAGCGGCCCTCTCACCGCCGAATACGCCAACCGCGTCGTCGCCACCGCCCTCAACGGCCTGCGCCCGCGCCAGCCCGGCCACTGAACCGACGTCCGGCAACACCCCCCGGCCGATCCGCTCGGCCGCTCGAGCATCGATCAGCTACACCAGGCCGGACAGGTATTCCCGACGTCGCTGCGGTTCGAACTTTTCGATCGCGTACCGCAGCATGACCCGTGGCATGGCCCGGTAACGCCGGGCCAGGAACTCCTCCTCCGCCGCCCGGTCCCGGTTGCCCACCTCGCGCAGCATCCAGCCCACCGCCTTGTGGACGAGGTCGTGTGGGTCGCGCAGGAGCCGGTCGCTGAGCCGGAAGGTCCAGTGGAAGTCGCCGGCTTTGATGAAGGCGAGCGTTGCCATGATGGCGATCCGCCGATCCCACACCAGGCTCGATTCGGCCAGCCGATCCAGCACGCTCCGGTCCTTGTCGATCAGCCAGGGGCCGACGATGTACGGCGCGGACGAGTCCACCAGGTCCCAGTTGTTGATGCGGCCGGTGTTTGCCAAGACGATGCTGAAGATCTCGCCCCGTTCCGCCTCGTCCCCCTTGGCGAACTTGCGCACCAGGATGAGAAGCGACGTCAGCCGCTCCTCATGCACGCCGCTCGTCAGCAGCACCGCTGTCTCGGCCGGGGACAGCTCCCGCCAATAGCGGCCAGCCACCCTGCGCTGATCCGGCACGGAGACGCCGATGGCCCGGTCGCCCTCGCCGTAGCCGCCCGGAACCATCTGCAGATACCGGCTCACTCCCTCGGCCCGATCCGGGTCGGCGAGGCTGGCGAGTTCGTGACGGACGTCGTCGATCGTGGCCATCACTGTGCAACCTATCGCGACCACTGCGTCCGGCCCCATCCCTGAGCAGGGGACGGCGGCCGCGACTGCCGGGCGGCGCTGGCCCGCGACCAGCCGATCGCGGACTAGGCCCGGTCGGCCTCGGGTTCGCCGGGGAGACTGTCCATGAACGAGCTGACCGAGAAGACCGCTCGCCCGGGGCCGGCCGGGCCGTAACCGGGCGGGCTGGACAGGCCGTTGGCCTCCATCACCGCCCGGTACACCTCCAGCAACCGGACGTGGTATTCCAGCGGCGCGCCCTGCGGGTTGGTCCGGCCGAGCGGCGTCGTCGGCTCCGGGCACCAGGTGGTGAACCGCGGCGTGATGCCGCGGGACATGAAGTACTGCAGGCCTTCGGCGGTGGAGTCGATCGCCTCGTCCACGGTCGTGAAGCCGTGCGGGGCGGCCATCTCGACGCCGGCCACGAAGTTCGGGATGACGTTGCGCGGGCCGAAGACCTCGGCGGAGTCGAGGATGCGGCGGTGCCACTCCTCGCGGCCGACGTAGCGCTCCTTGCCGGGGCAGTACAGCTCGAACAGCCGCTTGTCCCACACCTCGTAGTTGGGGTGGTAGATCTGGATCCCGTAGTCGCGGAAGCGCTGCACGTCGGCGCGGGGCAGGGCCTGGGCGACGACCTTGCCGATCCACCGGCCCGGGAAGCGTTCCTCGATCGCCTGGGCGTACCGGCCGTAGAAGTCCGCTTCGGCCAGTCCCCCGACGTGGGAGGTGATGCTGCCGCCGGTGAGGGTGTACGCCTGGGAGGCCTTCTCGGTGTCGTGCTTGTCGATGATCGCCAGGGCCTCGAGGACCTCGTCGACCGGCTTGACCCCGGTGTACGGGCGGCCGGCCGCCTTGTGCTGGCGCCAGTTGTGGTTGATGTCGCAGTACTGGCACTCCTCCTTGGCACCGAAGTACTGGCAGACCCGGAAGGCGGTCAGATAGATCAGGTAGCCCCACTGGATGGTCGGGGCGACCTCCATGACCGATTTGCCGTTGGCGAGGGTGTGCCGGTAGTAGTCCGGCATCGGCGGGAGCCCGACCTCGGCGATCGGCCGGTCGTCGAGGAACAGGCGCAGCCGTCCCTCGTCGTCGCTCTTGACCCGGTACGGCGAGCCGGGGTTGGTGCGGACCGAGACCACGGTGCGGCGTAGCCCGTACGGGCCGCCGGTGAGCACGATCTCCTCCGGCGGCCGGCGCAGTGCGGCAGTGCCCAGCTCGGGCAGCGTGCGGTGGTCGAAGGAGAAGATGAAGTACGACTTCGGTTTGACGTCGCCGTGCTCGTTGTCGGTCAGGGCCGAGTCGTCGAAGGCCAGACCGCCGCGCAGCAGGTCCTCCTTGATGACCGCCTCGCGCGGCACGTGCGGGAAACGGCTCATCAGATCTTCGACGAGATCGGTACGCGATGCCATGCACTCTCCTGAGCAGGGTTTCCGAACGGCCCCAACGGTCACAGCATCCTTCAAGGTATCTCCCCCGCCCGCGCCGGGTCTGCCGAAGGTGACGTGACGAACGTCCTGCTGATCTTGCGTTGACCTGAAGTGGGGTGGAGGTTTTAGCGTTCAGCGGTACCACTCGGAGAAAGGGAGCCCCCATGCGACTGTCACGCTTGTTCACTCCGCGCACCGTGGTGAGCGCTCACTGCGACCTGCCGTGCGGGGTCTACGACCCGGCGCAGGCGCGCATCGAGGCCGAGTCGATCAAGGCGATCGCCGAGAAGTACCAGGCGAACGAGGACCCGGAGTTCCGTACCCGGGCTCTGATCATCAAGGAGCAGCGGGCCGAGCTCGTCAAGCACCACCTGTGGGTGCTGTGGACCGACTACTTCAAGGCGCCGCACTTCGAGAAGTACCCGCAGCTGCACAGCCTGTTCAACGAGGCGACCAAGCTGGCCGGTGCCGGCGGCGCGAAGGGTTCCCCGGACCCGGCCGTGGCCGAGCAGCTGCTCGCGAAGATCGAGGAGATCTCGAAGATCTTCTGGGAGACGAAGCAGAGCTGACCGCCGCTGACCCGCCCGGCGTCACGACGGCAGAACGCGTGCACGCGGGCCGCCGGGCTGGTCAGCACCGGACGGTGCGGGCGGTCGGCGAACCGGTGTTGCGGGTCAGCCGATGCGGCGGGAGCGGGCCAGAGTCAACCCACCGAGGGCCACGCCGATCAGCCCCACCACCAGGGCCACGACGCCCCCGCCAAGCCCGTTGCCGGTGCCGAGACCACCGTCGGCGGTGACCACGACCACCCCACCGATGGCCATGCCGGTCAGCCCCAACGCCAGGGCCCCGATGGCCCCGCGTCGCCCGCTGCCGCCGCCGATCCGACCGGCGGAGCGGGCCATGGCCAGCCCACCGAGGACCACGCCGGTCAACGCCAGCACGGCAGCCACGATGGCCCCGATCCGCCCGGGGCTCAGGGTGTAAGCACTGACGGCGGCCGGCTGGAGCGAGATGTGCGCGGCCGCCGGTTCGGCAAGCCCAACTGCCCCGAGCAGGGCGGCGTTGGCGGCGGCAAGCAGGTGGCGGACGGACATCGAGGATCCCTTCGCTCGCATGACGGGTACAGGCGGCAGCGTATGTACCGGCATGGCCACGGGTCGTCGTGCCAGCGTTGCGATGACCTACGACCAGGGTTGTAGGTCGCTCGCGGCGTCGTACGACCGTTGTCTCGCCCCGGCCCTGCACGTCAACGCGATCCCTCCGCCGCATGGGGAAGTGGTTGGGCCCATGGCTTCGATGAGGGCTGGAAGGATCGCGGGCATGACCTCCGACGATCTGGCGTCCCTGCTCTTGCGCACCCGCCCGCACGACGATGCGGCCGGGGCAGTTCGGTGAATCCCCACCAGCCGGCCCCTCGGGTGGTGGCGGAAGAGGATCTGGCCGCCTTCACCGCCGGCCGCCTTCTGGAGGTCATGAAAGCCCTCACGGTGATCCTGACGCTGCCCCAGTCTGCTGCCGACCAGGTCGACGCGCTCGTGGTAGCCACGGGTCAGGGCGAAGAATGGCGTCTCACTCATGCGATCCGCAGCTGGGAGGCGAACCCGGCGCTCCGCCACCTCCTGGTGGCGAACGGGAACCCGGCTGAGGAGACCTACGTCGAGATCACCCTCGACTACCTACGGAGTCTCGGCCTTCGTCGCACCGATGGTGTCCACCTCCAAGCCGAGCCGGCCCCCAACACCGGCTTGCAGGCCGCATGGATCGTCAACCAGGTCCGAGCCCGCGGTATCACTAGCCTCGCGCTCGTTGTCTCCCCGTACCACCTGACCCGCGTCTACCTCACAGTTCTCAAAGCCTTCACCAGGGCCGGATCTCGCCTCCCCATGATCCCGCTCCCCGTGGCCGTCTCCCCTGACACACCCGTCCCGGAGACCGGGGCGACCGCCTACGACCTCGTACCCGGCGAGATCAAACGCATCCTCGACTACATGGACAACGGATGGGTCGCCACGCCGCAGGAAGTGCAGCAGTACCTACAGTGGCTTTGGAGCCACCACAAGGGCCTTCTCGTCACGAGCTAGTGGAACCTCTCGTCGCCCGGCCACAGGATGCTCCCGCAGCCAGCCGAGGAAGCGCCGATGCAACGTGCCGGCGGGCGCCCAGCTCAGATCCGCGGTGGCGCGGACGAGCTGCGCCCCCAGGTAGAGCGCCAGGGAGACAGGAGCATCTTCGAACTCCGCCCGCAACTCCCGCCGCCGGGTCGCGCACGGCCACGGCGCCCCGCAGCCACCGCAGGTCCAGATCGGCAGCACCGGCCCGTGCGTGGTTACCCGCCAACCCCCAGGAAACGTGCGGTGATAACCCGGGCCTGCCGGCTCGTCGCCCACTCCACCTGCCAGCACGGGTACGGAGTAAGCCGCGACCACCACGCCCGGCACCCCACACACATCCCGTCGAGACCGCGCACGTGCACGGCAGGATCACCTGCTCGTGGTCGTCGTTCACCTGGTCTCCCCCTGCGGCCAGTGGCCACGACCGATCGGAATCCGGTGGCGGGCACGGCAGGGCAGGTCGGCTCCGCAGCGACAGACCCGCCGCCACTTTCGCCAGGACCAGACTGGCCGGTGGCGCCGAGCGAGGGTCAGCGCGACGGCGAGCAGGTACTCCTCGTACGCGACGCGTTGTGTGTGCGGTGCCGAGGGGTCATCACACCTGGCACTGCTGGTGGAGCGGCGCCACCGCCGCTCCGGAACCGCCCGAGTGATCTCGTCGACCGGCATCCGATCCGCCTCGGCCAGGGCAAGGAGCCGCCGCTTCGCCGCCTCCCGCTCGGCCGCCTGGATCTGCTCGCCCGTGCTCTGCCTGGCGGTGTCGTCGCGACCGCCCATCCCCACCCCCGCTGGTAGGGGCGTGACGGTCAGCCCGCGAGGGAACGTGACGACGCCGCGCCCGGCCAAGGGAGGCAAGCGCCTCACCCGAACCGGACACTAGGGAGGATTGGTGATGGCGTAATTACCGCTGGTTATGACGCCAGGCTGATGCCCAACCGGCCGGCCAGCAACCGAAGTTCGTTCGGGACCGCCCGCCGCTTCGCCCGCTGCGCCATCGCGACGACGGCGTCCTGGGCGAGGGGGTTCAGCGCGAACGGCACCGGCGCGGCCTGCTCCGCCCGCACGAACGCCGCCAGCGCCTCGGCGTCCCGGCGGCGGGACTCGGCCAGCGCCCGGCCGAGGTCGAGCCAGTACGACATCTGGCGAATCGACGCCGTGAGGACCTGCGGCCGTACCGTCCGGGACAACTCGATCACCCGGCCGGGCTCACCCAGCTCCGCCGCGATGGACATCTCCCACAACCCCACGTTCGTCGGCCCGAACCAGCAGCCGTTGAACCCGGCACCATCCGACGGATCCCCGAGGCTCGCCGCCTCACGGGCCGCCTCGGAGAGATGGTCGCGGGCGACGTCCGGTCGCCCACTCACCGTCGAGGCCAGCGCAGCCGAGAGGTGCAGCTGACCGAGCATCTGCCGGACCCGCGCATCGGCGGCGGCGGCCTGAAGCTCAGCCAGCGACCGGTCGGCGGCCCTGGCGGCCAGCGCCGCAGACTCGATCGGCAGGCTCTGCGCGTACGCGAACCGGGACGCCCCCAGCCACGCCGGCTCCTCGACGTCCTCAGCGGCGGCCACCGCGACCCGCGCGGCGTTGAGCGCCAGGTGCCGGTATCCGAGGTGCCGCAGGCACGTCGAAGCCTGGTACGCCACCTGAGCGAGTACAGCCCCCCCGACCGCAGCGGCGTCCAACAGCAGGCCCGGGAGCAACCGGGCCATCGCCGGATAGTTGGAGCGGTTGCGGAGCTGATCACTGCGGGCTATGCCGGCGGCCAGCTCATCCCTGGTCCGGGTCAACGGCCTGCGCTCGCCATCCTCGATCTCGATGAGCGCGGACCAGATCGCCGGCACGCCCTCGGCGGCACGCTCCCGGGCCGGGTCGCCGGGTTCGGTTCCCTGACCGAGCAGGTCAGCCACCGTGACCTGCAGCGCGGCGGCGATGGCCACCAGGGTGGACCGACGGTCAATGGTCTTGCGACCGGACTCGACCTGCGAGATGTACGACTGGCTGACGCCCGCGAGCCCAGCGAGGACGGCTTGGCTCATCCCGCTACGGCGCATCCTCCAGTACCGGATCCGGGCACCGATCGTGTCGGTCTTCCTAGCCATACCTTCGCCTGCTTCCAGGGAGAGGACTGGAGACAGCGGAGCCGGTCCGCGTCCTGGCGCCCGCCATTCGGACGGTACACCGCACAGCTCTGGACCGCGTCACGGTCTACGCTGGGAAGATCACTCCCTGTCCCCACTCGCGCGGGCCAGTACTGCCCGCAGGTGCTTTCGGATCTCGTCATGGGCAACGGTCAGCTTGAGCCCGAGACGCTCGGCGCACTCGCGTTCAAGTCGTTCAAACATGTCGGCAGTCACCCACAGGGCACGGGCGACGTCGATGGCGTCGTAGCTGGCAAAAGTGCTGCGGAGATCGAGGAGCGTTCGCTTGTCTGCCCACCGCTCCAGGAAGCGCCCTTCATGCCACGTGTCGACCTGCGGATGCGATGCCTGCGTGTGCCACGCGAGCAGCCTGACCAGCAACGCCTTGAGATAGCAGTCGCAGCTCTGCTTGGCGACCCAAACCTCGCCGCGTTGCAGCTTTTTGGCGGTCCACAGCGCGTGATACCAGAAGTCGTGCGTCAGGTGCCCGAAGGCAGCGGCATCCGGCTGAGCCGACGGCATCGGTGCACCGCTTGGCGGGAGCATCTCGCCAAGGTTGAGCTTGTCGACCAGCACCCGGAACCCCCGGCCGAGCACTTGGGCGACCTCAGGGTGGGTAGCGATCTGCTGCGCCGCGTCTGCCGGCAGCAGCGCGAAGTCGACGTCCTGCCCAGTGTCGAAGAGCACCCGGCGCTCGATGAATCCGCCGACCGCAGTGGGTTCGGTAAAAGTCAGCAACGGTCGGCCGAAAGCTGCCAGCCAGCTGGCGTCGGCCACGTAGGCCATGGGATTGTCGACCATCAGGACGATGTCGATGTCGGACCACTGGTCCGCGGGAACCTCGACGCGGGCGTGAGACCCGACCACCAGCGCGGCATGGATGTCGTGTCGCTGCTGAGCCCACGCTGCGACAGCGGCCAGTAACCTCTCGATGTGCTCCACCACAGCAGCGTTCACGATCGCGGCCGGTAGTCACAACTGCTGTCCGTCGGCATCCTTCGCCGAAGGTCAGAACCAGTTCTCCCGCGTGTCCAGGGTGGTCCGGTCCAGGCTGTCCAGCAGGTCGAACTGCGGCCCGGTCCGCGGTAGCTCGTACCGGAAGAAGTACCGCGCCGCCTGCCGCTTCCCCGCCAGAAAGTCCCCCTCCGCCCCCTCCGGGCTTCCCAGCAGCTCGACGGCTAGCAATTGCTCCAACCACATCCACCCGATCACCACATGCCCGACCGCCTCCAGATAGAGCGAGGCGTTGGCCAGCGCCAGCTCCGGATCTCCGGTCCCCCACAACCGCCGCGTCACCACCGCGATCCGATCAACCGCCGCGCCGAGCTGCCCGGCCAGCTCGGCCGCCTCCCCCTCCGCCTTCCAGGCCCGCGTCACCGTCGCCCGCATCGTCTCCAGCAGCAGCTCCAGACCGGCACCGTCGCGCATGGTGACCTTCCGGCCGAGCAGGTCCAGCGCCTGGATGCCGTGGGTGCCCTCGTGGATCGCGTTGAGCCGGTTGTCCCGCCAGTGCTGCTCGACGTCGTAGTCCCGGGTGTAGCCGTAGCCGCCGTGCACCTGGATCGCCAGGTCGTTGGCGGCCAGGCACCATTGCGACGGCCAACTCTTGGCGATCGGGGTGAGCAGCTCCAGCAGCAGGTGGGCCCGGCTCCGGTCGGCCTCGGCGGGGGCGGTCTTCTCCTCGTCGAGCAGCCGGCCGCAGTAGAGGATCAGTGCGAGCGCGCCCTCCACGTAGCTCTTCTGCGCCAGCAGCATCCGCCGGACGTCGGCGTGCGCCACGATCGGCACCTGCGGCGCGGTCGGGTCCTTGTCGGCGACCGGCCGGCCCTGGGGGCGCTGGCGGGCGTACTGCACGGACTTGAGGTAGCCGGTGTAGCCGAGGGCGGTGGCACCGGCGCCGACGCCGATCCGCGCCTCGTTCATCATGTGGAACATCTGCGCGAGCCCCTGGTGCGGCTCGCCGATCAGGTAGCCGACCGCTCCGGGCCGCCCGTACGGCCGGTGCACCCCCTCGCCGAAATTGAGCAGCGTGTTCGTGGTGCCTCGGTAGCCCAGCTTGTGGTTGAGCCCGATCAGCACCACGTCGTTGCGCGGGCCGAGCGTGCCGTCGGCGTCGAGGAGCACCTTCGGCACGATGAACAGCGAGAGGCCCTTCACCCCGGGCGGCCCGCCGGGGATCCGCGCGAGGACCAGATGAACGACGTTCTCGGCGAGCTCGTGGTCCCCGCCGGAGATCCACATCTTGGTGCCGACCAGCCGGTACGTCCCGTCGTCCTGCGGCTCGGCGCGGGTGGTGAGGTCCGCGAGGGAGCTGCCGGCCTGCGGCTCGGACAGGCACATGGTGCCGAAGAACCGGCCCTCGACCATGGGCCGGACCCAGGTGTCGATCTGCTCGGCGCTGCCGTGGGTGAGCAGCAGGTTGGCGTTGCCGAGGGTGAGGAACGGGTACGCGGCGGTGCTGATGTTGGCGGCCTGGAACCAGGCGAAGCAGGCGGCGGCGACCGCGTTCGGCAGCTGCATCCCGCCGATGGAGGTGTCCATGGTGGCGGCCAGCAGCCCGGTCTGAGCGAAGACGTCCAGGGCGGCCTTGACCTGCGGGATGGTGTGCACCCGGCGCCCGTCGAAGGTCGGTTCGGTGGCGTCGGCGGCCTTGTTGTGGGTGGCGAACTGCTCGGCGGCGACCCGGGCGGAGAGGTCCAGCGCCGCGTCGAAGATGTCCCTGGTGTGCTCGGCGTAGCGGGGCCGCTCGGTCAGCCGGGTCACGTCCAGCCAGTCGTAGAGCAGGAACGCCAGGTCGCGACGGGACAGCAGGGTGGACGGCGACACGCGGCTCCTTCCGTCGTACCGTCGCGGCGCAGGCCGGTGACGGTCTCTCGGAGGTCATCCTGGCTGATCGGGGCGGCCGGCGCACGCTCCGTCGCCGCCGGGTGTGCCGTGGCTGGGCCAGGCGATGTCGTCGGGTAGCTGGGGGCGTACGCCACTGCCCGGCACCCGCACAGGCGGGTGCCGGGCAGCCGCTTGGTTAACCCTGCTTCGAAACGCCCAGCGGGAAGGTCGGGGTGCCGACGTTCGTGAGCGTGGTGGTGTTCGCCCGCACGTACGTGTCCAGGTAGGGCGAGCGGTCGCCCTGGGTCGGCGAGTCGAACCGCGGGTCCTGCACCTCGACGGCGAGCCGCGCGTCGGTGACGGTGATCGTCTCGCCCGAGGGCACGGCCCGCCAGCCCCTTGAGGCGATGGTCCCGATCTGGACCCCCAGCTGGTGCCCCGGCTCGAAGGTCCAGTCGGTCGCCTTCAGTTCGAACGAGGTCGACCCACTGTGGTCCAGCACCGCGACGTTCTCGTCGAACATCGTCGCCTTGCCGTCCGGTGCGACGTCCCACAGCCGTACCCAGACGTTGCCCTGACCCCTGGTCTTCAGCGTGACCTCCGGCGAGCCCGTGATCCGCACCTGCTCTGAGGCGGGCGTGGACCAGGACCAGTAGCTGCTGCCGGGTGCGTCAGCGCTGAGCAGAGCCGTCTGGTCAGTCGTCAGCGAGCCGGCCTCCGGCGCGTACTCGATGTCCCAGCCCGGGGCCTCTGCCGCCGTCATCGACCGGGCGGCCACCTGCGCGTTGCTGCCGTTGTCGACGTACTGCCCGGGCGACAGCCGCACCTTGTACGCGTCGTTGGTCACCGGCCAGGTCGGCTGGGCGCGCCAGTTGCCGAGGCTGTCCTCGATGGAGAAAGCCGGGTCGGTCACCGACGGTTCGATGCCGCGCAGGTGCTGGTCGTAGAACCGCATCACCTCGTCGAACCAGCCCGCCCGTCCCATCTTGAGCTGGCCCTTGCTGTTCGTCTCGTTGCCGCGCACGTGCTCCCACGGGCCGAGCCAACCGCGTTCCGGACCCTGGTGGTTGGCCAGGTACTTCTGCATCTCCTCGGGCTTGGTGTTGTCCTCGATGAAGCCCGACGTGACGAACAGCGGCGTCTGCGACCCGGCGGCGCGGGAGGCGAAGTCACGGTCACGCCAGAACGGCGCCTTCGGGTCGGGGTTCTGGGTGTTCGTGAGGTTGTTGGTCTCGCACTCGGGGTGGCTCTTCTCGTACGCCGCGTTCGCCTTGTAGTGCTCGCTGTCATCGGCCAGCGGCGGCATCGTCGCGATCGAGTAGTAGCTGCGCGGGGTGCTGGTCGCGTTGGAACGCGGCACCCCGTTGCTGAACAGGTAGTTGTACCTGTTCCACGTCGGTTCCTGGGAGACGATCGCCTGCAGCGGCTTGAGCTTGAGGGTGTTGGCCGCCAGCCCGGTGTTGGCGTCGTACGACTTGCCGTACATGCCCACCTTGCCGGTCGACCACGGCTGGCTCGCTGCCCACTCGACGGCCGCCTTGATGTCGGCCTGCTCCCCCGGGCCGAGGAAGTCCAGGCACCCGGTGCTGCCACCGAAGCCGCGCAGGTCGACCATCACGACGGTGTATCCGCGCTCCATGAGCCGGGCGCCGTCGATGAAGTCCTGGAAGCGCGCCGACGGCCCGACCCGGTCCCATCCCTCGGGGCTGGTCTGCCCGGCGTGCGAGAAGTACGGACCCACCGACAGGATCACCGGTGTCTTCGCGTCCGCCGGCAGGTTTGCCGGGCGCAGCACGTCGGCGTGCAGCTCGACGTCACTACCGTCCGAGGACGGGAAGTACGCCTCCGTCCACGCCGCCCCCACGGGAACCCGGGGGTTCTCCTCATGGGTGATCGGGGCATCAGATGTCGCAGCCGCCGGAGCGGCCTGTGCCGCCGTGGGTAAACCCGCGGTGAGGCTCGTGATGATGGCCAGTGCACCGGCCGCCGCGACGGGCGACACCACCTTCCTTCGAAGGTTCATCCTGCTCCACCTATCTCCGGACGACGTCGTCCGGTCAGCCATCGAGGCTAACGATCTTCGCCGGACTTGAACCCCGAGTTATCTTCCCGTGTCCTTTGTCCGGGTCAGCCGGTCTCGGTGAGCAGGCCGTCGACCAGGTCGCGGGGCAGCCCGTGGGTGTCGTGCAGCCAGTGGTAGTCGCGCTCGCTCAGCGGCCCGCGCCCGCGGAGCCGGTCGACCAGCGGGCGGCCCCGGCGCAGCAGCCCGCGGAAGCGCCGCTCCTCGTCGAGGAGCACCGCACGCAGCGGCTCCACCTCCGCCCGCTGCCGGAACCGGCGCAGCGTGTCCGCGTACGCCTCGACGGGCAGTTCGGTCAGGCCGCGCCCCGGGTCGTCGCGCCACAACACGGTGAGCGCCCGCCGGATGAGCCGGCGCAGCACGTACCCGCGCCCGGTGTTGCCCGGTCGTACGCCGTCGCCCAGCACCACCACGGTGGAGCGCAGGTGGTCGGCGACGATCCGCAGGTCCGGCCCGTCCAGCGGCCACCGGTCGCGGACGGCGTCGACCCATGGGCGCAGCCCGTCGCCCTCGAAGACCGACGGGTGGCCGCGCAGCACCATCTCCAGGCGTTCCAGTCCCATCCCGGTGTCGATGCTGGACATCGGCAGTGGCGTCAGCCGGCCGTCGTCGTGCCGGTGGTAGCGCATCTGGACGTGGTTCCAGACCTCCAGCCACCGGTCGTCGGTGGTGGGCGTGCCGATGGGTGGCCCGTCGCCGGTCCACACGAAGATCTCCGAGTCGGGCCCGCACGGGCCGGTCGGGCCGTTGTCCCACCAGTTGTCCGCGCCGGTCGCCTCGACCGGTACGCCCAGCTCCGTCCAGGTCGCCCAGGCCGTCTCGTCCGGCCCGACCTGCTCGTCGCCGCCGAAGACGGTCGCGTGCAGCCGTCCGGGATCGATGCCGAAGCCCCCGGTGAGCAGCTCATACCCCCAGCGGAGGCTGTTCGCGATGTCGTAGTCGCCGAGCGACCAGGAGCCGAGCATGTCGAAGACGGTCAGGTGGGTGCGGTCGCCGACCTCGTCCAGGTCGGTGGTGCGCAGGCAGCGCTGCACGTCGACCAGCCGCGTGCCGCCCGGGTGCGGCCGGCCCAGGAGGTACGGGGTGAGCGGGTGCATGCCGGAGGTGGTGAACAGCACCGGGTCGCCGGGCGGCGGAATCAGGGAACTCTCCGGCGCGTCCCGGTGATCTCGGCGGTGGTAGTGGTCGAGAAAGATGCGGACGATCTCGTCGGGTGTCATGGCATGGGCCTTCCGGGTCGGAGCGACCGGAAGGGTCCGCCGCGCGGGCGGTGGTGTGACACGACGACGCCGGCGGACCGTTTCCGGTCGCCGGCGAGAAAGAGTCGGTCAGGCGGCGGCAACCGGCGAGCGGGAAGCTCGCGCGGCCGCGACGGTGCTGCGCCTGATCTGCATGCCCCGACGGTAGCCCGTCAGTGGCGCCGCCGCCCACCCGATATTGCGGTGGGCGGCGGCGCTGTCCGGTCAGAAGGTCAGCCGGACCACCTGGGGTTCGTGGTCGGAGAGCTGCGTCGGGAACTCGCTGTCGACGTGCACCACGTCATAAACGCACGGCTGGGCGGCCAGCCAGGAGGAGAGCAGGACGTGGTCGAGGACCTGCGAGTTGCCCTCGTAAACTTGACATCCTCTTCCGCCTAAGGGCGGAAGATTCCCGTTTACAGCGCCGTACGTCTCCGGCGTTGGGTGGGTGGTCGACAGGACGCCAAGTGGCTCCTGTCCCGGACTGCCCGCCCGGTGAATGAGGACGGCGCCTCGGCGGCGTCCCTGATGTTGATCGCGGCGTTCACGTCAGCGTTGGCCTGGTGTCCGCAGGACCCGCACCGGAACATCGCTTGGCTTTTCCTGCTTCACGCCCATTTGGTTTCGTCACGAAGCACCAGGCGCCGGTCTTCACCAACGAACACCTGCAATACCTCGAACAAGTGATGCGGGAAGTTGCGGCCGGCCACCGAGGCGTACTGGACGCTCCAGCCGGTGAGGCTGACGCTGGCGGAGGAGCGGTTGTAGATCTCGACGACGTGGTTCTGGTACACGGCGCGGTGTTGCCGCCGCCACCATACCCACATAAGGATGCGCTTATCATTTCATTGCAACTCAGTCGATCTTGCGAGAGCCCCACCCGCGTCAACAGGGCGTGAACAGCAACTGACGCGCCGGCGGGCCGACGGGCCGGGGGCAGCTCTGCGATGATCGGTCGATTCCAATCCGCGGCCGAGGAGGGTATCGATGCGACGGGTGCTCGCGCTGCTCGTGGCCGCGGTCGTCGCCGCCGGCTGTTCCCTCGGCGAGGTGCTGGCCGACTACGGCGACCCGGTGGACCTGCGCGCGGCGGACGTGGTGGGCACCTGGCGCAGCGGCTCAAAGCGCGTCATCACCTTCGACGACCACGGCGGCTTCACCGCGGAGTGGCTGCCCTACGACGTGTTCGACGAGTTCCTGCCTGTCGACGTCGGCCGGGACGCGAACATCACCGGCTCGGGCACCTGGGCGGTGCGGGCGTCCTTCGCGAATCCGGAGGGGCCCAGCTCTACGGTGGCGTTGACGGTCGAGGAACTGGCCGGCACGAGGCACGGCAAGGGGTCGTTCGAGCTCTCCGCCCTACGCCAGGGCGACCACGTCCGTCTCCTCTTCTTCTACGTCGGCCCGGGCGGTAACAGCTGGACCTCGTACGAGAAGTGCGACGACTGCCCGCCGGGCGTGGCCCCCGCGCCGTCCAGCCGGGCGAGCCGGGAGGCGGTTGCCCGGCAGCACCGCTGACGCACGCGCTACCTGGTCCGGTTCAGCACCCGGCGCAGCTGCGCGGCCACCCGGGCGGCGGTCACCGGCACCACCGAGATCATCAGCCGGCCGGACGCGTCGAGCACCGGCGTGACCACGTACAGCCGGGCGCCGCGCCGCCGCACCAGCGGCATCGTCACCCTCGCCCGAGGGGCGCGCACGGCGGCCGAGCCGGCCGCGCCGGTGGCCGTCGCCGCGCCCGCCGCCCGGCCCGGGTCGAAGCCGCCGACCTGGGCGGAGACCGCCCGCCGCTGCCCGGTCGACCCGGTGCCGGCGAGCAGGTCGGTGGCGCGGAACCGGATCCGCACCGTGGTGCCCCGCGCGCCCTGGTCGACCGTGGTGACCTCGCCCGGGATCTCCTCGGCGCTGACCGTCACCGGCTCCGCGCCCGCCGCGGCCAGGTCCGGCACCGGGCTGACCGCGGTGACGGTCAGCACCTTCTCGCCGCGCTCGTCGGTCTCCCAGGCCAGCGCCGTCGCGTCGAGCTTGGCGTACCAGTCGGGGATCGTGGTCACGTCGAAGCAGGCGTCCGGCAGGCTGCGGGCCGGGTCGCGGAAGCCGGGATAGGCGGCGTACCGCCGGTCGCCCTCGACGACGGTCGCCGGCACGCCGGCACGCGCGTCCTGCCGGATCACCGCGAGCAGGTCGTCGAGCGCCCCGTCGCGGGTCAGCGCCAGGCGGATCCGGGTCTCGGCGTTGAGCTGGGCGGCGATCCCCTCGGTGAGGTGGGCGCGGACCAGCCGGCCGATGCCGTCGTGCACGAGCTGCTGGGTCTCCCGGTCGAGGCCGAGGAGGTCGTCCTCCAGCAGCTTGGCGATCTCGTGGTCGAATCGGCGGGCGAGGACGGCGTCGCGCTGCCGGCCGGCCGGGATCAGCTCGGCGACGAAGGTGGTGGTCGCCTCGACCGTGCGCAGCCGGTCGGCGTGCCGGCTCAGGTAGGTGATGTTGGTGGCGCTGTGCCGGCGGACCGCGTAGTAGAAGTCGTAGTCGGCCAGCACCGAGATGCGCCGGGCCCGGTAGCAGGCCTCCAGCGTGAACGGCAGGTCGCTGCCGAGCGGCAGGTCCTCCCGGTAGCGGATGCCGTACTTCTCCAGCAGCTCCCGCCGGAACAGCTTCGTGTTGGCCAGCGAGCGCGGCAGCGGCGAGTCGAACAGGTCCACGTCGACCTGGGTACGGGCGAAGATGTCCTGGTAGATGTGGCGGCTGTTGACCCCCACCACCCGGCCCAGCACGACGTCGGATTCCCACGCGTCGGCCGCCTCGACCAGCCGGCGCAGGGCGTCGGGGCCGAGGTGGTCGTCGGCGCCGACGAAGAAGACGTACCGGCCGGTGGCCGCGTCCAGGCCCCGGTTGAACGGGGCGGCGGGGCCGCCGGAGTTGGCCTGGTGGATGACGGTGAACAGGCCGGGGTGGCGGGCGGCGTACCGGTCCAGTTCGGCGCCGCTGGCGTCGGTCGACCCGTCGTCCACCGCGACGATTTGCAGCCGGTCCGGGCCGATCGTCTGCGCCACCAGCGAGTCCAGGCAGCGGGTCAGGTAAGGCATGGTGTTGTAGACCGCCACCACCACGCTCACGTCGGGGGCGTTCACCGCGCCTGCGCCTGCACGGTCGACTCCTCGGGGGACAGCAGCCGCCGGTAGAGGGCGTCCAGCTTTTGCGCCTGCGCCTCCCAGGTCCAGCCGGGCAGCGGCGAGTCCGGCGCCGCGTAGGGGGCCCGGTAGCGGTCCGGGTCGGCGAGCACGGCGCGGACGGCGCGGACCAGGTCGGCGCTGTCGCGGGCTCGGAACACCTCGCCCTGGCCGGTGGCCCGGACCGTGTCGGCCATCGTCCGCACGTCGCTGACCACGATCGGCAGCTGGGCGTGCGAGTACTCGAAGAACTTGGTGATCAGGGCGATCTCGTGGTTCGGCCAGTGGTGCAGCGGGATCAGCCCCACGTCGGCGCCGCTCAGGAACGCCACCAACTGCCGGTGCGGCACGTACGGCACCGGGTGCACCCGGTCGGCCACGCCGAGCCGGGCGGCCCGGGCCGCGAGCTGGCGCACGTACGCCGCCGTGGGATCGCCCACGACCAGCGCCAGGTGCACGCCGGGCAGCCGGGGCAGCGCGTCGACCACGGTGTCCAGGCCGCGCTGCACGGCCATCGCGCCACTGTAGACCAGCAGCGGGGTGTCCCGGTCGACACCGCAGAGCCGCCGCAGGTCAGGGGCGGGCTCGGTGTCGCCGGCCGGCTCGTCGGCGGTCGCCGGCGCGTTGAGCAGCACGGTCGGGCGCTCGGTCAGACCGTGGTCGCGCTGCAGCAGCTCGGCGAGCGTGTCCGAGACGGTGACCACCGCGTCGGCGTGCCCGACGTACTCCCGCACGTACGCCAGGTGGGCGGGGAGCCAGCGGGCGTTGTCCCGCCGGGGCTTGGCGCCGGGGAGCCACTCGTGCGCGTCCCAGACCAGCTTCACCGGGCGGCCGGCGGCCCGGGCGCGCAGCACGGCGCGGGCGGCCACCCCGAGCATCCGGAAGTCGTGCGCGTGGATCAGGTCGGGCCGCAGCTCGTCGATGACCGGGCCGAAGAGCCGCTCGTACCCCCAGAGCCCGGGCTCCAGCCGCCGCCAGGCCCGATCGCCCTGCAGCGTCCGCCAGAGCAGGACCTGGCCGTGTTCGACCGGCCGGCGGGCCAGCCGGGCGGCGCGCAGAGGGAGCCCGCCGCGGCTGACCAGCCGCTGGCGCAGCCCCCGGGGTCCCGCCGGGTCGCCGGTCGGCCCGCCCATCGGCAGCACCCGGACGTGCGCCCGGCCGAGCCGCCAGTCCCGCTCGTCGTCAGTCCGGGCGCAGCCGAGCAGGGTCACGTCCCACCCCGCGTCGGCCGCCGACCGGGCGGCCTTCTGCACCCGGGAGTCTCCCTCTACGGCGTTGTCGACGAGCATGACCACCCGGCCCCGGGGGACGGACGGCGCTGCGGCGTCGAGCTGCATGAACGATCGCTCCCATTCTCCGTCCGGCCGGTGCCCGGCGAGTGTACGGCAGGTTCGACGCCCGGCGAGGCGACGGGCCGGGGCCGGTCGAATTGCGATGCGGCCGGCCGCCGTACCGGCCAATCCGTAGGGCTCTCACCTGGGAAGACACCAAAGATAGTCCGTTTCGGAAGCCGATTGGCACTCGTTGTTAACCCGGTGCACAGGTAGCGCCAATTAGCGTGCTCAGGACCATTCGGGGCGCACCAGTCCCGCGAATTCACCGACCCCGCCTGGTTCGACGGCGGCGAATACATCCCGAAGTCACGTACGAGTGGGCAGGTATTCATGACCCGTACACCTGACGTCAGCGTGGTCATTCCCACCTGCGACCGGCCGGACCTGGTGCTCCGCGCCGTCCGCAGCGCACTGGCCCAGACCGTCGACACCATCGAGGTCATCGTCGTGGTCGACGGCGCCGACGAGGCGACCCTGAAGGCCCTCGCCGCGGTGCCGGACGACCGGCTACGGGTGGTGCCGCTGGCCGAGCGCGGCGGCGCCCCGAACGCCCGCAACGTCGGGGCCCAGGAGGCCCGGGCGGAGTGGACCGCCTTCCTGGACGACGACGACGAGTGGCTGCCGGAGAAGCTCGCGGTGCAGCTGGCGGCGGCCCGCAGCGCCGAGGCGCCCCTGCCGGTCGTGGCCAGCCGGCTGCTCAACCGGACCCCGCGGGCCGAGTTCGTGCTGCCCCGCCGGCTGCCCGAACCGGGCGAGCCGATCAGCGAGTACCTCACCGTGCGGCGCGGGCTGTTCCACGGCGACGGGTTCATCCAGACCTCGACCATCATGGCGCCGACCGAGCTGCTGCGCCGGGTCCCGTTCACCGTGGGCCTGCGCCGGCAGCAGGAGCTGGACTGGACCCTGCGGGCGGTCAGCCACCCGGACGTCGACCTCGTCATGACCGAGGAGGCGCTGGTCGTCTGGCACCAGGACGAGGACCGGCCGCGGATCAGCCTGCAGTCACCCTGGGCGGCCCAGTTCGAGTGGCTCCAGGAGATCCGCCCGCTGCTCACCCCGCGGGCGTACGCGGCCCTGGCGATGAGCGTGATCAGCTCGATGGCGGCGACCACCCGCAGCTTCCGGGTGTTCCGGCTGCTGCTCGCCGAGGCCCGCCGGCACGGCCGCCCGAGCCTCATCGACTACGTGACCTACCTGCAGATCTGGCTGATCCCGCCGGACCTGCGGCACCAGCTGCGCGACCGGGTGCTCAACCGTCGCCGCACCGCGCAGCCGGCACCGCAGAGCCCGGACAGCGGCGTGCCCGGCCCTCGCGCCGGCCACGCCGAGCCGACGCCGTCGGAGGTCGGCGAACCGGAGCCGGTGGCCGGGTCCGGTGGCGGCGGACGGCAGTAGGGTCGCGGTCATGTCCCAGTCCACGGCGGTGATCTGGCGCAGTCACCTGCTGCCCGGATCGGAGACCTTCGTCCGCAACCAGGGTGACGCGCTGACCCGCTGGGCGACCCACTACCTGGGCGCGGTCAAGGTGGCTTCCCCACTGGCCCGGGACGGCGACGCCATCGCGTTTCCGGACGACCCGCGCGGCCGGGCCGAACTGCTGCGGCTCAAGCTCACCGGCCGGTCGGCCCGGCTCGACGCGGCGCTGGCACGACTCGCGCCGGATCTGGTGCACGCCCACTTCGGCGGCGACGGCTGGCTGGTCAGCGGCAGCACGCGGCGGCTCGGCGTACCCCTGGTGGTGACCCTGCACGGGCAGGACGTGACCCGGCAGCCCGCGCTGCCCGGGGCGCGCGGCGCCCGCAACCGGCGCCACCTGCGCCAGGCGTTCGACCGGGCGGCGCTGGTCATCGCGGTGTCGGAGTTCATCCGCGACCGGGCGGTCGCCCTCGGCGCCGACCCGGCGAAGGTCCGGGTGCACCACATCGGCGTGCCGATCCCGCCCCCGCCAGCGGCGACGCCGAAGCGGTGGGACGTCATCTTCGTCGGCCGGTTCGTGGCCAAGAAGGGCGTCGACGACCTGGTGGAGGCGGTGGGGATGCTGCCCGCCGCGCGCCGGCCCCGGCTGCTCCTCGTGGGCAGCGGACCGCTCGAGGCGCCGGTCCGGCGCCGGGCCGCCGAACTCGGTCTGAACGCCACCTTCCTCGGCGCGCAGAGCCCCGACGTGGTCCGCCGTCACCTCGCCGAGTCGCGGATCCTGGCGGCGCCGTCGCGGACCGCCCCGGACGGCGACTGCGAGGGGCTGCCCACCACCATCCTGGAGGCGGGCAGCGCCGGCCTGCCGGCGGTGGCGACCTACCACAGCGGCATCCCGGAGGCGGTGCGGCACGGCGAGACCGGGCTGCTCAGCGCCGAACGGGACCGGGCCGCGCTCGCCGCGCACCTCGACACGCTGCTCGGCGACGAGGTGCTGCGGTCCCGCCTCGGCGCCGCCGCCCGCACGCACGTCGAGGCGCACTTCGACCTGCACCGGCAGACCCGGCTGCTGGAGGAGCTGTACGACGAGGCGCGCTCCGGCCGTCCCGCCGGCGCTACGCGGGTCAGGTCGTGAGGCCGTCAGACTGATTCGTCAGGCGCTGGCGGAGACGAGCGACGCCGGCACCACGGGCTCGACACTCTTGCGGCGCCGGTTGGGGAACGACAGCCGGATGACCTTCCACCACGCGGAGGCCACCTGCTTGGGCATCGACCCGGTGGTGTACTTCAGCCCGTACCGGTCGAACAGCGCCCGGACCTGGGGGGCGATCTCTCCGTAGCGGTTGCTCGGCAGGTCGGGGAAGAGGTGGTGCTCGATCTGGTGCGACAGGTTGCCGGTCATGATGTGCAGCAGCCGGCTGCCGCTGATGTTGGCCGAGCCGAGCATCTGCCGCAGGTACCACTCGCCCTTCGTCTCGCCCTCGATGGAGGTCTTCTCGAAGGTCTCCACCCCACTGGGGAAGTGGCCGCACATGATCACCGAGTGGCTCCACACGTTGCGGATCAGGTTCGCGGTGAACGTGGCGGCCAAAGTGCTCAGGAACGACGGGCCGGACAGCAGCGGGTGCACCACGTAGTCCTTGAGCACCTGGCGGCGGATCTTGCGGCCGACCGCCCGGGCCCGGGCCCGGAACTCCGAGGTCTTGTGCCCGCCGTCGCTCAGATTCTTCCCCAGCTCCAGGTCGTACGCGGCGATGCCGTACTCGAAGAAGCAGGCGTTGATGAGGTTGTAGAACGGCTGGCCCAGGTGGCCCTTGCTCCACGGCTGGTCCTCGTCGACCCGCATGATGCCGTAGCCGAGGTCGTTGTCCTTGCCCAGCACGTTGGTGTACCGGTGGTGCAGCTCGTTGTGCGAATGCTTCCACTGCTCGGCCGGGGTGACGTGGTCCCACTCCCAGGTGGTCGAGTGGATCTTGGGGTCGCGCATCCAGTCCCACTGGCCGTGCAGGACGTTGTGGCCGATCTCCATGTTCTCCAGGATCTTGGCCACCGCCAGGCCTGCGGTACCGACGATCCAGGCCGGCGGGAACAGCGAGAAGAGCAGCACGGCGCGGCTGCTCATCTCCAGCGTCCGCTGGGTCTTGACCACCCGCCGGATGTAGCGGGCGTCCCGCTCCCCCCGGTCGGCGATCACCCGGTCCCGGATGGCGTCCAGCTCCTTGCCGAGGATCTCGATGTCCTCGGCGGTGAGGTGGGCGATCGGGTTGACGGCCTTCTTCTGGATCGCGGTCACGTCGGGGGCCTCCTGTCAGAGTTCGATGTCGCAGGTACCGGCGGCCGCCGACACGCAGGTCTGGATGAGCACGCCGTCCCCGGGGACGGCGGTGGTGAGGTCGCCGTTGCGCAGGTCCCGGACCGCGCCCTGCCGCAGCGGCACCACGCAGCCGAAGCAGATCCCCATCCGGCAGCCCGATGGCATGAGCACCCCCGCGTTCTCACCGGCGTCCAGGATCGGGGTGGCCCCGTCCGCCTCGACCGTCACGCCGGCGCCGGTGAAGGTCACCGCCCCGCCCTGCCCAGGGGCGATCACCGTGGGCCGGAACCGCTCGGTGTGCAACCGGTCGGCCACACCGCGGTCGGCCCAGTGCCGCTCGACGGCGTCGAGCAGGCCGACCGGGCCGCAGGCCCAGGTCTGCCGCTCGGCGTGGTCGGGCACGAGCTCGTCCAGCTCGGGTATGCCGAGCAGCCCGTCGGTCTCGGTGTGCCGCTCGATGAGCCGCAGCGCGCCGGTGGCGGCGAGCGCCCGCAGTTCGGCGCCGAAGATGACGTCGTCCCGGCGGGGCGCCGAGTGCACCAGCACGACGTCGGCCCAGGCTGGCAGGCCGGCGCGGAGCATCGCCATGACCGGGGTGATGCCACTGCCGGCGGTGAGGAAGAGAACCCGCTCGGGGGTCGCCGCGGGCAGCACGAAGTCGCCCTGCGCCTGGTCGAGCTGGACGATCGTGCCGGGCCTAACCCGGCGGACGAGATGGTTGCTGACCTTGCCGTCCGGGATCGCCTTCACGGTGACCGTGATCCGGCGATCGGCGCCGCCCGGCACCGAGGTGAGCGAGTACGCCCGCCACTGACGCACCCCGTCGACGTCCACCCCGAGGCGCACGTACTGTCCGGGCAGGTGGCCACGCCAGCCCCGACCCGGCTGGATGACCACGGTCGCCGCGTCCGGGGTCTCGGGACGCACCTCGACGATCCGGCCGCGCAGGGCGGCGCCGGCCCGCAGCGGCGCGACCAGGTCGAGGTAGTCCGCCGGCAGCAGCGGGGTGGTGACCGTCTCGGCCAGCCGCAGCAGCCGGTGCCGGAAGCTGGCCTTCGGGCGGGCGATTGTGGTCATGTGACCAGGGTGGCTACCCGATCGCATAACATCTTGTCCGACAAAGGTGAATTGACCACGGGTTTTTGTGCGGGGTGAACAAGATGTCGGACGAGGCGCGCCACGCCACCCACCTCGAACTGGACGAACGGGTCGCCTCCCGACTCCGCGACCGTCTGCCCGTGGTGGCCGAGCGGACGGTCAGCGCGATCACCGCCGAGGTGACCGCCTACTCCGGCGCCCTCACCGGCACGATGCGGGCGAAGATCGAGAACGCGGTACGCATCGCGCTGGGCACGTTCCTGCAGCTCATCGAGGGGGCGCAGGCCGCCGACCCGAGCACCCCACTCGCCCCCGCGCTGGAAGCCGCGTACGCGCTGGGCAGCGGCGAGGCCCGCTCCGGGCGGAGCATGGACGCGCTGCTGGCCGCGTACCGGGTGGGCGCCCGGGTGGCCTGGCGGGAGGTGTCCGCCACCACCGTACGCAGCGGGCTGGCCGCCGAGACGGTGGCCGAGTTCGCCGAGCTGATGTTCGCGTACATCGACGAGCTGTCGGCGGCCAGCGTGGCTGGGCACGCCGACGAGCTGGCCAGCGCCGGCCGGGCCCGCCGCCGCAACCTGGAACGCCTCACCCAGCAACTCCTGGCCGGGGAGCCGGAGGAGATCCTGCGCCGCAGCGCCGAGCGGGCCGACTGGCCGCTGCCACAGACCCTCACCGTCGTCCTGCTGCCCCGCCGCGACCTGCGCGCGGTGCTCGCCCTGCTCAGCCCGCACACCCTGGAGAGCGGCGAGGACCTGCCCGGGATGGACCCGGCCGAGGAACTGGCCGTGCTGCTGGTGCCGGACATGCACGGCGGCCGACGCCGCCAGCTCGCCCGGCTGCTGCCCGGCCACCGGGCGGTGCTCGGGCCGGCCCGGCCCTGGCACCGGGTCGCCGCCTCCTACCAGCGGGCCACCCGGGCGCTCGCCCTCGGCCTCGGCGAGCCGGACGCCGGCCCGGTCGACACCGAACAGCACCTGGCCGAACTGCTGCTCAGCATGGACCCGGAGGGGCTGGCGGACCTGCGCGCCCAGGCACTGCGCCCGCTGGCCGCGCTGCCCCCGGCCACCGCGCACCGGCTCGCCGAGACGCTGCGCTCCTGGCTGCTGCACCAGGGCCGGCGCGACGACGTGGCAGCCGACCTGTTCGTGCACCCGCAGACCGTCCGCTACCGGATGGGCAAGCTGCGCGAGCTGTACGGCGAGCGACTCCACCACCCGGCCACCGTCCTCGACCTCATGCTGGCCCTGGCTGTGCCGCCGACCCCGCCCGCGGTCGACTGAGGGGGCGGACCCGGCGCCCTCGGCCGTCGGACCGCCTACCCTCGGTCCTGATGAGCAACGCGCCCCGTCGGGCCCCGGCCGACCTGCTGGTCCACCTGCGCCGCGCGCGCGATCACATGGACCGGCACTACGCCGAGCCGCTGGACCTGGCGGCGGTCGCCGCGGTGGCCGGGGTAAGCAAGTACCACTTCCACCGGCTCTTCACCGTCACGTACGGTCTGTCCCCCGCCGCGCACCTGTCCCAGCGACGGATCGAACGGGCCCAGGACCTGCTGCGCAGCACCAACCTCACGGTCACCGAGGTGTGCCACGCCGTCGGCTTCACCAGCCTCGGCTCGTTCAGCAGCCGGTTCCGTGATCTGGTCGGGGAGGCGCCGAGCGAGTTCCAGCGCCGCTGGGCGGAGACCGGGGCACCGCACATCCCGGGATGCTTCCTGCTGATGTGGGGGCTCACCGAGCGACGCCGCTCCGCAAGCGAGGAGAAGGCCGGCTGACCAGCCAGTTTCTAGCCTGGTCGCATGATTACCAACATCTCGATCATCAGCGTGCTGGTCAAGGACATCGACGTGGCCAAGGCGTTCTACCTCGACGTGCTCGGGTTCGTCGAGCACACCGACATCACCGTCGGTGACGGCTCCTACCGCTGGTGCACGATCACGCATCCGAACCAGCCGGAGTTGCAGGTGCAACTGACCCTGCCCGGGCCGCCGTACTCGCCGGAGGTGGCGGCCACCCTGCGGCGCGCTCAGGACGAGGGCAGCCTGTTCGGCCTCGGGCTGGACGTGGACGACTGCCGCAAGACCCACGAGGAGCTGCGCGCCAAGGGCGTCGAGTTCATCCAGGAGCCGGCCGAGCGACCGTACGGGGTGGAGGCGGTCGCCCGCGACAACTCCGGCAACTGGCTGGTCCTGGTGGAACGCCACCGCTTCGACCCCGCCGCCCTGACGTGACCCAGGTAGCTTGCCGACCGCTACGAACTTGATGACGTGAACGATTCACCTTGATCGCACCGCCCTGGCGACGGCATCCGCGATCCATCCACGTCATCAAGTTCGTAGGCGCGTGCAGGGTACGGTTCCACCACATGCCGGTGCCCACACGCCACCACGCAGAAAGGGCTGGAATGGCGAGAGTGTTGCTGGATGTCACCATGTCGCTGGACGGCTTCATGGCCGGCCCTGACGTCAGCGTTGCCCACCCGATGGGCGTGGGTGGGCTCCGCCTACACGAGTGGATCTTCAACGCCTCGTCCCACGAGGTAGACGCGGAAATCCTCCGCGGGATGCAGGCGGGCACGGGCGCGGTGGTGCTCGGCCGGCGGACGTTCGACGTCGGCATCGACGTCTGGAACGACACCCCGTTCCCGGCGCCCTGCTTCGTGCTGACCCACGCCCCCCTGGCCAAGCGGGTCGAGAAGAGCGGCACCTTCACCTTCATCACCGACGTCCGGGACGCCTGCGCCCGGGCCACCGCCGCCGCCGGCGACCGCGACGTACGCCTCATGGGCGCGGAGGTCGGCCAGCAGTTCCTGGCCGCAGGCCTGGTCGACGAGATCCGCGTCCAGCTCGCCCCCGTGCTGCTCGGCACCGGCCGCCGCCTGTTCGAGCACCTCGGCGACGCGCCCATCGAGCTGGAGCGGCTCGCCACGGTGGACTCGCCGTACGTCACCCACCTGCGCTACCGGGTCCGGCGCGACGCCGCCCCGCAGCCCTGACGAGCCGTTCCCGGCCCGGTGAGGGTCAGTCTGGGATGTTCCAGGCGGACGCGGTGAAGGTGACCGAACCGTCCTGGGGGGTGGCGGTCACCGAGAGGACCACCATCTTCCAGGTGTTAGCCGAGGAACGCGCGTCGTCGTACGAGGTGGTGATGCAGTAGACCTGGCCACGCCGCAGCGGCTGCTCCTCGCCCGCGATGGGGCTGGTGCGGATCTGGTCCGCGCACTCGCTCGGCTTCACGGTCGTCGAACTCACCTCGCTGGCGTCGACGCCGGACGTGAGGTTGAGGTACGGGGATCCCGAACCGCACGGCCGGTGGAACTCCAACTCCGCGACGCCCGCCGCGGTCTGCACACGCGGCTCGTCCAGGTCGATGTAGACCGTGTCGCTACAGCTGGAACCGACGGGCACCCGCAGGGTCTCCCCCGTGTACTTGTCCTCGTACCGGGTGCGGTCGTTCAGCTCGGGCACGGCACCGGACTCGGTGGGCGCCGGCGCATCGGCCGTCTGGTCCGCGCTGGGCGAGTCCGACGTCGTCGGCTGGCTCGGCGCGGCCCCCGCGCCGGGTGGCGACGCCACGGCGGAAAGCTTGTCGAGCGCCTCGTTCGCCCGGTCCGCGGCCCGCCAGGACAGCAGCATCGAGATGACGGCGAGCACCAGCGCCACCCCGGCGGCCGCCATGGCCACCAGGCCGGCACCGGAGTGGGGCCGGCCCGGGCCGCCGCTGGTCGACGGGCCCGCAGCGCCGTCGTTCGGCGCGGCGAAGGAATCCGGTGTGCTCATCGCCTATCCGTATCCTTTGGATCATCCACTGTGGTCGCCCGACACCGTATCGCACGGGAGCATCCGATAGGTTGTGCGAGATCCGGAGGTCGAACGTCCCTTGTACCTTGTCATGGTCCGGCAGAATGTCGCCGCGCAACGGCGCTTCGTTGACTCAGGTGGCGAGCGGTGAGCACATCGTCCCAACACGATCCGGCCGGTTCCGGCGCGGTGTCCGACGGTCGACGCCGGGGTGACCGCGCGACCACGGTCGGCACGATCATCGGTGCGGCGGGGCTGTTGGTGTCGATCCTGGCGTGGCAGTGGCCCAGGGACCCTGCGACCGATGCCACGCCGGCCCCACCGAGCGCCAACACCAGCCCGCCGGCCGAGACGATGGCCAGCCCGCCGAACGGCCCGACGAGCACGCCGCAGCCGACGCCGAGCGCCCCCGCCGGGCCGGGGGTATTCCTGACCGACGACCTCACCCCCGAGGCCGGCGGCGACAAGCTGGTAGAGATCCCACGCGCGGTCCGGGGTCGCCCCGACTACAACAGCCACGCCATCGCGATCCGGTGCCCGAGCAACGCCAGCGACGAGCCGGTCACGGAGGTGACCTACCTGCTCTCCCGGCACTACCAGCAGTTCGACGCGACCGTGCACCCCTATTACCCGCCCGACTCTGACGTCCAAGCGGCCACCTATGTCACCGCGATCCGTGGCGATCGGCAGCGGGACGGGAGCCTGACCACCATCGAGGCCGGCGCGCAGCAGCGGTCGCGGCCAGGTGCACCCCGCACGCTCACCGCCGTCGTGGAGAAGGCCGAAAAGCTGACCATACGGGTGGACTGTGGCGAACCGGCCGGGGTCGTGATGCTGACCGACGCCCGGCTGACCCCCGCCTAATGGGAGCTGTCGGGTGAGCCGTTGGCAGACTCGACAGCGGTAGCCGCGGGCGGGTGAGCACTCTCCCCGCCTGGACTTGGTGAGTCCTGGGGTCAGAACGTGCCCCCGCCCGTGGTCGGGAGAGGAACCGCTGATGGGGTGTCGTGCCCGCTGACGTTGCGTGAGCACTGGTCCATTAGGCCGCCGGGCTCTTCCGCGGGCTGCCGACGGTGTCCCTGTGGTAGAGCGGAGGCGGGTGTGCTGTTCGTCGGTGACGACTGGGCAGAAGATCATCACGATGTGGAGGTGCAGGACCAGCACGGTCGGACGCTGCGGACCGTCCGGCTGCCTGAGGGTGTGGAGGGTATGGCCCGTTTCCATGACCTCGTGGCCGGGTTCCTGCCCGAGGATGCCACGCCGGCGCAGGTGCTGGTGTGTATCGAGACCGATCGCGGGCCGTGGGTCCGTGCCCTGGTCGCGGCCGGCTACCAGGTGTATGGGGTCAACCCGAAGCAGGCCGCCCGGCATCGGGAGCTCGTGTCGATCTCCGGTGCCAAGAGCGACAAGGCCGACGCGCACACCCTCGCAGACATGGTGCGGACCCGCCGGCACCATCTGCGGCAGGTCGCTGCGGACTCCGACATCGCCGAGGCGGTCAAGGTCGTCGCCCGGGCACACCAGACATTGATCTGGGAGCGCACCCGGCACACGCTGCGGCTGCGGCGGCACTGCGGGAGTACTTCCCCGCCGCGCTGCAGGCATACGAGGCGCTGGCACTCACCGGCTCGGACACCCTGGCGCTACTGGCCAAGGCACCGACCCCGGCCACAGCAGCCAAGCTCACCGTGGCGCAGATCGGTGCCGCGCTTAAACGAGCCCGCCGACGCGACATCCCCGCCAAAGCGGCAGCGATCCAGCAGGCACTGCGCACCGCGCACCTGGGCCGGCCCGAGATCGTCACCGGCGCGTACGCGGCAACCGTCCGCGCCACGGTGGCGGTCCTGCAGACTCTCAACGCCGAGATCCGCACCATGGAAGGCCAGGTCGAGGCGCATTTTGGCCAGCACCCGGACGCTGAGATCTACCTCAGCCAGCCCGGCATCGGCGCGATTCTCGGCGCCCGGGTGCTCGCAGAGTTCGGTGACGCTCCCGGCCGTTACACCGACGCCAGATCACGCAAAAACTACGCCGGCACCGCCCCGATCACCCGCCAATCCGGCAAGACCAAAACCATCCACGCCCGATTCGTCCACAACGACCGGCTCGTCGACGCCCTGCACATGCAGGCGGGCGCCGCGATCCTGCACGACACCGCCGTGCGCACCTACTACGACGAACTCCGCGCCCGCGACGTCAGCCACCCCGCCGCCCTACGCCAGATCGGCAACCGCCTCGTCGGCATCCTCCACGGCTGCCTCAAGACCCACACCCACTACGACCAGGCCACCGCCTGGTCACACCGAACCGTCGTACGCGCTGCTGCTTGACACCTCAGCTCCTGGGCTGTCTGACCCGGCCGCGCCGTCGGTCAGTCCGCGGCGGGTTCGCCGAGCGCGAAGACGACGACGCTCCGCTGGCCGCCGTCCCCCTCCGGCTCGATGCGAGTACCGGTCCGCTGGAACCCGCACTTCTCCGCCACCCGGATCGAGGCCGCGTTCTCCTCGTCCGCCTCCAGGATCACCTGCTCCAGAGCGAGGTCGGACAGCGCCCAACGGGCCAGCAGCCGGACCGCCCGGGGCGCGACACCCCGCCCCCGGCACTGCGGGAACACCCCGTACGCCACGGTGGCCACCGCGTCGCTGCGGAACTGCAGGTTGATGCTCCCGACCGGTTCGTCGGTCGCCGCGTCCGCGATCACCAGCGGGGCGGCCTTCCCGCTGCGCCACATCTCCCCGCCCCGCGCCACGAAGTCGCGGCGCGCCTGCGCATCCATCGGCTCGTCGTCCAGCCAGCGGCGGATCTCCGGATCGTGGCTGGCCGCGGCGATCGCCTCGACGTCGGACTCCCGCCGTGGCCGCAGGGCGACCGTGCCGTCAGTCAGCGGCGCGGCGGGCGGCACGATCGGTGTGGAACGGGTCATGGACGGTCATGGTACGACCGTTCCTGAGCCCGCTGACGGATGAACTCCGTGGCCGGCAGGGCCGTGGTGGGCCCGGGCCCGACCACCGGCGGCGGGACCGAGTCGTATCGGCCAGCCACGTACGACAGCGCGGCGAGCAGCCCGTCGCTGGTCATCTCCACCGGCCGCCCGGCGGCCGACCGGTCGACGGTCACCGGCATCCGGCCGGCCCGGGACCACGCCAGTCGGCCCCGGTCGCTGATGTAGCCGCGGGCCTGTCCGGCGTTGTCCGGGTGCAGGCAGTACGGGATGTCGAGGTAGCCGCGGGCGAAGGCACGGCGGAGGGCGACGCCCACGTCCTCGCTGAGCTCCAGCACCGCCTCGATCAGGGTCCGCGCCTCGGCGTAGATGCCGGTGTCCGGTACCTCGGCCGGGGCCGGCTGCTCGACGGCGGCGACCCGGGCGGCGTGCTCCAGCGCGGCCACGTTCTCCTCGACCGTCGGGATGCGGTGCGCCTCGGCCGGGGTCTTCACGATCAGGCGGGCCGCTCCGCCGCGTACCGCCAGCCGGGCGGCGGTGCCGAGCAGCCGCAACGCCCCCTCGGTGGTCCGTGGATAGACCCCCATGTAGGTGTAGAGCACCACGTGACTGTCCAGGTCGGGCAGCAGTTCGTCGATCAGCCGGCGCAGCGCGGCCAGCGCCTCCTCGTCCTGCTCGGGCGAGGTCTGCTGGGCGTAGCTCAGCGAGACGCTGCGCAGCCCGTGCTGCCGGAAGAACATGCCCTCCAGCACGGCCACGGCAAGCAACAGGCTGGGCGGGCAGAGCTGCCCGAGCAGGCAGCCACCGAAGCTCTCCAGGTGCGGTTCGACGCCGAGGTCCCGCAGCCGGGTGTAGCCGGCGCAGCAGCGCGCCCAGCTGTCGACCGCGTCCCGAAGCGGCACCCGGCTGTAGGGCAGGCAGTACGAGACGGGGCCGCCCTCGGTCGCGTCCACGCCGGTCCGCAGCAGGGCGGCGAAGATCTGCTCGGGCCGTGCCGAGCCGTGCCGCACCTGCACCGGCACGTCGTGCCGGTGCGCGGCGGCGAGCACCCAGCGGGTCACCTCCGGGGGGTGGTCGACGATCGGATACCCGTTCAGGGGTGATCCGTCGGCCAGCGCGCGCCGGGCAGCCGCGTGGTCACCGACCCGGGTGTAGCTGTCCAGCGTGACGGTGGCCGCGGTCGCCGCCCGGGCCCGCGCCACCGCGTCCAGCCCGGCGCGCATGGTGGCCGGGTCGCCGAAGCCCATTCGGGGCTGCACGACCAGCTCGCCCCGCGCCCGGGCGGCGGCGACGGCCGCGGCGAACGGACCGCGCGGCATCCCGGCGGCGCTCCGCTCGGTCATGCCGGCCGGTCCGCCGCGACGAGTTCGAGCCGGCCGAGGTACTCCAGGAAGCGGTCCCGGTCGGCTCCGTCGTCGAAGACGGCCGTGTAGCCGGCGGCGAACAGCTCGGCGACCTGTGCCCCGGTCAGGCTGCCGTCGACGCCCAGCTTGCCGCCGATGACGATCGGCACGTCGGCCAGGGCCGGGTCGGCGCGCAGCACGGCGGCCAGCCGTTTGCCGTCGGTGCAGCCGTGCCCGTTGACGCTGGAGACCACCACCAGGTCGGGGTTGTTCCGGCGGCACTCGGCGGCGAACAGCTCCTCCGGCACGCAGGCACCCAGGTTGATCACCCGGTGCCCGGCCTCCTCGAGCAGCAGTTGCAGGTAGACCAGGTTCCAGGTGTGCGCGTCGGAGGAGACCGTGCCGAGCAGCACGGTGCGGCCGCCGCCGGTCGCGGCCGGCTGGACCGGGGCCAGCACGGTCACCGGCGTACCCCTGCGGCGTGCAGGGCGTCGAGGAAGCCGTCCAGCCGCTCCAGGCCCCAGAACCGGTGCCGGCCCACGATGAAGTACGGCACCGCGAAGATGTCGTCGTCGTACGCGCCGGCCAGGGCCTGCACCGCCGCCTCGCGCAGGCTCGGGTCGGCCGCGGCGCCGATCGCCGCGGCCGGATCGATCCCCGCCTCGGTGGCCAGGCCGGCCAGCACGCCCGGGTCGCTGATGTTCTCGCCCTGCTCCCACCGGGCGCGGGCCGCCGCCTGGTAGAACTCCCAGGCGCGCCCCTGCTGGCGGGCGTACAGCCAGGCCAGGTGGGGCACCGCCCAGTCGACGTCCATGTCGGCCGGCCACACCATCCGGTACCCGAGCCGGTGCACCAGCCGGTTGGTGTCGGTCAGCAGGTACTCGTGCTTCGCCCGGCTGATCGGGGTGTCCAGGAAGCTCGAGTCCGCCTCGGCCAACGCGGCGCGCAGCCCGTCCTCCGGCACCCAGTGCGGCACGAAGGTGATGGCGTCCGGCGCTTCCGGCCAGCGTTCCGTGAGCTGGCGTACGGCGAGCCAGCTGCGCGGGCTGCGGAACGAGAAGTAGAGCCGGGGAGGCTTACGCATGTCAGGGGGTCTCCTCGGGGTCAGGCGACGGTCGGGGTGGGCAGCGCCGCGAGGAACCGCCGGATCTCCGCGGTCACCGCGGCGGCCTGCTCCAGGTGGCAGAAGTGACCGCCGTCGGACCTGGTGTGCACGGACGCCACCGGCATCGCCCGGCGCAGCGCCTCGGTGCGGGCGCCGGCGAGGGCCGGGTCGAGCGCGCCGGTGACCACCAGGGTGGGCACCGTGACGGTGTCGAGTCCGAGATCGGTGGTCGTGATGAACTGGCGGAGCAGGGCGACGAAGCCGAGCGGGCCGACCCGGTCGAGGGCCTTCGCGACCATGGTGTCGACCAGGTCCGGGTCCAGGGTGTGCCGCCGCCGGCCCAGCCGGAGCCGGAGTCCTTCGCCGATCACGGCGCGGAACCGGGCGAGTTCCCGGTCGAAGAGCTGCCAGCTGACCGGGTCGTCGAGGGGCCGGAAGTACGGGGCGAGCAGCACGACACCGTCCGCCGCGGGCAGTTCGGCTGCGGCGAGGAGTTCCAGCACCGCGTTCGCCCCGAACGAATGGCCCACCAGCAGGGCGGGCGGTTCGGGGAGCAGGGCCAGGGCGTGCCGCAGCAGCGTTGCGGGGCTGGTGCGGTGCACCCAGTCGTACTCGGCGCCGGCGCGCCAGGGCAGGTCGAGGGCGTAGGGGGTGAAGGGGAGGTCAGCGCCCAGCGCGTCGAGGAACGGCTGCCAGGTGTGCCAGGAGTCCTCAATGCCGTGCGCGAGCACCAGCGCCGGGCCGCTGCCCGGACCGCGGTGCACGGCAAGGCGTTCGCCATGGCACTCGGCCTCGACGACGGGATACCAGGTCACGGCGTACCTCCGAGCCTCGCCCGCCGCGGGACCACCAGGCGGTGGCTGCCCGCGGCGGGACCGGGGCGGTCACGTGGGTCAGTCCTGCCAGCCGGCGTACTGCTTGACGACGTCGTAGACGGCGCGCAGGTTCTCCATCTTGGGCAGCTCGGTCTGCGGAATCTCGATCTTGTACATCTTCTCCAGCCGGGCCAGGATCTCGATCGCCCGCAGCGAGTCCGCCTCGTGGTCGTCGACGAAGTGGCTGGTCTCGGTGATCTCCTCGGGCTCCACCTCGAGCACCTCGGCGACGATCTCGCGCAACTCGTTCATTCGGTTGCTCATGACCTGGGTCATCGTGCTGCCTTCCCTTCTCTGGTGTGACTGGATGGCTCAGCCGGTCGGCCCGGCGGCCAGTTCGGTGTCCGGCCGGGCGACCGCGAGCATCGAGCCGACGACGGCGATCCGCCGCTCACCGACCCAGGTCTCGCCGCGCATGACCGCGCTGTTGGGTTTGAGCGACTCCACCACCACCTCGTGGCGCAGGACGTCGCCCGGGTACGCGGCGCCGAGGAACTCGAAGTCCCGGGCCGCGCCGAAGACGAGGGTGCCCTCCGGCGTCTCGCCGGTGGCCCGGGCGGAGAGCAGCCAGAGCACCGCCCCGGCCTGCCCGAGCGACTCCACGATCAGCGCCGCCGGATAGGCGTACGCGGACTGCGGCAGTCCCTCGGCGAGACCGGCGAAGCACGGCTCGGTGCCGGTGACCGCCTTGGTCGCCACGATGCGCCGCCCGGGTTCCACCTCGAGGACCCGGTCCACCTGCAGGATCGGGTGCCGGTGCGGCAGGATCGCGGTGAGGTCGGCGTACTCAAGCATCGGTCGCCCCCGACCGCACGCGCAGCTCCAGGGTGACCTTGGCGCTGGCCGCGCCGTCGCCGCGGCGGCAGTCGGCGACCACCCGGACCCGGCGCGGGTCGTTCGGGTCGTCGCGCAGCTGGCAGCTCACGGTGAGCAGGTCACCGGGCAGCAGTGGCGCCTTGAACCGCACCGACCGCACCGCGGCCAGCTCCACCCGGACGTCCGGGCCGCGGCTGGCCTCGACGGCCCGGCGGGCCGCCTGGTGGACCGTCTCCACGGTGAACACTCCCGGGTAGATGGGAAAGCCGGGGTAGTGGCCCGCCAGGTACGGGTCGGTGGCCACGATCCGCTTGGTCGCCGTGATGCCGTCGGCGTTCGGTTCCACCTGGTCGACCGCGTCCAGGGGTGCGGCGAAACTGCGGCTCATGGCCCTCCTCTCCGATTCGCTGTCCGTATTGCACCGGTGCCGGCTCGAGGCCGGCTTAAGGTCGGCTCGGGTCGTCAGAGCACGATCCCGCCGTCGACCTGCAGCACCTGGCCGGTGACGTACCCGGCCCGGTCGGAGGCCAGGAAGGACACCAGCTCCGCGACGTCGGCCGGCTGGCCGAGCCGGCGCAGCGGGATCATGCCGACCGCCTTCGCCTTGGCCTTCTCGGACAGCGCGGCGGTCATGTCCGTCTCGATGAACCCGGGCGCCACCACGTTCACCCGCACCCCGTACGGGCCCAGCTCCTTGGCCAGGGCGCGGCTCATCGCGTTGATCCCGCCCTTGCTGGCCGAGTAGTTGGCCTGGGTGGCGTTGCCGTACACCCCGGCCACCGAGGACATGTTGATGACGGTGCCGCGCTTGCGCTTCATGAAGCCGAACACCACGGTCCGGCAGAAGTTGAAGGTGCCGGTGAGGTTGGTGTCCAGCACCGCCGCCCAGTCGGCGAACGGCATCAGCACCAACGGCTTGTCCCGGACGATGCCGGCGCTGTTGACCAGCACCTCCACCGGTCCGAGCTCCGCCTCGGCGGCGGCGACGAACGCGGTCACCGCGTCCGGGTCGGCCACGTCGCAGGGGGCGTGGAAGCAGCGCGCCCCCCGCTGCTTGATGGCGTCGGCCGTCTCCGCCGCCGCCTCTTCGCCGCTGCGGTAGCAGAACGCCACGTCGTACCCGTCCTCGGCCAGTCGCAGCGCCACCGCGCGGCCGATGCCGCGCGAGCCGCCGGTGACCAGCGCGGTGCGCTGCTCCATCCGGTCCTCCTAACGGGCCGCGGCGGCGCCGTCGGCGGCCATCGCGGCGATCAGGCTCTTCGGGCGCATGTCGGTCCACTCGCGCTCGACGTAGTCGAGGCAGGCCTGCCGGCTGTCGTCGCCGAAGGCGGTGTGCCAGCCGTCGGGCACCGGCACGAACGACGGCCACAGCGAGTGCTGCCCCTCGTCGTTGACCAGCACCACGTACCGGCCCTCCTCGTTCTCGAACGGGTTGCTGCTCATCGCGTTTCTCCCTCTCGCTCGGTGTCGATCGCGCTCAGCCGCTCGGCCAGCACCCGGCCGATGGCGGCCAGGGGTTCCGGCTGGGTCATGTCGTTGTGCTGGCAGTCGACGTCGTGCGTCTGCACGCCGCCGGACAGGTGTGGCCGCCAGGCGGCCCGCGGGTCCGCCCCGGGTGCCCGGTCGCGGGTGGCGACGAACAGCAGCGCGTCGAGGTCGACGTGCCCCGGGCGGTGCTCCCGGGCCAGCCGGGAGTTGTTGGCGAACACCTCGTACAGGGCGGTGATGTGCCGGGCCTCCAGCCGGCCGAGCACCCCCTCGTTGCGGCTGAGCAGCTCGGCGACCTGCTCCTCGTCGACCTGCTCGGCGGCGGCGTCGGCCGGGTAGCCGGCCAGCTGCAGCATCCCGGCCAGGAACTCGGTCCGGTTGAGGATGCCCGGCTCGGCCCGCTCCGCCTCGGTCTTCGGGAACGAGTCCAGCAGCGCCAGCAGCGCCACCTGCTCGCCGTCGGCCCGCAGCCGGGCGGCGATCTCGTGCGCGATCAGCCCGCCGAACGACCAGCCCAGCAGGTGGTACGGGCCGGCCGGCTGGACCTCCCGGATCCGGGCCAGGTAGTCCTCGGCGATCTGCCCGACGCTGCCCGGCAGTTCGGCGCGCTCGGCCAGGCCCCGCGACTGCAGACCGTAGATCGGCCGGTCGGTGAGGTGCCCCATCAGGCCGGAGTAGGACCAGCTGAAGCCACTGGCCGGGTGGATGCAGAACAGCGGCGGCCGGGCGCCGTGCCGGCGCAGCGGCAGCAGCACGTCGAAGGCGCTGCGGCCGTCGTCGTCGGCGGTGTCGAGCCGGTCGGCCAGCTCGGCCACCGTCGGCGCCTCGAACAGCGTACGTAGGGCCAGGTCCACCTCGAAGGTGGCGCGGACCCGGCTGATCAGCCGGGTGGCCAGCAGCGAGTGCCCGCCCAGGTCGAAGAAGGCGTCGTCGATGCCCACCTCGGGTACGCCGAGCACCTCGGCGAACAGCCCGCACAGCACCCGCTCCCGGTGGCTGCGCGGGGCGCGCCGCTGCGCGCCGGCGCCCGTGTCGGCCGCGTCCGGCACCGGCAGGGCACCCCGGTTCAGCTTGCCGTTCGGGGTCAGCGGCAGCTCGGCCAGCACCACCACGGCCGCCGGCACCATGTACTCCGGCATCGCCGCGGCGACCGTGGCGCGCAGCTCGGCCGGCTGCGGACTCCGGCCGGGGGTCGGTACGACGTACCCGACCAGCCGCTGGTCGCCGGGGCGGTCCTCGCGGACGATCACCGCGCAGCGGGCCACGTCGTCGTGGCCGGCCAGCACCGCCTCGATCTCGCCCAGCTCGATCCGGAACCCGCGCAGCTTGACCTGGTCGTCGACCCGGCGCAGGAACATCAGTTCGCCGGTGTCGGTCCACCGCACGATGTCGCCGGTGCGGTACATCCGGGTGCCGGGCGCGCCGAACGGGTCGGCCACGAACTTCCCGGCGGTCTGGCCCGGGCGGGCCAGGTAGCCGCGGGCCAGGCCGCCACCGGCGACGTACAGCTCACCGGGCACGCCGGGCGGCACCGGCCGCAGCCGGGCGTCGAGCACGTACAGCCGGGTGTTGGCCAGCGGGCCGCCGATCGGCAGCGGGCCGGGCGGGATCACCGCACCCGGTGCGATCCGGTACTCGGTGCAGTTGACCGTGGTCTCGGTCGGGCCGTACATGTTGTACACCGCCACGCCCGGGTGCTCCCGGCGCCACTCGTCGACCACCTCGCCGAGCAGCAGCTCCCCACCGAGCAGCAGCTCAGCGGTCGGGGCGTAGTCGTCCGGCAGCGCGGCCAGCAGCGGCAGGTGGCTGGGAGTGGCCTTCAGGAAGGTGCAGGCGTGCCGGCCCAGGCGTTCCCGGGTCGCGGGGTCGTCGTCCAGGCCGGCGACGTGCACCGTGCCGCCGACGGTCAGCGGCACCCACATGCCGGTGACGCTGAGGTCGAACGAGATCGACGAGTGCAGCAGCGCGCTGCCGCGTACGCCCTGGTAGTCGCCGCCGGCGAAGGTGAGGTAATCGGTCAGCGAGCGGTGCTCGATCACCACCCCCTTGGGCCGGCCGGTCGAGCCGGAGGTGTAGATGACGTACGCGGGGTTGTTGAGCCGCAGCGGCGCGACCCGGTCGGTGTCGGTGACCGGTTCGGCCGGGAAGCCGTCCGGGTCGCAGTCGTCCACCAGCAGCCGCGGCACCCCGCCCGGCAGCTCGGCGGCCGTGGCCGTGTCGGTGAGCAGCAGCGCGGGCGCGGTGTCGGCGAGCATGAAGGCGATCCGGTCCGCCGGGTAGGCCGGGTCGACCGGCACGTACGCGCCGCCGGCCTTGAGCACCGCGAGCAGCCAGCCGATCAACCGGGCCGAGCGGGGCAGGGCCACCGCGACGAACCGCTCCGGACCGACGCCGCGCGCGATCAGCAGCCGGGCCAGCCGGTTGCTGTGCGCGTCCAGCTCGGCGTAGCTCAGCTCGGTGTCCGCGTCGACCAGGGCCGGCGCGTCCGGGGTACGGGCGACCTGCGCGGCGAGCAGCTCCGGCAGGGTGGCCGCCGGCACCGGGGCGGCGGTGTCGTTCCAGGTCACCAGCACCTGCTCGCGTTCCGGCCCGGTGAGCAGGTCCACCGCGCCGATCGGCTGGTCCGGGTCGGCGGCGAGCGCGGCGAGCATGGCGCGCAGCCGGTCGGCGATCCGCTCGACGGTGCCGTGGTCGAACAGGTCGGCGCTGTACTCGATCCGGCCGGCCAGCCCGGCCGGGGCGCCGGCGTCGTCCACCTGCTCGGCGAGGCTGACGTTCAGGTCGAACTTGGCCCCGCCGGTGCCCGCCGGCAGCCCGGACACCCGCAGGCCGGGCAGCGTCACGTCGAGGCGGGCGTGGTTGTGCACCGCCAGCACGACCTGGAACAGCGGGTGGCGGGCCACCGACCGGGCCGGGTTCAGCACCTCGACCAGCCGCTCGAACGGCACGTCCGCGTGGGCGTACCCGGCCAGGTCGGTGGCCCGGACCCGGTCCAGCAGTTCACCGAAGGTCGGGTCGCCGGAGGTGTCGGTGCGCAGCACCAGGGTGTTGACGAAGAACCCGATCAGCCCGTCGACGGCCTCGTCGACCCGGCCGGCGATCGGGGTGCCCAGCGGCACGTCGTCCCCCGCGCCGAGCCGGGTGAGCAGGGCGGCCAGGGCGGCCTGGGCCACCATGAACAGGCTCGCCTGCCGCTGTCGGGCCAGGTCGGTCAGCCGGGCGTGCAGGTCGGCCGGCACCTCGAAGGTGACGCTGCCACCGCGCCGGCTGGACACCGCCGGGCGGGGCCGGTCGACCGGCAGCTCCAGCTGCTCGGGCAGCCCGGCGAGGGTCTGCGCCCAGTAGCCGGTCTGCCGGCTGACCAGGCTGTCCGGGTCGGTCTCCGCGCCCAGCACGGCACGCTGCCAGAGCGCGAAGTCCGCGTACTGGACCGGCAGGGCGGGCAGGTCGGGCGCCCGGCCGGCCCTCCGGGCGGTGTACGCGGCGGCCAGGTCGGCCGAGAGCGGCCCGGCCGACTGCCCGTCGCTGGCGATGTGGTGCATGAGCAGCAGCAGGACGTGCTCGTCGGCGGCGAGCCGGAACAGGTCGGCGCGCAGCGGCGGCTCGCCGGCCAGGTCGAACCGGTGCCCGATCGCGGCGGCCAGCGCGGCGGGCAGGTCCACCTCGGCGACGTCGTGCTCGGCCAGCGTGGGCACCGCCGCCGCCGGGTCGAGGACCCGCTGGTACGGCTCGCCGTCGACCTCGACGAAGACGGTGCGCAGCGTCTCGTGCCGGGCCGTCACGTCGGCCAGCGCGGCCTGCAGCGCGGCCCGGTCCAGGTCGCCGTGCAGCCGCAGCGCCAGCGGCACGTTGTAGCTGACGTCGGAGTCGTCGAAGCGGTTGAGGAACCACAGCCGCCGCTGGGCGTAGGACACCGGCACCAGCTCCGGACGCGGCCCGGGGCGCAGCGGCGGGCGGCTCTCCCCGCCGGCCAGCAGCCGCGCGGCGAGGCCGGCGACGGTCGGGGTCTCGAAGACCGCCCGGATCGGCAGCTCCACGCCGAAGACCGCGCGGATCCGGTTGACGATCCGGGTGGCCAGCAGCGAGTGGCCGCCAAGGGCGAAGAAGTCGTCGTCCACGCCGACCCGGGCCACCCCGAGCACGTCGGCGAAGACACCGCAGAGCAGCTCCTCCTGCGGGGTGCGGGCGGCCCGCCCGCCGGCCGAGCCGAAGTCCACCGAAGGCAGCGCCTTGCGGTCGACCTTGCCGTTGGCGCTCAGCGGCAGCGCGTCCAGCCGGACCACCACCGAGGGCACCATGGCGTCCGGCAGCCGGGCGGCCACGTGGTCACGGACCGCCTCCGGGTCGGTGTCGCCGACGACGTACCCGACGAGGCGGTTGGTGCCGGCCGGGTCGGTGTTCACCGCAACGGCGGCGGCGGTCACCCCGGCCGCGGCCCGCAGCGCCGCCTCGACCTCGCCCAGCTCGATCCGCTGGCCGCGGATCTTGACCTGGTCGTCGTTGCGGCCGAGGAACTCCAGCTGCCCGTCGGGGCGGTAGCGGACCCGGTCGCCCGTGCGGTAGAGGCGGGCGCCGGGCCGGTCGGCGAACGGGTCGGCGACGAACACCGCGGCGGTGCGGCGCGGGTCGCCCAGGTAGCCGAAACCGACCCCGACGCCGCCGACGCACAGCTCGCCCGGCACCCCAGGCGGCACCGGCTGCAGGTTGGCGTCGAGCACGTACAGCTGGGTGTTGCGGATGGCCCGGCCGATCGGCACCCGGTCCGCGTCGGCGTCGGCCGGGGTGGCGATGACCGCGTGCGTCACGTCGTCGGAGCACTCGGTCGGCCCGTACGCGTTGAGCAGCGGGATCCCCGGGAATCGGGCGAGCCAGCGGTGGCACAGCTGCGGCGGCAGCGCCTCGCCGGTGACCAGCAGCCAGCGCAGCTTCGGCAGCTCGGGCACCGGGGCGCCGGCGTCCCAGGCGTCCAGCGCGGTGCGCAGCAGCGACGGCACCACCTCGAGGATGGTCACCCCGTGCCGCTGGACCCGGCCGAACAGGGCGCCCGGGTCGAGTGCGGTGTCGTCGTCGACCACGTCGACGCTGCCGCCGGTGAGCAGCGAGGAGAGCATCTGCCAGACCGAGACGTCGAAGGTGAGCGCGGCATTCTGCACCACCACGTCCGCCTCGGTGAGGTCCAGGTCCTCCACCTTGGCCAGCAGGTGGTTGAGCATCCCCCGCCGGTGCACCATGGCGCCCTTGGGCCGGCCGGTGGAGCCGGAGGTGAAGATGACGTACGCCAGGTCGGCCAGGCCGGCGGCCAGCGGCGCGGACCCGACCGGCGGGCCGGCCTGGGCCAGCGGCAGGACGGTGACCGGGACACCGGCGGCGGCGACCACCTCGGCGGCCAGCGCCTCGTGCGCCTGGTCGACCAGCAGCCAGCGGGTGCCGCTGTCGACCAGCAGGTCAGCGTTGCGGGCCACCGGCGAGCGCGGATCCAGCGGCAGGTAGGCGCCGTCGGCGGTGAGCGCGGCCAGCACCCCGGTGATCGCGTCGGCGCCCCGGTCGGTCAGCAGCGCGACCAGGGAGCCCCGCCCGGCGTCGGCGGCGCGCAGCCGGGCGGCCAGCTCGTCGGCGCGGGCGATCAGCCCGGCGTAGGTGAGGGTCTGCCGCGGGTCGGTCACCGCGACCGCGTCGGGCCGCGCGGCGGCCACCGCCCGGATCAGGGTCATCGGGTCCTCGCCGGGCACCGGCCGGCCGGTGGCGTTCCAGTCGACGAGCATCCGCTGCCGTTCGGCCGGGCCGACCACGTCGACGGCGCCGATCGGCGCGTCCGGGGTGGCGACGGCGGCCTCCAGCATGCGGAGGAACCCGGCGAGGATCCGCTCGGCGGTGGTCTCGTCGAACAGGTCGCGGCTGTAGTCCAGCCGGCCGTCGATGCCGCCGGCGCCCGCCGGCCGTTCGGTGAGGTCGATGGACAGGTCGAACTGGGCGGCGTGCGCCCCGACGTTGTCCACCACGACCCGCAGGCCGGGCAGGTCCAGGTCCACCGTGGCGTTGTTCTGCAGCACCAGCATGACCTGGAACAGCGGGTTGCGGGCCATCGACCGGGGCGGGTTGAGCACCTCGACCAGCCGCTCGAACGGGGTGTCCTGGTGCGAGTACGCGGCCAGGTCGGCCTCGCGGACCCGGTCCAGCAGCTGCCGGAAGGTGGGGTTGCCGGTGGTGTCGGTGCGCAGCACCAGCGTGTTGACGAACATGCCGACCAGCTCGTCGACGGCGTCGTCGGTGCGGCCGGCGATCGGGCTGCCGATCGGCACGTCGGTGCCGGCGCCGAGCCGGGTGAGCAGCGCGGCCAGGGCCGCCTGGAACACCATGAACAGGCTGGCCCCGGTGGCGTGCACCAGCGCGTTGAGCCGCTCGTGCAGCGCCGGTTCGACGACGAAGCCGAGCATCCCGCCCTGGTGGCTGGCGACCGGCGGGCGCGGCCGGTCGGCCGGCAGGGTCAGCTCGTCCGGCGCGCCGGCCAGCGTGTCCCGCCAGAACCGCACCTGCTCCGCGATGGCGCTGTCGGGGTCGGACTCGTCGCCGAGCACCGCGCGCTGCCAGAGGGCGTAGTCGGCGTACTGCACGGGCAGCGGGGGGAACTCCGGCGCCCGCCCGGCGACCCGCGCGGCGTACGCGGCGGAGAAGTCCCGGCCCAGCGGGGCCATCGACCAGCCGTCACCGGCGATGTGGTGCAGCACGAGCAGCAGGAAGTACTCGCCGCCGCCGAGGTCGAACAGCCGGGCCCGCAGCGGCGGGTCGACGGCCAGGTCGAACCCGCGCCGGGTCTCGGCGAGCATCAGCTCGCGTACCTCGGCCGGGTCGACGGCCTCCACGGTGATCGGCGGGCAGGCCGCGTCGGCGGTCAGGATCACCTGGTACGGGTCGCCGTCGGCGTCCGGGTAGATCGTGCGCAGGCTCTCGTGGCGTTCGAGCACGTCGCGCAGGGCGGCGCGCAGCGCGGCCACGTCCAGGTCGCCGGTCAGCCGCAGCAGGATCGGGATCTTGTACGGGGAGTCGGCGCCGGAGAGCCGGTTGATGAACCAGAGCCGGTTCTGCGCGTACGACAGCGGGATCCGCTCCGGCCGGGGCATCGGCGCCAACGCCCGGCGGGCCTGCTTCGCGCCGCCGAGCCGGGCGGCGAGCCCCGCCACGGTGGGCGACTCGAACAGGTCCCGGATGGCCAGTTCCGCGCCGAGCGCGGTGCGGATCCGGCTGACCAGGCGGGTGGCCAGCAGGGAGTGGCCGCCCAGGGCGAAGAAGCTGTCCTCGATGCCGACCTCGGGCAGGCCGAGCACGTCGGCGAAGAGCCCGCAGAGCACCTCCTCCTGCGGGGTGCGCGGCGCCCGCCGGGTGGAGCCGGCCGCGTAGTCGGGCGCCGGCAGGGCCCGCCGGTCCACCTTGCCGTTGCCGGTCAGCGGCAGGGCGGCCAGCACCACCACGGCGGCGGGAACCATGTACTCCGGCAGCACCGCGGCGGCGTGCGCGCGGAGCACGGCCGGGTCCGGCGGCGCCGCGCCGGCGGCCGGTACGACATAGGCGACCAGCCGCTTGTCGCCTGGCCGGTCCTCGCGGACCACCACGGCCACCTGCCCCAGGCCGGGGTCGCGGGCCAGCACCGCCTCGATCTCGCCGAGCTCGATCCGGAAGCCACGGATCTTCACCTGCTCGTCGGCGCGGCCGACGAACTCCAGGCTGCCGTCGGGCCGCCAGCGGACCACGTCTCCCGTCCGGTACATGCGGGAGCCGAGGTCACCGGTGCCGGCGGTGCCGAACGGGTTCGCCACGAACCGCTCCGCGGTCAGCCGCGGCCGGTTCAGGTAGCCGCGGGCCAGCCCGGCGCCGGCGATGTACAGCTCACCGGCCACCCCGGGTGGGGTGGGGCGCAGGTAGTCGTCCAGCACGTACAGCCGCATGTTGTCCAGCGGCCGGCCGATCGGCACCGAGTCCGGCACCTCGGCCACGGCGTGCATCAGGTGGTGCGAGGCGAACGTGGTGGTCTCGGTCGGGCCGTAGCCGTCGCCGACCACGAGGCCCGGGCAGGCGGCAAGCACCCGGCGCACCATCGGCGCGGGCACCACGTCGCCGCCGGTCCAGACCTCACGGACCTTGGCGAACGCCTCCGGGGTCTCCTCGGCCAGCAGCCGGAACAGGCCGGCCGTCAGCCACAGCGCGGTCACCTGGCCGCCGGTGAGGACGGCTCGCAGGTCGTCCATGCTCAGCTCACCGGGCGGGGCCACGACCAGTTCACCGCCGTTCAGCAGCGGCACCCACAGCTCGTACGTCGAGGCGTCGAAGGCCAGCGGTGAGTGCAGCAGCACCCGGCGCTGCCGGTCGGTCCGCCAGCACCGGTCGGCGGCGAGGCTGAGCACGTCGTACTGGGTGACCGCGACGCCCTTGGGGGTGCCGGTCGACCCGGATGTGTACATGACGTAGGCGAGCTGCCGGGGGTGGGCGGGCCGGTCCGGGTCGGCGTCCGGCCGGGCGGCGATCTCGGCGGCGGCGTCGCCGTCGACGGTCACCACGGTCAGGTCGTGGTCGAACCGCAGGCCGGCCATGGCCCGGTCGGTGAGCAGCACCGAGCTGGCGGTGTCGGCGGCGATGTGGGTCAACCGGTGGGCCGGGTAGCGCGGGTCCAGCGGCACGTACGCGGCGCCGGCCTTGAGGATGGCCAGCACGGACACCACCTGGTCGACCGAGCGTTCCTGGAGCAGGGCGACCCGGTGCTCGGCGGCGACGCCGAGCGCCAGCAGGTGCTGGGCCAGCCGGTTGGCCCGGGCGTCGAGTTCCCGGTAGGTCAGCGTGGCGCCGTCGGCGGCGCGGACGGCGACCTGGTCCGGGGTGCGGGCGGCCTGCGCGGCGAACCGGGCGGCCACCCCGCCGGTCAGCGCCGGCTCGGGCCGGGTGGTGTCGTTCCAGTCGGCCAGCACCAGCCGCCGCTCGGCCGGGTCGAGGACGTCGAGCCGGCCGGCCGGGGTGTCCAGGTCGGCGGCGACGGTGGTGAGCAGCCGCAGCAGCCGGTCGGCGAGGCGCTGCGCCGCGTCGGCCGGGAACAGGTCGGTGCGGTGGTCCAGCTGCAGCCGCAGCCGCTCGCCGGGGATCGCGGTGACGGTAAGCGGGTAGTGGGTGGCGTCCCGGCCGGAGACCCCGGTCAGCCGCAGCCCGGTGCCGGGCAGGGTCAGCAGCTTCGGGTCGAGCGGGTAGTTCTCGAAGACCACCAGGGTGTCGAAGAGTTCCCCGTGCCCGGCCAGCCGCTGCACCTCGGTGAGCGGCAGGTGCTGGTGGGCCATCAGCGCGGACTGCTGGTCCTGCAGGCGTAGCAGCATTCGGGCGACCGGCTCGGCCGGGTCCAGCCGCAGCCGGACTGGCAGGGTGTTGATGAAGAGCCCGACCATGGTCTCCACGCCGGCGATCTCCGGCGGGCGGCCGGAGACCGTGCCGCCGAACACCACGTCGCCACGTCCTGTCAGCGCGCCGAGCAGCACCCCCCAGGCGCCCTGCAGGATGGTGTTGAGGGTGACGCCGTGCCGCCGGGCCTGCGCCTGCAGGTCGGCGGTCAGCTCGGCCGGCAGGTCGAGGACAAGCCGGTCGGGCAGCTCCGGGGCCCGGGCCGGGTCGGCCGGGGCGAGCAGGGTCGGCTCGGCCAGGCCCGCGAGGGCCTCGGCCCAGGCCCGTTCCGCGGTCGCCCGGTCCTGCGCGCCGAGCCAGGCCAGGTAGTCGCGGTAGGGCGCCACCCGGGGCAGCTGCCGGTCGTCGCCGCCGGCGGCGTACAGGGCCAGCAGCTCCCGCATCAGCGTCGGCACCGACCAGCCGTCGAGCAGGATGTGGTGGTTGGTGAGCACCAGCCGGTGTGCGGTGTCGGCCAGCCGCAGCAGGGTGAACCGCAGCAGCGGCGGGCGGGTCAGGTCGAAGCCCTCGGCCCGGTCGGCGGCGAGCAGCTCGCGGACCCGGTCGGCCTGCTCCGCGCCGGCCAACTCCCGCAGGTCGTGCGCCCGCCAGCCGGCCCGGAGCCCGTCCACCACGACTTGCACCGACTCGCCGGACGGGCGCTGGCGGAACGCGGCCCGCAGGTTGGCGTGCCGGGCCAGCAGGGCGTCGGCGGCACCGCGCAGGGCTGCCGTGTCCAGCTCACCGGCCAGGTCGAAGCAGAGCTGCACGGTGTAGACGTCGCGGTCCGGCCCGTCGTACAGGGCGTGGAAGAGCAGCCCCTCCTGCAGGGTGGACAGCGGCAGCAGGTCGCTGGCGGCCGGTTGGGCCGCCTCGATCGCCTCGATCTCCTCCTGGGACAGGGGCAGCAGCAGGTCGGACGGGGTGTGCCCGCCGGCGCCGGGGGTGGCGGCGTGGGTGACCAGGGCGTCCAGCGCGGCCAGCCAGTCGTCGGCCAGCTCGCGGACGTCCGCCTCGCCGAGCAGGGTCTGCGGCCAGGAGAAGGTCGCCGACAGCCGGGGACCGTCGGCGTGGTCCCGGGTGACCGCGTTGACCTCGATGGCGTGCGGCACCGGCAGGGCACCGTCCGCACCGCCGCCGAGGGCCCGAGCGTCCGACGCGACCGTCCAGGCGGTGTCCCCGTCGTCGGCGGTGGCGAACCGGCCGAGGTAGTTGAAGCCGATCTGCGCGGCCGGCCGGTCGGCCAGCTGCCGGGCGGTGTCGGCGTTGAGGTAGCGGAGCAGGCCGTACCCGATGCCGTTGTCGGGCACCGCGCGGAGCTGTTCCTTGACCCGCTTGACCGCGCGCCCGGCGGCGGCGCCGCCGGCGAACGCCTCGGCCAGGTCGAGCCGGCCGAGGTCGAGCCGGACCGGGTACATGGTGGTGAACCAGCCGACGGTCCGGGACAGGTCCAGGCCGGCGGCGAGTTCCTCCCGGCCGTGGCCCTCCAGGTCGACCAGCAGGCCGGCCTCCTGGCTGCCGCGCCGGCGCCGCCACCGGGTGACCGCGAGGGTGAGCGCGGTGAGCAGCACGTCGTTGACCCGGCCGTGGAACGCCGCCGGCACCCGGGTCAGCAGCGGCGTGGTGCGCTCCGCGGGCAGGGTGACGGTCAGCAGCCGGCCGGCGTCCACAATGTCCCGGGCCGGGTCGAGCGGCCGCCCCGCGAGCGGGGTCTCGGCGACGCCGAGCCGGTCCAGCCAGCCGGCCAGCTCGGCGGTCCGCTCCGGGCGCGCGGCCTCGGCGACCAGGTGCTCCGCGAAGCGGCGCAGCGAGGTCCGCACCGGTTCCAGTTCGGGGGTACGCCCGGCGGCGACGGCCTGCGCGGCGGCGGCCAGGTCGGGCAGCAGGATCCGCCAGGACACCCCGTCGACCACCAGGTGGTGCAGGGCCAGCAGCAGCCGGCCGGGCCGGTCGGCCCCGGCGTCGAACCACAGCGCCTGCAGGACCCGCCCCTCACCCGGGGCCAGCCGGGCCTGCACCGCCTTGGCCTGCTCCTCGACCAGCCCGCGCAGCTCGTCGGCGTCCAGCCCGGCCGCGTCGATCCGGGTCACCACCTCGGCCGCGGCCACGCTGCCGCGCGGGCCGATCTCCTGCCGCCAGCCGCCCGCCGCGTCGCGGACCAGCCGCAGCCGCAGCGCGTCATGGTGGTCGACCAGCGCCTGCACCGCGGCGACCAGCTGCTCGGGCCGCAGCCCGGCCGGGCTGGTCACCAGCATCGACTGGTGAAAGCCGTCGATCGGGCCGCCCCGCTCGCGCAGCCAGTGCACGATCGGGGTCAGCGGCACCTCACCCGTACCGTCGTCGGTGGGCACCGGCACGGCGTCGTCCGCGGCGGCGGCGGCGAGGCCGGCCACCGTCCGGTGCACGAAGACGTCCCGGGGGCTGAACGACAGCCCCGCCTTGCGGGCCCGGCTGACCAACTGGATCGACACGATACTGTCACCGCCGAGGTCGAAGAAGCTCTCGTCGACGCCCACCGCGTCCAGCCCGAGCACCTCGGCGAACAGCCCGGCGAGCAGGGCCTCGCGGCCGTTGGCCGGGACCCGGCCGCCAGCGGAGCCGGTGAACCCGGGGGCCGGCAGCGCCCGCCGGTCCAGCTTCCCGCTCGGGGTCAGCGGCAGCGCCGGCAGGCCGACCACGGCCGCCGGCACCATGTACTCGGGCAGGCTGGCACCGACGTGCGCCCGCAGCGCGGCCGGGTCGACCAACGCGCCGGCGGCCGGGACCACGTACCCGACCAGGCGCTTCACGCCCGGCTGGTCCTCCCGCGCGATGACCGCGACCTGCGCGACGGCCGGGTGGCGGGACAGCACCGCCTCGATCTCGCCCGGCTCGACCCGGAAGCCCCGGATCTTCACCTGGGCGTCGGCCCGGCCGACGAACTCCAGCGTCCCGTCGGCGCGCCAGCGCACCAGGTCGCCGGTGCGGTACATCCGCCCGCCCGGCTCGGCGGCGAACGGGTCCGCCACGAACCGCTCGGCGGTCAGCGCCGACCGGTCCAGGTAGCCACGGGCCAGCCCGGCCCCGGCGATGTACAGCTCCCCGGGCACGCCGGGCGGCACCGGGCGCAGGAACCGGTCGAGGACGTAGGCGCGGGCACCGGCGACCGGGGCGCCGATCGGCGGGGCGCCGGCGCCGGGGACCAGCGGCGCGCTGAGCGTGGCGGCCACGGTGATCTCGGTCGGCCCGTACGCGTTGACCATGCGCCGGCCGGGGGCGAACCGGGCGACCAGGTCCTCGCCGCAGGCGTCGCCGCCAACCACCAGGGTGCGCAGCACCGGCGGCGCCACGGTGGGCAGGCCGGCGAGCGCGGCCGGCGGGATGAGCGCGTGGGTCACCTGCTGGCCGGTCAGCACGGCCGCCAGGTCGTCGCCGACGAGCGGCCCCGGCGGCGGTACGACCAGCGCCGCCCCGGCGCCGAAGGCGGCGCAGAGTTCCAGGACCGACGCGTCGAAGCTGGGCGAGGAGAACTGCAGCACCCGGCTCGTGGGGTCGACGTCGAAGCCGGCCACGATCGCGGCGGTGAAGCTGGACAGGCCGGCGTGGGTGACCACCACCCCCTTCGGCCGGCCGGTGGAACCGGAGGTGTAGATGAGGTAGGCGGGGTGCCCGGGCTGCACCGCTGCGCCGCGCTCGGCGTCGGTGACCGGGCCGGTGGGCCGGGCCGCCCAGTCCGCCACGGTGGCCGGTTCGTCGAGTAGCAGCCGGGGCACGCCGGTGTCGGGCAGGTCGATCCCGGTCCGCGTGGCCAGCAGCACCGGCCGGGCGTCGGTGAGCATGAACGCGATCCGGTCCGCCGGGTAGTCCGGGTCGACCGGCAGCCAGGCGCCGCCGGCCTTGCTCACCGCGAGCGCGGCGGTGACCAGTTCCGGGCTGCGCGGCAGGGCGAGGGCGACCACACGCTCCGGGCCGACGCCGCGGTCGACGAGCAGCCGGGCCAGCCGGTCGGCGGCGGCGTCCAGTTCGGCGTACGACATGGTGTCGTCGCCGATCAGGGCCGGCGCCTGCGGTCGGGCCGCGACCTGGGCGGCGAACAGTTCAGGGAAGGTGCGCGGCGGGACGGGCGGCGGTCCGGCGGCCCAGTCGCCGAGCACGGCGGCGCGCTCGGCGCCGTCGAGCACGTCGAGCGCGGCGACCGGGGTCTGCGGTGCGTCGACGACCTGGCTGAGCAGGCGGACCAGGCGGTCGGCGATGCGCCGGGCGGCCGCCGCGTCCAGCAGGTCCGGCCGGTGGTCCAGGCGCAGGGTGAGCTGTTCCCCGGGCAGCACGGCCAGGGTCAACGGGTAGTGCGTGGCGTCGTGCCCGGTGACCGCGGTGACCCGCAGGCCGGTGCCGGGCAGGTCCAGCGCGGCCGGATCGAGGGGGTAGTTCTCGAACACGGTCAGCGTGTCGAACAGGTCGCCGTCGCCGGTGCCGGCCAGCCGGCGGATGTCGGCGAGGCCGAGGTGCTGGTGCGCCATCAGCGCCGACTGCTCGTCCTGCACCCGGGCCAGCAGGGCGGCCAGCGACTCGGCCGGGTCGAGCCGGATCCGCACCGGCACCGTGTTGATGAACAGGCCGAGCATCGACTCGACACCGGGCAGCTCCGGCGGCCGGCCGGCGACGGTGGCGCCGAAGACCAGGTCGTCGTCGCCGGTGAGGATGCCGAGCAGCAGCGCCCAGGCGCCCTGGACCACGGTGTTGAGGGTGACGCCGAGCTTGCGGGCCGCGGCGGTCAGCCCGGCGGTGAGTTCGGCGGGCAGGGCCACGGTGAGCTGTTCGGGAGTGGCCGGCGGGCGCGCCGGGTCGGCCGGCGCGAGCAGGGTCGGCCCGGTCAGCCCGCGCAGCGCGTCTCGCCAGGCCCGCTCGGCGGCGGCCCGGTCCTGCCGCTCGAGCCAGCCGAGGTAGTCGCGGTAGGGGGTGACCGGTGGCAGGGTGCGGTCGTGCCCGCCGGCGACGTAGTGCGCGAAGAGTTCCCTGGCCAGCAGCGGCATCGACCAGCCGTCGAGCAGGACGTGGTGGTTGGTGAGCACCAGCTTGGCCCGCTCCGGTCCGGTCCGGATCAGCGCGGCGCGCAGCAGCGGTGGGCGGGCCAGGTCGAATCCGGCGGCCCGGTCGGCGGTGAGCAGCCGGGCCACTTCGTCGTCCCGGTCCGCCGCGGCGTGGCCGGTCAGGTCGTGCTCCTGCCAGGCCGGGGTGATCTCGCGCGGCACCACGGCGACCGACTCCCCGGTCTTGCGCTGCCGGATGCCGGCCCGCAGGTTGGCGTGCCGGGCCAGGATCGCGGCGAGCGCGCGGCGCATCCGGTCGCCGTCGACCGGACCGGTCAGGTCCAGGGCGAACTGGACGGTGTAGAGGTCCGACGCCGCTCCGTCGTACAGCGCGTGGAACAGCAGTCCCTGCTGCAACGGTGACAGCGGCAGGATGTCCTCGACGCGTGACTGCTTCACCACGTTACCCCCACTCCGCTTCCAGTTCGTCCTCGAACTCGTCGATCTCGTCCTGGGACAGCGAGGCCAGCGTCAGGTCGGACGGGGTGTGCCCACCGATTCCGCCCGCCGCGGCGTACGCCACGATCCCGGCCAGGGCCGTCCGCCAGTCGTCGGCGAGCTGACGGACGTCGTTGTCATCCAGCAGCCCGCCCGGCCAGCGCCACACCGCGGTGAGTCGCGGCCCGTCGGTGCCGTCGACGGTCCAGCTCGTGACCTCGATCGGGTACGCCACGGGCTGCTCCGGGTCCGCGCCGCCGCCGATCCGCGCACCGCCGCCCTCGGCGCCGCCCAGCCGGCCGAGGTGGTTGAACATGATCTGCGGCTCGGCCAGGTCCGCCAGCACGCCCGCGGTCTCGCTGTTCAGGTGTCGAAGCAGGCCGTAGCCGAGGCCGTCGTCGGGTGCGGCCCGCAGCTGCTCCTTGACCCGCTTCAGTGCGGTTCCGACGGCCGCACCGCCGTTGCGCACCTGGTCCCACTCCACCGTCCCGGGATCGAGCCGGACTGGAGCCAGGCTCGTGAACCAGCCGACGGTGCGGGACAGGTCGACACCCGGCACGTGGTCGGCCCGGCCGTGCCGCTCCAGGTCCACCAGCACCGCCGGGTCGTCGCCCAGGCCGCGCCGCTGCCGCCGGCGGGCCACCGCGAGGGCCAGCGCCGCCAGCAGCGCGTCGTCGACCCGGGCGTGGAACAGCGCCGGTACGGCGGTCAGCAACGGTTCGGTGTGCTCGGTGGGCAGCTCGACGGACAGCTCCGCGAGGGTGGCGACGGTGTCGCGGGCCGGGTCGAGCGGCCGCCCGGCCAGGGCCGGCTCCGGCTGGTCGAGCAGCTTGGTCCACAGTGGCAGCTCGGCCAGCCGGGCCGGGCTGTGCGCGTCCCGGACCAGGTGCTCCGCCCATTCCCGCAGCGAGGTGCCGACCGGGGTGAGTTGGGGCGACGTGCCGGGCGTGTGGCTGCCGGTGGCGGCCTCGCCGGCCGTCCCGTCGGGTGCGGTGGCGTCCAGCGCGGCGGTCAGGTCGGGCAGCAGGATCCGCCAGGAGACGCCGTCGACGGCCAGGTGATGCACCAGGATCAGCAGCTGGCCGGGCCGGCCGGGGCCGGCGTCGCACCAGACGACCCGCAGCATCCGGCCGGCGACTGGGTCCAGCTCGGCCCGGGCCGCCTCGGCCAGCGCGCTCAGGTCGGGTCCATCGGCGTCGGTCCCGCCGACATCGGACCCGTTGTCCGCGCTGGCTGGGCCGGTGTCCGCGGCGGGCACGGGCGTGATCAGGTCAGCTGCGGCCACGCTGCCACGTGGACCGATCACCAGCCGCCGCTGCCCGGCCGGGCCGGCCAGCCGCATCCGCAGCGCGTCGTGGTGATCGAGCAGCGCCTGCACCGCGCCGCGCAGCCGGTCGGCGGTCAGTCCGGCCGGCGCGGGCACCACCACCGACTGGTGGAACCCGCCCAGCGGGCCGGCCCGGTCCAGCCACCAGCGCACGATCGGGGTCAGCGGCAGCTCGCCGATGCCGGCGTCGGGATCCGTCGCGGCGCTGCCGGCCGCCTCCCGGGCCACCGTCGCCAGCGCCGCCACCGTCTTGTGGGTGAACACCTCGCGCGGGGTCAGCTCCAACCCGGCCTGGCGGGCCCGGCTGACCAGCTGGATGGAGACGATGCTGTCCCCACCGAGGTCGAAGAAGCTGTCGTCGACGCTGACCCGGGGCAGCCCGAGCACCTCGGCGACGAGCCCGGCGAGCAGTTCCTCGCGCGGCGCCGACGGCGCCCGGCCGGCCGCGCTGACCCCGGCGAAGTCGGGGGCCGGCAGGGCCGCCCGGTCGAGCTTGCCGTTGGCGGTCACCGGCAGGCCGGCCAGGGCCACCACCGCCGCCGGCACCATGTACTCGGGCAGCCGCCCGGCGACGTGCTCGCGCAGGACGGTCGCGTCGACCCGCTGCCCGGCGGCCGCTACGACGTACGCGACGAGGCGTTTCACCCCCGGCTGGTCCTCCCGGGCGAGGACCACGCACTGCCCCACCGACGGATGCTCGGCGAGGGTCGCCTCGATCTCGCCCAGTTCGATCCGGAAGCCGCGGATTTTGACCTGGTGGTCGGTCCGGCCCACGTACTCCAGCACCCCGTCGGCCCGCCAGCGCACCACGTCCCCGGTCCGGTACATCCGCTCCCCCGCCGTGACCGACGGGTCCGTGGCGGCCAGCGCGGCGGCGAACGGGTCGGCGACGAACCGCTGCGCGGTGAGCCCGGCCCGGCCCTGGTAGCCGCGGGCCAGCTGCACGCCGGCCAGGTAGAGCTCGCCGGCCACGCCCGGGGGCACCGGCCGGAGGAACGCGTCCAGCACGTACAGCCGGGTGTTCCAGACCGGCGCCCCGATCGGCACGGTCCGCTCCCCCGGCGGGCAGGCCCAGTACGTCACGTCGACCGACGCCTCGGTGGGCCCGTACAGGTTGTGCAGCTCGATGCCGTGCGCGCCGGCCGGGTCGAGGGTGGTGAAGAACCGCTCGGCCAGGTCGGCGGGGAGCGCCTCGCCGCTGCAGATCACCCGGCGCAGCCCGGTGCAGCCGGCGGCGGCCGGTTCGGCCAGGAACGCCTGCAGCATGGACGGGACGAAGTGGAGGGTGGTGATCTGCTCGGTGCGGATCAGTCCGGCCAGGTACGCGGGATCCTTGTGCCCCTCGGGCCGGGCCACCACCAGGGTGGCGCCGATGATGGTGGCCCAGAAGAACTCCCACACCGAGACGTCGAAGCCGGACGGGGTCTTCTGCAGCACCCGGTCGGCCGGCGTGAGCCGGTACTCGTGCTGCATCCAGCTCAGCCGGTTGACGATGCCCTGGTGCGGCACCAGCACGCCCTTGGGCCGGCCGGTGGAGCCGGACGTGTAGATCAGGTACGCCGGGTTGGCCGGGCGCAGCGGCCCGGCCCGGTCGGCGTCGGTCAGCGCGGCCGCGGCGTGTTCCGCCACGGCCTGGCGTACCTCGTCGCTGTCGAGCACCAGGGCGGCGGCGGTGCCGGTGGCCAGCGCGGCGGTGGCCCGGGTGGTGAGCAGCAGGGCGGGCCGGGCGTCGTCGAGCAGGTACGCGATCCGGTCGGCCGGGTAGTCCGGGTCGACCGGCAGGTATGCCGCGCCGGCCTTCAGCACCGCCCAGAGCGCCAGCACCAGCTCCAGTGAGCGGGGCACCGCCACGGCGACGAACCGCTCCGGCCCGGCGCCGTACCCGACCAGCAGCCAGGCCAGCCGGTTGCTCGCCTCGTCCAGCTCGCGGAAGGTCAGGCTGCTCCCCTCGAAGACCACCGCGGTGGCGTCCGGGGTGGCGGCCGCCTGCCGGGCCAGCAGCTGCGGCAGGGTGGCCGGGTCGACCGGCTGCCGGGTGCGGTTCCACTCGACGAGGACCTGCCGCCGTTCCGCCGGGGTGACCGGGTCGAGCCGGCCCACCGGGACGGACGGGTCGGCGGCGATGTCACTCAGCAGCCGGCACATCCGCTCCAGCAGCGCCCCGGCGGTGTCCGCGTCGATCAGGTCGGGCCGGTACTCCAACCGCAGCCCCAGCCGGTCACCGGGGACCAGCACCAGGGTGAGCGGGTAGTGCGTGGCGTCGTGCCCGTGCACCCCGCGCACGGCCAGGCCGGTGCCGGCGAGGTCGAGCACGGCCGGGTCGACCGGGTAGTTCTCGAAGACCACCAGGGTGTCGAAGAGTTCGCCGTGCCCGGCCAGCCGCTGGATGTCGGGCAGGCCGAGGTGCTGGTGCGGGTGCAGGGCGGCCTGCCGTTCCTGCAACCCGGCGAGCGCGGTGGCCACCGGTTCGGCCGGGTCGAGGCGTACCCGCACCGGCACGGTGTTGATGTAGAGGCCGACCATGGTCTCCACGCCGGGCAGCTCCGCCGGCCGGCCGGCGACGGTGGCGCCGAAGACCACGTCGTCGCGGCCGGTGAGGCTGCCCACGAGCACCGCCCAGGCGCCCTGCACGACGGTGTTCAGGGTGACGCCCGCCGTCCGGGCCGTGGCGGTGAGCGCCTCGGTGAGCGCGGCCGGCACCTCACGCAGCAGCTTGGCCGGCGGCACCGGACCCCGCTCGGCGGCCGGCGCCACCAGGGTCGGCTCGGTCAGCCCGGCGAGGGCCGCCCGCCACGCCGCCTCGGCCGCCGGCCGGTCCTGCCGGGCCCGCCAGGCCGGGTACGCCCGCGCGTCGGTGACCGGCGGCAGCCCGTCGGTACGGCCACCCGCGCGGTACAGCGCGAAGAGCTCCCCGGCGAGCACCGGCATCGACCAGCCGTCGAGCAGGATGTGGTGGTTGGTCAGCACCAGCCGGTGCCGCCCGCCGGGCAGCCGGGCCAGGGTGAAGCGCAGCAGCGGCGGCCGGGTCAGGTCGAAGCGTTCGGCCCGGTCGACGGCGAGCAGTTCGGCGAGCCGGCGGTCCACGTCGGCCGGTGCGAGCCCGGTCAGGTCCGGTTCGCGCCAGTCCACCTCGACGCCGTCCAGCACCACCTGCACCGGCCGGCGCAGGTCCCGGTGGGTGAAGCCGGCGCGTAGCCCGGGGTGCCGGTCGAGCAGCGCCTGGGCCGCGGTGCGCAGCCGCGCCGGGTCCAGCTCGCCGTCGAGGTCGAAGACGAACTGCACGGTGTAGATGTCCGGGGTCTGTTCGTCGTACGCGGACAGGAACAGCAGCCCCTCCTGCAGTGGGGCGAGCGGCAGCACGTCGGCCAGCGCCGGGTAGCTCCGCTCCAGCCGTTCCACCTCGGCCTGGTCCAGCTCGACCAGGGGCAGGTCCGACGGGGTACGCCCACCGGTGCCCGGGCGGGCGGCGTGTTCGGTGATCGCCTCGAGCGCGGCCAGCCAGCCGTCGGTGAGTTCGCGGACGTCGCCGTCGGTGAGCACCCCGTCCGGCCAGCTCCACTCGGCGGTGAGCCGAGGCCCGTCCGGTCCGTCGACCACCACCGCGTTGATCTCCAGCGGGTGGGCCATCGGCAGCGCGCTCGCCCCACCGGAAGCGACCTCGCCGTCGACCGTCAGCGGCGACCAGTCGGTGCCGTCGTCGGCGGTCAGCCGGCCCAGGTAGTTGAACCCGATCTGCGGCTCGCCGCCCCGTCGGCCGGGTGCCCGCAGCTGTTCCTTCAGGCGTTTCACCGCTCGGCCGGCGGCCGGACCGCCGGCCAGCGCCTCGGCCGGGTCGAGGTCGCCGAGGTCGAGCCGGGCCGGGGCCAGCCGGGTGAACCAGCCGACGGTGCGGGACAGGTCCAGCCCGTCGACGCCGTCCCGGCCGTGCCCCTCGACGTCCACCAGCAGTCCGGCTCCGGTGCCGGGCCGGTGCCGGCGCCGCCAGTCGGCCACGCTGACCGCCAGGGCGGCCAGCAGCAGGTCGTCGACACCTGCGTACCACCGGGGGGCGGCGGTGCGCAGCAACGCCTCGGTGCGGGCCACGGGCAGTCCGACGGTCCGGCGGCGGGCCGCCGCCTCGGTGTCGTCCGGGCCGACCGGTCGGCGCCCGAGCGGCGGGTCCACGATGGACCCGGCCGGCTCGACCGCCTGACCGGCGCCCGTCGCGGCCCCAGTCGGAGTTGCGGCCGTCACCCGCCGCGCCCAGGTGCGGTATGAGGTCGGGACCGGCGCCAACCGGGCTGGTTCACCCGCGGCGCTCGCTGCCACGGCGGTGGCCAGGTCGTCGAGGAGGATCCGCCAGGACACGCCGTCCACGGCGAGGTGGTGGACGGCGAGCACCAGCCAGCCCGGGCGGTCCGCCCCGGCGTCACCCCACACCGCCCGCAGCAGCTGCCCGTCGCCCGGGCGCAGCCCGGCCAGGGCGTCGGCGCGGGCGGCGCCGATCGCGGCGTCGGCGGCCACCCGGCGCAGGCAGTCGGCGGCGGACACCGTGCCCCGGGGCGGCACCGCCAGGCGCCACGCCGTGGCGTCGCGGTGCAGGATCATCCGCAGGGCATCGTGGTGGTCCAGCAGCGCCTGCAACCCGGCCGCCAGGTCCACCCCGCGCAGCCCGGCGGGGGTACGCACGACGATGCTCTGCGCCACCCCGTCGACCGGGTGGGCCTCGCCCGCCCGGCCGCGCAGCCAGTCGACGATGGGCGGCAGCGGCACCTCCCCCAGCGCGGCGTTCGGGTCCTCGGTCTCGGCCGAGCCGAACTCGCCGGCCACCCGGGCCAGGGCGGCCACCGTCCGGTGGGTGAACACGTCGCGCGGGGTGAGCCGCAGCCCGGCCTGCCGGGCCCGGCTGACCAGCTGGATGGAGACGATGCTGTCCCCGCCGAGGTCGAAGAAGCTGTCCTCCGCGCCGACCCCGGGCAGCCCCAGCACGTCGGCGAAGAGCCGGGCCAGCAGCTCCTCGCGCGGGCCGGCCGCGGCCCGGCCGGCGCCGGCCGCCGCGGCGAAGTCCGGGGCGGGCAGGGCGCCGCGGTCCAGCTTGCCGGTGGGGTTCAGCGGCAGCGCGTCCAGCAGCACGAAGGCTGCCGGCACCATGTACTCCGGCAGCGCCGCGGCAATGTGGTCGCGCAGCTGGGCGGGGGCCGGCGGGGTAGCCGGGTCGGCCGGCACCAGGTATCCGACGAGCTGGGCGGTGACCCCGGCGCGGGCGACCACCGCGGCCTGGGCCACGGCCGGGTGGGCCGACAGCACCGCCTCGATCTCGCCCAGCTCGATCCGGTAGCCGCGCACCTTGACCTGGTGGTCGATCCGGCCGAGGTAGTCGAGGTGACCGTCCGCCCGCCAGCGCACCAGGTCGCCGGTGCGGTACATCCGGGCGCCGGCCGCGCCGAACGGGTCGGCGACGAACCGCTCGGCGGACAGCCGGGGCCGGTCCAGGTAGCCGCGGGCCAGCCCGGCGCCGGCCAGGTACAGCTCGCCGACGGTGCCGGGCGGCACCGGACGCAGCGCGCTGTCCAGCACGTACACCCGCGTGTTGGTGATGGGCCGGCCGATCGGCGGGGTGCCGCCGTCGGCGAGGTCCCCGCCGTACCAGGCGGTGGAGTAGACGGTGGCCTCGGTCGGGCCGTAGATGTTCGCCACCCGGGCGCCGGGCAGTGCGGCGCCGATGTCCCGCACCGCCTGGGCAGACAGCGCCTCACCGGCGAGCACCACCAGGTCCGCGTGCGCGTCGACCGCCCCGCCGGCCAGCAGCTGCGCGAAGGCCGACGGGACGGCGCTGATCAGGCTGCCGGACCAGCCGTCGGCCCGCTCGGCGAGGGCGAGCAGGTCGTCGACCACCTCGATCTCCCCGCCGCAGGCGAGCGGGCCGAACATCTCGAAGACCGACACGTCGAAGTTGAGCGAGGTGCTGGCCAGCACCCGGGACAGCGCGGCCGGGCCGATCTCCGCGACCGCCCAGCAGGCCAGGTCGACCGCGTTGTCGTGGCTGACCACCACGCCCTTGGGCCGGCCGGTGGAGCCGGAGGTGTAGATGACGTACGCCGGGTGGGCGCCGCGCAGCGGTCGCAGCCGGTCGGCGTCGGTCAGGTCGCCGTCGTCCTGCGCGGCGAGCAGGGCGCGGACGGTGGGCTCGTCGAGGCGCAGCAGCCGGTCGCCGACCGGCAGCCCGTCGCCGGCGCCGCCGACGGTGAGCACCAGCCGGGGGTCCGCGTCGGCCAGCATGAACTCGACCCGGTCCGGCGGGTACCGCAGGTCGACCGGCAGGTAGCCGGCGCCGGCCTTGAGGACGGCGAGCAGGGCGACCATCATCTCCGCCGACCGGGGCAGCGCCAGCGCGACCAGCTGCTCCGGGCCGGCGCCGCGGGCGACCAGCAGCCGGGCCAGCCGGTTGGCGGCGGCGTTGAGCTGGGCGTACGTCAGGGTGGTCGGCCCGCAGGTGACCGCCGGGGCGTCGGGGGTACGCGCCACCTGCTGCTCGATCAGCGCGGGCAGCCGCACGTCCGGCACCGACCGGGTGGTGTCGTTCCACTCGTGCAGCACCAGCCGCCGTTCGGCGGGGCCGGCCAGGTCGAGCCGGCCGACCGGGGTGTCCGGGTCTTCCGCCGCGGCCCGGGCGAAGGTGTCGAGGAAGGCGGCGAGGCGCTGGGCGTGCCCGCTGACCTGCTCGTCGGGGTAGAGGTCGGGGTTGGCGTCCAGGTCCAGCCGGGCGTCGGCGTCGCCGCGCCGGGCGTCGAGCACGAAGGCCAGGTCGTCGACCGGGCCGCCGGCGAGGTTGTGGTCGGTGCCGGTGGCGGCGCCGAACCGGGTCCCGGCTCCGCCGCCGGCGTCGAGCAGGATGTTCACGTGCGGGCCGAGCACCGACGCTCCGGCGGTCAGGCCCAGGTCGCGGTGCAGGTCCTCGAAACGGTAGCGCTGGTGGCGCAGCGCGTCGTGCAGTTCCTGTGAGGCGCCGGCGACGAGCGCGCCGAGGGTGGCGTCGGCGCGGACCGCCACGCGCAGGGGCGCGATCGCGGAGACCATGCCGGGGGTGGCCCGCGCCGCGGCGTTCTGCCGGGCGGTCAGCGGCAGGGCGAGCACCACGTCCTCGTTGCCGGTCAGCCCGTGCAGGTAGGCGGTGATCGCGGCCACCACGACCGCCGGCACGGCGACGCCGCGCTCCCGGGCCGCCGCCCGCAGCCGGCCCATGGTGGCCGGTGCCACCGGGGCGGTACGCCGGGTGAGCCGGCGCGGGGTGGCCGGCCGCCGGTCGGCGAGGCTGGCCGGGGTGGGCCGGTCGGCGTACCGCCCGGTCCAGTACTCGCGGTCGCGGTCGAACCGCTCGCTGGTCCGGTAGGCGGCCTCCGCGTCGGCCAGCGCCCGCAGCGGCCCGAACGATGCCGGCTTCGGCTCGTCGCCGCCGCGCAGTGCGGTGTAGACCGCGGCGACCCGCCGGGCCACCAGGAGCATGCCGTACCCGTCCAGGGCCAGGTGGTGGTAGCACTGGTACCACAGGGTCCGGTCGTCGGCCAGGCGCAGCAGCGCGTACCGGAACGGCGGCGCCTGTCCCGGGTCGAGCGGCCGGGTGGCGTCGGCGTGCATCCAGTCCAGGGCGGCGTCGAACGGGTCGGCCTCCCCGCGCAGGTCGAGCACCGGCAGCGGCCAGTCGACCGTCGGCGACACCGCCAGCACGGGTCGGCCCTCGACCGGCTCCTGCACCCGGATGCGCAGGGCCTCGGTGTCGGCGATGGTCCGGCGCAGGGCCGCCTCGAACACCGCGTGGTCGAGCGGGCCGGTCAGGTCGGCGTACTCGGCGAGGAGGTAGATCGGGTTGTCCGGGTCGAGCCGCTGAGCCAGCCAGACCCCGAACTGCGCGGTGGTCAGCGGGCAGTGAACATCCTCGTGGTCGGGCACAGCAGTCCTCCGGAGCTACGGACGTGGTGTGTTCGCGGGGTGGCTGGCTGCTCGGTCGGGTGGCGAGCGGTTGGCCGCCCGGCCGGTCGGCGTACGCGGGCGCGGACCGGCCGGTCGGCGGCGGGGTCAGCGGCCCCGGGCGGCGGCCCGGTAGGCGTGGGTGGCCAGGGCCGCGCTGACCACCAGCAGCGCGGTGATCAGCAGCAGGGAGGCGGCGACCGGGTGCCGCATCGGCAGGGCGTCGCCGGCCGAGCCCGGGTTGCCGAACAGGTCCCGGCAGGCGGCGACCACGGCGGACAGCGGGTTCCACTCGCACACTGTGCGCAGCCAGCCCGGCAGCCCGTGCAGCGGGATGAACGCGTTGGACAGGAACGTCATCGGCATCACGACGAGGAAGGCCACGGCGCTGACCGCCTCGGCCGAGCGCAGCCGCAGCCCGAGGAGGACCCCGAGCCAGGAGGCGGCGAAGCCGAGCAGCAGCAGCAGCCCGAAGCCGGCGAGCACCTGCACCGGGCCGGCGTGCGTGCGCCAGCCCATCGCGAAGCCCACCACGGCCATGGCGACGCAGGCGACCACCACCCGGGTGAGGTCGGCCATGGTCCGGGCCAGCGGCACGGCGAGCCCGGCGATCGGCAGCGACCGGAACCGGTCGTCGATGCCGTTGCCCAGGTCGTCGACCACGCCGAGCGCGGTGTGCTGCAGGTTGGTGAGCATCATCTGGGCGAAGATGCCGGCCATCAGGAACTCCCGGTAGCCGCCGCCCTGCACCTCGATGACGCTGCCGAAGAGGTACCCGAAGATCACCACGTACGCGACCGGCATCACGGTCACGCCGAGCAGCCGCATCGGCACCCGGGCCAGGTGCCGCAGGTGGCGGCCCACCAGGGCCGAGGTCTCGACGGCGAGGGTGGTCATGCCGCTGCCTCCGGCTTCTCGGCGGTGCTCCGCCCGGTCAGGGACAGGAAGACGTCGTCCAGGGTCGGCGTGCAGCTGGCGAACGACTCGACGTCGATCCTGGCGGCGTCCAGCGCCGCCGCCACGGCCGCGATGCCGGCCAGCCCGTCGGTCAACGGCAGCCGCAGGCTCGCCTCGTCGTCGTCGGGCACCGGTTGGTGCGCCGCGACGGCGGCGAGGGCGGCGACGGCGGCGGAGCGCTGCCCGCCGTCCCGCAGCCGGATCTGCAGCTGCTCGTCGCCGACCTTGCGCTTCAGCTCGTCGGGGGTGCCCTCGGCGATCACCCTCCCGCCGTCGAGGACCAGGATCCGGTCGGCGAGCTGGTCGGCTTCCTCCAGGTACTGCGTGGTGAGCAGCACCGTGGTGCCGCGGGCCACCTGCTCCCGGACCATCGTCCACAGGGTGCGGCGGTTGGTGAGGTCCAGCCCGGTGGTGGGCTCGTCGAGCACCAGCACCGGCGGGTCGGCGACCAGGCTCGCGGCCAGGTCGAGCCGGCGCCGCATGCCGCCGGAGTAGGTCCGGGTGGCCCGGCCGGCGGCATCGGTGAGCTGGAACCTTTCGAGCAGTTCGTCGGCCCGGGCGCGGGCCGCCCGCCGGCCGAGGTGGTGCAGCACGCCGATCAGGACCAGGTTCTCCCGGCCGGTCAGCAGCTCGTCCACGGCCGCGTACTGGCCGGTGAGGCCGACCCGCCGGCGTACCTCGCGCGGCTGCCGGACCACGTCGTGCCCGCAGATCCGGGCGGTGCCCCCGTCCGGCGTGAGCAGCGTCGACAGGATCCGCACCATGGTGGTCTTGCCGGCGCCGTTCGGGCCGAGCAGGCCGAGCACGGTGCCCGCCGGCACGGCGAGGTCCACCCCGGCCAGCGCGGTGTGCGTGCCGTAGGTCTTGCGTAGCCCTTCGGCCTCGATCGTCAGGTCCACGTGCCCACCCCCTAGATCAGTTCGCCAGCGGGAAGAAGTCGGCGATCTCCCGGCCGCCGCCGGCGGCGCGTACCCGGTCGAAGGCCCACGCCCCGACGGCCAGGTCGAGCACGCCGAGGCCGAACGGCGCGAAGATCGCGGCCCGGTCGGGGTCCCGGCGGATCCGGCCGCGCAGCACGTCGGCGATGGTGCCGGCGACGAAGTCGCGGTGCCCGACCCGCTGCTCGGCCAGGTGCAGCGAGGTCCGTTCGCGGACCGCGTGGTCGACGTCGTCGGTGACGTTCTGCGCGGCGAGCACGATCTCCGGCGACAGGTCGCGCAGGGACAGGTGCAGCACCACCGGGTGGTGGGCGAGCAGCGCCGGGTCGTGCAGGTGCGGCTCGCCGGCCACGGTGGCGAGCACCACGAGGTCGGCGGCGAAGGCGTCGGCGGCCTCGGGGACCACCTTGGCCGCGGCCACCCCGTCGGCCTGCACGGTGGCGGCGAACCGCTCGGCTGCCGCCGGGTCGAGGTCGAACAGCCGGTATTCGCCGATCTCCCAGTCCAGGTCGCGTAGGAACCGGCGGACGTGCTCGGCGATCAGGCCGGTACCGATGAAGCCGACGCTGCCGACCCGCCGGCCGCCGACCAGTTCCTCCGCCCCGAGCACCGCCGACGCCGCGGTCCGAGTCGCCGAGATCAGCGAGGACTCCAGGCAGGCGTACGGGTAGCCGGTGGCCAGGTCGTTGAGCAGCAGCACCGCCGACGCCCGGGGGATGCCGTGCGCGGTGTTCCCGGGGAAGCTGGCGATCCACTTGATGCCGGCCACCTCGAACTCGCCGCCGAGGTAGGCGGGCAGCGCGATGATCCGGTCCCGGGGCAGCTGCGGGAAGCGCAGGAAGCTGCTGTGCGGCAGCTCGCTGGTCGCCTCGTCGTGGGCGAGGTAGCAGCGGCGTACCGCGTCCAGGCAGGCCGCCCGGTCCGCCTCGATGGCCGCGGCCACCTCGGCCGCGGTCACCACCGTGAACGGCCGGACGGTCGGTCGGTGCGTCTCGGTCATGCTGTTCCTCTCACACCAGGGCCACGGACTGGCCGCGGTCGCGTTGGGCGACGAACCGGTCGACCCAGTCCGGGTCGTACACGGTGTCGGCGTAACCGGTGCCGCGGTCGGCACACAGGAAGGCGACGGTCGGGCGGGGTCCCCGGTGATCGGCGAAGTACCGCTCGATCGCGCTGTAGACGCTGCCGGTCGATCCGCCGGTGTACAGCCCGTGCCGCTCGAACAGCTCGTGGCAGCCGCGTACCGCGTCCACCTCGGGCACGATCACCACGTCGTCAATGCTGGCCTTGCCCACCAGCGGCGGGACGATGCTGGAGCCGAGCCCGGGCAGGCGCCGCTTGGCCGGCGGGCCACCGAAGATGACGGACCCCTCGGCGTCGACGCCGACCACCCAGGCGTCCGGGTGCAGCCGCTTGAGCCGGGTGGACAGCCCACCGATGGTGCCGCCGGTGCTCACCCCGACGAACAGGTAGTCGATGTGCGGCAGGTCGGCGCAGAGTTCCGCCCCGGTGAGCCGGTCGTGCGCCTCGATCGCGTCCGGGTTGGCGTACTGGTTGGGCCAGTAGACCGAGGGCAGCTCCGCCCGCAGCTCCTCCACCCGCCGCAGCCGGGTGGACAGGTACCCGCCCGTCCCGTCCGGCTCGGTGACCTTCTCGACCCGGTCGCAGAGCCGGCGCAGGTACGCCTCGGTGCTGGCGTTGACGTTCGGATCGATCACCGGGACGAAGGTCAGCCCGATCCAGCGGCAGAACGAGGCGAGCGAGATGGCGAAGTTGCCCGACGAGGACTCCACGATGGTGGTCCGCTCGGTGATGTCGCCGCGCTCGACCGCCCGCTGCAGGATCCAGTACGCCGAGCGGTCCTTGGAGCTGCCGTTCGGATTGACGTACTCCAGCTTGGCGAACAGGTCCAGCCGGTCGTGCCGCAGCTGCACCACCGGGGTGCGGGGCATCGCCCGCCCGACCATGGCCAGGCGCGCCAGCAGCGCCTCACGGCTCATGGCGATCACTTCCGCACTGGAACATCTCGGCTACTCCCGGTCCGGCTCGATGAAGGCCCGGCGGCTCAGGTCAGGCACCGGCGGGCGGATGGGAACGCCGCTCACGGTCGGCCACCCGGCTCGGGGTGGGCTCGGATCGAGGTCGGGGACGGCTAGCAGCCGGCTCGAGCCGCCGGTCAGACCGCGGGCAGCCGGGCCGAAGAGAGTGGGCGGCCGGGCCGGGGTCCGCCGCCGTGCCACCGCCGTCGAGCCACGGTCGATCCCGGCTCGAGGGTGGCCGGGCAGCCTGGTTCCCGTGCGACACCGGCGGCCGCCACGAGAGGCCGTCCGGGCCGGAACCGACCGGAGTCCGGCCCGGGTCGCACCGCGGCAGGGCGTGGACGCGGACCAGGCGCCGACGATCTCGGTCCCGGCACTCGACGGCTCCCCGGACACACCCGCGGGGTTGACGCGGCCCGCCTTGCTGCCAGTCCGGCCCGGACCGCCCGTCCGGGGCTTCCCCCTTCGGCCCCGGACGCGGCGCGAACCGGCGCCGCCCGGCACCCGACGCCCCGGAGGGCGGCGGACGCCGGGCGGCGCCGGGCGGTCAGCGGTGGCTCAGGGACAGCGGATCACCTGGCCGGCGTACGTCAGCCCGCCACCGAACCCGAGCAGCAGCACCGGCGCGCCACTGGCCACCTCCCGCCGTTCCACCAGCTTCGCCAGGGCGATCGGGGTGCTCGCCGACGAGGTGTTCCCGGACGACACGATGTCCCGGGCGATCACGGCCTGCTCGGCCCCGAGCTCCCGGGCGATCGCGTTGATGATGCGCAGGTTCGCCTGGTGCGGCACGAATCCCGCCAGCTCCGCCGGTTTGATGCCGGCCCGCAGGCAGGCCTCCTCCGCGATCGGCGCGAGCGCAGTGGTGGCCCAGTGGAACACGGTCGCGCCGTCCTGCTCGATCCGCGCCGACCGGCCCTCGATCCGGATCGCCGGCCCGCGCTGGGCGGACCCGCCCCACACCACCGGGCCGACGCCCGGGTCGTCGTCCCCGACCAGCACCGCCGCGCCGGCGCCGTCCCCGAACAGGATGCAGGTGCTGCGGTCCTGCCAGTCGATCCAGTCGGTGAGCCGCTCCGCCCCGATCACCAGGGCCGTGCCGGCGGCGCCGGCGCGGATGGCGTGGTCGGCGGTGGCCAGCGCGTACGAGAAGCCGGAGCAGGCGGTGTTGATGTCGTACGCCGCCTGCCCGGCCATCTCCAGGCTCGCCGCCACCCGGCTCGCCACGTTCGGCACCCGGTCGATGGACGTGCAGGTGGCGACGACCACCAGGTCCACCTCGGCGGGCATGATGCCGGCCGCGCCGAGCGCCTTGCCGGCGGCGGCGGAGGCCATGTCGGCCACCGACTGGTCCTCCGCGATGTGCCGCTGCTGGATGCCGACCCGGCTGCGGATCCACGCGTCGTCGGTGTCGACCAGTTGGGTGAGCTGCTCGTTGGTGAGTACCCGCGGCGGTTGGTAGTAGCCGAGACCGGCGATGCGGGATCCCTGCCAGGTGCGCACTGTCATCTCCTCCCCTCGCCCGGTCAGCCGCAGCCGCCGGGCTCGTCGTGGTCGAACGAGCCGACCGTGGCGAGCGCCGCCACCGGGAGGCTCGCCAGCAGGTCGGCCGACTCGACCGCCGGGCCGGCACCGCGCAGCGCCAGTACCGCCGCCTCGACGTCGGCGATCCGGTCCACGCCCCAGTAGCGCTGGCGGTCGACGAGGAACAGCGGGATGCCGAACACCTCGTCGTGGTGCGCGCTGACCAGCGCTGCCACGCCCAGTTCGCGGATCCGGTCGTCGTCGACGGCGGCCATCAGCTCGGCACCGGGCAGGCCCGCCGCGTCGCAGGCGGCCCGCAGCACCGCCGGGTCGCTGATGTTGTCGCCCCGGTCCCAGCGGGCCTCGGTGACTACCTGGTAGAACCGCCGTTCACAACCCAGTTCGCGGGCGCGCAGCCAGCCCAGCGCGGACGGCTCCCACCAGGGCGCGACGTCCACCGGCCAGACCAGGCGGTAGCCGAAGCCGGCGGCGAGCCGCTTGGTGTCGTGCAGGATGTACAGGTGCTTGGCCTTGCTCATCACGGTGTAGTGGAAGTCCGCACCGTGCGCGTCGAGGCCGGCCCGGGTCCGGTCGTCGGGGTCCCAGAAGGGTACGTACTCGAACAGGTCCGCGAAGTCCGGTACGCGCTCTTCCAGCTGCCGCAACGCCATCCAGCTGAACGGGCTCTGGAACGAGAAGTACACCCTCGGCCGGCCGGTCACGGCGCGCTCCACAGCAGCGCGGCCTGCGTCTGCGGGTCCATGACGGCGACCTGGCCGGCGTCGGGGCCGCTGGCCACCCCGTACCCGTGGGTGATCGACCCGGTGGCGGTGTGCACGATCCGGCCGTCGCGGACCACGTAGCAGTCCATCCGGCCGCTGAACATGACGTCCTTGACGATGTCGTCGACGGTGAACACGGTGTGCAGCTCCTCTTCGAGGTGCGCGTCGGCGAGCAGCCGCACCTGGGAGCGCGTCACGGCGGGGATCCAGTTGCGTTCGGTGAGCATCCGCCGGATCGAGATGCCCCGCTCGGCCAGGTACCGGTGCACCACCTCCTCCAGGTCGCGCACGTAACCGGAGTGCTGGATCCGGTCGGAGAACTGGCAGTGCGGGTACGGGATGGTCTCGCTCCATGTGAAGCCGGGTCGGAAGGCGGCGGGCGGCTCGGCCGGTGGGCGCAGCGCGGCGACGCCGGGCACTACCCGGCCGGCCAGCTCCGCGGGCAGCTCCCCGGTGACCCCGGTCGGCGCGACGAACGCGACCCGGACCTTGCCCTTGAGCACGGGCACCGGCTGTCCGTGCCGCTCGACGGTCAGCGTGACGGCGAAGGTGTCCTCGGCGTCGTTGCCGCCCGGCACGGGCGTCGCCTCGGCGTGCACCTCGTCGTCGACGAAGACCGGGCCGGGCAGCCGCACCGAGTGCTCCACGATGGACAGCTGGACCCCGGCCCCGTGGAACAGCTGGCCGGGACCCGTCCCGCGGTCGCGGTAGTACTGCAACACCGCGTCCTCGGCCAGGTAGACGAACTGTTTGAAGCCGACCCAGGTGCCGATGTTGGCACCCTCGTACCGCGGCCGGCCGCGGTAGGTCGTCGGGTGGGCGTCGAGCAGGACGGTCATGCGGAAACCTCCAGGGTCGGACCGGCCGGCGACAGTGCCGGCACGACGCGGTCGAGGAACTCGGCACACTCGGCGGCCACCTCGGTCGCCTGCGTGATGTGACAGAAGTGGCCGTAGTGCGGGCGGACGTGCACCTGCGCCGCCGGCAGCACGGCGAGCGAGTTGGCCCGCACCCCGGCCAGCCGCTGGTCGTCCCGCCCGGCCAGGACGAGGATCGGGGTGCGGACCTGCCCCAGCGCGGGCCGCGGCGTGGCGAGCAGCCGGTCGAGCACCAGGTCGGCGGCACCGTCGGGCACCCGCTGCAGGGCCTTGTCGACCATCGCGGCGAGCAGGTCGTCGGCGACGTGTGCGGCGCGGGGGCCGAGCCGGGCCCGCAGCCCGTCGGCCACCACCTGCCGGATCGCCGCCCGGGTGCGGGCGATCAGCACCGGGTGCGGGGCCCGGTCGGCGGGGCGGACCAGCGGCGCGAGCAGGACGGCGGCGCAGACCGCCGGTGGCGCTCCGGTGGCCAGGTGGTCCAGTACGGCGTTGGCGCCGAAGGAGTGGCCGACGAGCACGTCGACGGGTTCGGGCACGGCCGCCAGGGCCCGTCGCAGCCACTCGGCGGGACCGGCCGAGTCCACCAGGGACTGACCGGGGTCGCCGCTCCACGGGGCGTCGACGGCGTAGCAGCGGTAGCCGGGGCCGAGTCGTACGGCCAGGTCCTGCCAGGTGCTCCCGTGGTCGGCCAGGCCGTGCACGGCCGCCACCACCCGGGCCCGCCCGTGCTCCGGGGCGGCGCCGGGCGCGGCGAGCAGCCGCCAGGTCATGTCCGGTCCCCGTCGCGGCACAGCCGTGCGGTGGCGAATCCGTCGCCGGTCGAGCCGCAGGTCAGCACCGCCTCGACCGCGTCTTCGACACCTTCCGGTCGGGTGGCCGGGTCGGTCAGCCACCGGGTGGCGAGCGCGGTCTGCAGCACCCCGGCCGCACCGTATCCGCCGCCGAGCAGGGCGGCCAGGTCCTGGTCCGGGCCGTCGCCGGTGCCGCAGGCGAGCCGGATGGTCCGCGGCCCGCCGGCCGGGACCGGCTCCGGGGCCCGGTGCCGGCGTACCGAGTGCAACCGGACCGGGCCCGGCTGCTCGGCCGGGACGAGCACCACGCAGGCGGCCATCCCCTGCGGCGGCCCCGGCGGGATCCCGCCGGCGGCGCGCAGCCCGGCCGCGATCTCGTCGGCCGGTTCGGCGCCCACCACGACGGCACGGTCCGCTCGGCCGCTGCGCACCAGCAGGGCACCGAGCCGCACCGCGTCGAGCCCGCCGGTCGCGCCGGAGCAGACCATCAGGTTGGGGCCGGTGAAGCCGTACCGGATGGCGATGCTGCTGGCGATGATGTTGCTCGACGCGTTCGGCGCCTGCATCGGGCTCACCCCGCGCAGGCCGCCCGCGCGTACCTGGTCGACGATGTCGCAGACGGTGGCGACGTTGCCGAGATTGGAGCTGACCACGACGGCGGTCCCGGCGGCGCCCGGCACCGGCCCGGTCGGCCGGCCGGTCGGCAGGCCCAGGGCCCGGTGTACGGCGCACATGGCGAGCCGCACCGCCGGCTCCTTGAACAGCAGACCCTTGCGGCCGAGCAGGGTGTGCGCCTCGTCGGGGCCGCAGTCGGGCTCGGTGGCCGAGGCGATCAGCCGCTCCGGCGCGATCCCGGGCACGTGTACCGCCGCGGCCCCGACCACCACCCGGTCACCGTCCATGCCGCACCTCCACCAGGCAGACGGCGTTCACGCCGCCGAATCCGAACGCGTTGACCTGGGCCACCCGGGCGTCGATGCCGGCCGGCCCGCCGATCACCAGGGGCAGCGGGGCCGCCTCGGGGATCGGGGTCCGCAGTCCGACCACCGGCGGCACCTGGCCGTGCCGCAGCGCCTCGACGGCGACCAGCAGGCTCATCAGCCCGGCGCTGCCGGAGGTGTGCCCGATCGCGCCCTTGATCCCGGTGACCAGCGGTCCGGGGCGGGCGTCGGCGAACAGCCCGGCCAGCACGCCGGCCTCGGTCGGATCGTTCAGCGCGGTGCCGGTGCCGTGCGCCAGCACCAGCCCGACGTCGGCCGGGCTCAGCCCGGCCCGCCGGTACGCGTCGTCCATCGCGGCGCGCAGGCCGGCCGGGTCGGGCGCCGTCTCGTGGTACGCGTCGCACGACATGCCCACCCCGCGCAGCAGCACCGTGGCGTCGTCGGGGGCCCGCTGCAGCACGACGGCCACCGCGCCGTCGCCGAGCAGCACCCCCTTGCGGTCGGCGTCGAACGGCCGTACCGCGTCGCTGGACTCGTCCCCGACCCGCCCGATCATGGCGAGCATGCTCTCGGTCATCGCATCGGCGCCACAGGCCAGCACCGCGTCCGCCTCGTCGAGCTGCAGCAGGTCGGCGGCGAGCGCGAGCGCGTGCGAGGAGGCCGAGCAGGCGTTGGAGACCGTGACGACGTCCTCGACGCCGGGCAACGCGGCGCGCACGGCGGCGCCGAAATGCAGCGCGTCCAGGTCCGCCGGCTGCCCGTCGGCCCGCCACCGTTCCACCGCCCGCAGCTCACGCAGCCCGGTGCCGACCAGCACGACGACGCGCTGCCGGGCGCAGTCGAGGCCGGCCTCCCGGGCCGCCGCCGCCACGCACTCGGCCAGCCAGGCGCTGGCCCGGTACGGGCGTTCCGGGCCGGCCGCGTCGACGTGGTAGCCGTGGCGGACGTTGACGCCGTCCGGGGCGACGTACCGCAGCGGTTGCCGGCCGGACTCCCCGGACAGCAACGCCTGGTACGTCTCGGCGGTGTCGCCGAGGCTGGTGCGCATCGCGCTACCGGTGATCGCGAGCCGCACGCCCGGTTCCCTTCAGGACGGCAGCGCCGACGGAGCCGTCGGCGGTGCTGGCGACGATCAGCGAGAGGCACCCGTCGTGCTCCGGCGCGCCCCGCTGGTGGGCCAGCACCGCGGCGACCTGGAGCGCGCCGGCGGCGGTCGGGCAGTTGCCGGCAAGGTCGGTGATGGCCACCCGGTCGGCGTCCGGGCCGACCACCTCGTCGAGCGCCTGCTCCTCGGCGGCGGCCCCGGAGGTGACCACGGTGGCGAGGTCCTGGGGGTGGACGTCGGCCTGGTCCAGCACCCGGCGTACCCGGTCGGCGAGCGCCGCGGCGAGGTCCGTCCGCCCTCCGGTGTGGCCGAGGTCGACGAGGATCTCGGCGACCGGCTCGCGGCCGGCGGCGCGCATGGCGGCCGCGTCCTCGACCAGGAAGACCGCGCCGCCCTCGCCGCCGACCGCGGTCGGCGACGCGGCGGTGGCGTGCTCGGTCCACGCCAGCTGCGGGGTGTACTCGTCCACCGCGCCGACCAGCAGCGCCTCCGCGCGGCCGCGCCGCAGCACCGTCGTGGCGTAGCGGAGCGCGGCCAGGGTCGCCATCCCGCCGCCGGCGAGGGTGGTGTTGACCCCGCGCAACTGGTGCCAGATGGCCGCCTGGCCGGCCGCACAGTTGAGCACGGTGTTGGGGAACAGGATCGGGTTGACCAGGTAGGGCTTCTCCTGCACCAGCGTGTCCCGGCTGTAGTCACTGGTCGACTGGAGGCTGCCGACGCTGGTGCCGAGCACGACGCCGACCCGGTCCCGGTTGTCGTCGCCGACCACGAGGTCGCTGTCGGCCAGCGCCTGGCCGCAGGCCAGCACCGCGAACGCGGTCCGCCGGTCGAGGAAGCTGGTGCCCTTGCGGCCCAGGTGTTCCCGGGCGCGGAACCCGACCAGGCCGTACGCCCGCGGGTCCGGCACCGGCTCCTCGGTCAGCGCGGTCGCGTCGACCGTGCCGTCCCGCCCGGTACGCAGCCCGGCGGTGAACTCGTCGGCGCCCAACCCGAACGGGGAGAGCACGCCCCACCCGGAGACGCCGAGCACGAAAGCCTCGGTACGCGAATCGGTGGTCACGGTCATGCGAGCCGTCCAAGAATCGTGATGGCGTTGTTGCCGCCGAAGGCGAAACCGTTGACCTGGACGATGCGCGGCTGCTCGGGACGCGACTCGTTGGGTACGACGTCCAGGCCGGTCATCGCCGGGTCGGTGGTCACGTGGTTGATGGTCGGCGCGAGAAAGCCGGACGAGATGGCCAGCGCCCCGGCCAGGGCGCTGAACCCGCTCGCCGCGCCCATCGTGTGGCCGAGCATCGACTTCACCGAGCTCATCGGCGGCAGCCGGTCGCCGAAGACGTCGCGGACCGCCTCGTACTCGGCGGCGTCGTTGGCCGGGGTCGCGGTGCCGTGGGCGCAGATGAAGTCGACCTCGTCGGGCTTGACACCGGCGTCCTGGTGGGCCAGCCGCATGCAGCGGGCCACGCTCGTCGCGTCCGGCGCGGTCGGGTGCTTGGCGTCGCAGGTGAGCCCGTAGCCGAGCACCTCGCAGTAGATCCGGGCGCCGCGGGCCCGGGCCGAGTCCAGGCTTTCCAGGAACAGCGCCACGCCGCCCTCGGCGGTGATCACTCCGGCCCGGTCACGGTCGAACGGCGCGCACCGCTCGGCGGCGAGCGCGCCCAACCGGTAGAAGCCGGCGTGGGCCCACCGGCACACCGAGTCGGCCCCGCCGACCAGCATGTAGTCCTGTTCGCCGGTGGCGATGACGTCGAGGGCGTAGCCGAGGGCGTAGTTGCTCGCCGAGCAGGCGGTCGAGACGGTCAGCGCCGCGCCGGTGAGGCCCAGTTCCCGGCTCACCGCCTCGGCGACGCGTCCCGCGGGCAGCTGGCGGGCCAGCCGCTGCGGCGTGTCCGGGTAGCCGTGGGCCAACCAGTGTTCGGTGAGCCGCTCCACCACCTGGGACTCGCCGCTGGTCGTACCCATGCAGACGCCGATCCGGTCGGACTGGTCCGGGAGGTCGGTGGCCCCCGCGTCGGTGAGCGCGAGCCGGGCCGCGGCGGCGGCGAAGAGACTGCTGCGGCCCCAGTCCGCCGGGTCGAGCCGGGTCAGCATGGCCTCCGGCGCGAACTCGTGCACCTCGCCGGCCCGGTCGGTCAGGAAGCCGGTGGTGTCGAAGCTGGCGATCGGCGTGATGCCGCTGCGCCCGGCGCGCAGTGCTGTCGTGAAGGCGTCGACGCCGATGCCGATGCTCGACACCGGCCCGAGCCCGGTTACCACAACCCGTCGGTTCATCACCCAGGAGTCCTTCGTGAGTCCTTGGGCCGCGTCCGTCGGCGAGCGCCGCGCGCCGCCCCGTCATCCGCAGCGTGGTCGGGTTCTCACCGTCGAGCTGTCGCCTTGTGACGGCCTCGCGGCGGCCTCGACGGCGCCTCGAACCCCCGGCCGCGACGTCGAGCCATCGTGGAGGCCGCTTCGAGGGCTGCGGAAAAGCCTTGCCACGGAAGGCGGACGCGGCCGCACCGACGTCCACCGATACGATGCCGATCGACGAACCCGACCACGGGAGGACCGGTGACCCGGAGCACCGCAGCCAGCACCGACGGCCAGCGCAGCGGCGGTTCCGCCGATCCGGCGCGGCGGGCCGGTGGACGAGCTGGTCCCTGGGCCGCGTACGGCGCCTGCGTCTGGTCCGTGCTGTTCGCCGCGCTCAGCTTCTACTGGGCGGCCGGGGGTCGGGTCGGCACCGGCACCATCGGCCCGGCCGTCGAAGGCCCGGCACTGGCCCGGGAGCCCGGTTTCGTGGCCCTGCTGTGGGCCACCGCGGTGCTCAAGCTGGTCGCCGCGGCGCTCGCCCTGGCGCTCGTCGACGGGCGTCCCCGCTGGCTGCCGCGCTGGATGCTGCTGCTCGCCGGCTGGGGCGCCGCCGCCCTGCTGTCCCTGTATGGTGTGGCGAACCTGGCGCAACACCTGCTGATCGTGGCGGGGTTGGTCGAGGTCCCGGCCGGGCTTGGCCGGGCGGCACTGCCCTGGCACCTGCTGCTTTGGGATCCGGTGTGGCTCTCCGGTGGTCTGCTGTTCACCCTGGCGGCAATCCGCTACTCGAGGCTTAGCATACGAACTCTACGGCACAAATAGGTAAACTAGTTCGATCATGTGTCACAAGACCTTGCCCATCCGGTGCGAAACAATGGAGACTTGCCGTTCGCGGGGACAGTTCGGCGAAAGGTAAGAGACCAATGGATCCAAGCGCGCTCGCCACGGGATTCTTTATCGCGAGCGCGTTCCAGGCCCGCCACGACACGGTTTTGGACACTTTCCGTAAGCGTCTGATCGGGGCCTGCGGCCCGATTGGCATCGAGGAAACGCTTCTCAACCAGGCAATTATCCAGGCCCGGCAGGTGCTGGCCGACGTCACTGAGAGCATCCGAACTGGACAGATCCAGGTCGACGAGACGGCGATCGCCCTCGCCTGGCAGGCCGGCGCGGCCCGCGCCATGGGCAACCTGCACCCGGTCGAGTCCCTGCGGGCCGCGACCGAACTGTTCGATCCGGTGCTCGACGCGGTGATCGAGACCGCCGCCGGCCAGCCGGACGCCGCCTGCATCGTCCGGACCGCCACCCAGGCCCTGCAGCGCAGCGTCATGACCCGCGTCCGCTGGGCTTCCGAGGCGTACGTCGGGTTCCTGCTCGACCGGGTCCAGCAGGCGCAGCTCGCCGAACGGCGCCGGATAGCCCGCGAACTGCACGACCGCGTCGGCGGATCAGCCAGCGTCGTGACCCGCAACCTGGAACTGGCCAAGGCGTACGCGGACACCGACCAGGACCGGTCGCACGACAAGGTCGACGTCGCCTATCGGGCCAGCGTGCAGACCCTGGAGGCGGTCCGGGGGGTGGCCACCGACCTGCGGCTGGAGTCCAAGTTCGACAACCTGGAGCAGGCCCTGCGCGGCTTCCTCGACGTCATGGGCGAGGGCAACGCGGCGGTCGACCTCGCGGTCAGCGGGGACGAGGCCTGGATCCCCGCCGAGGTGCTGGCCGAGGTCTTCCTGGTGGTCCGCGAGGCGCTGCGCAACGCCTTCCGCCACTCCGAGGCGCAGACCATCCTGAGCCACGTGGACATCGCGCCGCACGAGATCCGGGTCTGGGTCAGCGACGACGGCGTGGGCTTCGACCCCGACCACGGCGGCTGCACCGGCGGCAGCGGGCTGGCCTCCATGGGCGAACGGGTCGAACTGCTCGGCGGCAAGCTCTTCCTGCACAGTTCGCCAGGTCGCGGCACCCGGGTCGAGGCCTTCATCCCACTCTCAGGGACCTCGCGATGACATCGTCCGGCCAGCCTCCCGCGCCCACCAGGATCCTCCTCGTCGACGACCACGCGCTGTTCCGGCACGGCCTGCGCGAGCTGCTGTCGATGGAGCCGGACCTGACCGTGGTCGGCGAGGCCAGCACCGGGGCCGAGGCGGTGGCCTTCGCCGCCGCGCACCGGCCCGACGTGATGCTGCTCGACGTCGGCATCCCCGGCGACCACGCCGCCACCACCATCGCCCGCACCCTGGCGGCGGCGCCTGCCACCCGCATCGTCATCCTGAGCATGTTCGACGAGCCCACCGTGGTGCGGGAGCTGCTCGGCGCCGGAGCCCGCGCGTACCTGCTGAAGAGCGTGACCCGCGACGACCTGGTCGCCACGCTGCGCAGCGTGCGCACCGACGCCGGCCGGATCATGCTGTCGATCTCGCGGGAGAGTTTCGAGCAGGTCAGCGACGCCGGCGCGCGGATCCTGTCCGACCGCGAGGTGGAGATCGTCAGCCTGGTCGCGCAGGCCTACAGCAATTCGCAGATCGCCCGGCGGCTGGACATCACCGAGGGCACGGTCAAGCGGCACCTGCGCAACGTGTTCACCAAGCTGGGCGCGGTGTCCCGGATCGACGCGGTGAACAAGGCCATCGCCATGAACCTGGTCAGCCCGGAGAAGCCGGCCGTCCCGCGGCCACGTGGGTGACCGCAGGCGGCGACTGACGCCGTCGGCGCCCTCGATCCGCATCCGGGACCGAGGGCGCCTGCCCGGCGGTCAGCCGGCGGCGACGAGGAGCCGGGCGGGGCTGCCGTTCAGCACCTGCCGCTGGAGTTCCTGCAGCTCGGGCGTCGGTTCCAGGCCCAGTTCGTCGGAGAGGGTCTGCCGCAGGCTCCGGTACGCGTGCAGCGCCTCGGCCCGCCGGCCGCACCGGTTCAGCGCGGTGATCAGCTGGGCGTGGAACCATTCGTTGAACGGGTGCGCCGCGACCAGGGCCCGCAGCTCGGTGATCAGTTCCCGGTAGCGACCCAGCCGGGCGTCCGCCTCGATGCGCAGCTCCAGCGCCCGCATCCGCAGCTCGGCAAGGTGCGCGAGGTCGGCGGCCATCCAGTCCTCGACGTTGACGTCGTCGAGCACCGGCCCCCGCCACAGGGACAGGGCGGTACGCAGGCGCTGCGCCGCCTCCGCCGCCTGCCCGGCGTCCAGCAACGCGCCGCCCTCCTCGCACAGGCGGGCGAATACGGTCGCGTCGAGCTGCTCCTCGCCGAGTGACAGCAGATATCCCGTCGGCCGGGTGATCAGCAGCTGGTCGGCGGAGCCGGCCACGCCCACCCGCTCGAAGAGCGCCCGGAGCTGGTAGACGTACGTCTGGGTGGTGGTGGCGGCGCTCCGGGGTGGCCGGTTGCCCCACAGCCAGTCGAAGATGGCGTCCTGGCTCACCGTCTGATTGGCCCGGAGCAGCAGCAGCGCGAGGACCGCACGGACCTTCGGCGCGGTGGGGGTGCAATCCACGCCGTGGTGTCGGACTTCCAGGCTGCCGAGGATGTTGAAGCGGAGCATTTTGTACCCTCTTCTCTACGCATCTGACGTAGACGCTAACTGCCCGTGAGCCCGTCTCAAGCCCTTCTGCGTCCAAGGTGAACGTACCCGCTACTCATCGGACCTCATCGATACCACTTTGGTGGTACGCCACCACCCCCCTAAAGGCCTTGACTTTTCCGGCATCGAAGGCGCTGGGTGTGCAGGACAGTTTCACAAACAGTTCCCGAGCAGGCCGCCGGGCGTCGACAACGGATACCCGCAGCCGGGGGAATGCGATTGCGATTCGCGTTCACTCCCATTTCACCGACGCGCCCGCCGCCAACCGGCGCCCGCACATCCACGGTTCACTCCGCCTGGGCAGACCGCTCGGCGAGAGCCTTGATGGTGAGCAACTGCTTGCGGCCCATGAGCGCGTCACCGACCGCCAGCGCCGCCCGCCGAGCCTGCTCGAAGACGGTGGTGGCACCGACGTCGAGCCGCCCGACCAGCCGGGTGCCACCCGCGGCCGGCGTCACCCGGTAACTGACCGCCACCTCGCCGTAGCTGCGCCGGTGCCGCTGGGCGATCATCCCAGTGAGATGCCCGTCCGGAACGAACTCGACCACTTCGAAGATCAGGAACTTCTGACCCAGCGCCAACTCCTCGGCGCCCGGGGTGAGGGTCCGGGGACTGCGCCGGCCCAGGTTGTCGACCAGGTCGTAGCTGTACGGCGCGACCTTGAGTTGACACAGCCACCGGTACACCAGCGGGACGGGCGCCGCCACGTCGACGGCCCGGACGAACGAGCGGAACGGCACCGTCATGTGGCGGTCGCACGGATAGTCGGCCGCCACCTCCTCCGGGGTGGCATTCCACACCCGGGGGTCCCACCGCCGGAGTCTCTCTCGCAGCACAGCTGATCGCCTCTATCCCACCGGCCTGGCCGCACCATCGCCGGTCGTTGGTCGGATGATCCTGGAAGCATCGACCTGACCACGACCGGGTCGAGGCAGCATCGACGACCGGTCGCACGCCGGCGGCGGCAACAAGCTGGTGAGCCGCACACCAGGGAGCGCCGGGTGGCATCATCGGCCCATGCCTGTGGTCGAAGTTGTGCTCGGTGACATCACCCGCGAGCGCGTCGACGCCATCGTCACCGCGGCGAACAAGTCGCTGCTGGGCGGCGGCGGGGTGGACGGGGCGATCCATCGGGCGGCCGGGCCGCGACTGGCCCGGGCAGGTGCCGCGCTGGCACCCTGCGCGCCGGGCGACGCGGTGGCCACGCCCGCGTTCGACCTGGACCCACCGGTACGCCATGTCATCCACACGGTCGGTCCGGTGTGGGAAGGTGGCGACCACGGCGAGGCCGACATCCTGGCGTCGTGCTACCGGCGCAGCCTCGAGGTCGCCGACCAGATCGGCGCCCGCAGCGTGGCCTTCCCCGCCATCGCCACCGGCGTCTACGGGTTCCCCGCCGACCAGGCGGCGACAATCGCGGCCTCGACCATCCGGGCAACCCCGACGACGGTCGAGCAGGTCCGCCTCGTCGCCTTCGACCAAGCCACGTACGACCTGCTGACCGCCGCGCTGCACGGCTGACGTCGGCACGGTCGCCACGAGCAGCCCCGCCCGGAGGCACGTCTCACGCCCCCGGGCGTCGCGGCTGGGTTCGGGTCAGTCCACGAGCGTGACGTGGCCGGTGTCGAGGTCGTACCGGCCGCCCACCACGCGCAGCACACCCTGGTGCACCCGCTCGGCGATGATCGGGCTGCGCTCGACCAACCCCCGCACCTGCGCCCGGACATTCGCCCGCACGGCGTTGTCGACCGGGTCCCCCGGCTGCTCGAGAACCGGCGCCACGATGGGACGCAGGGCCTCCACGATCATGCCGATGTGGCCCGGCGCCGTGCCGCCGGAGCGGATGGCGTCGATGGTGGCCGTGATAGCCCCACAGCGCTCGTGCCCGAGGACGATGATCAGCGGGCTGTGGAACTCCTCGACCGCGAACTCCACGCTGCCCAGCAGCAGGTCGTCGACGATGTTCCCGGCCACCCGGTTGTCGAACAGGTCGCCCAGGCCTTGGTCGAACAGCACTTCCGGGGCCACCCGGGAGTCGGCGCAGCCGACGGTGACGGCGAACGGGTGCTGGCCCGCGGCCAGCCGATGCAGGTCGTCGAGGCTCTGGTGAGGGTGCCGGCCGTGCCCGGTGACGAACCGGTGGTTGCCGCGCAGCAGGCGGCGCAGGGCCTCGTCCGGCGTGACGGCGGGCTCCTCAGCCGGCGCGGCGACGGCGGGTTGAGCGGCCGCCGCGGCGACGACCGCGGCGCCACCGGTCGCGAGCAGCGACCGGCGGGAGAGACGAGAGAGCTTCACGGTGATCTCCTGGAGGTAGGCGTCAGCTATTTCCTACCACCGCCGTCCACAGCGTCCAGTGTGTCGCGGAGCACCTCAGACGAGACGGCCCGGTGGTCGGCATCGCCAGTCGAGCGACGCCGAGGATGAGGAGCACCAACACCATCTCTGCGGCCCAGCCACCTACGATCACGCCATGACGGAGGCCGCGATCGGTTTTGGCTACAAGCTTCAGTGGCTCGCGGTGCGTGGCCAGGGAGTTGCTGATGTCGCCGCGGCGCTGCGCCTCAGCCGTCCCGCTCCGTCCACCTGGCGTGCGGCGGTGGCTGCTGCCTATGACGGGCCCGGCCGCTGGCTTCTCACACCACCGCTCGATGGCTGGACGCTCGCCGCTTCGCGGGATGTTCCCGCTCCCGAGGACGACCGGTTCGCCGCCTGGCTGGCGGGGCTGAGCCGCCTCCTCGGTGAGGTGCAGTACTTCGGAACTCATCGCGTTGTCGAATATCACGGATGGGGTCGCGCCCGCGACGGGGTCGTGGAGCGAGCATTCGCCTACCTCGGCGAGCGCGGTGAGGTGCTGTTTCAGGTAGGAGATCCGACAGCGGACGAGCAGGCCCTCGGAGTCGGGACCGCCCACGGCGAGGACCAACCGTGGCCCGAGGGCGACGATGAGTCTTGGCCGTGGCCCGATGAGGAAACCGTACTCACACTTGCGGGGCGATGGAGCATCGACCCCCGGGACCTGGAGGGTGCCACGGTTCCCGGGCATCCCTGGATCGCCTCGACGGTCCAGACACTTCGATAGTCACTCGCACCCGCCGTCATTCGGTCAGGCACTCAAGCCGATGATCGCTGCACGCACCGCAGCACGACCAGCAGGGCCGCGATGTCGAGGATCATGGCCACCCGTGTCTGCGGCCCGGAGCCACCCACCGCCCACCCGGTGAGCTCCGGTAGCCCTATCCTCGCTTGGCCGTCAGGTCGGTAGGGCGTCACCGATCGGATCGCGCAGTGAGGTCGGGGAGAGCAACGGCCGGAGTGGGCCGTCGTCGACAATCCCCGGCAACCGCCGGGCCACCCCGGCGAGCAGGTCGGCGACCTGGACGCGCGGATCGTCCCGGGAGTCAACCATCACCAACCCGGCCAGCGGCGACCCTTCGGCCGGCGACAGTCCGGCGCTGTCGGCCAGCACCTGCTGCAGGCGGCGCAACCGGTCGGCCGTGAGGGCGCTCTGCTCGTCGTGGATCACCAGCACCCGCCGCCCCCCGCCGCTCCAGAACAGGACGGTCTCGGCCAGCGCCGGCAGCATCGGCTCCAGCGGTGGCGGGATCGACCGGTCGTTGCCGTGCAGCCGGGCCTGGACGTTGGCCACCCGGGTCCGGTCCAGTCCGAGAAGGATGGCCTCGGCCGGCGCGCCCAGCGCGTGTCGTAGCAGCACATCCCGTGCCTGGAAAAACCGTTCCACGCTGCGGTGATCCGGCCGGTCTCGCCGTTTGGTCCGGAGCATCTCGACGAAGGCCGCTAGGAAGACCCCCCAATCGGAGCCGGCCGAGCGCCTGGCCCGATACAACGCGAGGGCCGCCGAACGGTGTTCCTGGGTCAGGCGGGTACCGGCCGCGTACGACGGCTCGGTCAGCAGCAGGTCGACGATGCGGGTGACGAGGAAGTACTGCTTGTCGACCAGGTGGACGTGTGCCCGGCCGCGCAGCGCCGCCAGGAACCACTCCAGCACCTCACCCGCTTCGGGCCGGCGGAGGAACTGCCGGGACTTCAACTCGTTCGGCGAGAACCGGAAACCGGACCGCAGTGTCGCGATCAGCCCCGCCGCCTCCTCGCCACACAGATCGACACTCGCGTGGGTGATCACCGGGGTGGCGGGATCAAGCAGATTGGTGCCGGAGAACCCTGACTCGTCACAGGCGACCTCCACGACCGTGCCAGCCACCGCGTCCACCGGCGGCAGCCCACCCTGAAGCGGCAACCTCATGCCCGGTCCCTTGCCATGCCGACCATGGTCGCCGACCCATCCCGATCGGGCCACCTAGTTAGGCTCCACGGGCACAGGCGCTGCATCAACGGCGGGGCTTTGCGGTGACACTCAGTTAGTAACCAGCTATGGAAAGGGGGCATATCCATCGGTGGGTGTGCCCTCCCATGCTGTGTCGGGACGGCCGGATTCGCTGCCCTGGGCTAGCCAAGTCGCCCGATGCCCACGCCCCGACCGCCTGCGCTGCACGGCAATTTTCATGGCGCTGAGCGATTGGCTGTTGTGGCCGACAGCGAAGGAGGTCTCATGGGCTACAGCTTCGAGTCAGATGCCTATCAGTTCCATCTGAACATCGCTGGCATGGCCTTCTGCCGCGACGGTATGCGCCGGACGGGCATGACCTACCAGGCAACCGCGCAACCCTTCCCTGCCTGGCCGTTCGATGACATCGACGACTGGCGGTCTGCGGATCAGAGCCGGCGTGACGCATACAACGAGGCCGAACGGGCGGCGTCGGCCCAGACGGTCGCTGGAATGGGTGGCATCCCGGAGTTCAAGCTGACGAGTAACGGCCCGTGGCTGGTAGGTGCGCGAGAGATCGAGCAAGCGCTGAACCTCTACCAGGCTTCATCACCCAGCCTGCGGGCGGAGTTGGAGGGGGATGGCCTGTGGGTGGCCTGGCTCGACTGGCTGAGGCGGACCGTTAGCCACGGCGGCTTCACCGTAGGGTGACCGGTCCGCCATTCCTAGATCGTCTAGCCGGACGTGTCACGCACGTCCCGAGACGATCTGTCGTGCAGGTCCTGAGACCCGGCATGGGACATGGCGTGGTGCTTGCATTCCCGCCGCGCCCGGCCTCAACCATCGCGGCGACGGGAGGCGTTCTAACGTGCGAGGGGGTGGGCATGACCGAGACGTTCCATCAGTTCGTGGTGCACCGGTCGCCGGCGCTGTCCCGGAGGGCCTACCTGCTCACCGGTGATCATCAGCTTGCCGAGGATTTGTTGCAGACCGCCCTGGCCCGGACGTACCGGCATTGGCGGCGGATCCACGGCGGCGACCCCGAAGCGTACGTGCGGCGGGTCATGTACCACCAGCAGGTCTCCTGGTGGCGTCGCCGACGGCTGGCCGAGCGGCTGGAGTCGCAGCCCACCGACCGGGCCGGTGACGACCACTCAGACGCTACGGCGCTGCGGCTGAGCCTCGCGGCTGCGCTGCGTCAGCTCACTCCGCGCCAGCGTGCCGTGGTCGTGCTGCGGTTCTACGAAGACCTGACCGAGTCGCAGGTCGCCGAGGTGCTCGGCTGCTCGGTCGGCACGGTCAAGCGGCACAGCCACGACGCCGTTCGCCGGCTACGCGCCATCGCCCCCGACCTGGTCGACCGGACGGCGGAAAGGAGCCCACGATGACTACTCGACTTCGCGAGATGCTGCACACCGCCGCGGCCGACGTCCCCGCCTACCCGGTCTACGAGCAGGCGCTCGCCACGGCCCGCCGTCACCGCCGCCGTACCGTGCTCGCGGCCGGGGCGGCGCTGGTGCTGGTCGCGCTGGCCGGGGCGGTGCTGCCGCTGGCTCGTACCCCCGCGGTCGGCCCGGCGGCCGGCGCGGACGCCGCGCTGCCCGACCGGGTCGGTCTGCCGCCCCTCGGCAGCCTGCACGCGACCGACTGGCCGCGGCTCGGTCCCGCCTCAGTGATCTTCACAGGCCAGGCTCCGGGTCTGGAGTACGGCGACGAGGGCAGCATCGTCGTGGTCGTCGGTGCGGACTCCGATCGTTACCGGATCATCAAGGGCGGAAGAGAGGCGCACGCCGGTGGGGACACGATCTTGTCCCCCGACGGTCGTCGGGTCGCCTTCACCTCGGGGTCCCGGGTGGAGATCGTCGACCTGGTCACCGGACGCAGCCGTACCGTGTCCAGCGGCGTCCCCGACACGGTGCTGACCGGACCGGCCGGCTGGTCGCCGGACGGCCGGGCGCTGCTCATCGGGGACGCCGTGCCGGCCAACCCGGAGCGCAGCGCCTACCGGAGAGTGCTGAGCATCGTCTGGCTGGACGGCAATCGCCGGACCCGGCTGGCCGACGAGTCCGATGGCATCGCCTGGCCGGCATTCGCCCCGGACGGCGCACGGCTCGCCTTCCAGACCGGACGGACGGTCACCGTCACCGACCTGGACGGCCGGCGGCTCTCCTCGTTCAGCCTCGCACCCGAGACGGAACTGGCCGGCAAGGGTGCCTGGAGCACCGACGGCCGGACGCTGACGGTCACCCGGCGGGACGGCGACAGCTGGAGTCTGCGACAGATCGACCCGGCCACCGGCCGGGACCTCGGCGCGATGGACACCCCCGCCGTCTCTGGGGTGACCGCCATCCGGCTGCTCGGGTGGGCAGCGGACGGATCCGCGCGGGTCGTCGCCTACCACCCTGCACCCCACGCGCCGGCCGCGTTCGACGTCCCCCTAGAGATGGATCAGCGACTTGCGTACGGCAACGTCGGGACCGTCCGGGTGCTGGCCCTCGGCCGGGGCGCAGAGGTTCCCACCACCCTGCTCACCGCTCCACAAGACGTCGTCTCGATCGACGTTTCCAACGACGTGATCCGCAGCGGCCGCACCCGCGGCGCAAGCCCGCCGCACGGGGTGGGTCCACGATTCTGGTATTGGACGGTCCTCATCACCGTCCTGGTGGCCGGTATCGCGGCGTACCGCAATCGCGAAGGGCTGGCGCTCTGGTTCCACAACCGGCAGGCCAGGCAAGCACGTCGACGGGGTGGGCGATCCTCATGATCGGAGCCGAGTCTGCCGCAACCGACCCGGCAAGTCTCATTAGCGACCCACAGGAACAGACACGCCCAATGCTGCACAACGGAGTGGAACCACTACCGACGGCAATGGCTCCACTCCGTTGTCAATGTGCCTCGCACCCCGGCGGCCGCTGACCCCGAGTCGAGGCATCCTGCCACCGCGCATGCCCTCTCGTGCGCGCGCTGAACTTCCGGTTCACACGCGTCACACGATGGAGATCGACCGCACCTGGGTGTTGCCCTTCGTGTCGACGTATACCTTGTAATCGCCGACGGTGTAGGTGCCAGCAGCGTTGTTGTCGATGGTGAACGTGGCCGTCACAGGAGACTCGCTGCCGTCGATGTGGGTCTGCGTCACCGTGATGGTCAACTCATTCGTGTCGCCCGTCAGCTTCTTCACCACCGCCGACGGCTTCGCATCGATGACCGCGTTGGCGACTGTCACGTAGACCGCGTCGGGCGAAGAGAACTCCGCGTTCTTCTGCCCATCACCGAACACGAAGAAGCCCCGTTGTTCGATGGCCCCGCGCCCGGGGAACGGATCCGGGTTTGAGGCCAAGTACGACGGATTGACCGTGTACAGGTCCGTCTTGGAATCCGCGAGGATGGCCTGCACCCCGGTGTACGGGGCATCGGTGACCGCGAGGTTGACCGACAGGTAGATGGCGTTGGGGTTGTTGGCCGAGATGCGCGAGGAGAAGAACTTGTCCGCACTCTGCCCGGCAGGAACGGCCAGCGGCACAACGGTGTCGCCGACGAGAATGTTGAACTGGAAGTCGCCGTAGCCGCCGGCGACGAACTTCGCCCAAGCCGCGTCCGACATGTAGTCGGGGCGCTCCACCTTGAACTCCAGACGCATTGGCGCCACGTACGTGGAGTTCAGGTACTCGGTGTCGGTCAGGGGCAAGTAGACCCCTCCCGGGGCGTGCCCCAGTTCGAAAGCCGATGCCGTCGGGGTCGAGTTGCCGCGCCCGTTCCACATCGGGATGTTGAACGAGGTGGCGCCGAGCAGGGCCTGGGAGCCCAACTGGCTCGTGCCGACCGCGGCCGACGCGTCCTTGTAGGTTCCGATCGTGACGTCGAGCAGGTCGAGGTCCGCCCGGTCGGCGTTCAGCCCCGGGATGTTTGCCCACATGAACTTGGCACCGGCTGGCCCGGAGTACCGGGCCATCTCCAGCATGCCATCGGCCATGATCTTGGTCATCTGCACCGCCGAGTCGACCTTCATCCGCTCGTTGGCCGTGTGCCACCAGCGCTCGTTACCCGGGATGACGGCGCCGAAGGCGGTCATCTTGTTGCGGAAGCTGCTGGCCAGGGTGCCGCCGGTCGTGCCCTGCGGATAGACCACGTCCCTGAGGGAGTATGGATCCGCAAACCCCTCCGGGTTGCGGTTGATCGAGGCTTGGTAGCTCCCGAACTGAAGAGCCGTCAGCGGGTTGTCGTGAGTGACGTACAACCCGGCGCCGACGGGCGAGCCGAGGTTGCCGATGGTGAACCCCTTGGCCTGGAAGGCGGCCGTGACCGCCGTCGTTGCCTGGCTGGAGTCAGCCGCGGTGACGTGCATGCTGCGCACATACATCGGCATGCTGAGGATGCCGGAGGCGTCCGTGTAAAAGCTCGTCGGCGTCTCCGAGTTGATGCCTCCCATGAGGGCAAAGGTCAGGTTCGGGGTGCCGTTGCTCGGGTTGCGCAACAGGCTCGCCGGGATGCCCATGTACTTGCCGATATAGGCTTCGCCTTCGACACCGTCACGGAAGAACAGGTCGGCGATGCCGTCGGCGGCCTTCTTCAATTGCATGTCGGCGGCCGTGGTTCCCAGTGCGCCGAGTCCCTTGGCGAGGAGGAACATTCCCCACACGACGGCATTCTTGCCGTACTGCGGGGTCGGCATCTCCATCGCCACATCGGTGTTGATCTCCAGCGTGAGCGAGTCGCCGGTGATCGTGGTCTGCACCTTGGGCGTGGTGCGGGGAGCGGCCGGGAGCCAACCCTTCGTGGTCGCAGCAGCGGTGATCGCCGCTACGAATCGGTCGCGCTCGGCGGAGCCGGCCCCCGCCACGTCGAGGGTGAAAATGGCCCGCGAGGCGATCTGCGTGGTGCTGCCGTAGGCGATGTCCTTGAGCGTCGGGTCGCCTTCGCGCAGGGTGACGCCGGCTGTGGCATTCGTCAGCCGGAAGGCCTTGGTGCTGTCTGCGGCCAAGCTCATCGACACCGGCGGGGTCACCGCTCCGGAGTTGCCGACGATGACCGGGAACCGCGAGTCGGAGGTGTAGGCCGCGATCGGGATCTCTTCCCGGTTGAGGTTCTTGTAGGCCCAGTTGTCGTAGAAGCTCGGGTTCGAGTTGTACGGGATGGACTGGAAGGTGGCGGTGTTCGTCGTCGAGGGCGTGCCGGGACCGCCGTCTTCGTAGATTCCCATGACGATGCGGATGCGTCGGTCGAGGGGCAACCCCGCCTCGAGCAGCGCCTTGGCCGCGAGCAGCGTCGCCAGCGTCGGGCCGCTGTCGTCCTGGATGCCCGCCCCGTAGACCCAGCCGTCCTGGACATAGGGCGAGTGGTACGCACCAGGAGTGCCGAGGTTGCCATCGGCGTCCCGCCAGCGCGCCAGCTGGGCTGGCGAAACGGAGGCCGTCGGCGAGTCGAGGTGGCTCAACGCCATGACCATCTCCGGGGCGTCCGGGTCACCGATCTCTGCGTAGACGTACTTGTCGGGCTGGCGTTGGACGACCACCGGGAAACCCAGGTCGGTGGCCAGCTTGACCACCCAGGCGAGCTTGGCGACCTTGCGGTCGTACTCGTACTGGTTGGCCGCGGTGTTGCTGACCGGGAAGGGGTACGCCGTGGCGGCCGTGCCGCCTCTGGAGATGGAGTCGTAGCTCGACCCGTCCAGCATCGCCCCGACCAGACTGAGCGGGTCGTAGGTGCCGTCCCCCGCCCGCGCGCTCTTGACCCGTCCAGCCAACGCCTCGACTTCCGCGTGGATCGCGTCGCGCTCGGCGTCGGTCACCGACAGATCGTAGGTGACACTCGGCTGGAAGCGCTCCTCGCCGACGCTGGCCGCGGACGCGTTGGGCGTGGGCGCAACGGTCGCCGCGAGGGTCGCGGCGAGCAGGACGGAGAAGGTGATCGTCCGTCTGTCTCTCATAGAAGCTCCAGAACAGGGGGATGACACGGTGGGGTCAGCACACGCCAGCCGTGCCGCCAGCGGCCGACCGGGCGGGTTTTCTTGAGGATGATCTGAGAATCGGCCCGTGCCGTCAGCTCGGCCGCAGCCGGTAGCCCACCCCGCGTACGGTCTCCACCAGGCCGGCGTCATCGAGCTTGCAACGCAGAAAGCCTATGATCAGGAACTTCGGGACCGGTCGAATGAACTTCTTCACCGGCCTGACCGGTTGGGAGTTCGGCGTTCAGCTCGTGCTCCAGCCGGACTCGAACCTTGTGGTGTAGACGGAGGACAGTCGCGCGGTCTGGGCGACCGGGATCCGTTGCAACAACGCCGCCGGTCAGGGTTCAGTCCTAGCGTTGCAGAACGACGGGAACATGGTCGTCTACTGCACGCCCGGCTGGGGATATCCGCAGATCGTCTGCGTAGCCTGGACGAGCGGCATCACCTGAGGCGTGTCCTCCTGAGCGCGGTCTCCCGCCACACGCCAAACGTGGCAACCTGGCCTGTGGACCGACAGCGGAAGTCGCGTTCGCCACCGCGGTTGGCGAGGCCGTGGCGGCGTCAAAGCCAGTCGACGCTGCGCCCACGCAGGGCGCTGCGCGTGGATCTCGGGGTCGAGGGTCGGTGGCCAGCCGTCCTTCGGCCCCTTTTTCGCACCGGCAGGCGGCCTGGAGTCGAACGAGAGCGGAACGGTGGCGGGCCCCGCTGCGGGGCGCGGCAGAACGCGGGCCGTCGAGGCTGGCGGTGGCCAGCACGCACCGGTCGTCCTCGACGGCGGGCGCGGGCAGGTTCGGCACGTCGGCCGACGTCAAAGGCCTTGGTGAAGCGGGTCGGTGACCTGACCCCGCTCGGCCAGCTCCTGCTGCTTCCGGTTGGCTTCGTTGGTGCAGAACAGGCCGACCGCCACCAGCAAGCAATGCTCAAGACCTGTGGATCCACCGGGACGGGCGTACCTTCCCGGTGATCGATTCGTGTAGGCCTCGAGCATGGCCGACGTTGGCGCGTCGACGCGCGCGCGCAAAGGCACGCCCGGGTTGGCTGTAGTCGCTGAGGATGGGCAGCGACGTGATGGTATCTAGCTGCTGGACGAGGACGTTCGTGAGGGGGCGCGGCAGATGTTGGCCATTGCGCCTGCACTGCCGAGCCCGAGGAGGCCGGGCATGACCGACATCGCTGGACAGCAGCGCCGGTCCGCGTACGCCGTGAACGTCGCCGCCGCCGCGGCCGCACTGGGACTGCTGGCCTTCGCCGCCGACTCTGTCGACGGTGTTGCCGGCCACGTGATGATCGCGCTGACCTCCAGCGGATTCGCCTGGGGGCTGGCCGCCGTCCTGGCCGGCCGGTACGCGGATACCACGCGGCGGGCCGTCACGGGCGCCACCGGCCTGCTGGTCCTGGCCACCGTGTTGTACTACCTACTCATCCTGCTGGTTAGCCGCCGGTGGAGCGGTGCCACCTTGGCGGACGGCAGTTCGGCCAATATGGCCGGACTGCGCTCCGTCGCGGTAATGACTGCGGTGTGGCTGGCCGGGTCGCTGCTCACCGGCCCGCTGCTCGGACTGCTCGGTTACGCAGTACGCGCCAACACCACCCGCCGCGCCGCCCTCGCCGCCGGTATCGCATGCGGGCTGCTATCCGCCGAGGGCTGGCACGCGATCGTGCAGGCGCCGCCTTGGCGCCTGCTCGCCCTTGGTGATCCATTCTTCTACGGCGTCGCGTTCGGCGAGATCGTGCGAGTGGTGCTGCCGCTGGCTGCTCTGGCGTGGCTGGTCGCGGCACACCGTCTCGGCCGGGCCTGGCCGATGCTGCTCGCCGCCGCCGCCGCAGCCGCTACGGCCGGCACCCTGCTGTGGTACGCCTTGGGGCTGGTCCAGGGTGCTTGACTTGCAGCCCGCTCCGGCCCGTACGGCTGTAGAAACCGACCACGACGAGGCCCTAGAGCTGCTGAAGGCCGCAGCCCGAAAGCCTTCCACGACGTCGTCACCCTATTACCCACCGCAACCGCTGATGCAGTCGACGCTGCCGAGCCAGCAGACGGCCTGGCCAGTTCGTTCGGATGTACCGGCCAGGCCGTCAAGGTCACAGCGGGCCCCAACCGAGGGCGGCAGTCACCTGAACACGCGACCAGCCGCTGTCGTGCTGATGGACGATCCGGCCGGTTCGGCCTGGGCCGGTGGGGTGGGCTCGGGCCGTGCGGTGGCCACTGCCAGGACCTGGTCGGCGACGGTGTCTGCGAGGGCCCGATCGTGGGTGACCAGCACCAGGGCGCAGCGGGACCGTTCGACCTGGTCCATAAGGCAGCACATTGTTTCTTCCTGGGTCACGGGGTCCAGGCGTGATGTCGGCTCGTCGGCGAAGATCAGCAGCGGGTCCAGGAGCATGGCGCGGATGATCGCTAGGCGCTGCAGTTCGCCGCCGGAGACCTGGCCGGGCCTGCGCTTCAGTAGACCCTCGTGCAGGCGCATCGCCGCCATCAGCGACGGGAGGCGCTCTGGCGCGGGCCGGTGCCGGCGTACCACGTCCGCCAGCGCCGCCTCGATGGGTACGCGGGCGGGGAATGCCACGGCGGGGTCCTGGTACAGCTTCTGCAGGCGTCCGCCGGCAAGTTCCTCGGCGTGCCGGACGCTGCCGGTGTCGGGGTGGAGCAGACGCAGCAGGATGTTGCCCAGGGTCGTCTTGCCCGAGCCGCTCGGACCGGAAAGGGCCAGCCGGTCCCCCGGGTGGATGGTGAGCGACACGTCGGAAAACAACGTCCGGCCGGCGTAGCCCTTGGTGACCCGGTCGGCCTGCACAAGCGGCGGCGCTGCGGGCTCCACGGTCCGCTCCTGCGTCCCGCTCCCCCGTCCGCGTACCCACGGATGTTGCCACCGGCCGGGCTCAGCGGCCAGCAGCCGCCGGGTGTAGGAGTGCGACGGCGTGGTGAGCACCTGGTGGGCGGCCCCGCGCTCGACGATGCCGGCCTCCCGCATCACCAGGACGTCGCCGCCCAGGTCACGGCCCAGGTCGAGGTCGTGGGTGATCGTGAGCAGGATCCCGCCGGCTGCCACGTGCCGGTGCAGCAGCGCAGCGAGGTCGTTGCGTGCCTGGTCGTCGAGCCCCTTGGACGGTTCGTCGGCGATGAGCATTCGGGCTCCCCCGATGGTCGCCGCAGCGAAGGCGACCCGCTGGGCCATTCCGCCCGAGAGGGTGTGCGGGTAGCTTCGTCCCGCGCCTGCCACACCGAGTTCCTCGAGCACCTTCTCGGCGGCGCGGTAGGCGGACCGCCGGTCCGACCAGAATTCGGCGGAGCCCTCGGCGACCTGTCCGCGCACGCGCATGGTGGGGTCCAGCGCCAGCACCGGTTCCTGCGGCAGCAGCGCCATCACGCGGCCCCACAGGCCCCGGCGGGCCCGCCGCTCGGCCACGTCGTAGCTGGTTCCCTCGACGACCACGCGGCCACGCGCCTCCAGGCTCGCAGCGAGGGTTCCCATGACGGCGTGCGCGAGCAGCGACTTGCCAGAGCCGCTCTCGCCGACGATCGTCACCGCCCGGCCGGGCTCGAGCCGCAGGTCAGCGACGTCCAGCAGGATCCGACCGGCGTGGGTGACGACCAGGTCCTGTACGTGCACGGTCATGACGTGCTCTCCTTGCTCCGCAGGCCCAGGAGCCCGACCAGGACCGTAACGAGGACAAGCGCCGGTGCCAGCGACATCCACGGTGCCTCGTCGTAGAACGGAAACGCCTCGGTGACCATGAGGCCGAGTTCGGGGGTCGGCGGCGCGACGCCGACGCCGACGAAGCCGAGGGTGGACAGGGCCAGCACCGAGGTCCCGATGCCGAACGTGGCCATGGTGGTCAGCAGCGGGCCGAGGTCGGGCCACAGGTGGCGGCGCAGCACGTGCACTGCGCCCAGTCGCAGGAGTTGTGCCGCCTCCACGGCCGGTCCGCTCAGCAACAGGGCACTGCGCGCCCGCACGACGCGGAAGTACTCGACCCACTGCGCCAGCGCGAGGCCGGCGTACAGCGCCCACAACTCGCCGCCGGACATCGCGGACACGATGAGGACTATCAGCAGTGCGGGGAGCGCCACGAACGCCTCGGACATGCCGTGCAGCACGGTGTCGACGATGCCGCCTCGCCAGGCGGCGAGGATGCCGACCAGCGTCCCCGCGGTGATGGCCGTCGCCACGCAGGCGACCGCCATCACCAGGGACAGCCGGGTGGCTGACGCGAGCCTCCCCGCGACGCTTCGCCCGAGGTGGTCGCGCCCCAGAGGCTCGGCCAGGCTGGGCGGCTCCAGGAAGCGCGTCAGGTCCTGCGCGGCTGGGTCCGGCCACACCCACGCCCCGATCACGGCGAACAGGCCCAGAAGCATCAGCGCTGCCGCGGCGCACCGTTGCGCCGGTGAGAGCCGGCGCAGCCGCTGCCCTGCCCGCCGGCGGACCGATGTGGTCATCGTGGTGGTACTCACGAGGCCACCTGCCGCCGTCGCGGGCGTGGATCGAGGGCGAGGCCCGCCACGTCGACGACCGTGTTGATCAACACGACGAGCAGGGCGAGCGCCACCGCGGCCGCCTGGATGACGGGCACGTCCCGCCAGAAGACCGCGTGGACCAGGGTGTGCCCAAGCCCGGGCCAGGCGAACAGGCTCTCCACCACGACGACCCCTTCGATCAGGATCAGCGCCTGCGCGCCCACGTAGGCGGCGAGGGTGACGCCGGCGTTGCGCAGCACGTGCCGGGCCAGGACGGCTCGGCCGCGAAGCCCCTTGGCCTCGGCGAAGGCGATGAAGTCCGAGCTGCGCAACTGCGCCACGGTGTCGCGGGTGACCCGGGCGAACAGCCCGGACAGCCCCACCGCCAGGGCCGCCGCGGGCAGGACGACGTTGGCAGCGCCGCCGTGCCCGACGGCCGGGAGCCAACCGAGATGCACGGAGAAGAGCATGATGAGCAGCAGCCCGAGCAGGAACGGTGGCAGCGCGCGGGCGCCGGCGACCCAGACCGTGGTCAGCCGGTCGAGCGGGCCACCGGGACGCCAGGCGGCGGCCACGCCCACCGGCGCGCCGACGGCGACCGCGAGGGCGAGCGCCGTGGCGGCCAACTGCAGGCTGCTGGTCACCGGCAGCAGCAACTCGTGCGCCACCGAGCCGCCGGTCACCAGGGACGTGCCGAGGTCGAACTGCGCGAGGTCAGCCCACCAGCGAGCCAGCTGCTGCCACCCCGGGGCGTCGAGACCGAGGTCGGCGCGCACGGCGTCGGCTGACGCGGCCGTGACCCGGTCGTAGCCGTAACGGCCGGCGGCGATCCGGAACGCGATGTCCCCTGGCAGGTTCTGCACGATGGCGAAGCACGCCGTTGACACCAGCAGCGTGACCGAGACCGCCTGCAGGGCCCGCTGTGCCAGCACCCGGGCGACGGGAGGGGTGGTGCGCCTGCGTCCGACCGCAGGTCTGCGAACCGCCAGTTCGACCTCGTCGGTGGCGACCGGTGGCGGTGCGGGCGTCACGACGACCACCTCAGCTTGTCGAGCATCCAGGAGCGCTCGAGTGGGTCGAGAGTGAACCCGTCGACGCGGTCGCTGACCACCGCGCTCTGGCGGTACCAGGCCACGGGGATGACGGGCAGCTCGCTCTGCAGGATGCCGGAGATCTTCTCGCGTCCGGCCGCCGCCGCGGCGGGGTCGGTGCCGTCGGCGAGGGCACCCAGCGTGCGGGTAAGTTCGGCATTGCTCCACCCCATGGCGCCCCAGTCCGCGCCCTGGGGACCGTAGTCGGTGCGGAGGGTGACCAACGGGTCGGGGACGAGCGCGAAGTTTCGGGCGTACAGGCCCAGTTCCATCGTGCCGTCCTGGTGGCCGGCGGGGATTTCACTGGAGTTGCCCACCTGCACGTTCACGCGGATGCCGACCTCCTTCAGCGCGGCCTGCACGGCGGTGGCCAGGATCGGCAGCTCCGGGCGGTCGGGAAAGGTACGCAGCGAGATCTCGAACCGCTTGCCGTCGCGGGTCAGGATTCCGTCGGTTCCCGGCGCCCACCCTGCCTCGGCGAGCAGGTTGCGAGCCTGTCCGGGGTCGTGCGCGAGCGGCGGCACGGAGTCCTGGTGCCACTCCGGGAGGGACGGCGGGAAGAGCTGGGTCGCGGCCATCTCGGGGTCGCGCAGCAGGGCCGTCGCCATCGCCTTGCGATCCAGGGACGCGCTGATCGCGCGCCGCACCCGTAGGTCGCCGAGCACCTCGTGCCCGGCGTTCGCCTTGAGCAGGATCGTGCGCGGAAGGGTCACCGACGAGATCTCGACGCCGGCGGCCCGCTGGATTCGCTGCCGGCTGACCGGGTCGATACCGAAGGTCACCTCGGCCTGCCCGCTCTCAGCCATCAGCGTGCGCGTCTCGGCGCGACCGACGGCCTGGTACGAGATGCGCTTGATGTTCGGCTTCTCGCCGTTCCACCGCTCGAACGCCACCACCTCGAGTTTCGATGGCTGCTCGATCCGCTCCACCCGGTACGGTCCGGTGCCGATCACCTTCCCGACCTTGCCGTCCGCGCCGTAGGAGGCCGGCGCGAGCACCTGCGTGCTGGCGTGCGCGAGGACAGCCGGGAGCGGAGCGTACGGCCGTTCGAGCTGGACCCGCACCTCCCCGCCGTCGGCCGTGATCGCAGCCACCGGCGCCTCACCCCACGGCGTCCCAGGCTCGTCGCGGGCAGTCTTGAGCGAGGCGGCGACCGCCTCGGCGGTGACCTTCGTGCCGTCGTGGAAGACCGCGTCCGGGCGCAGCACGAACGTCCACGCCCGCTGGTCGCCCGACACCCGCCACCCGGTTGCGAGTCCCGGCCGCAGGACACCCTGTCCATCGGCGTCCACCAGGGTCTCGGCCACCTGCAGCCGGGTGAAGAAGCCGTCGCTCCGCGACGGCTCAAGGCTGTGCAGTTCGAACGGGCCGACGACGCGGAGCAGCTCCGCTCCGCCACGAGGCTGTCGCCCGCCCTCGGGCGGTCCGCTGCAGGCCACCAGCACCGCTGAAACCGCCATCGCCACGGCCGAGGCCGCCAGCCTGCGCCACATCATGTTGATCTCCTCCCGCATGTGCAGCCCACAGGCTAATTGGTGATCGTTTTCATTCTCAAGTTGCCATGAATGCACCAACCCGCGCCGCCGCTCCGCCTGCCCGGGGACGAAGGCATTCGGCGAGAGGGGACCCGATGGGGGTAGGTCACGGCGGCGTTGACGGCGCCGCGGTCCAGGCCAAGACCACGGGTGAAGGTGTGCAGGTGGGGTAGGTCGGCGGCTTGGGCGTGGGCTATCCAGGTGGTAAGGCCGCCACGGAACTTCTGGCCGAGATCCGCTAGCGGACCGATAGGTGATGCATGACCGGGGCGACGTGCTATGCGCCCTCGACGGTCGACCTCGGCCTGGCGGATCGGGCTACGTAACGCTTCGTGATGCACGCCGAGCTGCTCGGCCAGCCGGCGAATCACCGGCTTTGGGTCCGACTCGCGATACAGCTGCACCGCGCGCTGCCGTACCTCGTCGGGCACTTCGGCGTGCAACGGGGGTTAACCAGCTCGACACCCCTGTTAACTGCCTCGACACGTGTTCCTGCCAATTGACGAAACGCGGTGGCTCCAGGGTGATCCCCATCGGGGATTCAGGATCCAGAACTGGTCTACCAGGAAAAAGAGGCGCACCGTGAACCTACTGATAGCCCGCCGCATAGCGGCCAGGCTGGTGGCGGCGAGCGCTGTCACCGTACTGGCAATGACGACCGCCGCATGCGGAGCCGACCCCGGCGCCCAGACCGCCGAGGCCGCGGTCAAGCCTCCTGCTGAGCTGGTAACGGACGGAGCGCTGACGTACGGCGTAGCCGCCTCCTTCCCGCCCTTTGAGTTCAAGGGCCCCGACGGCGAGCCCACCGGCTTCGACATCGAGATGATGGACGCGCTCGCCGGATACATGGCGCTAAAGGCGACCCCGCTCGACATCGACTTCGACGGCCTGATTCCCGCTCTCGGCGGCAAGCGCGTCGACATCATCAACTCCGCCATGTACATCAAGCCGGAGCGGGAGCAGAAGGTCGACTTCGTACCGTACATGGTGATCGGCGAGACGATCATGGTGCCCAAGGGCAACCCGAAGGGTATCGCCCGGGTGCCGGAGGACCTGTCCGCCAAGACCGTGGCCGTCACCCGTGGTGCGATTGGCGAGACGTACATGACCGGCTTCAACAAGCAGCTCAAGGCCGCGGGCAAGCCGGAGATGAAGATCCTCGCGCTGCCGAACAACCAGGATGCCCTTCTGGCCGTGCAGTCCGGCCGGGCCGATGCCTTCGACACCTCCACCCCGGGCGCGGCGTACACCGCGAGCCAGAACGACAAGGTGGAGGTTGCCGCGACGTTCGACGTCGGCACGAAGATCGGCATCGCGGTACGCAAGGGGGACACCGCCACGGCAGCGTCGATCGAGCAGGCACTGGACAAGTTCGTCGCCAACGGCGACTATGCCAAACTGCTGGCGAAGTACCATCTCCCGCCCGAGGTCAACTACTTCACTGCCCCGTCGGCCTCGGCCACCACATCGCCTGCGGCGGGCACGTCGCCCTCAGCCGCGGGATAGCCCGTGAAGATCCTCGATTACGTCGTCTCCGAGACGTTCCTGCAGGCCGCGGCCACCACCCTCGGGTTGACCGCACTGTCGATGGCGCTCGGCGTCGCGGGCGGGCTGGTCCTGGCGCTGGCAAAGGCCAGCCACCTGGGGCCGGCCCGTTGGGTCGCCGACAGCTACATCTGGTTGTTCCGTGGCACACCGGTGCTGCTGCAACTTCTGTTCGTCTTCAACGTGCTGCCGTTGTGGGGCATCAGCCTCAGTTCGTTCACCTGTGCAGTGATCGCGTTGAGCCTCAACGAGGCGGCCTACATGGCCGAGATCATCCGGGGCGGACTGCTGGGAGTGGACCAGGGCCAGCGGACGGTGAGCCGAATGCTCGGTCTCAACGAGCGGCAGATCCTGCGCTGGGTCGTCCTGCCGCAGGCCACGCGTCTGGTCCTGCCACCGACCGGCAACCAGTTCATCGGCATGCTCAAGACGTCGGCGCTCGCCTCGGTGGTCGCGGTCCAGGACCTTCTGCTGTCCGCTCAGCGCATCGCTGCGGCCAACTTCGACTACGTGAACACCCTGGTCGCCGCCGCCGTGCACTACCTGCTGCTGACCACCCTGTTCACCCTGGCGATCAACGTGTTGGAGCGGCGGCTTGACGTCGCCCGCCGGGCCCGACGGCGGGCGAGATCGGACGCGGGAGCGGAGGTGCTGGCATGAATGAGCAATCGCCATTGATCGCAGCCGAGGGCGTTACCCGCACCTATCACGGCAGCCAGGTGGTGCAAGACGTCTCGCTCCAGGTCGAGCCCGGCGAGTCGGTGGTCATCCTCGGCCCCTCGGGCGCGGGAAAGTCGACCCTGCTGCGCTGCCTGGCAGGCCTCGAACCGATCCAAGCCGGACAGATCATCTTCCGCGGTGCCGAGCTGTCCCGTTCCGGCCGGTCACCTCATCTGAGCTGCGGTGACATCGGCATGGTGTTCCAGCAGTTCAATCTCTTCCCGCACCTTACGGCAGTGGAAAACGTCGCCCTGGCGCCGACCCGGGTCCGACGCGTCAAGCGGGAGACCGCGCTGGCCGAGGCCCGCCAGTTGCTGGCCCGGGTGGGGCTGGCCCACCGGGCCGACCACTATCCCTTTGAACTGTCCGGCGGGCAGCAGCAGCGGGTCGCGATCGCCCGGGCGTTGGCCATGCACCCGGCCTTGATGCTCTTCGACGAGCCGACCAGCGCGCTCGATCCGGAATTCACCCGCGAGGTGCTGGAGGTGATGCGTGCGCTGGCCGCCGACGGCATGACCATCATCGTGGTCACCCACGAGATGGCCTTCGCCCGCGGCACCGCCGACCGGGTGGTCGTGATGGACCACGGACGCATCGTCGAGGACGGCCCGACCGAGCAAGTGTTCATGGCCCCACGTCACGAGCGAACGGAACGCTTCCTGCGGCAGGTGTCGACCGCATGAGCCTCCTGCAGCCCCCGATGACCTGGCGCAAGCAGGACTGGGCCTACCAACGACTGCGGGAGTGGATCCTGTCCGGACGCCTCGCCCCCGATGAGCGCCTGGACCAGGAAGGCCTGGCCAAGGAACTGGGCATCAGTCGGATCCCGCTACGCCAGGCGATGGCCCGGCTTGCCGCCGAGGGCCTACTGGTCGACCGGCCGCATCAGCGATGGGTGGTGGCCCAAATCTCGGTGCCCGACCTGCGTGACGTCTACAGCGGCCGAGAGGCGCTGGAGACGATGCTCGCCTACGAGGCGGCCACGGCGATCACCCCGGCACAGGTCCGGGAGATCGAGGAGATTCTCGAGGACCAGCGACGGGCTGCGCAGCGCGACGACCTACAGCGGGTCCGCGTGCTGGATCGCCAGTTCCATTTCGCCATCTACCAATGCGCCCAGATGTCCAGGTCACTGGAGGTACTCGACAAGCTCCACGCACACAGCGACCGCTACATCCGGATGTTCCTCAGCGACCCGGAACGGGCCACCGCCGCTTTGGATGAGCATGAGGCCATCGTGTCGGCGCTGCTCGCCGCAGACCCGGATGCGGTACGGGAGGCGACCCGGAGCCACATCACGCGGGGCCTGGTGGACCTGACCGCACTACTGACCGCTGCATCAACAGAATCAACCGACGAAGGACCGACCGGATGACCATCCTGCCCATGCCCGAGTCCCTGCAGCAGATGTCCCTGCCCGAGATGGCCGACCGGATCGGCACCTCGGTACGCGCCGCCGAACGGGAACTTGAGCAGACGCCGGGACCGGCCGCCCTGCTCGACGTCACGTACGCCGACACGCACCGGTTCCCGCCACCTTCCTGGGCGCTGGACACCTTCGTCGAGGCCGCCAGCGGGAAGGGCATGACGTACACGCCGTACCGGGGCGACCGCCAGGTACGCGCGGCGGTGGCAGCGAACGTGGAGAGCGTGCTCGGCATCCCCAGCCACGGCACCGCCGACGTGATCCTCACCCCCGGTACCCAGGGCGCGCTCTTCGTCGCCATGGCGTCGATCCTTCAACCCGGCGACCTGGTCGTACTGCCGGACCCGGAGTACCTGTCCACCGAGCGGATGCTGCGGTACTTCGGTGCCCGGGTAGCCCGAGTGCCGATGGTGGAGGTGCCCGGTGACCGGCCGGAGTTCGACTGGGAAGTGCTGGAGGACCTGTTCACCCAGCGGCCCCGGCTGATGATTTTCAGCCACCCGAACAACCCGACCGGGGCGGTCTACTCGGCCGCGACGATCGCTCGGATCGCGGAGTTGGCCAGGGCCAACGACGTCCTGGTCCTCGCCGACGAGCTGTACTGCCGGTTGGTCTACGACAACGAGCCCTTCGTGCACCTGGCTTGCCTGCCGGGAATGGCGTCCCGAACCATCACCCTGCTCGGTCCGTCGAAAACGGAGTCCCTCTCCGGCTACCGGCTCGGTATCGCCGTCGCACCAACCGAGATCGTGGATCGGATGGAAGACGTGCAGTCGCTTACCGCGCTGCGCGCTCCCGCATACGCCCAACACCTGCTCACCCGGTGGCTGGCCGAGGACGTCGAATTCCTCAAGGAGCGAATCCTGGAATACCAGGCGCTGCGGGACAGCACCGTACAGCGGCTCAACGAATCCGGTCTGCTGACGGTGGTCCCGGCCTACGGCAGCGCCTACCTGTTCCCGAAGCTGCTGGTCGGCGCGACCGACCAACAGGTGGCGATCGCGCTCAAGCAGGACGCCGGAATCGTGGTCAACCCGGGATACCAGTTCGGCACGGCCGGGCTGGGGCACCTGCGACTCTGCTTCGCCCAGGACGAGCCGGTCTGGTCCGCGGCCCTGGACCGGCTGTTGACCGTAGTCGGCCGGTTCGGGTGACCCGGATGGCAGCGGTCTCGGCGGTGGTGCATCCCGTGATCACCGTGCGCCGCCACCCCCTAGTGTTGGCGTCGCCGCTGCGGCACGCCAGCGCCGACCTGGCTGTCCTCGACGAGGTGTTCGTCCGGGTTCAGCTCGACCGCGACACGGTCGGCTGGGCGGAGGTACGCGGAAACGGCGGGTACGCGACCGGCGAGACAGCCGAGGTGATCCTCGCGGCCCTCGGTGACCTGCCGCAGCCCTCCGATCCGGTGTGGCGACGCCCGCGCCACCTGCTCGACTCGCTACGGCGGCGGTCCCGGTTGGCGGCCATGGCCCTGGATGTCGCGCTGCGCGACGCCCACGCCCGGCAGGCCGGTCAGCCGTTGCACGTCCATCTCGGCGCGCCGGCCATCGACCGGATACCCACCCACGCCCAGGTCGGCTTCGGCACCGCCGAGGACGCTTACCGGCTGGCCGCCGACGCGGTAGCCGCCGGCTTCACGCGGCTCAAGGTCCGGGTCGGATCCCACGCCGACCCGGATCGGCTCGCCGCGGTTCGCGACGCCGCTGGCCCGAATCTGGCGATCATCGCCGACGCCAACGGCGCGTGGACCGTGCCGCAGGCATCGGCCGCGATGACGTGGCTGGCGCAGGCCGGGGTGGCCTGGATCGAGCAGCCCGTGCCGCCGGGCGACGACGATGGGCTCGCCGAGGTACGCCGCCGGGCTCGGGTGCCGGTCTACGCCGACGAGAGCGCCCGCGACGCCGACTCGGTTCGGCGGCTCGCCGACCGGGGCTGCGTGGACGGCGTACATCTCAAGCTGGAGAAATGCGGCACCGTCGACCGTCTCGCGGAGGCCGTGGAGACCGCTCGTGCGCGGAGTCTCCAGGTCGCCCTCGGCCAGATGGACCAGGGGCGGTTGGGCTGCGCCGCCACCGCCCAGTTGGCCCCCGCGCTCGGCGTCGCCGATGCGGAACTGTGGGGCTGTGCCTCAGTTGTCGCCGACGTGGCCGGCCCGCTGTGTCTGGAGCGCGGCGCCGTACTCCTGCCCTCCGCACCCGGCCTCGGGGTGGAGGTTCACCTTCCGGGCGAGGAAGACCATGACCATGATTGATGTTGTCGACCTGCTCGCCGAGTTGGTCGCGCAGAACACCACAAATCCGGTCGGGAACGAGACCGCGGCCGCCGGCGTGCTCGCTGACGTGCTTCGGGCGGCCGGATTCGAGGTACGCCTCGATGAGATCTCCCCCGGGCGCGCGAACCTGATCGCGCGGGCCGACTTCAGCACCGACGGCCCCACGGTGATGCTCAACTCGCACCTGGATGTGGTGCCCGCGGGTGCCGGCTGGACCAGCTCACCGTTCATCCTGGCCCAACGTGACGGGCGGCTGTACGGCCGGGGAGCGGCCGACGCGAAGGGGTCGCTGGCGGCCATGGCGGTCGCCGCGGTGAATCTGGTGCGGCAGGCGTCACGACTGCGCGGCAGCCTGGTCTACACCGCCGTCGCCGACGAGGAGGTCGGCAGCCTCGGTGCCCGCCGCCTGCTCAGCCCCGGGAGCATGGTCGGTCGGCCGGACGCCGCGATCGTCGGCGAGCCGACGGGACTGCGCCTGTGCACCGCGCACAAAGGCTCGGTGCGGCCGGTGATCGAGGTGACTGGGGTAGCCGCGCATGCCGCAACCCCACAACAGGGCGTCAACGCGATCAGCTCTATCGGCGCCCTGCTCCGCCTCGTCGACGAGTACGCCGGGCACCTCGCCGGCCGAGCTCATCCGCTGGTCGGTCCGCCCACGGTCACGCCGGTTCTGATCGACGGCGGGGAAGCGCCGAACGCCGTGCCGGAGCGTTGCCGGATCACCCTGGACCGGCGGCTGGTGCCCGGTGAGCGGGCCGAGGTTGCCCTGGCCGAGGTGCGGCACCTGCTGACCCGTTTCGACGACGCGGCGGCGCCGGCCCGCGCCGAGATCGCCGAGTGCGCGCCGAGCACCGGCGGACCGTCGGAGACCCCGGCCGACCACCCGTTCGTCGTCACCGCGCAGCGGGCACTGGCCGCTGTCGGCCTCGACAGCAAGCTGGCCGGTCTGGTGGTGAACTGCGACATGACACACTTCCGCACTGCCGGTATCCCGTGCCTGGTGCTCGGCCCTGGGTCGCTGCAGGTGATGCACACCGTCGACGAATGGATCGCCGCCGACGATCTGCACGCGGCCGTGCCGGCGTATGAGGCGGTGCTGGACGGCCTGCTGGCGACGTCAGCGGCAGCGTGGCACCGAAACGGGGCATCCGCTGGCACGGGCCCGTGCTGAGGCTCGCCATCGGTCAGGCCCCGTCCCTGCCGGGCGACGTGCCGGCCAATACCACCCGAGCTATCGAGCTGCTTCACCAGGCCGCCCGCAATGGCGCTCGGCTGCTGCTCCTGTCCGAGCTGTTCCTGTGCGGCTACGACCTGGCCGGACTGGCGGAGGCCCCCGACCAGTACGCCGTCGGTCCGGACAGCGCCGCCGTCGCCGCCCTGACCGATGCCTGTCGGACCACCGGCACCGGGCTCATCGCCGGCGCGGCGTGGCGTCGACCCGACAGCCGGCTGGCGAACGCGGCGCTCGTCGTTGACCCGGCCGGCAGGCTGCGCGGCACCTATCAGAAGGTCCACCTGTGGGGGGCCGAACGGGAGCTGTTCGTGGCCGGGGACGAGCTGCTCAGCATCCAGATCGACGGGGTGAGCCTCGGCCTCGGAATCTGCTACGACGCCGGATTCCCCGAGTTCTCCCGGGCCTACGCCACTGGCACGAACGCCGACGTGCTGCTGTTCTCCTCGGCATTCGCCCGCGGTGGCGAGGAGCGCCGGTACGACCTTTACCACCCGATGCGTGCCCTGGAAAACACGGCGTACGTGCTCACCGCCAACGCCCTCGGCGGATCCTTCTTCGGCCGTGGCTTCGCCCACGACCCGTACGGGCGGCTGGTCACATCGGCCGGCAGCCAGCCCGGGATCGCCCTGGTCGACATCGACGAACACCTGATCCACGCGGCCCGCGCCACCCTGCCCTACCTCCGGGACCGCCGTCCCCCGCTCCCCGATGCCCGATTGGAGATCTTTTCCAATGACCCGCGCCTTCCCCGCCCGTGAGTACGACGACCGGCTCGCCCGGTTGCAGAAGGTATTGACCGAACAGGGCGTGGACATCGCCATCGTCCACACCCCAGAAAATCTGTGCTACCTCACCGGGCACTCCACCCCCGGCTACTACACCTATCAGTGCCTGTTGGTACCGGCCGGCGGCCCTCCGGTGCTGCTGACCAGAGAGACCGAGACCGTCAACGGACGGGAGACGACATACCTGGACCGGATCGACGGCTACTCGGACGCTGTGGACCCGATCACGGCGACAGCCGCTCTGGTGCGGGAGCTCTGCCCTGGCGCGAACCGGGTGGCGCTGGAGGAAAACTCCTGGTTCCTCCCGCCCCGGGCCCACCGCCAACTCCTCGAGGAGCTGAACGCCTCGACGGTCCCGCTGGACGCACCACTCGCCGAGCTACGGTTGATCAAGTCACCGCTGGAGATTGGCAAGATTCGCCTTGCGGCCCGGAACACCAACGCCGCCATGGTGGCGGCGGCCGGCGCCGCCGAGGCCGGCGCGTCAGAACGGGATATCGCGGCTGTCGCTTTCACCGCGTTGGTTTCCAACGGTTCAGAGCATTTCGGCATGGAACCCTTCATCGCCTCCGGTCCCCGCAGCGGCACCATCCACAGCAGCTGGACTGACCGCAGGATCGGCCGTGGCGAGCCGGTGCTGCTGGAAATGGCTGCCGCCCACAGCCGCTACCACGCGCCGCTCATGCACACGGTCTGGCAGGGCCAGCTGAGCGGAGACAACCAACGGATGGCGGAGGCATGCCTGGCGGCCCGGGACGCCACAGTGGCCGCGGTACGCCCTGGAAACACACCCGCGCAGGCCCACACGACGTGTCGAACCACGATCGACAGCTACGGTCTACTACACACCTACCGCAAGCGCAGCGGATACTCCGTCGGCATCGCGTTCGCACCCGACTGGGGCGAGGGTCACATTCTCAGCCTTAAGGAAACCGAGCAACGCCCATTCCAGCCGGGAATGGTGGTCCACGTCGTACCGACGCTGCGAATCGCCGGCGTCGGCGGCATCGGCTTCTCGGCCACCGTGCTGGTAACCGACACCGGCAACGAGATACTCACCTTCTGCCAGCTCGGACCGGAGCTGAACCAGTGAACGCCGACGCGCCGCGATCGGCGGAACGACCCGCACCGGCAGCCTCCGCGACGGCTGACGCCCCACCCATCCCGACCGGAGACTACGTATCGGCGCGGATAGCCGACAATCTGGTGTTCACCGCCGGGATGACACCGAAGGGGACCCACGGCTTGCTGACCGTCGGCCGGCTCGGCGACGCCATCACCACAGCGCGCGGCGCCGAGCTGGCGGCAACCGCCGCCCGCCGAGCGGTCGCCGCCGCCCGCGAGGCAGCTGACCGGCAGGGTCGCACCCTCACCGACCCGGTAGCCATGACGGTGTACGTCGCCGCCACACCCACCTTCACCGAACACACCGCAGTCGCCGACGGCGCATCCTCAGCCCTCCGACACGAACTGGGTGACATCGCCCTTCCCGCCCGAGCAGCCGTCGGCGTGGCGAGCCTTCCCGGCGGCTCCTCAGTCGAGGTGCAGCTCATCGTGGCGCTGGCACCACCCGATGATGCATCGGGGGCGGGCGTTGCCGAACGGTGACGGGAGTGCCTTGAAAGGCTGTCCGGTCAGCGCCGTGCCGACAATGTCGAAAAGTCCCATGCAGACCTCCGGGCCACCAGACCGGCCCAACTGTGCGGCGGCGAGGAGGTAGTTGTGGCGGGTGGTCTCCGGGTAGTTCCGGCCCGCAGCGACCGGTCCCAGTCCCGAAGGAACCCGGCCCAGGTCCGGGACAGTCCGACGGTGAGCTTTTGAAGATCCAGTAGTGGCATGACAACCTGCCCGAGTCAAGGAGTCCAACAGCGGCGTGCTAGACCAGGCATCCATGCCAAGCAATGAAAAGAGGGTTTCCGCAAGTCGCTGACCTGCGGAAACCCTCTCGCTGTCGGGACGGCCGGATTTGAACCGACGACCCCTTGACCCCCAGTCAAGTGCGCTACCAAACTGCGCCACGTCCCGATGCTCCCGCTGGTCGTGCCCGCGGCAGCCGGTACAGCTTAGCGCAGGATCTTCGCGGTTGCGCAGAGGCCCCTCCCGCGTCGCGGGTGCCCGCTCCACTCTCCCTGAAGCATCCTAGGAAAAGAGAAGCCGCCGGGGAGGCCCCGGCGGCTTCTTGACGGGTGGAGACTCAGCCGTGGGCCTTGCCGCGCCCGCCCGGGCCGACCTTCTTGCGCGGGCGTACCGAGATCTCGATCGGGGTGCCCTCGTAGCCGAACTCCTCGCGGAGCTTGCGCTCGACGAACCGCTGGTAGCCGGCGTCCAGCGGACCGGTGGTGAAGAGCACGAACCGCGGCGGGGCCACCCCGGCCTGGGTGGCGAACAGGATGCGCGGCGCGCGACCACCGCGCACCGGGTGCGGGGTGGCCTGGACCAGGGCGGTAAGCCACTGGTTGAGCTGGGCGGTGGGGATGCGGGTCTCCCAGCTGGCCAGGGCCTTGCGCAGCGCCGGGGCGAGCTTGTCCACCGCCCGGCCGGTCTTCGCGGACAGGTTGAGCCGGATCGCCCAGGGGATGCGGCGCAGCTCCCGGTCGATCTCCTTGTCCAGGTAGTACCGGCGGTCGGCGTCGACCAGGTCCCACTTGTTGAACGCGATCACCAGGGCCCGCCCGGCCTCGACGACCATGGACAGGATCCGCTGGTCCTGCTCGCTGATCACCTCGCCGGCGTCGAGCAGCACCACCGCCACCTCGGCCGCCTCGATCGCGGCGGCGGTCCGCAGGCTGGCGTAGTACTCGGTGCCGCTGGCCTTGCCAACCCGCTTGCGCAGGCCGGCGGTGTCCACCAGCTGCCAGGTCTCCCCGCCGATCTCCACCAGGCTGTCCACCGGGTCGACGGTGGTGCCGGCGACCGAGTCGACCACCGCCCGCTCCTCACCGGAGAAGCGGTTGAGCAGGCTGGACTTGCCGACGTTGGGGCGGCCGACCAGGGCGACCCGGCGCGGGCCGCGGGGGCGATGCTCGACCACCTTCGGGGCCTCGGGCAGCGCCTCCATGATCGCATCGAGCAGGTCGCCGGAGCCGCGGCCGTGCAACGCGGAGACCGCGTACGGCTCGCCGAGGCCGAGCGACCACAGCGCGGTCGCCTCCATCTCGACGGCGGTGTTGTCGGCCTTGTTGCCCACCAGGATCACCGGCTTGGCGCTGCGCCGCAGCATCTTCACCGCGGCCTCGTCCACATCGGTCGCGCCGACCGTCGCGTCCACCACAAAGAGCACCACATCGGCGGTGGCGACGGCGGCCTCGGCCTGCGCGGCGATCGCGGCGGCCCGGTCCTTCGCGTCCGGCTCCCAGCCGCCGGTGTCCACCACGGTGAACGCCCGGCCGTTCCACTGCGCGTCGTACGGGACGCGGTCGCGGGTGACGCCGGGAATGTCCTCGACGACCGCCTGGCGGCGGCCGATGATCCGGTTGACCAGCGTCGACTTGCCCACGTTGGGCCGGCCGACCACGGCCACCACGGGCTGCGGGCCGGACGGTTCGCCGGCCTCGAGTTCGGGGTCGCGCAGCTCGACCCAGCCGCCAAGTTCCTCGGTCACGCCACACCCCGCTCGGTGAGCAGCGCCCGCAGCCGGGCGACGACCTCATCGATGCCCAGCTCGGTGGTGTCCAGCACGACCGCGTCGGGGGCCTGCTGCAGCGGGTTGACCTCGCGGGTCGAGTCGAGCCGGTCGCGGCGGGCCAGATCGGCGGCGGTCGCCGCGACGTCGGCGGCGTCCTCGGCGCTGCGTCGCTGGGCGCGGGCCGACTCCGAGGCGGTCAGGTAGACCTTCAGGTCGGCGTCCGGGGCGACCACCGAGCCGATGTCGCGGCCCTCGACCACGATCCGGTCGGAGTTGGTGATCATCTCCCGCTGCCGGGCGACGAGCTGCTCGCGGACGGCCGGCACGGCGGCCACCGCGGAGACCGCGGCGGTCACCTCCGGGCCCCGGATCTCCTTCTCCACGTGCACGCCGTCGGCGATCACGCCGTACCCCTGGGGGTCGGTGCCGATGCGCAGGTCGACCTCGCCGGCGACCTTGGCCACCGACTCGACGTCGGTCAGGTCGACGCCGGAGCGCAGCACCGCCCAGGTGACCGCCCGGTACATGGCGCCGGTGTCGAGGTAGCGGGCGCCGAGGCTGACGGCGAGCCGCCGCGAGACGGTGGACTTACCCGAACCGGATGGCCCGTCCACCGCGACCACGCACCGTCCGGTCCGTTCGTTCTGCCCCACCGTGTTCCTCCTCAGCCCGTATCTCGCGGGTCGCCGGTTCCTCCGGCGCCGTTGAGCGGATGTCCATCGTCAATGATGCCCGCCGTCGCAGGACGGCCCGCGCACGGTGCCGCCGGGCGCGATCCGCGCCACGACGGCCCGCTACGACAACTCCAGCTCGGCGCGTCTCAAGCCGCGCCACGCCCTGGAGCCGTCGTCCGACAATTCCAGCTCGGCGCGTCTGACGCCGGGCCACGCACTGGAGCCGTCGCGGGCCGCGACGAAGCCTACCGGCAGCGGTACCCGGAACGCCCGGGGTCAGTCGCCTACCGCTTTGAACAGGGCGGCCACCTCGGCGTTGGTCAGCCGCCGGGTCCGCCCGGCGCGCAGGTCACCCAGCCGGATCGGCCCCATCGCGGTCCGCACCAGCCGGCTCACCGGGTGCCCCACCTCGGCCAGCAGCCGCCGGACGATGTGCTTGCGCCCTTCGTGCAGGCTCACCTCCACCTGGGCGGTCTTGCCCAGGGTGTCCACCACCTTGAACGAGTCGACCTTCACCGGCCCGTCCTCCAGCTCGACCCCGGCGGCCAGCCGCTTGCCCAGGTTGCGCGGGATCGGACCGGTGACCTCGCAGAGGTAGGTCTTCTGCACCCCGTACGACGGGTGCATGAGCCGGTGGGCGAGGGTGCCGTCGTTGGTGAGCAGCAGCAGGCCCTCGCTGTCCGCGTCGAGCCGCCCCACGTGGTAGACCCGCTGCTCCACCCGGTTGCCGAGGAAGTCCGACAGCGCCGCGCGTCCCTTTTCGTCCGCCATGGTGGAAACCACCCCGCGGGGCTTGTTCATGGCCAGGTAGACCAGCCGGGTGTCGGCCTGGAGCCGCTCCCCGTCGACGTGGATGACGTCGTGCGCCGGGTCGGCCTTGTCGCCGAGCTGCGCGACCCGGCCGTTGACGGTGACCCGGCGCCGGAAGATCAGGTCCTCGCAGGCGCGCCGCGAACCCACCCCGGCGGCGGCGAGCACCTTCTGCAGGCGCTCGGCGCCCTCGTACACGGGGGCGTCGGGCTTGGGGGCACGGTCATCGCGTCGCATCGGCAAGCTCTTCTACGTCGTCGGGGAGGAAGGGGGCCAGGGGCGGCAGGTCGTCCACCGAGTTCAACCCCAGCTTCTCCAGGAACATGGTGGTGGTCCGGTAGAGGAAGGCCCCGCTGTCCGGTTCGGTGCCGCACTCCTCGACCAGGCCGCGGGAGACCAGGGTACGGATCACCCCGTCGCAGTTGACACCCCGGATGGCGGAGATCCGCGACCGGGTCACCGGCTGCTTGTAGGCGACCACCGCCAGGGTTTCCAGCGCGGCCTGGGTGAGCCGCACGGACTGCCCGTCCAGAACGAACCGCTCCACGTAGGTGGCGTATTCCGGGCGGGTGTAGAGACGCCAGCCACCGGCGGCCCGGCGCAGCTCGAAGCCGTGCCCGGCGGCGGTGTAGCCGGCGGCGATGTCGTCGAGCATCGGGCCGATCCGCTCCGGGGACTGTTCCAGCACCTGGGCCAGGGTCAGCTCGCTGACCGGCTGGTCCACCACCAGCAGGATCGCCTCCAGCGCGCCGCGCAGCTCGGCGTCGCTGAGCTCCGGTGCGGGCTCCGGCACGGCCGTCACCCGCCGCCGCCCCACCGCCTGCTTCGGGGGTACGCCGGCAGCGCCGTCCTCCCCCGCCAACTCGCCCGCACCGGCCGCCTCCGTCGGCGCCTCGGAGATCTTGGTACCGCTCTGCCCCTCCAGGGGCACCTCCACCCCAAGATCGGCGGCCGGTTCCGGCGACGTGGAGATATTGGCAGGGGTCGGGCCCTCCAGGGGCCCGTCCCTGCGGAGATCTGCGGCGGGCTCGGGATCCGCGGTGGTGGGCGTGGGCTCTGCGGCGGGCTCGGGCTCCGGGGTGGCGGGCTCGGCTGCTGCCGGCGCTGCGGCCGGGGCGGGCTCGGGCTCCGGCGTGGGGGGCTCGGCCGCCTCCGCCGGCGCTGCGGTCGCGGCAGGCTCGGCCGCGGCGAACTCCGGATCTGCCTCGGCGGCGGGCTCGGCGGGGGCGGATCTCTCCGGTGCGGGGCGCTGCCAAGGCGGGACCCAGGCGGCGGCCTGGTCGGCCAGGGAGTCGCGGCGCTCCTCGTCGCTCGTGCCGGCACTCCCGCTTCGCTCGCTCATCGGGGTCACTCCTGCGTCGTTGCCGGGTCGTCGCCGGCGGTCGCGGGCGCCGCCGGGGCGGCCGGCTCCGGGGAGCCGGCGTACTCGTCGATGGTCAGCTCGGTGTCGCCGTCGGCGGAGCCGGTCCAGCGGACGGTCAGCTCCTCCAGGGCCTGCTCCTGGACGAAGGCGACCAACCCCTGCCGGTAGAGCTCCAGCAGGGCGAGGAAGCGGGCCACCACCTCCAGGGTGATCTCACAGTCGGCGCAGAGCAACGAGAAGGTGGCCGTGCCGGCCCGGCGCAGCCGCGCCGAAATGATCTCCGCGTGCTCCCGGACGCTGACCCGGACCATATGCACGTGCGCGATCGACACCTCGGGCACCGGCTTCGGGGTCATTGCCTTGAGCGCCAGCTTGAGCAGCCGCTCCGGGCCGATGCCGAGCACCAGGTCCGGCAGCGCGTCGGCGTACCGGGGTTCCAGGGTGACCGCCCGGGGGTAGCGGCGACCGCCGACCGCCTCCAGCTCGGCGAGGTGCGCCGCCGCCTCCTTGTAGGCCTTGTACTGCAGCAGCCGGGCGAAGAGCAGGTCCCGGGCCTCCAGCAGGGCCAGGTCCTCCTCGTCCTCCACCTCGGCGGCGGGCAGCAGCCGGGCCGCCTTCAGGTCGAGCAGGGTGGCGGCGATCAGCAGGAACTCGCTGGTCTCGTCCAGGTCCCACTGGTCGCCCATGGCCCGGATGTACGCGATGAACTCGTCGGTGACCTTGTGCAGGGCCACCTCGGTGACGTCGAGCTTGTGCTTGCTGATCAGCTGGAGCAGCAGGTCGAACGGGCCGGTGAAGTTGGCCAGCCGGACGGTGAAGCCGCTGCCCTCCCCGGCGGCGGCCGCCTCGACGGTGGCCGGGCCGGCGGGCACCACGCCGTCGACCTCGGCGGCCAGCTCGGCGGCGGCCACGGAATCGCCGGCGTCGGGTGGCGCCGGCGGGTCGAGGGGCGGTGCGGTCACCGGAAAACCGTAGTCCACGCTCCGGACACCCGGCGTTCGGCCTACCGCTCCGCCTGGGCGGCGATCACCTCACGGGCCAGTTGCCGGTAGTTGCGGGCGCCGGAGGAGGCCGGGTCGAGGGTGGTGATCGGCGCGCCGGCCACGGTCGACTCGGGGAACTTCACGGTCTTGGTGATCACGGTCTGGTAGACCTTGTCGCCGAACGCCTCCACCACCCGCTGGAGCACCTGCCGGCAGTGGGTGGTGCGGCTGTCGTACATGGTGGCGAGGATGCCTTCGAGCTCCAGGTCGAAGTTGAGCCGCTCGCGCACCTTGTCGATGGTGTCCAGCAGCAGCGCGACGCCGCGCAGGCTGAAGAACTCGCACTCCAGCGGGATGAGCACGCCGTGCGCCACGGTCAGCGCGTTGATCGCCAGCAGGCCCAGCGAGGGCTGGCAGTCGATCAGGATGTAGTCGTACTCCTTGCGGATCGTCTTGAGCACCCGGGCCAGGGCCATCTCCCGGGCGACCTCGTTGACCAGCTGGATCTCGGCGGCGGAGAGGTCGATGTTGGCGGGGAGCAGGTGCAACCCGGCCACATCGGTCTTGATCAGCACGTCGTCGGCGGTGACGTCGTCCTGCATGAGCAGGTTGTAGACCGACAGGTCGAGGTTGTGCGGGTTGACGCCGAGGCCGACGGAGAGGGCGCCCTGCGGGTCGAAGTCGACCAGCAGCACCTTGCGGCCGTACTCGGCCAGCGCGGCGCCCAGGTTGATGGTGGTGGTGGTCTTGCCGACGCCACCCTTCTGGTTGGCCATCGCGATGATCCGCGCGGGCCCGTGCCGGTCGGTCGGCATCGGCTCCGGGATCGGCTTGCGCATGGTGTACGCGGCCGGGTCGGCGGGGCCGAGGTCGGAGCCGAGCGTCGCCTGCTGCTCGCGGAGCTCCGACGTCCAGGTCTCGGCACGGTTCTCATTGCCAGCCATGTCCTCGTTGCCCCCTCCCGACGACCACCCGGTGTCGGAGCCGTCCGACGTCCTTCGCGGCGCCGCTGCGCACCCCGGTGTCGGCCCATGAGGTCCGCGCCGATGCCGACTGTACGCCACCCGCCAGCAGCGCGTTCGCTACCGGGTCGGCGTGTCGGCCGGCCGGCGGCTCCGGGCCGCCCGCCACCGGTCAGCCGCGTGCCCGCGGGTGGGCGGTCGCGTACACCTCACGCAGCCGGTCCACAGTGACCAACGTGTAGACCTGGGTGGTGGTCACCGAGGCGTGACCGAGCAGTTCCTGCACCACCCGGACGTCGGCGCCGCCGTCGAGCAGGTGGGTGGCGTAGGAGTGGCGCAGGGTGTGCGGGGATACCGCGCCGGGGCCGTCCACCGGCAGGCCGGCCCGCTCGGCCGCGCGGCGTAGGACGGCCCAGGCGCTCTGCCGGGTCAGCGGTCCACCGCGGGCGTTGACGAAGACGGCCGGGGTGCCCCGCCCGGCGGCGAGCAGCGCCGGACGGCCCCGGACCAGCCAGGCGCGCAGCGCCTCGACGGCGTACCCGCCGATCGGGACCAGCCGGGTGCGCCCGCCCTTGCCGCGCAGCAGCACCGTGCCCTCGTCAAGGTCCAGGTCGTCCACCGCGGCGCCGACCGCCTCGGAGATGCGCGCCCCGGTGCCGTACAGGAACTCCAGCAGGGCCCGGTCGCGCAGCGCGCGGGGCGCCGCGTCGCCGGCGGCGGTGACCGGGCCGGCGGTCTCCAGCAGCCGGAGCACGTCCTCGACCGGCAGGGCGCGGGGCAGCCGGCGGGGCGGGGTGGGTGGGCGGACGTCGCGGCTGGGATCGGCGCCGGCCAGGCCCTCGCGCAGCGCGAAGCGGTGCAGGCCGCGGACGGCGCTGGCGGCGCGGGCGGCGGAGGACACGGCCAGCGGCGGGTGCTCGGCGTCACCGGCCCGCAGCCGGGCGAGATGGCTCTCCACCTCGGCGGCGCCGACGGCGGCCAGGTCGGTCACCCCGGCGGCGGCCAGGGTGTCCAGGTAGCGCTCCAGGTCGCGGCGGTAGGAGGCGAGGGTGTTCGCGGAGAGTCCCCGCTCGACGGTGAGATGGTCCAGGTAGCCCCGGACGGCACGGCGCAGGGCCGGCGCGGGCTGCTCGCCCGGGCCGGCCTCGTCCACTGTGCTGGTCAGGCTGTCGCCTCTCAACCGATGACGTCGGCCAGCGGGAGGACGGCCATGCTGTGCGCCTCGGCGACCGGGCCGTAGACCACGTGACCGGCGTGGGTGTTCAGGCCCAGCGCGAGCGCCGGGTCGACCCGCAGCGCCTCCCGCCAGCCGCGGTTGGCCAACTCCAGGGCGTACGGCAGGGTGACGTTGGTCAGCGCGTGGGTGCTGGTGTTCGGCACCGCGCCGGGCATGTTCGCCACGCAGTAGAAGATCGACTCGTGGACCTTGTAGACCGGGTCGGCGTGCGTGGTGGGACGTGAGTCCTCGAAGCAGCCGCCCTGGTCAATGGCGATGTCGACGAGCACGCTGCCCGGCTTCATCCGGGAGACCAGTTCGTTGGAGATGAGCTTCGGCGCCTTCGCGCCGGGGACCAGCACCGCGCCGATGACCAGGTCCGCGTCGAGCACGGCCCGCTCGATCTCGTACGCGTTGGAGGCGACGGTCTGCAGGTGGCCGCGGTAGATGGCGTCGGCCTGGCGCAGTCGGGCCACGTTCTTGTCGAGCAGCAGCACCTCGGACTGCATGCCGAGCGCGATGGCGGCGGCGTTCATGCCGGAGACGCCGGCGCCGATGACCACGGTCTTGGCCGCGTACACGCCGGAGACGCCGCCGGGCAGCACGCCCCGGCCACCGCCGGTGCGCATCATGTAGAAGGCGCCGACCTGCGGGGCGAGCCGACCGGCCACCTCGGACATCGGGGCGAGCAGCGGCAGCGAGCGGTCGGGCAGCTCGACGGTCTCATACGCGATTCCGGTGACCTTGCGGTCGAGCAGCGCGTCGGTGCAGTCCCGGGAGGCGGCCAGGTGCAGGTAGGTGAAGAGCACCTGCCCCTCGCGCATCCGGTGGTACTCCTCGGCGATCGGCTCCTTGACCTTGAGCACCAGCTCGGCGGCGTCCCAGACCTCGTCGGCGGTGGGCAGGATCTTCGCGCCGGCGGCGGTGAACTCGTCGTCGGTGATGCTGGAACCGACGCCCGCGCCGGACTCGACGAACACCTCGTGGCCGTGGCGGGTGAACTCGTTGACGCCCGCGGGCGTGATCGCCACCCGGTACTCGTGGTTCTTGACCTCGCGGGGGATTCCGACCTTCACGATGCAGACACCTTCCTTCGGGGCTGCTCACCCCGGCTGCGGCGCCGCGGCGGCCCCTTTGCCGACGCAGTCCACCGGTCCCGCCGGCGGCAGTCTAGGCCCGTGCGAACTCCGCGGAGGGCAGCACAGTGACATCCGGTGCCCGGCGGTCCTGACGATGTGTCAGGCATGAACCGGGCTGGGCGGCGAAGACCGCCTCAGCCGTCAGGACACTTTTGGATAAACATCGTCCCACCGATGGAGTGCCAGTGCGGACAGGACGCCTCTGGATCACTAGGGTGTCCGCTCATGACCACTCCTTACCAGCAGTACCCCCCGCAGGGCGTCTCCGACAAGAGCAAGGTCGTCGCGGGCATTCTGCAGATCCTCCTTGGCGGTATCGGTGCCGGCCGGTTCTACATGGGCGACACCAAGACGGCCGTGATCCAGCTCATCGTGAGCTTCGTGACCTGCGGCTTCGGCGCGATCTGGGGCCTCGTCGACGGCATCCTGATCCTGGTCAACGGCGGTGTCGACGGCCAGGGACGCCCGCTGCGCGACTGAGCGCCGGCATCGACGAGCGGGGCCGCGCGGTGTCACCACCGCGCGGCCCCGCCGTCTGTCCGATCCGGCTCAGCGGGGCAGCGGCGCCCCCGGCCGGCGCAGCTCGGTGAAGCCGGTCTCCCGGGCCCGGGCGGCGGCGAGCACCCCGGCCACGCAGGCCGCGTTGGTGATCTCGCCGGCCAGCACCATCCGCACCGCCTCGTCGAGCCCGACCCGGACCACCTGCAGGTCGGCCTCCTCGTCGCGCCGATCGTGCCGCTGATCGGCGGGCACGTCGGCGAGATCGCGGGCCAGGAAGACCCGGACTACCTCGTTGGAGAAGCCGGGCGAGCTGTGCAGGTCGACCAGGACGTCGATGGTCCCGGCGGTCAGGTCGGCCTCCTCGGCCAGTTCCCTGGCCGCCGCGGCGGCCAGGTCCTCGCCGCTGACGTCCATCAGCCCGGCCGGCAGCTCCCACAGGTGCCGGCCGACCGGGTGCCGGTACTGCCGGATCAGCACCACCTGGCCGGCGTCGTCGAGCGCCACCACGGCCACCGCGCCGACGTGGGTGACGTAGTCGCGGGCCGCGGTGCCGCCGCCCGGCATGGTGACGTCGTCGCTGACCACCTGGAAGATCCTGCCGGACCAGATCTCCCGGTGCGCGGTCACCTCGTACCGGTGCTCGACCGCGCTCACGCCGCCCCCTCGCTCCGCTCCACGGCGGCGCGAGGCGCCGCGCCGCTGCACCTGCTGGCTCGCTCGCTCACGACGCGGACGTCGCCTTCGCCGCGGCGGCGGCGCCGTTGCGGCTCGCCTTCGCGGCCGCGGCCTCCGGCGGGGCGGTCGCCAGGTCGACCGGAAGCTGGTCGGCCTGGGAGTACGCGACGGCGGCCTTGACGAACGCGGCGAACAGCGGGTGCGGCCGGGTCGGCCGGCTCTTCAGCTCCGGGTGCGCCTGGGTGGCCACGAAGAACGGGTGCAGCTTCCGGTCCAGCTCGATGAACTCGACCAGCCGCCCGTCCGGCGAGGTGCCCGAAATCTGCAGGCCGGCCTTGGTGAGCTGGTCGCGGTAGGCGTTGTTCACCTCGTACCGGTGCCGATGCCGCTCGCTGACCTCGGTGCTGCCGTACGCCTCGGCGACCAGCGAGCCCTCGGCCAGCTTCGCCGGGTACGCCCCGAGCCGCATGGTGCCGCCCAGGTCGCCCTTGCCGGCGACGATGTCCTCCTGGTCGGCCATGGTGGCGATGACCGGGTGCCGGGCCTCCTCGTCGAACTCCAGCGAGTTCGCCCCGTTCAGGCCGGCCAGGTGGCGGGCCACCTCGATGGTCATGCACTGCAGGCCGAGGCAGAGGCCGAGCAGCGGGACGCCGTTCTCCCGGGCGTACCGGGCAGTGCCGATCTTGCCCTCGATGCCGCGGACGCCGAACCCGCCCGGGATGACGATGCCGTCCACGCCGGCCAGCGCGGCCGCCGCCCCGGCCGGGGTGACACAGTCGTCGCTCGGCACCCAGCGCAGCTGCACCCGGGCCCGGTGGCCGAAACCGGCCGCCCGGATCGCCTCGCTCACCGACAGGTACGCGTCGGGCAGGTCGACGTACTTGCCGACCAGCGCCACGGTCACCGTGTGCTGCGGCTGGTGCACCCGGTCCAGCAGGTCGTCCCAGCGGGACCAGTCGACGTCACGGAACGAGACGCCGAGCCGGCGCACCACGTACGCGTCGAGGCCCTCACGGTGCAGCACCTTGGGGATGTCGTAGATGCTCGGCGCGTCCGGGGCGGCGGTGACCGCTTCCCGGTCCACGTCGCAATAGAGGGAGAGCTTCTCCTTGACCTTGTCCGGGATGTCCCGGTCGCAGCGCAGCACCAGGGCGTCCGGCTGGATACCGATGCTGCGCAGCTGCGCCACCGAGTGCTGGGTCGGCTTGGTCTTCAGCTCGCCGGACGGCGCCAGGTAGGGCACCAGCGAGACGTGCAGGTAGAAGCAGTTGTCCCGGCCCAGGTCGTGGCGGACCTGACGGATCGCCTCGAGGAACGGCAGCGACTCGATGTCGCCGACCGTGCCGCCGACCTCGGTGATCACGATGTCGGGCACCTGGCCGTCGGCGTCCGGCTCACCCATGCCGAGGATCCGCGACTTGATCTCGTTGGTGATGTGCGGGATGACCTGGACGGTGTCGCCGAGGTACTCGCCGCGCCGCTCCTTGGCGATCACGGCCGAGTAGATCTGCCCGGTGGTGACGTTCGCCTTGCCGGACAGGTCCCGGTCGAGGAACCGCTCGTAGTGGCCGACGTCGAGGTCGGTCTCGGCGCCGTCCTCGGTGACGAAGACCTCGCCGTGCTGGAACGGGTTCATCGTTCCCGGGTCGACGTTGAGGTACGGGTCGAGCTTCTGCATCACCACGCGCAGCCCGCGCGCGGTCAGCAGGTTGCCGAGGCTGGAGGCGGTGAGGCCCTTACCCAGCGAGGAGGCGACGCCCCCGGTGACGAAAATGTGCCTGGTCGTCCGTGCTGAAGGGGCCAAGGCCTGCTCCCGTGTCGTCCGTAGCGGTCGTGCGAACCGCCGTGCCGACCACCGAAGTGATCACGCGATCCACGGGATTCCACGGTAACACGTTTCCCGGCCCGGACCGGCGCGGCACCCGGCGTCGGCGCACGTGAAGCCGGGTCCGGCTCACACCGTGGGGACCTCCGTCGATGCCGGACGGGCCGGGGCGGGCACCCGGGCCGGGCGCGCCTCGGCCCGGGCCCGCGTGCCCTCGTCGGTTTCCGAGGCGTCGGAACTGCCGCCGTCGTCGGCGCCCGGCTCGGCGGTTCGGGGCGGGTGCCCGCTCCTGGAGTGGCGCCCGTCGTCACCGGGGCCGGCCGGCCGCAGCCCGCTCTCGTCGCCCGGCCGGCCGCTGCCCGGCTGGGTGCGGTCGGTGGAATGGTCGAGCACCCGCAGGGCCGCCAGGGCCGCCATCGGCACCACCAGGGCACCTGCCGCCCCCGCCACGTCCAGCGCCGAACCGCCCAGCACTCCGCCGATGCCGGCGGCCACGCCGGTGCCGGCCATCGCCGCCCGGATCGCCGGGTAGATGCCGAACAGCCGCATCAGCCCGCCCCAGGGCTGGAGCAGGGCCAGCCAGACCAGCGCGGCGCCGGCCAGGGCCAGCACGGTGAGCGGGCTGTCCACCAGGGTCTGCAGGTTGGCGGCGCTGGAGCGGTGCACGGTGAGCCCGCCGGTGCCGTCGCCGAGCGCGGCCAGGAAACGGCCGACGCTGCCCCGCTCGACCGCCGGCCGGCGCAGGTCGACGACCGCGTAGCCGATGGTCAGCGCCAGCGCGGCCATGGTGGCCCAGGCCAGCCGGCTCACGGTCAGCCAGCCACCGGTGCAGATCGCGGCGGCGACGCTCACCCCGGCGGTGAGCGCGATCGCGCCGGTCGAGTCCGCCCCCAGGTACGGGCTGCCCACGACGACCACGGCGGCGCCGCCGACCGCGACCATCACCATCAGGCGCCAGGCCCGGGGCACGCGCTGCGCCAGCCAGCCCCCGCAGAGCAGCGAGCCGGCGACGAACACGCCGAGCCCGACGGTGCCCAGCCCGGTGTACCGGCCGCCCTCCAGGGCGGAGTATCCGACCACGCCGTTGAGCTGCAACCGGGAGCCGGTGAGCACGTCCACCCCGACCACCAGCGCGGCCAGGCCGGCCACCGCGCCGAGCGGGCCGAGGGTGCGCTCGTAGCCCGGACTGAGCCGGACGGCGGCCGTGCCACCGACGATCAGCAGGACGGTCACCAGGCCGAACCACCAGCCGGCGTACTCCCCCCGCCACCACGGCGCCGCATCGGCGAGCAGGGCGGCCGGCACGGCAAGCGCGGCGGCGATCAGCAGCAGTTCCACGACCGCCACCACCCGCCGGGACACCGGTTCGGGTCCGTGCGGGCCGGCATGCCGGCGGGCCCGGCGCAGCAGGGGCAGCACCGCGACGGCGAGGGCCACCTGGGCGGCGGCGAGCAGACCGAAGAACCAGCCGGCGACGCGGCGCTGGGCGGCTGCCTCGCGGTCCGCGTTGGCCGGCGCGTCGATCGCGGTACGCAGGTCGTCCGGCCGGCCGCCGACCGAGACGGCGGGACGGCCGAGGAAGAGCCGCTCGGGCATCGGCCGGCCCAGCGCGGCCAGGGCGGTCGGGGCCAGGTCGACCAGTTGCAGGTAGCCCTCCCGGCCGGTGCTCGGCGAGGTCAGCCAGCCCTGCTCCCAGCCCGGACCGTGGGCGATGGCCACCTGCAGCCGGGACGGCGCCTCGGTGTCGCCGACGCCGGCGACCAGCACCGCCGAGCGGGGCGGCCGGGCGGCGAGCACCCGGGCGAGCTGGGCGTCCACCTGCCGGGCCTGGGCGGCCCGGGTCGCCGGGTTCTCGCCGTCGACGCTGCCCAGGTCGACGATGCTCAGCACGCACGAGCCGAGCAGCCGCGCCGGAGCGGCGGGCAGGACCGGCTCGTACCGGTCGACCCGGCCGAACGGGCGGGCGGCGGCCACCGCGGCACCCGGCCCGACCGCCACCGAGCAGCGCACGGACTCGGGCAGCGCGCCCGGGGTGGCCCCCCAGGCGAGCTTGTCCTGGTTGTACGCGACGACGCTCTCCTGGTCGGGCAGGTTGGCGCCGATGCTGTCGGGCCGCTCGACGGTCACTCCGGCGGCCGGGCAGCCACCCGCCGGGCGGCTGCCGTTCCAGGCGGCGAAGTTGCCCGCGCCGAGGGTGAGCCAGCCGTCGACCGGGCAGGTGGGCCGGTGCGCGGAGCGTACCGAGAGGGAGCCGATGGAGCCCTCCTCCGCCATCCGCCACAGCGTGGGGGTGGTCTCCGGGTCCACGTCGTCCCAGCGCAGCCCGGCCACCCCGGCCAGCACCACGAAGTCGGCGCTGCGGCCGGGGCTGCCGTGCTGCGGCCGGGCGGTCAGCGCGGTGACGCCGAGCACCACCACCAGCAGGGTCAGCAGGACCGGGGTCAGTCGACGCAGCATCACCGGGTCCCCGTTGACAGCTCGGGCGCCAGTTCGGCGTAGAGGGCGGCCAGGGTGGCCACCGTGTCCGCCTCGGTCGGCCAGGTCGCCGCCCGGGCGGCGCCGCGGCGGGCCAGGTCGGCCCGCCCGGCCTCGTCGTCCAGCAGGGCGCGCACCGCCGTGTCCACCGCGTCGACGTCGCCCGGCGGGATCAGCACCGCGCCGTCGCCGACCAGGTCCGGCAGGCCACCGACGGCGGTCGCCACCAGCGGTACGCCGGCGCGCAACGCCTCCTGGGCGAACAGCTGCCGGGCCTCCCAGTCGCTGGTCACCACGGCGAGGTCGGCGCCGGCGAGCAGGTCGGCCACGTCGGTGCGGTGCCCGAGCAGGGTCACCGGGGCCCGGGCGGCCGAGATCCGCGCGGCGAGCTGGAGGTACGCGGGCCCGCTGCCGGCGATCACCACCACCGGCGCCGGGTGCCGGGTACGCCACCGGGCGGCGGCGTCGACCAGGATGTCGTACCGCTTCTGCGGGTGCAGCCGGCCCACGGAGAGGATGAGCGGGCGGTCGGCGGCGACCCCGAACTCGGCGCGGACGGCGGCCCGGCGGCGGCGCGGCGGAGGCAGTGTCGGCGCGGCGACCGGGGCGAGGCGGGCGTCGGCGGCGCCCAGGGCGGCGGCCCGCGCCACCAGGTCGTCGGAGGCGCCCAGGGCGACCCGCACGGAGCGGGCCACGATCCGCTCGGCGAGCCGGGACAGCCGGCCGCGCAGCCCGCCGGCGAGGACGGCGTTGTGCCAGGTGACCACCAGCGGGGCGGCCGGCCGGGCGAGGACGGCGACGAGGCCGGCCCGCAGCCCGTGGGCGTGCACGACGTCGACCTCGGCGCCGGACAGCGCCCGGCGCAGCGCGGCGACCGCCCGCGCGTCGGCCGGGGTGGGGCTGGCCGGGATCTCCACCGGCGCGAACCGGGCACCCACCCCGGTGAAGTCGAACTGGTCCTGGGTGGCGGCCGGGCCGCAGACCAGCACGGACGCGCCGGCGGCGGTCAGGCCGCGGGCCACCGAGCGGATGTGCTGGCCCACCCCGCCGGTGCTGGAGGCGAGCACCAGGGCGACCGAGCCGGGCCACCGCAGCGCCGACGAGGCGTCCGTCATTGCGCCCCCTCCGTTCGCGACTGCGGGGCTCGCAAACCCGGCTCACTCCTCGCGCTCACCGTGCGCCCCCTCCGTTCGCGACTGCGGGGCTCGCAAACCCGGCTCACTCCTCGCGCTCACCGTGCGCCCCCTCCGTTCGCGACTGCGGGGCTCGCAAACCCGGCCACTCCTCGCGCTCACCGGGTAAGAGTCTCCTTCCCGTCGCCCCGCTCCGGGGGGCGTTGCTCCTCCGGCGTGTCGGCGGCAGCCGGCCGTCGCCGCCCGAGCCGACGGGTCACGGCCGTGAGCAGCGGCCGCACGTCCCGCGCATCGGTCAGCCAGGCTACGGCGAGGAACAGGGCGCCGACCACGGCCCCGGACAGCATGCCCTGCACGAGCGCCCCGGCTGCCGTCGGGGTCCCGAGGCCGGCGAGCCAGCGGGCGGTGGCGGCCCCGCCGAGCCCCGCGACCGCAGCGGCGAGCAGGCCGGCGGCCCCGGCCCGACCGACGCCGGCCAGGGCGGCCCGGCCGGCGGAGCGGACCACGGCGGCGATCAGCAGGCCGCCGAGCAGCAGCATGCCCGCGGAGGTGGCGAGGGCCACCGCCAGCACCCGGTCGGCCAACGGCATCAGATGCCCGAGCAGGACCGCCAGGACCGGCACGGTCAGCCAGCCGACCGCGGTGGCGGCGGTCGCCGAGCGGGTCTCCCCCCGGGCGTAGAGGGCCCGGGTGAGGACGGCGAACAGGCCGTAGCCGAGCAGACCGGGGGCGAAACCGGCGATCGCGGCTGCGGCCGTACCGGCGGCCTCGGGCGCGAAGAAGAAGTGCCCGACGGGGATCGCCGTGCCGACCAGCGCGGCGGCGCCGAGCAGGCTGAACAGCACCACCCCACGCACCGCCGGGGCCAGGGTGGCTCGGTAGGTCCGCTCGTCGCCGGCCGCCCGGGCTGCCGCCAGGGTCGGGTACGCGGCCACGGCGAGCGGCACGGCCAGCACCGACCAGGGCAGGAAGTAGATGGTCTGCGCGATGTTGTAGATGCCCGGGTTGGCCTTCGACCCGTAGGAGACCTGGTTGAGCACCACGATCAGGGCGACCTGCTGGGCGGCGACGGTCACCAGCCCGGCGACGGCCAACGCACCGACCCGGGCGCGGGCCTCGGCGGGGAACCGGAAGCCGGGCCGCAGCGGCAGCCGCAGCCGGCGCAGCGGGACGAGCAGGGAGAGCGAGAGCACCACCACGCCGAGTGTCGTGCCGCCGGCGAGCAGCAGTTCACCACCCCCGCCCACCGTCGCCACGGTGGCCAGTCGCCCCTCCACGGCGGTGAAGCCGAGGTACACCGCGATGACGGTGACGCTGGATAGCAGCGGGGCGATCACCGGCCAGGCGAACCGCCGGTGCGCCTGGAGCACGCCGGTCAGCACGATGCCGACGCCGTACAGCGGCAGCTGGGGCGCGAACAGCCGCAGCATCCGCGCCCCGGCCTGCTGCTGCACCTCGCTGAGGCCGGAGCCCTGCAGCGCGACCAGCGGGTCGGCGAGCAGCGCGACCAGCACGGCCAGCGGCACCAGCAGGGCGAGCACCCAGGTGAGCAGGGCACCGGTGGTGGCGGCCACGGCCCGCCGGTCGCCCCGGTCGGCCGCCGCCGCCAGCAGCGGCACGACGAGGCTGGCCAGCGCCCCGCCCGCCACGATCTCGAAGATGAAGTTCGGCAGGTTGTTCGCCACCACGTACGCGCCACCGAGGTCGGTGGGGGCGAGCGTCCAGGTGAAGACGGCGGTCCGGCCGAAGCCGGCGAGCCGGCTGACCACGGTGAGGACGGCGATGAGTGCGGCCGCTCCGGCCACCCGGCCGGTGCCGGCGAGGGGGGCCGGTTTCGTCACGTCAGTCGTCGAGCCGGCCCAGCGCGTCGAGTTCCCGCAGCCCCGGGGTCTGCTGGATCACCTGGGTGAAGCTGACCTTCTCGCTGGCGGCGGTGAGGGCGGCGAGCACGGCGAGGACGCCGGCCCGGCCCAGCGGCCCGGTACGCGCGGCCAGGCTCACCCCGAGCAGCGCGCCGAGCGCGTTCGCGCCGCTGTCGCCCAGCATCACCCGCTCGTCGAGGTCGTCGCGGATCAGCCCGGCGGCGGCCCCGACCGCGCCCGCGGCGATGCCGCCGTACGGGCCGGTGGACAGCGGCGTGCCGAGCAGCATCCCCGACTTGAGCGCCCGGCCGGGGCGCAGGTCGAGCAGGTTGACCAGGTTGGCGGTGCCGGCCACCACGCCGGCGCCGAGCAGCACGTCCAGCCCGCGGCCGAAGGCGCCGGCGCGCTGCCGGCGGGGATGGGCGGCGACCCGGCGGTCGGCGGCGAGCAGCGCGGCCGCGCCGAGGCCGGCCGCCCCCACCCCGACGATCTTCACGAGCCCGGCGGTGACCCGGCCCTCGCGCAGCGCGGCCAGGTGCCCGGCGAAGCCCTTGGCCGCCTTCTGCTCGGGCCGCGCGCCGACGACGTCGTCGTACAGCCCGACCGTGCCGGCGCCCACGCCGGCGACCAGGGCGGCGGCGCCGGCAGGGGCGCTGCCCGCGCCGAGTGCGCCCGCGGTGGCGGCTCCGACGGCCAGGGCCGGACCGGCGGCCAGGGTGACTGTGCGACCGCGGAAGTTGGTGCGCTCGAGCGCCGGCGCGCCCGGCGATGTACCCACCGCCCGCAGCACGTAGCGGGCGGCTACCGCCCCCGCGCCGACGGCCAGCAGCCGACCCAGTCTCACGCGACTCCTCCGATCCGGATACCCAGCGCGACGCGGTGCAGAGCGGACGCCCGCTCGGTCACTGCGGCAGTTTAGGCAGCAGCCCGCCCGCGGCGTTGTCCCCGACACCGTACTGGCCGGCCTTCTTCTCGGTCAGCTGCTGCACCAGGGCGAGCGCGGTGACGACCTGACCCTGCACGGTGTTGGCGTTGTCGACGGTCGAGATGGTCTGCGAGAGCACCGGGTCGCCCCGGACCACGGCGACCACGTTGCCGCCGGCCGAGCCCATGCCGCCGACGACGAGCGCGCCGTTGTGGTCGAACTGCTCGGCGATCTTCACCACCGACTCGTCCTTCTTCGCCGAGTCCTTGTCGACGTACGGCTGCCCGGTGACCAGCACGACCGCCTCGGCCGGCCCCGCGACCTTGTTGTTCTCCGAGGTGAGGTACCCGGCGGTCGCGTACGTCTGCAGAACCACCTTCCGATCGGCGTCGGTGACCGGCGGGCTGCCCGCCGGCCGGTCCAGCAGGACGCTGGCCAGCAGGGCGCTGGAGGTCTCCACGCCGTGCCCGTTGCCCGGCAGGTTGCCGGTGGGCACGCTGTTGGGGCGGGCGGCGGTGACGGCCAACTCCAGCAGGTTGTTGTTGGTCGCGCTGTCCGGGCTGATGAACTTGTCCTGGATGTCGATGCGGCCGGTGACATTGGCCCCGGCGAGCTGGAGCATCTTCACCACGCCCTCGGTGTGCTCCCGGCCGGTGGACAGGCTGACCACCAGCACCCGGCGGCCGGCCAGCTTGCCGGGGAGGATGAGCGGCGCCGTCTCGGCGGCGAAGTCCTCCTCCATGTCCAGTTCCTTCTGGAGGCTGTTGACCGTCTGGCGCATCTGCTGGTTGTCCTTGCGCAGCGCGTTGACGTTCTCCTTGAGCGAGTCGGCGACCGGCCCGTTCAGGGCGGCCGTGCCGACCACCAGGCCGATCGCCAACGCCAGGAAGACCGCGGTCAGGGACACCACGTGGTAGCGGAAATTGATCACGCTTGCAGCCTCTTGATCGGTCGGGGGCTAGAAGAGCTGGCCGAGTTGGAACACAAAATTGTCCCACCATTCGGAGACCACGCCCAAATACGCCTTCCCGACCGTGGAGACCGCCACCGCGGAGGCCATCGCGGCCACCGCCGACAGGACCAGCAGCAGCAGCGAGGAACCGGAGATGCCCTGGCGGTAGAGCCGGCTCACCCCCTTGGCGTCGACCAGCTTGCCGCCTACCTTCAACCGGGTCAGGAAGGTCGAGGCCATGCCGCCCCGGCCCTTGTCGAGAAACTCCACCAGGGTGGCGTGGGTGCCGACGGCCACCAGCAGCGAGGCGCCCTTCTCGTCGGCCAGCAGCATGGCCAGGTCCTCGCTGGTGGCCGCGGCCGGGAAGGTGATCGCCGGCACCCCGAGGGCGGTCACCCGGGCGAGGCCGGGCGCCCGGCCGTCCGGGTAGGCGTGCACGACCACCTCGGCACCGCAGCGCAGCACGTCGTCGGTGACCGAGTCCATGTCACCGATGATCATGTCGGGGGTGTAGCCCGCCTCGACCAGCGCGTCGGCGCCGCCGTCCACGCCGATCAGCACCGGCTTGAACTCCCGGATGTACGGGCGCAGCACGTCCAGGTCGGCCTTGTAGTCGTATCCCCGTACCACGATCAGGCAGTGCCGGCCCTGGACCTGGGTCTCGATGTCCGGTACGCCGACGCCGTCGAGCAGCAGGTCGCGTTCCTGCTTGAGGTAGTCCATCGTGTTGGCGGCGAACGCCTCCAACTGCACCGACAGCCCCTCCCGGGCGTCGGCCATCGACTTGGCCACCGTCTCGGCGTCCTGGAGCGCGCCGTGCGCCACCGGCTCCTCGCCGACGTAGACCGTGTTCCCCTCGATCCGGACCTGGTCGCCCTCGCGGATCTGCTCGAAGACGCTCTCGCCGAGGTCGTCCAGGAGCGGGATACCGGCGGAGATCAGCACCTCGGGGCCCAGGTTCGGGTACCGCCCGGAGACCGAGGGCTTGGCGTTGAGCACGGCGGCGACCCCGACGGCGACCAGCGAGTCGGCCGCCACCCGGTCCAGGTCGACGTGGTCGATGACCGCGATGTCCCCGGGACGGAGCCGGCCGACCAGCCGCTTCGTCCGGCGGTCGAGGCGCGCGGTGCCGAGGACTGAGCCCGGTTCCGCGTTCCGGGTCCGGCGCAACGTGGGTAGACGCATCGTGACCATCCTGGCATGTGAGGCAGGTATTGCTGTCGCGACATGCCTGAGCAGGGCCGCCTACCCAGGGAAGCACACCACGGCGCACGCTGGTGTGCTTGCGCTCACAATCCGGGGATCACGGGCGCCTTTCCTTGGCCGCCACGGCCAGGAGTTCCTCGGCATGGGCGATACCCAGATCGGAATCGGGCAAACCCGCGAGCATCCGGGCCAACTCCCGGGCCCGCTCAGTGTCCTCCACCACACGTACCCCACTGGTGGTCACCGCTCCCCCGGTGTCCTTGGCCACCACGAGGTGCCGGTCGGCGAACGCGGCGACCTGCGGCAGGTGGGTGACCACGAGGACCTGGTGACTGCGGGCCAGCCGGGCGAGCCGCCGGCCGATCTCCACCGCGGCCTGGCCGCCGACGCCCGCGTCGACCTCGTCGAAGACCAGGGTGGGCGGGCCACCGGAACCGGCGAAGACCACCTCGATGGCGAGCATCACCCGGGACAGCTCACCGCCGGAGGCGCCCCGCTGCAACGGCAGCGCGGGCGCGCCCGGGTGGGCCAGCAGGCGCAACTCCACCTCGTCGGCGCCGTCCGGGCCGACGCCGGCCTCCACCCCGTTGACCGACAGGCTCGGCTCGGCCCGCCCCACCGGGCGCGGCAGCACCGCCACCTCGATCCGGGCGTGCGGCATGGCCAGCCCGGCCAGCTCGACGGTGACCTGCCCGGCGAAGCGGACCGCCGCCTCCTGACGCGAGCTGGCGACCCGCCCGGCCAGCTCGGCCACCTCCCCGGCCAGCCGGGACGACTCCTTCTCCAGCTCGTCGAGCAGCTCGTCGGAGGTGTCCAGGTCGGACAGTCGGGTGCGGGCCCGCTCGGCCCAGGCGATCACCCCGTCGACGTCGTCGGCGTACTTGCGGGTCAGCCCGCGCAGTGCGGCCCGCCGCTCGTAGACGGCCTGCAGGCGGGCCGGGTCGGCGTCCAGCGCGGCCAGGTACGCGGAGAGCTCCGCGGAGACGTCGGCGACCAGGGTGGCCGCCTCCTCCAGCCGGACGGCCAGCTCGCCGAGCGCCGGGTCGGTGCCGGCCTGCGCCTCCAGGGTGCGCCGGGCGGTGCCGAGCAGTGCGGTGGCGTCGGGAGTGTCGTCGGCCGCCTCGACCCCGCCGGCCACGCATTGCTGGGCGAGCTGGGCCGCGGTGCGCAGCCCCTCGGCGTGCTCCAGGCGCTGCGCCTCCGCCTTCAGCTCGTCGTCCTCGCCGGGCTGCGGGTCCACCCGGGTGATCTCGTCGAGGCCGAGGCGGAGCAGGTCGGCCTCCTGGTTGCGCTCGCGGGCGTTGCGCCGCCGGTCGGCCAGGTCGTCGACCACCGCCCGCCACCGGGTGTACGCCTCGCGCAGCGCGTCGAGCAGCTTCTCGTGCTCCGGGCCGGCGAACCGGTCCAGCGCGGCCCGCTGCTCGGCCGGGCGCAGCAGCCGGAGCTGGTCGGACTGGCCGTGCACCGCCACCACCTGCTCGCCCACCTCGCCGAGCATCGACACCGGCATGCTCCGGCCGCCCAGATGCGCCCGCGAACGGCCCTCCACGGTGACCGTACGGCTCAGCAGCAGCGAGCCGTCCTCGTCGGGCTCGCCGCCGGCGTCGGTGACCCGGGCGTGCACCGTCTCGGCTACCCGGCCGAGCAGGCGCAGCCGCCCCTCGACCACCGCGCGGCCCGGTTCGGCGCGCACCCGACCGGCGTCGGCCCGACCGCCGAAGAGCAGGCCGAGGCCGGTCACCACCATGGTCTTGCCCGCACCGGTCTCGCCGGTGATGACGTTCATCCCGCCGGTCAACGGCAGCGTGGTGTCCTCGATGACGCCCAGTCCGGTGATGCGCAGCTCTTCCAGCACAGCACCTGACAGTAGACGCGGCCCCCGACAGTTGACCAGCCGGCGACGCCGCATCGGGGCATGGCGGTTGACGTCGTACAGTTCTGCCCCGTGTTGGACGTGATCGGCCTGACCCCCGGCGAGGAGGAGCTGTACCGCTCCCTCGTCCAGCTCACCACGGCCCGGGTCGGGGAGCTCGTCAAACGGCTCCGCTGGCCGCGCGCGGAGGTCGTCGCGCAGCTCGAGGCCCTGCGCGGCAAGGGGCTGGTGCTGCCGATCGGGCCGGAGCCGGACGCGCCGCTGCGGCCGCTGGCCCCCGACGTCCCGCTCGGTGAGGCGCTGCTGCGCCGGCAGGAGGCGCTGGAGGCGGCCCGGTCGGCGGTCACCCAGCTGACCGAGGAGTACCGCGCCGGGATGCGGCGGCACGACGCCGACCACCTGGTGGAGGTGATCACCGGGGCGCGGATGCTCCGCGAGCGCCTGCGGGACGCGCAGAACGGCGCCCGGGTCGAGGTGCTCTGGTTCTGCCGGGCCAACCCGCTGGCCATGCCCGGCCAGGACAACGTCGAGGAGTTCGACGCGCTGGCCCGCGGGGTGCGCTACCGGGCCATCTACGAGCGCGAGATGCTCCTCGAACCGGGCGGGCTCGAGGACATCGAGCGGGGCGTACGCGCCGGAGAGCAGGCCCGGGTGCTGGACCGGCTGCCGGTGCGGCTGGCCATCGTGGACGGACGGACGGCGATCTGCCCGCTGGTGCCGGACCGCGAGAGCGGCGAACCGAGCGCCGCGGTGATCGGCCGCAGCCAACTGCTCGACGCGCTGATCGCCCTCTTCGAGAGTTACTGGCGGATATCCACGCCGCTGCGCTCGTCCGCCCCGCCGGCCGACGGGCCGGCCGTCGACGGCTACCGGCCGGACCCCGACGAGGTTCGGCTGCTCGCCCTGTTCGTGGCCGGCGTCCCGGACAAGTCCATCGCCTCCCAGCTGGGGGTGAGCCGCCGTACCGTGCAGCGGCGGCTGGCCGACCTGATGACCGTCGCCGGCGTGGACACCCGGCCGGGGCTGGCCTTCCAGGCCGCGCGCCGGGGCTGGATCTGAGGCGACGGGGCGGGACGGCCGGGAGCCGCCCCGCCCCGCCCCGGTCAGCGCAGCCCGTACGCGTCGAGCACGGTCTGGTCGACGCTGTCGCCGGCGCGGTCATCGGCGTGCACCCGCAACGACACCGTGCCGCGCCCGGCCGGCACCATGGCGGTGAACCGGGTGCCCGAGCCGTGGACCGGCACCGACTGCCAGGTCCGCCCGGCGTCGAAGGACACCTCGACCCGCATCCCGACGCCCGTCGGCACCGGCACGCCGGCCGGCTGGCGCACGGTCAGCCCGAGCTGGTGCGGTCGACCGCCGGGCACCTCGCCGCGCAGGTCGGCGGGGACCTGGTAGTCCACCTGCAGCAGCGGCAGCGGCTGGGCGGCATCCCCGGCCGGCCGGGCCGAAGTGAACTGCCACGCCGTGTCGGTACGCGTGGCCCAGCGCCACTCCTCGGAGGACCGCTCGGTGCTGAGGTCCAGCCGGTAGCGGGCCGCACCCGGGGTGGTCGGCACCGGTGCCCAGCCGCTGGAGAGGTCGGCGATCTGCTCCCCGTCCCGGCTCAGCCGGGCCTGCACCCGGTCCCACTCCTCACTGAACCGGGCCGGTCCGGAATGGCCGTCCGCGTCAACGAACTCGGCCACCCGCAGGTTCAGGGTGTCGCCGGTACGCGTGGGCACCGGCGCCCCGCCGCCCGCCGGCACGGCCGGCCGGACCACCGCGCCGTGCCACGTCTCGGTGACCCGGTCGTCGGCGGCGTACCGCCGAGGCGGCTGGACGAGCCCGCCGACCAGCGGACCCCAGTCGGACCAGGGCAGCCGGTGCAGCACCCGCTGCTGCCACCAGGAGTCCCCGGCGCTGACGAACTCCTGCCGCACGCTGCCGGTACGCACCATCCGCTGGTCATCGTTCCACGAGTACTGCTGCCAGGGACGCCACCCGAACCGCTGCTCGCTAGCCCAGTCGAACCCGCCGGTGTCGGCGTAGCGGGCGGTCACCTCGGCGGTGTTGTCCGCGGTGACCCGGTGCACGATCCGATCCGGGACCCGCCCCTGCGACACCTGCCACACGTCGTAGAGGTAGGGGCTGTCCACGGTCAGCGCCACGTCCAGGGTGGCCCGGCCGCTCTTCGCCGCCGCGATCATCGGCTGCCCGTCGTCGTACGCGACCACCAGCGCCGGAATCGGCAGCCGGTCCCCATCCGGGCGCCAGACCGTCCACGCGCTGTCGTCCGCCACGCGGACGATGAGCACCATCGCGGCGCCGGCCGCCGCGGCGTCGGCGATCTGGTCCCCCTCGGCACGGTCGTAGCTACCGGCGACCAGCGCGGCCGCGCCCCGAACCCCGGCCCGGGCCAGCTCGGCGGCGCTGCCGTCACCCGCCCAGACCAGCGGCAGCTTCCGCCGGCCCGCCGGGGCCGGCGACCGACCCAGCAGGTTGATGTCCAGCGGACCGGAGACGTTGCTGACCCGGGCGTCCACCATGGGGGCGACCAACTGCCAGCGGGAGGCGAACTCGAACTCGCCCTGGCGCACCGGCCGGGTCGGCGTGACGTTCACCTGCTGGACCGTGCTGAACGCCATCACGCCGTGATCGACCTGCCGGCCGTTGCCGAAGACGCGGTGCTCGTAGAAGCTGAGCGTGTCCCGCTGCTCGCTGGGCTTCGGCGTCTCGATGCGCACCGGCGTGCCCTTGCGCGGGTCGAGCACCAGGGTCAGATCCCGGTCGACAGTCAGCTCGGGGTCGGTGACCAGGGTGAGCTGCTCGTCCAGCGGGACGCCGTGCTCGATCAGCCCCTGAAGCAGGTACGGGCCCTCCTCGACCTGCACCTGCCACTCCATCCCGCGGAAGAGGTAGCCGAGCCAGTCGGACTCCCGGTGCTCGCCGAACAGGGTCACCACCGATGCGCCGCCCGGCTGCCCCTGCATGTCGAGCGCCTTGATGGTGACGGTGTGCAGCGGGCCGCTGAGGGTCAGGCCGACGGCGGTGCGCACCGCGACACCGTCCGCACCGGTCGCCACCAGCCACCCGCCGTACACCCCCCGGTCCAGCTTCACCGGGTCGGCGTGCAGCGGGACGTTCACGCTGCCGCCGGCCGGCACCGCCACCTCCGCACCGTCGAGCGACACCCCGTCCGGCTCGGCCGCACCGGTGTCCAGGTTGCGCAGCTGCAACGCCAGCCGCAGGGTCTGCGCCGCGCCGGTGCCGTTGGTGTACGTCACGGTCCGCTCCACCGCCACACCGCCGGTGTACAGCCGGCCGAAGTCGGCGGTGGCCGAGCCGTACACCCGCTGGCCCAGCGCGCGGGCCACGTCGACCCGGCCGCCGCCCTGCTCGAAGACGGTCAGCGCAGGGTTCGCCTTCGTCGTGCTGACCAGCGCGTCCTTGAGCTTCCCGGCGGTCCAGTCCGGGTGCTCCTGGGCGAGGATCGCCGCCGCGCCGGCGACGTGCGGGGTCGCCATCGACGTCCCCGACGCCCGCGTGTACGCGTCGTCCACCGGCGTACCCATGGCGGTGCCGGCGGCGCGGGCGGCGACGATGCCGACGCCCGGCGCGGTGATCTCCGGCTTCAGGCCGTTGTCGCCCAGGCGCGGACCACGGCTGGAGAAGTCGGCCAGGTTGTCGTCGCGGTCCACCGCACCGACGGTGAGCGCCGCGGCGGCCGCGCCCGGCGTCCCGACGGTGCCCGCCTCGCCCTCGTTCCCGGCGGCGATCACGAACAGCGCGCCGGTCTCGGCGGTGAGGTCGTTGACCGCCTGGCTCATCGGGTCGGTGCCGTCGGTGGCCGGGCCGCCGAGGCTCATGCTGATCACCTTCGCGCCGGAGTGGGCGGCCCACTCCATGCCCGCGATGATCCCCGAGTCGTAGCCGCTGCCGCCGTCGTCGAGCACCTTGCCGATCAGCAGCTTCGCGCCGGGCGCGACGCCCTTGCGCAGCCCGCCGGACGCGGCGCCGCTGCCGGCGATGGTGGCCGCCACGTGGGTGCCGTGGCCGTGCCCGTCACGGGCGCTGCCGCCGCCGGTGAAGTCCTGCGTCTCGGCGATCCGGCCGGCCAGGTCGGGGTGCGTGGCGTCGACTCCGGTGTCGAGGACCGCGACCCGGACGCCCGCGCCGTCCCGGCCGGCCGCCCAGGCGGCGGGGGCCCCGATCTGCGGCACGCTGTGCTCCAGCGCCGGGTGGACCCGCCCGTCAAGCCAGACCCGGGCGATGCCGGCGCCGAGCCGGACCGGCCCGTCCACGGCGGTCCGCGCGGCCGGCGCGACCTTCAGCGTGCTCCACAGCTGGCCGAGGTCGCCCGTGGCGACGCGCAGCGCCGCGCCGTTGATGCTCTCGAGCGGCCGGGCGGCGGTGGCCCCGGCCAGCGGTCGGAGCCGGCCGGCGGCCGGCTCCTGGTAGCGGACGATCAGCGGCAGTGCTCCCTGCGCGGCGTCGCCGTACCCCTCGGCGACCAGCTTCTGCACGTCGAACAGGTCGGCGTCGAGCACCCCGGCGGAGACGTAAGGCACGACATCGCTGGGCAGAACGCGCAGCCCACCGTCGGCCGACACGGTCTGGAAGGTGATCCGCTCGCGGCCAGGGCCGGGGTGGACGGTGGCGGCGACCCGACCGGGGGCCGCCTGGGCCAACTCGACCCGGTCGCCGGTGATGAGGGTGATGCGGGCGGGCGCGGCGCCCGGGATGGACGCGGCCGGTGCCGGGGCGGTGGTCCGGGCGGGCGGGTCGGCGGACGCCGGTGCGGCGAACCCGACCACCAGCGCGCCGACCGCGCCGGCGGCGAGCCAGCGTGGGGGCCAGTGCATGCGATGCGCTCCTCTACTCCGAGGGCCGGTCCCAGGAGACCGACCGCTCGGAGTCTGCGACGGAGATCATCAGAAGGTCACTAGCTGCGGCCTGCCGCATCGGCGACATGTCGCCAGGTGGACAACGGCCGTCCGGGGTCGGAGCGCCGGATGGCCGGCGGGTTGCCGATCGGGGACGGTGTGGCTGATGGCCGGGGTGCCGGACGAGCGCTTCGCCGCTCGGCTCGTGAGCCGTCGCTTCCTCCGGCGACGGCTCGCCGATCCACCGACCTGATCGGGGTCGACACCCGATCGGGTCCGGCTCAACCGGTCCGCCCGCCGCGGCCGGCCCGCGACTCCTCCAGCACCCCGACCGCCGCGGTCCCGACCACCCCCTGGCCAGGCCCACGGCCGCCGGGCCGCGCGTCCGGGCGGACACGGGCCTACCGCCCCGCCCGGACTCCACCTCAGCGCAGCCCGTACGCCCCGATGACCGCCCACTCGACGGTCGCTGCCGGCCCCGGCGGCGGCACACCGCCGTCGGGGGAGGCTCCTACCGTAACCCGTTGGCGACGCGGCACGGGTACGCCGACCGGACGATGCCGGCACACCCCGACCGCTGAGCCCGCACTCAGCGGCGGCTGCCCCGCCAGCCCTGCACCGGCAGGTCGAACTTGGCGACCAGCCGGTCGGTGAACGGCCGCGCCTTGAGCCGGACGATGCGCACCGGCAGCGCACCCCGGCGCACGGTGACCCGGGCTCCCGGGGGCAGGTCGTACACCCGCCGCCCGTCGCAACAGAGCACCGCGAGGGTGGTGAACGGGTCCACCGTGATCGCGAAGGTGGACGTCGGCGCGGTCACCAGGGGGCGGCTGAACAGCGCGTGCGCGCTGATCGGCACCAGCAGCAACGCCTCCACCTCCGGCCAGACCACCGGACCGCCACCGGAGAACGCGTACGCGGTGGAGCCGGTCGGGGTCGCGCAGACCACGCCGTCGCAGCCGTACCGGGACAGCGGCCGGCCGTCCACGTCGACCAGCAGCTCCAGCATCTGGGCCCGCTCGCCCTTCTCCACGCTGATCTCGTTCAGCGCCCACGACTCGATGGTCGGGCCGCCGTCGAACTCCGCGGTCACGTCCAGGGTGAGCCGTTCGTCCACGGTGTAGTTGCGCCCGACCACGTCGCGTACCGCGCTGTCCAGGTCGTCGATCTCCGCCTCGGCGAGGAAGCCGACCTTGCCGAGGTTGATGCCGAGCAGCGGCGCCTTCGCCGGTCGGGCCAGCTCGGCGGCGCGCAGGAAGGTGCCGTCCCCGCCCAGCGCGAAGACGATCTCGGCGCCCTCGGCGGCCTCCAGTCCGGTCACCGGCACCACGCCGGGCAGGTCCAGATCGTCGGCCTCCTCGGCCACCACCCGCACCTCGAAGCCGGCCGCGATGAGGTCCGCCGCCACCGCCCGGGCGTGCTCGGTGCTGCGCCGACGCCCGGTGTGCGTCACCAGCAGCGCGGTTCGGCTCACCCGGACACCTCCTCGGTCGTGGGCTCCGGCGCGTCGGCCGGAGGCGGGAAGCCCTGCGGGCCGGCGGCCACCACCGCGCGGACCCGCTCGGGGTCCGCGGCGGGCGCGTCCCGGCGTAACCATACGAAGAACTCGACGTTGCCGCTCGGCCCCGGCAGCGGACTCGCCGCGACGCCGGCCAGCCCCAGGCCGAGCTGCGCCGCCGCGGCGGCCACGTCGAGCACCGCCTCCGCGCGCAGCTCCGGGTCGCGGACCACGCCACCCGCGCCGACCCGCTCCTTGCCGACCTCGAACTGCGGCTTGACCATCAGCGCCAGGTCGCCGGCGGGGGTGGTGCAGCCGGCCAACGCCGGCAGCACCAGCCGCAGGCTGATGAACGACAGGTCGGCCACCGTCAGGTCGACCTCGCCGCCGACGGCCTCCGGCGTGAGGGTACGGACGTTGGTGCGCTCGAACACGCGCACCCGGTCGTCGTTCCGCAACGACCAGGCCAGCTGCCCGTACCCGACGTCGACCGCCACCACCTCGGCGGCGCCGGCGCGCAGCAGCACGTCGGTGAAGCCGCCGGTGGATGCGCCGGCGTCCAGGCAGCGCCGGCCGGCGACGGTCAGCCCGCCGGGTGCGAACGCGGCGAGCGCCCCGGCCAGCTTGTGGCCGCCGCGGGAGACGTACTCGGCGGTGGGGTCGGCGCCGGTGACCAGCAGCGGGTCGGCGGGGTCGACCATCGCGGCGGGCTTGCGGGCCGGCACCCCCCGCAGCTGGACGCGGCCGGCCTCCACCAGCGCGGCGGCCTGCTCGCGGGAGCGGGCCAGGCCGCGGCGGACGAGTTCGGCATCCAGCCGGGTACGACGTGCCATGGGTGGTTCTTCTCCGCCTCTCCTCAGGCCTGGTCGATGCTGGCCAGGGTCTCGCGCAGCGTCTCGTACGCCGCCTCGTACTGGGCGATCTGGTCCGCCGGGGAGAGCGCCTCGGCGTTGATCATGGCGTGCACCGCGGCGTCCACCGCCGGGTGCCGGGCATCCCCCACGTCCTCGACGGGGGCGGGCGCCGGCCGTACCCCCGGCGGCGACCCGGGGCGGGGGCCGACCGGGGGCGGACCCGGACGCGGGCCGGGCGGCGGCCCGGGGCGGTACGGGGCGGTCACGACGCGGCACCGCCGGTCTGCTTGCGGCCGGTCGCCTTCTTCGCCGGCCTGACCGGCGCCGCCTCGGCCGAGGTACGCGACACCGTCGCGGCCGGCTTCTTCGCGATCGCCTTCTTCGCCACGGCCTTCTTCGCCACCGCCTTGCCGGGGGTGGGCGCCGGTCGGTCCGGCGGGGCGGAGACCGGGGCCGCGGCGGCCGGTTCGGCCGGGGTCGGGGCGGTCCTCGCCTCGCGCAGCTGCCGTTCCAGCTCATGCACCCGGCGGGTCAGCTCGGCGACCTCGTCGGCGGTGGCCAGCCCGACCGCGCCCAGCGCCCGGTCCACCTCGAAGCGGATCAGCTTGGTCAGCGCCTCCCGGTTCGCCAGGCCGGTGGAGACCAGTTCCTCGGCGAGGGCCTGGAGCTGGGCGGCGGTGGCGCCGCCCTGGCCGACCGCGCGTCGCACGGCGTCCTGGGCCTTCTTCCGGGGCGCCTCCGTCAGGCCCATGGCCAGCTCGAGATAGGCGCGCCACGCGTCCTGCATGCCTGAGTCCTTCCACGGGGCGGGGTGTGCAGGTGTTCACGCTACCGGGCACCCCGGACGTCCCATTGCGGTACCGTGCCGGGGGGAAACGGCGTGGCGTGGTGAGGAGACGATGTGGCCAGCGTGGACGAGTGCCGGCAGGCGTTGCAGGAGCTGGCTGCCCGGCTGAACGGCCACGCGGAGGCGCAGGAGCGGATCGACCTGGACCGCACCCTGGCGTGCCGGATCACTGACCTGGACACGGCGTTCCACGGCAAGCTGGAGGGCGGCCGGCTGGTCGACCTGACCGAAGGCGACGACCCGAAGGCGAAGATCGCGCTGAACGCCACCAGCGACGACCTGGTCGCGCTGGTGCACGGCCAACTCGACCTCGCCAAGGCGCTCGCCGCCCGGCGGGTGTCCATCAAGGCGAACCCGTTCGACCTGATGAAGCTCCGCAAGCTGCTCTGACCCAAGCGGATCCGGCCGCCCGGAGAGGTCAGTCGGGCCGGCCCAGCGCAGCGAGGGCCTCTGCCGCCGCCGGGGACGCGGGCCGCACCCGCGGGCCGACACCCGTCGACCACGCCACCGTGCAGAGCGCGGCGAGCGCGTCGAGCGGGCGTCCCGCGCCGTCCAGGATCAGCCCGCCGTCGGCCATGTTCACCGACCAGCCGCCACCGTCCGGCGCGCCCGGCACCCGGACCACCGCCGCCGGGTCGAAGAGCCCGGCCAGGTCGACGGAGACGTACGCCGGTCGGCGCTCCTCCGGGGCGGCCAGCAGCTCGGGCAGGCCGCTGACGCCGGTGAGCACCAGCAGGCTGTCCAGCCCGGCCCGGCGGGCGCCCTCAATGTCGGTGTCCAGCCGGTCGCCGACCACCAGGGCCCGCCCCTCGCCGGCGCGCCGGGCGGCGGTGGCGAAGAGCGCCGGTTCCGGCTTGCCCACCACCACGTCCGGATCCCGACCCAGGGCGGTACGCAGCACCGCCACCAGGGAACCGTTGCCCGGCAACGGGCCACGCGGGCTGGGCAGTGTCCGGTCGGTGTTCGTCGCGTACCAGGGCGCGCCGGCCTGGACCGCCAGGGACGCCTCGGCCAGGTCGACCCAGCCGACCTGGGGGCCGTAGCCCTGGGCCACGGCGGCCGGCTCCTCGTCGGCGGTCGCCACCGGGCGCAGGCCGACGGCGCGAAGCTCCGCACGCAGCGCTTCCGCCCCGACAACCAGCACCGGCGCGCCGGCCGGCAGCCGGTCGCGCAGCAGCTCGGCGGTCGCGGCGGCGGAGGTGAGCACCTCCTCCGGCCGGGCCGGCACGCCCATGCCGGTGAGCAGGTCGGCCACCTCGCTGGAACGGCGCGAGGCGTTGTTCGTCGCGTACGCCACCGCCCGGCCCTCGGCGTGCAGCCGGGCGACCGCCTCGACCGCGCCGGGGATCGGCCGGTCGATCAGGTAGATCACCCCGTCCAGGTCGAAGACGACCAGGGTGTACCCGTCGACCAGCCGTTCCCCGGCGTTTTCGGTCACCGGCGGTCCGCCTCCGCGCTGCGGTCCGTCTCGGCGGTGCGGGGCGCCTCCGCCGTACCGCCCGCCTCGGCGGAACCGGCCGGCGAGCCGTCGCCGGATCCGTCAGCCGGGTCGGCCGTCGTGGCATCCCCGGTCGCCGTGGCGTCGTCGGCGAGGGACCGGGCGGTGCCGTCGGTCAGCTCGTCGTCGCCGAGGTCGGCGGCGTTGCGGTCGCGGTAACCGGCGGACTCGCCCTCGAGGTCCGCGCCGTCGAGGTCCCCGCCGCGCAGCCGCGCGTCGCTGTCGAGGTCGTCGTCGTCCAGGTCGTCGTCGTCCAGGTCGTCGTCCTCGTCGTCGGCGTTGTCGTCCCGGTCGCCACCGGTGGCGTCCTCGTCCGCGTCACCGTCGAGGTCGTCGTCCTCGTCGAACTCGTCGTCCTCGTCCTCGTCGTCGAGGTCGTCCGCGTCGTCGTCCCGGCGGCCCAGTGCGTCCTCGGCGGAGCCGCCGGTGAGGTCGGCGTCCGGCTGGGCCGGCACGCCGCCCGGAGCACCCGGCCCGGCCGCGAACTCCTCGTCGTCCTCGTCGTCGCCCTCGATGATCACGCCATCGAGCTCCAGCAGTCGCTCCGCGGCGTCGGTCTCGCCCTCGGCGTCCACGTCGGCGGCCCGGGAGAACCATTCCCGTGCCTCCTCGCGGCGACCCACGGCGAGCAGCGCGTCCGCGTAGGCGTAGCGCAGCCGCCCGGCCCACGCCTCGGTCGAGTCGGTGGTCAGCTCGCGCACCTGGAGCATCGCCACGGCCGCGTCCTTCTGCCCGAGGTCACCCCGCGCCCCGGCGGCCACGATCAGCAGCTCGATCGCGACGGCCTGGTCGAGCTTCTCCCGGTCCGCGCCACGGAACAGGTCGATCGCCCGCTCCGGGCGGCCCAGCGCCCGCTCGCAGTCGGCCAGCACCGCCAGGTGGCTCTGCAGCCCGGTCATCCGGTGGTACGTGCGCAGCTCGGCGATGGCGGTCTGCCACTCCCCGGCGTGGTAGGCGGCCAGCCCGACCGCCTCCCGCACCGCCGCGATCCGCGAGGCGAGCCGGCGGGCCGCCATGGCGTGCGCCAGCGCCTCCGCCGGGTCGTCATCGATCAGCAGCCCGGTCGCGACCAGGTGCCGGGCGACGGTCTCCGCCACCGGCTTGGCCAGCGACAGGAGCTCGGCCCGGACGGTGGAGTCGAGGTCGCTGGCGACCACCTCGTCCGGCAGCGCCGGCTCCGCCGCCCGCTCGCCCGTGCTTCCCTCGGCACGCTCGAACCGGTCGTCCCGCCGTTCCCGCTGCGGCCCGTAGCCGCCCTGCCGGCCGTCGTCCCGACGCGGCCGGTCGCCGTAGCCCCGGCGCTCCCCGTCCCGCTCGGTACGCTCCCGGCCGCCCCGGTAGCCGCCCTCCCGGCGCTCCCCGCCACGGAAACCGCCCTCGCGCGGCGCCCCACCGTCACGGCGGAAGCCCTCACGGCGCTCGCCGTCCCGGATGCCGCCCTCGCGGTCGTCGCGGCGGAAGCCGCCCTCACGGCGCTCGCCACCACGGAAACCGCCTTCACGGTCGTCCCGCCGGAAGCCACCCTCACGGCGCTCGCCACCACGGAAACCACCTTCACGGTCGTCCCGCCGGAAGCCACCCTCACGGCGCTCGCCACCACGGAAGCCACCCTCGCGGCGCTCCCCGCCACGAAAGCCGCCCTCACGGCGCTCGCCACCACGGAAACCGCCCTCACGGTCGCCACCACGGAAGCCACCTTCACGGTCGCCGCCGCGGAAGCCGCCCTCACGGCGCTCGCCACCACGGAAACCGCCCTCACGGTCGTCCCGCCGGAAGCCACCCTCACGGCGCTCGCCACCACGGAAACCGCCCTCACGGTCGTCCCGCCGGAAGCCACCCTCACGGCGCTCGCCACCACGGAAGCCACCCTCGCGGCGCTCCCCGCCACGAAAGCCGCCCTCACGGTCGCCGCCGCGGAAGCCGCCCTCGCGACGCTCGCCACCACGGAAACCGCCCTCACGGTCCCCGCCACGGAAGCCGCCCTCGCGCGGCGCTCCGCCGTCCCGCCGGAAGCCCCCCTCGCGGCGGTCAGCGCCCCGCGGGCCACCGTCACGGTCATCCCGGCGGTCGCCACCGCGGAAGCCGCCCTGACGGTCGTCGCGGCGCAAGCCGGTGCCCCGGTCGTCACGGCGGAAGCCCTCGCGGCGCTCACCGCCACGGAAGCCACCCTCACGGTCATCCCGGCGGTCGCCACCGCGGAAGCCGCCCTGACGGTCGTCGCGGCGCAAGCCGGTGCCCCGGTCGTCACGGCGGAAGCCCTCGCGGCGCTCACCGCCACGGAAGCCACCCTCACGGTCACCGCCGCGGAAGCCACCCTCGCGACGCTCACCGCCGCGGAAGCCGCCGTCACGGTCGTCACGGCGGGAACCGCCCTCGCGCGGGCCGGCGCGGAAGCCACCCGCACGCTCGCCGCTGCGGAAGCCGCCGTCGCGGGAGCCCGACTGGAAGCCACCCTCGCGGCGGTCACCGCCGTAGCCGCCGCGCGAGCCGCCCGAGCGGTCGTCGCGGCTGCCCCGGTACGAGGGGCGGTCGTCGCGGCGGGCGTCATCGCGCCCCTGCCCACGCTCGGCGCGGTCCTCGTAACGACGGGGGCGATCTCCGCCGTGCGGTCCTGAACTCACAGGTACATCCTTCCTGAGTGCGTCGCCAAGGACGCTAACGCAGTCGAGGGCCGACCCTGCTGGGGCGGCCCTCGACTGGAAAGTTTGTCCGGCGGTGTCCTACTCTCCCACACCCTCCCGAGTGCAGTACCATCGGCGCTGGAGGGCTTAGCTTCCGGGTTCGGAATG
>NZ_JBIDCT010000017.1:0-170481 GCF_043204735.1 Micromonospora sp. NPDC047740
TGGGTGACGTGGGCGATGGTCAGGTCGTCCCGGTCGGCCATCGGGTGGCGGGTGTTCGGCACGTCGCCCTTGGGGGTGTTGTGCTCGACATAGATCGCCGGCACGTCGCGGCCCACCCGGCGGCCCAGCCACTCGCAGGCCAGGTCGAATTCCTCGGGGCGCTGGAGCAGCACCAGGTCCACCTCGGACCGGCGCAGCTGCTGGGGAGTCACCTCGACGGCATTGTCCGGCCACGGGTAGGTCCGCGCCCGCCCGAGGCCGTACGGACCCCGGTCCGGGGTGACCGGCACCAGATAGCGGTGCTTGCCGTGGACGAACGACGTGGTCCACGACCCGTGCACGTGCCACACCAGGATGTTCATCCGACCACCCCGCCGGTTCGGGTGGCCACCGGGCCGGCGAGGACGGACTCCGGCGCGTCGGCGGGTACGCCGAGCAGCCGCAGCGCCTCCAGTACGCGCCCCGGCTCCACGGCGGACAGGCACGGGTGGCCGGGGACCGGGCAGCGGGTGGCCCGGGTGTCCCGACACGGCGCCCCGGCGTCGCCGAGCCGGACGGTCGGCACCCGGTACGGTCCCCACTGACCGAACGGGACGGTGGGGGCGAAGAGGCTGACCACGGGCACGCCGAGCGCGGCGGCCAGGTGCGCCGGCCCGGTGTTGCCGACCACCAGGGCGCCGGCCCGGGCGATGACGGCGGCCAGTTCACCGAGTCCGGTACGCCCGCCCAGGTCCACGCCGCCGGCGGCGGCGACCCGCGCGGTCAGGTCCCGCTCGTCCGGGCCACCGGTCACCACCACCCGGTAGCCGGCGGCGCTGAGCACCCGGACGATCCGGGTGGCCAGCTCGGGCGGGCAGGCCCGGGTCTCCACGGAGGAGCCCGGGTGCAGCACGACATAGCCCGGCTCGCCGGCCCCGGCCGGGACGGGCGGCAGCCGGTCGGTACGCAGTCGTAGTCCCGGTTCGTCGTCGGTGGGGAGGGTGTATCCGGCGGCGGCGGCGAGGGAGAGGGCTCGTTCGGGTTCGGGTATGCCGGTGGGGACGTGGTGGCGGATGTTGAGCAGGGTGCCGGGGTAGTCGTCGCTGATGGCGGTGACGTGGGGTATGCCGGCGATGCGTAGGAGCAGGGCGAGGGGTAGGGGGGATTGGTGGAAGGAGGTGAAGATGATTGCTTCGTCGGCGTGGGTGGTGGTGAGTCGGGTGGTGAGGTGGTGCATGTCGTGGGGGTCGACGGGTTGGGGGTTGGCGTCGATCCAGGGCAGTGGCCATTCGATGATTTCGTCGATGCCGGGTAGCAGGTCGGCGGCTGCGCGGCCTTGTGGTCCGCAGAGCAGTACGACGCGGTCGGCGCCGGCTGCGACGGCGCGGATGCCGGGGCCGGTGACCAGCACGTCCCCGGCCGCGTCGCTGCGCACCACGAGGACGGTGCCCCGCCGTGGCGGGGAGCCGGGGGCGGCCACCAGCCGCACCCGGCGCAGGATCTCGGTCGCCGCCTCCGGCAGGTCGCGGGCGACCGTGGGCGCGGCAGCCACCTCAGCCGCCCGGGTGGCCGGGGTGGGGACCAGGATGCCGGCCGCGCCGGCCGCCGCGGCGGCGGTCATGTCGGCGCCGATGTCGCCGACCAGCACGCACCGGGTCGGCGTGGTGCCGAGCGCCCGGGCGGCGGCGTGCACCAGACCCGGCGCCGGCTTGCGGCAGCCGCAGCCGTCCGGCTCGCCGTGCGGGCAGATCTGCCAGCTGTCGAAGGGCCCGAGCAGTTCCTCCACCCGGGCGTTGACGGCGCGCATCTGCCGCTCGGTGAAGTAGCCCCGGGCCAGGCCGGACTGGTTGCTGACCACGGCCAGGCGCAGCCCGGCCGCGCGCAACCGGTCCAGCGCCTCCCGCGCGCCGGGCACCGGGCGGACCTTCTCCGGGTCGCCGTTGTAGGGCACGTCCTCGACGAGCGTGCCGTCCCGATCCAGCAGCACCGCGTCGTACAGGCCGGACGGGAGCCGGTCAGCACCCGGGTCAACCCGGGCTGACCTGCACTGATCCCGCTCGTGGTCCCGTCGCACGGGCGGCGGGTTCCCGACCCCCCGAGGAGTAAACATCAACTTCGGCGGAGCCGCCTCCGCCGGTGCTGCCACGGCCGGTGCGTCCCGCACTCCGCCGGCCCGGTCCGGCGATACCCGCCGCCCCCGAGAAGCTAACCCGGAGTCGTCGTTAGCCGTGGCGGAGGCGGGGTACGGGGTTGGCGTGGCGTTTGTGGAGAAAGTGATCGACGCACCCCCGCAGCAGGTCTTCGCCGTGCTCGCCGACGGGTGGACGTACAGCGACTGGGTGGTCGGCACGGCGCACGTGCGGGGGGTGGACGACAGCTGGCCGCAGGTCGGCAGCCGGCTGCACCACCGGGTCGGGCCCTGGCCCTTCTCGCTGCAGGACTGCTCCCACGTGCTGGCCTGCGAACCGGCGCACCGGCTCGTGCTCCGCGCGAGGCTGTGGCCGGCGGGCGAGGCGATCGTCGACTTCACCCTGGAACCGCTCGACGGCGGCCGGACCCAGGTCCGCTTCCGCGAGGATTTCGCCGCCGGGCCGTTGCGCTGGGTCTGGACCGGGCTCAACGGCCTGGTCCTGCGTCAGCGCAACAAGGAGATGTTGAACCGGCTCTCCGACATCGCCACCAGGCAAAAGACGATGCGCTGACGCCACCCGCGGTGACCGCCGGTCGGCACGGTCGGTTCCGCCGGCCCGCAACCCCCGAAACGGCGTTTCCGGCCCGCCGAGCGGGCGTCTGTGCGGACCTGGCGCGGGCGACTGGCTACCCTCTCAGGTGAACCATGTCGGCCGACCGAGGATGTCCGTGATGATCGAACCCGTGCAGTTGCCCGCCCCGTGGCGCGACGCACGCCTGACCGTCGTCGTTCCCACCTACAACGAGGCGGGCAATCTCCCGGTGCTGGTCGAGCGGCTCCTCGCCCTGCCGCTGCCCGGATTGAAGGTGCTCGTCGCGGACGACAACTCACCGGACGGGACCGGCGAGGTGGCCGACAAACTGGCCATCGAGCACCCGGACCGGGTGCTCGTGGTGCACCGCCCGGGCAAGGAGGGACTCGGCCGGGCGTACGTGGACGGGATCGGGCGGGCGCTCGCCGGCGACGCCGAGTTCGTCGCGCAGATGGACGCGGACCTGTCGCACCCGCCGGAGGCCCTGCCCGGCATGCTCGGCGCGCTGCTCTCCACCCAGGCCAGCGTGGTCATCGGCTCCCGGTACGTGCCCGGCGGCGAGTTGGACGAGAACTGGCCGCTCTACCGGCGTGCGCTCAGCGGCTGGGCCAACCTCTACGTGCACACCCTGCTGCGGGTGCGGATCCGCGACCTGACCGCCGGCTTCAAGATCTGGCGGGCCGACGCGCTGCGGGACATCGGGCTGGACCGGGTGCAGTCCAACGGCTACAGCTTCCAGGTGGAGATGCACTACCTGGCCACCAAGCTGGGGCACACCATCCTGGAGGTGCCGATCCGCTTCGAGGAGCGCCGCGACGGCGCCTCGAAGATGACCACCGCCACCAAGATCGAGAGCGCGTTGATGCCGTTCATGCTGCGGGCCCGGCACCGCAACCTGCCGGACTGACGGCAGCGATCCACCATCTCCAGCCTCACGCTGCGTCATCGTGACGTAGCGTGAGGTCTCTGCCGCTGCCCTGCGGTGCCTGTCGCCCGCCTTTGCTCTGCAGCCATCCACGCAACACCGCGATGACCTGGGACATTGGATCAGCGACCACCGTCGCCCGACTTCGCGTCATGTACCGACCGTGACCGCTGCGTATCTGGCTGCAGAGCAAAGGCAACGCGCGGCATGGTGCCGGCGGGCCACATGGCTCACGCACCGTGACCGCGCGCCGTTGCCCGCACACCGCCGCGCCGTTGGCCCGCACACCGCCGCGCCGCTGCCCGCACACCGCCGCGCCGACGAACCGTCGCCGCCGGCAGGCCGAGTGCGCCGTGGGCGGCGAGCGCCACCCGCTCCCGGCCGCCGAACTTCGCGGCCACCGGCACGCTGAGCACGCACGGTGCGCGCCGAGCGTTCCGAACCCCGAGCACGCCGAGCGCCCGGACCGCCGAGCACGCCGAGCACACCGAGCACGGCGGGCGTCAGCGGTAGACCGCCCGGTGCGCCGCGCCGATCGCGCCCGCGTACAGGCCGCCGGTGAGCGCGCGGTCGCGCGCCAGGGCGGCCCGCGCGGCGTTCGCGCCGGGCGCGCCGTGTACGCCGCCGCCGGGATGCGCCGAGGCACTGGCCAGGAAGAGCCGGTCCACCGGAGTGTCCGCGCGCCCCAGGCCGGGGATCGGCCGCAGGAACAGCTGCTGGTACGCGGCCGCGGTGCCGCCGGCGAGCGCGCCGCCGACCAGGCTGGGGTCGCCCGCCTCCAGCTCGGCCGGGCCGGCCACGTGCCGCCCGACGATCAGCGAGCGGAACCCGGGTGCGGCATCCTCCAGCACCCCCTCCATCCGCGCCACCTGTGCGGCGAGTTCCTCGCCCCGCCAGTCGTGCCGGAACGGCAGGTGGGTGTAGGACCACAGCGACTCGGTACCCGGCGGGGAGTGGCTCGGGTCGGCCACCGACATCTGCCCGACCAGCAGGAACGGGTCCCGGGGCACCTCGCCGCGGGCCAGCGCCGCCGAGTACGTGGTGAGCCCGTTCAGGTCGGCGCCGAGGTGCACCGTGCCGGCGCCGGCCACCGCCCGGTTGCGCCAGGGCACCGGCGCGGACAGCGCCCAGTCGACTTTGAGTGTGGAGCCGTCCCACCGGAAGTGGGCCAGGTCCTCGACGAGGCGGGGCGGCAGCGCGGCCGGGCCCACCAGGTCCAGGTAGAGCGCCGGGGCGGGCACGTCCGCGAGCACCGCTCGCCGGGCCCGCCAGCTGGCGCCGCCGACCGTGCGGACACCCATGGCCCGCCCCCGGGCGGTGAGCACCCGGTCGACCCGGGCGCCGTAGTCGATCCGGCCGCCCCGTTCGACCAGCCGGGCCACCAGCGCGTCGGTGATCTTCTGGGCGCCGCCGACCGGCACCGGCCAGCCGACCTGCTGGCCGAGCATGGCGAGCAGCCACCCGTACACCCCGGAGCCGGCCTCGTCCGGCGACAGGTCGGTGTGCAGCGCGCAGCCGGCGAGCAGTACCGGCCCGCCCTCGCCGGCGAAGAGCTCGTCGCCGAGCCTGCGGACCGGTACGACGAGCCGCCGGGCCAGCCGCAACGCGCCCGACAGGTGGAGCCGGCGCAGCAGGGTCAGCCCGCCACGGACCGGCGGAAAGGGGCTGGTGATGACGCCGAGCATCGGCTCGGCCACCTCGCACCAGGCCGCGTAGGCCTGCCGCCAGCTGTCCCCGTCGCCGGGGGCGAACGCCGCCAGCGAGGCCGCGGTCACGTCCAGGTCCCGGTTGACCACCGCCGCCCGGCCGTCCGGCAGCAGATGGGCCAGCACGTCCGGGGCGTGCGTCCAGGCCAGCCCGTACCGGTCGAGGCCGAGCCGGCGCAGCACCGGGGAGGCGTAGCCGAGCGGATAGAACGAGCTGTAGAGGTCGCTGAGGTAGCCGGGGGCGGTGACCTGGGCCGAGCGGATCGCTCCGCCCGGCGCCTGGGTGGCCTCCAGCACCAGGACGTCCCAGCCCGCGTCGGCGAGCAGGTTGGCGGCCACCAGACCGTTGTGGCCGGCGCCGATGACGACAGCGTCCGCGCTCTGCGCGCCGGGCGGGCTCATCCGATCCGCCTACCCGGCCGGTTACCGGGCAAAACGCGTTTGCCTCGGCCGGGTCGGGGCATCCACCGCCGCATGTACACGGTTTCGCAACTCATAGGTGGAGTGTGGGGCGCGGGTGGTGAGGGGGGCGAACTGGTCGTACGTGATCCGGCCGACGACTCCCCGGTGGCCACCGTGCCGGTGGCGACGGCGGACGAGGTGGCGAAGGCGGTCGAGGCCGCCCGGGGCGTGGCGGCGGACTGGGCGGTGATCGACCCGGCGGACCGGGCGGCGGCGCTGCACCGGGCGGCGGACGCGGTCGAGGCCGCCGCGGAGGAGCTGGCCCAGGCCACCACGGCCGAGATGGGCAAGCCGCTGGACGACGCCCGCGGCGGCGTGGCGGCCGGCATCGGCACCCTGCGCCAGTACGCGGAGCTCGGCCCGCTGCGCGGCGGGCGGACGCTGCACGGCGGGCACGGCGCCCTCGACTTCATGACCCCCGAACCGCGCGGCGTGGTCGCCGCGATCACCCCCTGGAACGACCCGGTCGCGGTCTCCTGCGGCCTGCTCGGCGCGGCGCTGGTGACCGGGAACGTCGTGCTCTACAAGCCCAGCGAGCGCACCCCGGCCACCGGCTGGCTGCTGGCGCGGGCCCTCGACGCCGCGCTGCCGGCCGGGGTGCTGTCCCTGCTCACCGGCGGGGCCGACGTGGGCGCGGCGCTGGCCGGCCAGGACGTGGACGTGGTGGCCCACGTCGGGTCCACCGCCACCGGCCGGGCGATCGCCGCCGCCGGCGCCCGCACCGGCGCCAAGGTGCTGCTGGAGAACGGCGGCAGCGACCCGCTGGTGATCGACAATGGGGTGGATCCGGTCTGGGCGGCCGATCAGGCCGCGCTGGGCTGCTTCGCGAACGCCGGGCAGATCTGCGTCGCCGTGGAACGCATCTACGTGCACCGGGACGTGGCCGAGGACTTCGTCGACGCGCTGATCCAGCGGGCGGAGGCGCTGACCGTGGGCCCCGGCCGGGAACCCGGTACGCAGCTCGGGCCGCTGGTGGACCGGCGGCACCGGGACCACGTGCACGGGCAGGTCACCGCGGCGGTGGCCGAGGGGGCGCGGCTCCGCACCGGCGGAGAGCTCCCGGACGGCCCGGGGGCGTTCTACCCGGCCACGGTGGTGTCGGACTGCCGGCACGAGATGGTTCTGGTGCGGGAGGAGACGTTCGGCCCGGTCGCCCCGGTGGTCGTGGTCGACTCGTTCAGCGAGGGGCTGCGCTGCGCCGCCGACTCGCCGTACGGACTGGCCGCCACGGTGCTGACCGGCTCGATGAGCCACGCCCACCGGGCCTGGCGGGAGCTGCCGGTGGGCACCGTCAAGGTGAACGCGGTCTTCGGGGGCGCGCCGGGCGGCGCCGCGCAGCCGCGCCGCGGCAGCGGCCAGGGCTTCGGGTACGGCCCGGAACTGTTGGACGAGTTCAGCACGGTGAAGACGGTGCACATCGAGGCGCCGGGCGGCGGCCACTGGTGACCGACCTGGAAAGGGTGGCTGTCCGAGGGACAGCCACCCTTTCCGGTGGTGCGGTCAGCGGCCGCGGGACTTGGCGCTCTCGCGGGCCTTGGTGGTCTCGCGGGCGTTCGCCTTCTGGATCGCCTTGACCAGTTCCGGCTTGGTCATCCGGGACCGGCCGGGCACCTCCAGCTTCTTGGCGACCTCCATGAGGTGCTCCTTGGGCGCGTTGGCGTCCACTCCGGCGGCGGTGGGTGCCCGCCGCGCCGGGCCACCTCCGGCGGCCTGGCGGTCGCTCGGGCCCTTGCGTCCCTTGGGCTCCCAGTGGTCGCCGACCTTCTCGAACTCGTGCTTCACCGCGGCGAACGCGGTGCGATGCGCCCGCTGTCCCTCGCCGTACGTCTCCACGGCCGAGTCGTGCGTCTTCTCCCAGGTCCGCTGCGCCTTCGCCGGGGAGCGCCGCAGCGTGCTGGGCAGTACCTCGCGCCCGGGCATCTCGTCCTCCTCCGTCTCGATGGGTTCCTATGACCGTTCCCCCGCGTTCCGGCCGCAAACCGCCACCCGGTTTGTCGATTTCCGCGCCGGGGTACCGCCGGGCCACGCGCGACGGGCGCGCCCGGGTCGAGGAGGCGGTCATGGCGGCGACGACGGAGCGGGCGGTCCCGGCCCGGAAGCGGGCCCGGATGCCCCGCCGGGTACGCCAGCTGAGCTGGGCGACCTGGTGCGGGGTGCTGGTCCGCAGCGGGCGGAACTTCGTCCAGGACAACTGCGCCGACTGGGCCGCGGCGTTGACGTACTACGGAGTGCTGGCGCTCTTCCCCGCGGCCGTCGTGGTGGTCGCCCTGGTCGGGCTGGTTTCCGACGGCGAGCGGACCGTCGACACGGTGATCGGCCTGGCGCGGGAGATCGGCGCCGGGTCGGTGGTCGGCAACGACGGCTTCGTCAGCGTGGTCCGCAGCGTGGTGGAGCAGCAGGGCTCGGCGAAGGTGCTGCTCAGCTTCGGTCTGCTCGGCGCACTCTGGTCGGCGTCCGGGTTCATCGGCGCGTTCACCCGGGCGTCCAACGCCGTCTACGGCGTCGCGGAGGGGCGGCCGTTCTACCGGCTGCGCCCGCTGCAGATCGGCCTGGCCGGGTTGTCGCTGGTGCTGCTCGCGGTGGTCGCCACCGGGCTGATCGTCAGCGGCCCGGTCACCGACGCGGTCGGCGACCGGCTGCACGCCGGCGGCCTGACCCGCACGGTGTGGACGGTGGCGAAGTGGCCGCTGCTCGCCCTGGTGGCGATGACCCTGCTGTCGCTGCTGTTCTGGATCGCCCCGAACGTCCGGCAGCCCCGGTTCCGCTGGCTCACCCCGGGCGGCGCCCTCGCCCTGCTGGCCTGGGTGCTCGCCTCCGCCGGCTTCGGCCTCTACGTCGCCAACTTCGGCTCGTACGACGTCACGTACGGCAGCCTCGGCGCGGTCATCGCCTTCCTGGTCTGGCTCTACCTGTCCAACTGCGCCCTGCTGCTGGGCGTGCAGGTCAACGCGGAGCTGCAGCGCGGCCGGGTGCTGCAGACCGGCGCCACCGACCCGGGCGAGCCGGTGCTGCCGCCCCGCGCGCCGGCCGATTCGTGACCGGATGACCGGCTCTGCCGACCACCCCGGTTTACCGGCGGTCCCCTCGGGCATGTCTGTCGGCATGGAACGTGGCAGCAGCAAGCACTCACCCAGGGTCGACGACAACATGAGCCAGGACGTCAGCGGCCTCATCCAGGGTCCGGGGGCCGGTGGCTCGCGCGTCGAGGAGTCCCGCCAGCCGGAGCCGGCGGGTGAGGACCAGCCGGAGCCGAAGACGCTCACGGCCGGCGCGAGCCGCGGCGGCAACCCGCAGGGGATGAGCATGGACGATGTCGAGGCGCGCAGCCGCCTCGGCCGGTTCATCACCATGAGCGCGCTGCCTGGGGACCGCGACGCGCTGGTGGCCAACGCGCGGGAGAACCAGGCGCCGGCGGACATCGTGGCCGCCCTGGAACGCCTGCCTGACGACACGCGTTACCAGACGATTTCCGAGGTGTGGGCCGCACTCGGGCACAAGAACGAGACGACGCGCTGGTGAGCGGATCGGCCCACGTTCCGTGCGACGACACCGGCGGGAACAGGAGGATTCGACGATGAGCGGCGTGATGGAACACGTGGACGTTTCCGTTCCGATCCGCACCGCCTACGACCAGTGGACGCAGTTCGAGGAGTTTCCGCACTTCATGGAGGGCGTCCAGGAGGTCCGGCAGCTCTCCGACACGCTGACGCACTGGACGGTCGAGATCGGCGGCGTGAAGCGCGAGTTCGACGCCGAGATCACCGAGCAGTTGCCGGACGAGCGGGTGGCCTGGCGGTCCACCGGGGGCACCCAGCAGGCCGGCGTGGTGACCTTCCACCGCCTCGACGAGGGGAACACGCGGGTCACCTTGCAGATGGAGTTCGAGCCGCACGGCGTGGTCGAGCAGGCCGGCGCCAAGCTCGGCGCGGTGGACCGCCGGGCCAGGGGCGACCTGGAGCGGTTCAAGCAGTTCATCGAGCGGCGCGGCCAGGAGACCGGCGCCTGGCGCGGCACGGTCGAGCGACCCACCCCCTGACGTCGCGCTCCCCGGACACGACAGCTCCGATGGCCGCCGGTACGTTCCGGCGGCCATCGCCGTGCCCGCCGCCCGCCACCCGGGCCGTTTGCGATCACCGGGTCCGGGTACCGCTGGAGAATGACCGAAAAAGACAGGCACGTGTGGCGCGACGAGGATCGCACCTCCCTGCACGAACTGGACCGGGCGATCGCCCGGTCGACCGTCGACGGGCAGGCCGACGACGTCACCGGCAACGACGCCGGCGAGGAGTCCGCGTTCGGCCACGGGCCCGAGGCGGTGGACCGGGGTGCCGGCCCGGAGGCCGAGCGCCAGGAGATGACCGACGCCGACCGGGCGTACCGGCCGTCGACCACCGGCCGGACCGGCCCCGACGCGTGAGCCCGCCTCCGGGCGTCGCGAGGCGCCCGGAGGCCGACCCGTGCGGCGATGACGCGCGGTTCGCCCGAAACGACAAGAAGTGAGGTACGGACGGTCGGAAAAACGGACAGCCCATCCAGAATCGGCCGAACGGGGGACGGCGATCTTCCCGTCCCACGTAAGACTTTTCGGATGCAACAGGGCACCGGCTTCCTCACCACCCGTCAGCGTCGCTTGGCCTGGCTGGGCTTCCTGCTCGTCGCCGCCCAGGCGCCCGTCGCCGCCAAACTGGTGGCCGACAGCTCGTGGCTGTTCAGCCTCGTGGTGGCGCTCATGGTGGCGACCGTGATCATCGCCGACGACGCCATGCGGCGCCGGCCGGCGGACGCCCGCTCGTCCGACTAGCCGTCCGCGCCGGGCCGCGCCTCGTGACCCGGCCGCCCCCGGGTGCGCCGGCGTTCCTTCATCTCCGCCTCGTAGAGGTGCCGCCGGCCGCCGACCAACTCGTCGCGGGCCCGGCGGTCCAGCTCCCGGAACAGCGCGTAGTACCCGTCGTCGAAGTCCTCGACGAGCTGGAAGGTCCAGCGCCCGGCGATCACGTTGCGGCCGAGCAGGTCCTGCTCGATCCGGTCGGCGATCCCGTCGTGACCGGCGGACCGGAACAGCGCCACCGCGTCGTCCAGCATCAGGTCGGCGTGGCCGATCAGCTGGTGCACCGAGTAGAAGTGCCCCCGGGCCCGCTCCACGCACTCCAGGGCCTCGCTGAGCTTGCCGAGCGCCTCGACCGTGGTGTCACTCACGCCCGCCGGCCGCCGGTGCGCCTCGTCCGGTCCGTCCGCCTGCTGTGCCAATTCCAGCTCCTCCACGGGTCCGCCGCACGGTTCGCCCCTTTCCCATCTGCCCCCTAGCGGTCGGCTCAATCCCGGCGGGCGGGACCGGACCGCGCCCGGTGGACCCCGGCATCGGCCGGTCGGCCGAGGCCGCCGCGCTCGCCGCGCGGTTAGCCTCGGTCACCATGCGCGTGCCGAACAACCGGGTGGTGTCCCGCTCCGCGGCGGAATCCGCGCGGTCCACCCTCGTCAGGCTCACCGCCTCCGTCGGCGCCACGGGGCTCACCGCGGCCGCCGCCAACCCCGGCCTGCTCGCCGCGGTCGACCAGCACGCCGCCGCCGTACGCGACAGCCTGCAGGGCGACAGTCGGGCGCTGACCGTGGCCGCGCTGGCCGGGTACGCCGAGGGGGTCCTCGCCGCGGCGCTGGAGCACGGCTGGCGGCCACCGGTCGAGCCGATCGACTGGGCGCAGCCGGACTGGCTGCTCACCCGCCTGCTCGCCGTCTGTGCCCTGGCCCGCTCGCTGGACCCCCGGCACCTGGCCTGAGACACGGCGGAGCCGCCCTCCCCCGTCTTGGCCTGTGGCTCTGACCTGCGCGAGCCTCCGTACCGGGCGATTCGGCGACCCGGCCCGCCGCGCGTGATCGAAACCGGTACGACACTCTCCGGATAGGCTGCGGTCATGCCAGGCACGGTCGGGCGGGTTCCCACGCCATCAGCCCCCACCTCGGGGGCGCCCATGGGCTCGGGCGCCGCCGCGTCCCCCGCCGGGGCGGCGCACTCATGGGCCGGCATGCCGCTCGGCGCACCCGAGCAGTGGGACCCGGCCGTCCGCGCGGTGGTCGACCTCGTGCTCGCCTCGCCCGTGCCGATGGCCCTGCTCTACGGCGAGGACCTGGTCCTGCTCTACAACGAGGGGTACGCCGAACTGATCGGCGCGCGGCATCCGGAGGCGCTCGGGCGGCCGGCGGCGGAGGTGTTCGCCGACATCTGGCACGAACCGGACGCCGGGGAGGTGATCGGGCGGGCGTACCGGCAGGGCGAGCCGTTCCTGGAACGGGAGGCCGTGCTGCCGGTCGACCGGCACCGGGCCGGGGCCGCCGAGCCACCGGTGTTCACCCGCGGCTATTCGCCCGTCCGGGACAGCGCCGGCCAGATCATCGGCGTGCTCAGCGTGGCCGCGCAGACCACCCACGTCACCCAGCAGTTGCAGAGCCTCAGCGACTTCGCCGCCGCGCTCTCCGGCACCCTCACCCTGGACGACGTCGCCCGGGTCACCCTCCGCTACTGCCTCGACTCGTTCGACGCCGACCGGGTCTCCTTCATGGTCGACGACGGGTCGGCCTGGCGGATGGTCCGCCGGGTCCGCGGCGAGTTGCTGGACGAGGCCGACGAGCGGCTGCCGCCGCTGTGGCGCCGGATACCGGCCGAGTCGCCCGTCCCGATCGTGGTGACGTCCCGCAGTGGCGTGCCCGTGTTCACCACCGACGGGCAGCCGCTGCGGGACACCGCGGCTGACCGGCACGACCAGAAGATCCGGTCGCTCGCTTCGCTGCCGCTGCGCTCGGCGGTGATCCGCGGCGCGGTCACCGTGGGCTACCAGTCCCCGCACCCCTGGTCGCCGGCGGAGCGCGCGCTGCTCGCCGCGTCTGCGGAGCTGGTCGGCCAGGCCGCCGAGCGGGCCCGCCGCTTCGAGACCCAGCACGGCACGGCCCAGCTGCTCCAACGCAGCATGCTCCCCGAGCAGCTACCGGACCTGCCCCGGCTGCGGATCGCCGCGCGGTACGACCCCGGCGTGGACGGCAACGCCGCCGGGGGTGACTTCTACGACGCGTTCCTGCTGCCCAGCGGCGCGCTCGGGGTGGTCCTCGGCGACGTGGCCGGACACGACGTGCAGGCCGCCGCCCGGATGGGGCAGGTCCGCGCCGCGCTGCGCGCGCTGGCGCTCACCGACCCGCGGCCGGACGCCGTGCTCGCCGGCCTGGACCGGCTCGTTGCCAGCCTGGGCGCCGAGCGCGGGACGCAGGAGCTGTTCGTCACCGTGGTGTTCGGGGTCATCGACACCGACCGGGAACGGATCACCCTGGCCAGCGCCGGCCATCCCGCCCCGCTGATCCGGCGCTGCCCGCCGGTGGGCGGTCCGGCGGCCGAGTACGTCGAGGTACCTCCCAGCCCGCCGCTGGGGCTGGGCCACCAGTCGGGGACGGCCACCGTGGCGTTCCACCCCGGCGACACCCTGCTGCTGTACAGCGACGGGGTGGTGGAGCGGCGCGGTCAGGACCTCGGTGCCGGGCTGGCCGGGCTGGCCGCGGCGGTGACGGCGGCGACCAGCGGTGACCCCCGGGCGCTCTGCGCGGTGGCCACCGCCGCCGTGCCCGGCACGACGGAGGACGACGTGGCGGTGCTCGCCGTGGAGCACGCGGTCAAGCCGAGCCGCTCGGCCAGCATGGCGGTGCCGGCGGAGCCGACCGCGCCGAGCCGGGTCCGGCACTGGTTGACCGCCCAGCTCGTCGAGTGGCAGGTGCCCGAGTCGGTGGTCGGCGCCGCCGTGCTCTGCACGAGCGAGCTGACCACGAACGCCCTGCTGCACGCCGGGACCGCCGCCCGGGTGGAGATCGACCTGACCGCGGAACGGCTGCTGGTCTCGGTGGCCGACTCGGGCACCCGGGGTCAGGTGACGCGGGCCCAGACCGACACCCTGAGCAGCCGGGGGCGCGGGCTGGGGCTGATCGAGGAGCTGAGCGACGCCTGGGGCACCGACCCGACGGTGCGCGGGTCCACCGTCTGGTTCGAGATCCTTATTCCCGCGACCTGAGTCGCGCGTCGGCGACGGCGCGGGCGGGTAGGAGGGGAGCCATGCCGAGCGACAACCGCCGAGGTGTCCTCTTCGACGTGGACGGCACCCTGGTCGACACCACGTACCTGCACACGGTGAGCTGGTGGGAGGCGCTGCGACAGGCGGGCCACCGGGTACCGATGGCCACCATCCACCGGTCCATCGGCATGGGCTCGGACAAGCTCCTCGACCACCTGCTCGGGCCGGAGCGCGACCGGGACGCCGACGGCAAGCTGCGCGACGGGCACGACGTCAGCTACGCCGAGTACTGGGAGCGGCTGACACCGCTGCCACGGGCGGTGGACCTGCTGCGCGCCTGCGCGGCGCGCGGGCTGCGGGTGGTGCTGGCCACCTCGGCGGCCGAACCCGAGGTGGCCGCGCTGAGGGCCGCGCTCGACGCGGACGACGTGATCGACACCGTCACGTCCTCGGCCGACGCGCGGGAGAGCAAGCCGGCTCCGGACATCCTGGTCGCCGCACTGGACCAGTCCGGGCTGGCCGCCGAACGCGTGGTGTTCGTCGGCGACTCGGTCTGGGACGTCGTGGCGGCCGGCCGCCTGGGCATCCCCTGTATCGGCCTGACCTGCGGCGGCACCAGCCGGGCGGAGCTGGCGGCGGCCGGCGCGGTGGCGGTGTACGACGACCCGGCGGCGCTGCTCGACGGGCTCGGTGAGAGCACCCTCGCGGCCCTGGGCTGAGACCGGCGGGACGGTGGCGGGTCGCACCCGGGACAAGCCGGACCCGGAGGCATGGCGGACCGGATTACGGGGCACTGGTGACCACCTGGCCGCCGCGGGCGGCGGGAGGGTGGTGCCGTGGAACCGGTGGATGTCGCGATCGCGCTGCTGGGCGCCGGTGCGCTGCTCGCGGGGGTGCTGCCGCGGGTCCTGGAACGCCGGCCGCTGTCCATGCCGATCGCCTTCCTCGGGCTCGGCATGCTGGTGTTCCTCCTGCCCACCGGGCTGCCGACGCCGGACCCGCTGCGCTGGCCGGAGGTAACCACCCACCTCACCGAGATCGGCGTGATCGTGGCGCTGATGGGCGCCGGACTGAAAATCGACCGGCCGCTGAGCCCGGTCCGCTGGGCGTCGACTTGGCGACTGCTGGCGATCGCCATGCCGTTGTGCATCGCGGCGGTGGCGCTGCTCGGCTGGTGGTGGGCGGGCCTGGTGCCGGCGGCGGCGCTGCTGCTGGGCGCCGTGCTCGCCCCGACCGACCCGGTGCTCGCCGCCGATGTGCAGGTGGGCGAGCCGACCGACGTGGAGGATTCCGAGGACGAGGTCCGCTTCGCCCTCACCTCCGAGGCCGGGCTGAATGACGGCCTGGCCTTTCCCTTCGTGTACGCGGCCATCGCCATCGCCACCACCAGCCTCGCCCCGGCGGACTGGCTGGCCCGCTGGTTCACCGTGCACGTGCTCTATCAGATCGCTGTCGGGTTCGCCGGTGGGCTGCTGATCGGCTGGCTGCTCGGCAAGCTCTTCTTCCGGGCGCCGAGCCAGCTGCGGCTCGCCCGGCACGCCGAGGGCTTCCTGGTGCTGGCCGCCACCTTCCTGGCGTACGGGCTGGTGGAGGTGGCCGGCGGATACGGCTTCCTGGCCGTGTTCGTGGCCGCCCGGGCGATCCGGGCCGCCGAGCGGACCCACGAGTTCCACTCCGTGTTGCACGACTTCGCCGAGCAGGTCGAGCGCCTGCTGACCGTGCTGTTGTTGCTGCTCTTCGGCGGTGCGGTGGTCGGCGGCCTGCTCGCCCCGCTGACCTGGCCGGCGGCCGTGGTCGGGCTGGCCCTGCTCCTCGTGATCCGGCCGCTGTCCGGGTGGCTGTCGCTGCGCGGCGCCCCCGGCCGGCCGGCCGAGCACTGGGTGATCGCCCTGTTCGGCATCCGCGGCGTCGGCTCGTTCTACTACCTGGCCTACGCGACCAGCCAGATCGACTTCCCGCAGGCCGAGCTGCTCTGGGCGACGGTCGGCCTGGTGGTGATCGTCTCGGTGGTGGGGCACGGCATCGCGGCCACCCCGGTCATGCAGCTGCTCGACCGGGCGGGCGAACGGAGCCACGACGCTGCGGCGCGCGACCGCGCGCCCGAACCCACGCTGGACGGCGTCCCCGCTGGCCGGGGGCTGCCAGCAACTTCGGGGAGGTTGCCGCCTCAGCGCGCCGGGACGCAGCAACCTCCCCGGAGGTAGGCGGATCTTGACCGGGCCCGGTCAGCGGCGGTCGGTGCGCAGCCGGGTCGCGAGCGCTCGGCCGAGGTCGCGGCCGGAGCGCCAGGCGCTCTGCACCCGGGGCCGCCCGAACGCGTCCCCGGCAACGCCGATCCCGTCGTCGTCCAGGTGGTAGGCGCCGTCACCGCCGTCGGTGGGGGTGGCGTACGTCCAGCGGTGCACGTGCACCAGCTCGGCCGGCTCGGGCAGGCCGAGCAGGTCGCGGACCGCCTCCTCGATCGACGGGCCGGCGGCGGTGGGCTGCAGCAGGTGCGCCGCGGCGAACTCGGGGGTGGTGTGCGCGACCAGCACCGGCGCGGCGTCGCCCCGCCGGTCGCCGTCGTCGCAGACCAGACGCAGCAGCGGGTGGCCGTTGACGAAGGCGCCCCGAAAGTCGGGCCAGCGGCGGGCCGGGAAGCGCAGCACCGCGGCCAGCGCCGACGACCAGCGCTGCGCGGCCACCGCCCGGGTCGCCGCCGCGAGTGCGGGGTCGAGCAGCAGGGCTGCCTGTGGGCCCGGCATGGCCAGCACCGCCGCCTCGCACGCCCGGCCGTCCACCCGCGGCCCCGGTGCCACGGTCATCACCAGCCGGTCGTGCACCACGGTGAGGTCCCGGGCCAGGTGTTCGACCAGCGAGCGCAGCCCGTGCGGGGCCGCCCAGCGCACCGGCCCGGCGACCTCGCACCGCCCCTCTGGGCCGTACGCGATCAGGGTGTCGGTCCACGGCCGGATCAGGCCGGCGGCCCGCCAGCCGTCGACGACGTCGGCGAAGTCCGGGTCGTCGACGGTGAGGTACGCAGCCCCCAGGTCGGCGGGGCGGCCGTCGAAGCGTTTGCTGGCCATCCGCCCGCCGGTGACCCGGGCCCGCTCGCGGACCTCCACCGGAATGCCGGCCCGAGTCAGCTCGTTCGCGCAGGCCACCCCGGCGATGCCCGCGCCGACCACCACCACACCCGCCCGGTCCGCCGCCACCGCATGATCGTAAGCGGCGGGCGGCGTGCCGGCCTCCGGACCGGAGGGCTGGCCGAGGCGCCATCCCGGCGGATCGACGAGCTCCCCCGGTCGCGGCCGGTGCGAGTCAGCGCGGGGGCAGGCGGTGCAGCTCCACCCGGTCGAGCCGCCCCGCCGCCACCCGCGCGGTCAGGTACGTCGCGTACGGCTGGGCCCGACGGTCGGTGGGTGAGCCGGGGTTGAGCAGGCGCAGTCCGTTCGGGGCGACGCTGTCCCACGGGATGTGGGAGTGCCCGAAGACGAGCAGGTCGCAGTCGGGGTAGGCGGCCGCGCAGCGCTCCTCCCGGCGGGTCTTCGGCCCGGTCTCGTGCACCACCGCCACCCGCAGCCCGGCCAGTTCGACCCGGGCCACCTCGGGCAGCCGGGCCCGCAGCGGCGGCCCGTCGTTGTTGCCGTAGACGCCGATCAGTCGGCGGGCCCGGGCCGCCATCGCGTCCAGCAGCGACACGTCCACCCAGTCCCCCGCGTGCAGCACCACGTCGGCGGCGTCGATCGCCGCCCAGAGCGTCGACGGCAGATCCCGCGCCCGCTTAGGCACATGCGTATCCGCGGTAACCACCAACTCCACCCCCCGATCCTCCCCCACCCCGCCCGTCTCCGCGTCGATCATGAGGTTGGCGGCACTCGGGGAGATCCACTCCGCCGCCAACCTCATGATCGCCGGCGCGGGCGGGGCGACGGGCGGGGCGGGGCGGCGGACGGGGTCAGGCGCCCTGGCCCTGGTTCTGCATGAGGCCACCGTCGATGAAGTACGTCGACCCGGTCACGTAGTCGGCGTCGTCGCTGGCCAGGAAGACCGCCACCTTGGCGATCTCCTCCGGCTTCGCGGCCCGCTTCCAGGGGATGCTCTGCACCTGTTCCTCCAGGTACTTCGGGTCGTCGATGGCCCGCTGGTTGAACGGGGTGAGCACCATCCCGGGGCCGATGTTGTTGACGTTCATGTGCATCGGCGCCACCTCGAGGGCCAGGCTCTTGGCCAGTTCCAGCATGCCGCCCTTGCTGGCGTCGTAGTCGGAGCCGCCGGCCCGGGCCACCTCCTGGTGGATCGAGGTGATGTTGATGATCTTCCCGTGCCCGCCCTGGTCACGCCGGTGCCGGACGAACCGGCGGCAGCAGAAGAACATCCCGTACAGGTTGGTCCGGATGCACCGGTCCCAGGTCTCGGTGTCCAGGTCCGCAACCGGAATGCCGGAGGCGTCGACGCCCGCGTCGTTCATCAACACGTCCAGGGTGTCGAACTCGGCCAGCGCCTCTTCAAACATCGCCTCCACCTGGTGCTCCACGCTGATGTCGCCCTGCACCACCACGGCCCGCCGGCCGGCCTTCTCGATCTCCGCCTTGGTGTGGTTCGCCCCGGCGTGGTCGTGGAGATAGTGCACCACCACGTCGGCGCCCTCCCGGCCGAACTCGATGGCGGTGGCCTGGCCGATGCCCGAGTCCGAGCCGGTGATCAGGGCGGTCTTGCCCGCCAGTCGTCCCGTCATCCGCGTGCTCCCTCCGTGGTCGCCGTACCGGTCGGCACGGCCTCCCGCTCGAACCGTTCGGCGGCCTCGGTGATGTGGCCCGCGGCGTTGATCAGGCCGATGTGCGAGAAGGCCTGCGGGAAGTTGCCGAGCTGCTCGCCGGTGGCCTGGTCGATCTGCTCGGCGTACAGGCCGAGGTCGTTGAGCCGGGCGGCGAGCTGCTCGAACAGCCGCCGCGCCCGGTCCAGCTCGCCGGCCTCGGCGAGGCAGCTGACCAGCCAGAACGAGCAGATCACGAAGCCCGCCGGGTCGGTGTCCCAGCGCCGCAGCAGGCCATCCCGGGAGAGCCGGCGCTCCACCGCGTCCATCGTCGACCGCATCCGCGGGTCGTCGGCCGGCAGGAAACCGACCAGCGGCATGATCAGCACGGAGGCGTCCAACTCGTCCGAGTCGAACGCCCCGGTGTACGCGCCGAGCCGGTCGTTCCAGCCCCGGGTAAGCACCGCCTGGCGCACCTCGTCCCGGGCCGCCGCCCAGCGGGCCACGTCGGCGTCGTCGCCAATCCGCCGCCCGAAGCGGACCGCCCGGTCCAGCGCGGTCCAGCACTGCACCTTGGACGACAGGTAGTGCCGCTCGGCGTCGCGCGCCTCCCACATCCCGGCGTCCGGCCGGTGCCAGTCCCGGACCGCTCGGACCGCCAGGGCGTGCAGCAACTGGCGGACCTCGGGGGACATCGGGTCCAGGTAGTGCCGCATCAACCAGGCGGCGTCGAGGATCTCGCCGAGCACGTCCGTCTGCCGCTGCCGCCACGCGTCGTTCCCGATGAAGACCGGCCGACTGCCGGCGTATCCGGAGAGATGGTCCAACTGGTGTTCGGTGAGGTCCCGCTCCCCGTGCACGCCGTACATGATCGGCACCGGCTCGTCGCCGATCCGGCCCATGGCCCGGGACACCCAGGCGAACTGCCGGTTGGCCTCGTCCGGACAGGCGGCCCGCCAGAGCGCCTGGAGGGTGAGGCTGAAGTCGCGTACCCAGACGAAGCGGTAGTCGTAGTTGCGGTCACCGCCCAACTCCTCGGGGAGCGAGGTGGTGGCCGCGGCGACCACCGCGCCGCTGGGCTGGTAGATCATCCCCTGCACCACTATCGCGCTGCGCTGCACCTGCTCGCGATACTCGCCCTGGTACTGGTCGCGATGCAGGTCGGCCCAGGACCGCCACCCGGCGACCGTGTCGGCCACCACCCGGTCGGCGTCGGGCACGTCGGGTGGACGGCCGGAGTAGGTGTCGGCGTGGCCGAGCGTGAAATGGTGGCGGCTGCCGGCACGAGCGGTGAACCGCCCGGTGGCCTCACCGTCCCCGAGGTCCAGCGGAACGTTGGCCCGCAGGTTCAACCGGCAGGTGCCGGCGGTGGCCTGGATCTGCCCGTCGGATTCGGTGAGGTACGCGCTGACCCGCCCGTACTCGAAGCGGGGCTGGTACTGCACCCGCATCGGGACCTCGCCGGTGAGTCCCTCGACCAGCCGCGCGAGAACACGCGGTGAACGCAGTCCGATCTCGTGGCCGCACGCCCCGGACTCCAGCGCCAACGCGTCGGTCACCGCCACGGAGCCGGTCCGGGTGGTGAAGACGGTACGCAGCACGAGCGTGTCGTCCAGGTAGGACCGTTCCGTGGTGAAGTCGTCCTCGGGGCGAATGGTCCAGTGCCCGGCGCGGTCGTCCAGCAGCCGCCCGAAGACGGAGGGCCCGTCGAAGCGCGGTGGGCACCACCAGTTGACCGCACCGGCCCGGTCGACCAGTGCCGCGCTGAGACCGTCCGCCAGGAACCCGTGCTCGGCTATCCGCCCGCTCTCCACGACCCTGCCTACCCGGCTGGACCGGCGGCATGTGCGGCGACGGCCCCGGCGTTACCGCCCGTCATGGGTGGGAAACCGGGCGGTCGACGAAGGAGGACGCTCATGACCAGACCCTCGACTCCGTCCCCCGCCTGGCGGCCCGGGATGCCGGGCGGCTCCAACCTCCCGTCCGGCCCGGGCGGACAACCGGCCGCGCCGAGCGGGGACGGCCACGGGCCGGAGCCGGGTCCGCCGACCGTCACGATCGGCACGTACCCGGACTATCCGTCCGCCCAGCGCGTGGTGGACTATCTGGCCGACAACCGGTTCCCGGTGGAACACGCGGCGATCATCGGCACCAACCTCACCCTGGTGGAGACGGTGATGGGCCGGATGACCACGGGCCGGGCCGCGCTGATCGGCGCGGGGACCGGCGCCTGGTTCGGGCTCTTCATCGGCCTGCTGTTCGGCATCTTCACCGCCGGGAACTGGCTCGCGGTGATCGTGGTCGGGTTGGTGATCGGCGCGATCTGGGGTGCCGTGTTCGGCGCGGTGGTCCACGCGATGACCGGGGGCCAGCGGGACTTCACCTCGGCCAGTTCGCTGCGCGCCAGCCAGTACGCCGTGACCGTGCACGCCGACCTGGCCGACCAGGCCCGACAGTTGCTCGGCCGGATGCACCTGACGCCGACCGGCGCGACCGCCCGTTAGCCGACCGGCACCAGCCGAGAGGGCCCCGCGCGGGGCCCTCTCCTCAGTCTGTCGACAGATCCGGCCGGTGCTCCCGGATCCACTGCTCCACGTCCGACTTCCGCCACACCTTGCCCATCGCCAGAACGGCGACCGGCTCGGGGAAGTTCCGCTGGTTGGCGATCACCGAGGCGCGCTGCCGGGAGACACCGCCGAGCATCACCCGGATCTCCGACACGCCGACAAGCTCCACATGTTGACGATGACAGCGGCGATGTGCCTAGACGACGACAACTACGCAGGCCGTTGACGTAGTCAACACCTTGCATCACCATGAGCAGGTGACCGTCCCCCTGCACGACCGCCAGCGTCGGGCCGTGCGCCCGCACCTGCCCATGCGGCCCCGGTGGCTGTGCCGGATCTGCGCCGCACCCTGGCCGTGCCAGCCTGCCCGGCTGTTGCTGCTGATGGAGTACCGGCGGGATCGGGTGGCCCTCTCGGTCTACCTGGCGGGCCTGCTCTTCGACGCCACCGGAGACCTGGTGAAGCTCAACCCGAATGCCACCCCGTCCCCGGCGGAACTCTTCGACCGCTTCCTCGCCTGGGCCGCCCCCGAAACCCGCAACCGCCGCCAGGTTGATCATGAGGTTAGCGGCACTCCTAGAGATCAAACTCCCCGCCAACCTCATGATCACCGCTAGAAATGGACAGCGGGCCAGGTCTCAGGGGCGGTACGCCAGTTCGCCTGCCCGGATCGGGACGTCGAGGCGGTTCTCCGGCGGGGCGAGGGGGCAGGCCCAGCGGTCGTCGTACGCACAGCTCGGGTTGTAGAGGTAGTTGGCGTCGAGGCGGACCCGCCCGCCGGGCAGCACGGTCAGGCCGCGCCCGAAGGTGCCCTTCACCGTGTCGGTCAGGTAGCGCCCACCGCCGTAGGTCTCGGCGCCGCAGGTGGCGTCGCGCAGGGGCGCGAACAGCCCGCCCCCGTACGCCTCGATCCACCACACGGTGAGCGGGCCCCACGGGGTCTCGGCCACCGCGACCCGGCGGTACCGGACGACCCCGTCGGGCCCGCCGGTGTCGATGGTCTCCGCGCCTGAGGCGGGCCGCAGCGGCGCCTCGACCACGGCCGCCGGATCGGGCGGAAACCAGCGCAGCCCGGGGAAGCCGGCCCGGTCGGCGGCCGGCAGCGGGCTGCACGGGTGCGAGCGGAACAGGTCGTCGCGGGCGGCCCGGAACCCGGCCAGGTCCAGGTCGGAGAGGTAGAGCCGGGCCACCCGCTCCCGCCAGTCGAGCAGGTCGAGATCATCCACCCCCCGACCCTAGCCCGGGCAGCGGCGTTCGGATCTGTTTCAAATTCCAAACTCCTTCCCAGCACCACTCGCTGTCGCGCCGCTCACACGCACTCCACGGCACTTGTTTAAATTTGAAGTAGTGCTACTCTCGTAGCCGTGACCGAGAGCCTGAGCCCCGAGCGGATGAACGCCTGGCGCGCCTACATCGAGGCGAGCCAGCGGCTCTTCACCCAGCTCGAGGACGACCTGCGCGCCGACAGCGAGCTGAGCTTCGCCGACTACCACGTGCTGGTCCTACTCTCCGAGGCGCCGGGGCAGCGGCTGCGGATGGGCGAGCTGGCCAGCCGGTTGGTGTTCTCGCCGAGCCGGCTGACGTACCAGATCTCCTCGATGCAGAAGCGCGGCCTGGTCGCCCGGCAGTCCTGCCCGGAGGACCGACGCGGCAGCGAGGCCGTGCTGACCGCGGCCGGCCTGCTGGCGCTGCGCGGGGCCGCGCCGGACCACCTGCGTTCCGTGCGCACCCACCTGATCGACGACCTCGACGACGCCGAGGTCGCCTGCCTCACCCGGGTCTTCGAGCGGCTCGGCCGGCGCCTGCGCGCCGACCGCGACGCGTCGTCCACCCCGGCCGACAAGTAAGGAGCCCGCGATGCCCGCCATCACCGTCGACGACGTCCTCGTCCTGCCTCGCCTGCCGCGGCTGGACGAGTCCACCACATTCCGTCCGGTCCGCCGGCTGACCACCGCCCCGAGCGGGTACGAGGGCGAGGGCTTCCCGGTCCGCCGGGCCTTCGCCGGCGTGCCGCTGACCGAACTGGACCCGTTCATCCACCTCGACCAGATGGGCGAGGTCGACTACGCACCGGGCGAGCCGAAAGGGACCGCCTGGCACCCGCACCGCGGCTTCGAGACGGTGACCTACATGATCGACGGGATCATGGACCACCAGGACTCGCAGGGCGGCGGCGGGACCATCACCGACGGCGACACCCAGTGGATGACGGCCGGCAGCGGCCTGCTTCACATCGAGGCGCCACCGGAGCACCTGGTGATGAGCGGCGGCCTCTTCCACGGCCTCCAGCTCTGGGTCAACCTGCCTCGGGTGGCGAAGATGAACCCGCCGCGCTACCAGGACATCCGCGGCCGGGAATCGGCGCTGCTGACCACGCCCGACGGCGGCGCGCTGATCCGGGTGATCGCCGGGGAGATCGCCGGGCACAAGGGCCCGGGCTCGACCCACACCCCGATCACCATCGCGCACGTGACGCTGCAGCCCGGCGCGGAGCTGAGCCTGCCCTGGCGGCCGGACTTCAACGCGCTGGTCTACGTGCTGGCCGGCCGGGGCACGGTGGGCAGCGACCGCCGCCCGATCCACCTCGGCCAGCTCGCGGTGCACGGCCCGGGCGACGCGCTGCGGGTCACCGCCGACGCGAAGCAGGACGGCAACACCCCGGCCCTGGAGCTCTACATCATGGGCGGGCAGCCGATCCGGGAGCCGGTCGCGCACTACGGCCCGTTCGTGATGAACACCCGGGACGAGCTGGTCCAGGCATTCGAGGACTTCCAGGCCGGCCGGCTCGGCGTGATCCCGGCCGGGCGGATGCCGCACACCGACGGCGAGGGCTCCCGGCCCTGACGGATCCGCGCCGCACGGGCGTCCCGGGGCAACCCGGGGCGCCCGCCGGCGCTCAGGAGACGGCGAAGATGCCGGCCACGCCGAGGATCACCATCACCAAGACCGCCACCAGCGCACCCCGCTCCCCCTCCACCGCCGGCGCGCGGTGCTCGGTCACGGTGTTCGTCGTCTCGGCGGACATGGTGCGGCCTCCTCCGTGGGGCGGTACAGGGTCGCGGCGGGACCCACGGGAGGGGCGGCCGACCAGGGGCGGTCAGCGCGCGGGGCCGTCTCGGGGGGCCTACCGTGAGGTCGGGGTCGACCTCGGGAGGCTGGAACGTGGCGCTGCGGGACTGGTTCCTCACCGCACCGGAACGCGCCAACCCGGGATCTGTGTTACCCGTCTGGACGAGCGGAAACCTCGCCGAGCCGCTCATTCACGGCGCTGCCCACTTTGATCGGCTGGTCCGCGAGGCGGCCACGCTAAAGGCCGGTGACCACCTGTTCTTCACCGACTGGCACCGGCCGGAGGCCGGTGGCGGCCGGCGGCTGGTCCAGCGCGACCGGCAGCGCCGGGTACGCGAACGACACCCGGGGCGAGTACAGGCCGCCGCAGATGGTGAGCGGGTTGGCCGGGCGTAACGGATAGACCGGGTGTGCCGGGACGAGGAACTCCACCGACTCGACCTCGAACGGGGTCACCGGTTCGGCCACGTACGGGAATTCGGCGCTGAGCAGCCCGCCGCCCCAGGCGGTCAGGTAGCGGTGGTGCCCGCTGAACACCTGGCAGCCGGTGTCGCCGACGCGGGCGATCGTGCGGATGAGCGCAGCCCCATCCGCGTGGGTCTCCGCGGTCAACTGCTCGCCCCGCAGGTCGAGCCGGGTCTCCCCGGGTGTGGCCGGGACGCCCCGGGCGGCGGCGTAGTCGCGGACCCGGGGGCTGGAGGCGAAGTAGTGAATCCACAGGCCGCCGGGGGTGTCCCCCGCGGCCGGCGGCTCGATGCCGTCAAGCGCGACGCCGAGGTAGGTGAGGGAGTACGCGCCGAGGCCGGAGGTCTGCGCCGCGTCGTCCACCACGTACTGACAGAAGAACACCTGGCGGTCGGGGCTCGGACACACCCCGGCGGGCAGTACCGCCGCGACCGCGTCGGGGTCCGCCGGGAGCCAGCTGAACTGCAGCATCCGGGCGTTGAGGACGAGTTGCGGAGCGGCGGGGTCGAGCACGGGGTGCCTCCGTATACGGCTACCCCGTGACGCTACGGGCGGTCTCGTCAGCGGGACAACGACCGAAAGTCGGCAATGCGAGCTGATTGTCGGCTTCTCCATTGACCCATCGGTTGAGCTGCACTGACGAAGCGGACACCCGAAACGGACTCGGACTGCGGGCCGCCGCCGGCCCGCTATGTCCGGTGCCGCCGGATAGGATAATCAAAATCCCATAAGCACATCGTACTTTCGGCTAGATTTCTTTCGGACGATCGGGTTACGGTGGCTCCCGAACGTACGAACTGAAGCTGAACCCATGCGTCACGCCTTTCCTCCGCGGACGAGGTGCAGGGAGGACCACCATGACCGCGCACACGATCAGCGAGCAGGCGACCACACCGTCCACCACCGGAAAGCTCGACCCGGGCGCGCTCACCGACAGCGCCGCCGACCTGCTCAACGCGATGGCGGCGCTGCCCGTCAACCACCCGTCGCGCCCCGCGCTGCGCGACCGGGCGATCGAGGCCTGGCTGCCGCTCGCAAACCACCTCGCCCACCGCTACAGCGGTCGGGGCGAGCCCACCGACGACCTGGCGCAGACCGCCGCCGTCGGGCTGATCAAGGCGATCGACAAGTTCGACCCCTCCCGGGGCGTCGACTTCGCCGGCTACGCCATCCCGACCATCATCGGCGAGCTCAAGCGGCACTTCCGCGACCGGACCTGGGACATCCGGGTGCCCCGGCGCCTCCAGGAGCTGCGGCTGGCCATCTCCGACGCCAACAGCGCGCTGCTGCAGACCCTCGGCCGCTCGCCGACGGTCGCCGACATCGCCGCCCACCTCAACCTCACCGAGGAAGAGGTGCTGGAGGGCCTGGAAGGCGCCCGCGCCTACAACGCGGTGTCGCTGTCCACCCCGACCGGCGACGGCGACCGGGCCACCGAGCTGGGCGACATGCTCGGTGGCGAGGACGGCGAATTCGAGCTGGCCGAGCTGCGGGTCGCCCTGGGCCCGGCGCTCGCCACGCTCGACGAGCGGGAGCAGAAGATCCTCACCCTGCGGTTCTACGGCAACCTGACCCAGTCCCAGATCGCCGAGCAGATCGGCGTGTCACAGATGCACGTGTCCCGGCTGCTGGCCCGGGCGCTGACGAGGCTGCGCGGGCAGCTCGACGGAGCGTACTGACGGGGTGGACGACGGTGGTCGGGCCGGCGGGCCCGACCACCGTCGCGTCCACGCGGCCCGGTCGGCGGTTCGCCGACCGGGCCGTACCCGGTTTCCCGCCCGTCGCCCCGGGCCGCGTGGCCAGCCGCGCATCGGCGGCGCGCACCGCTCAGCCGACCGGGTCGCGCCACATCGGATAGAAGGGGGCGCCGTCGGGAACGCGGAACGGCTCGGCGGCCCGGTAGCCGTGCCGGGCGTACAGGTCGCGGCTGCGCTCGCTGCTCGCCTCCAGATATGCGGGCACGCCGTCGGCGTCGAGCAGGCCGTGATGGTGCCGCAGCAGCGCGTTGCCCAGGCCCCGCCCCTGGCGTTCCGGCGCGACCGCCAGAAACGCCAGATGGTGGTGGTCGGCGTGCGGGTGGTGTGCCTCGAACAGCTCGTCGAGATGCTGGAACCGCGGCGTCCACTCGCCGCAGGCGGCGGCGAGCCGGGCGTCGTAGTCGGCCGGCGGCGGGGCCGGCTCGCCGGCCTGCGGGAACCAGACCGCGACGCCCGCCCGGTCCGCGGTGCCGTGCACGATCCCGTGCAGCATCGCGTGGTCGACCAGGATCTCGAAGTTGTCGGCGAGCACCGCCTCCCGCTTCGCCTCGTCCGGCACGAGCCACCGGGTGACGGCCAGCAGCCGGAAGGCCCGGGCGATCCGCTCGGCGACCGACCGGGTCTCCGCCGGGCCGAGCCGCTCGATCGGCACCTCGCTCATGCCGTCACCTCGCTCCGCTCGGCGCCGCCATGAGGCACCACAGCACCGCACTGACGATTCACTCGCTGACGCTCGCTCATGCCGTCACCTCCGCCGCCGGCGGCGTCACCTCGTCGGCCGTCCGCGGCGCGGCGACGACGGCGCTCTCCGCGCCCAGCCCGATCCGGGCGTACACGGCCGGCCGGGTGCGGCGCAGCACCAGCCCCCAGAGCAGGCCGAGCAGCGCCGCCACCGGGTAGACCGCCGGGATCACCCAGCGCAGCGGCGAGTCCGGGGCGACCCCGAGCAGGATGGCGAAGTTGTCCACCGCGACCACGATGACGGCGACCAGCGCGATCGCCGCGAGGGCGGGGGCGACGACCCGCCGCCACAACGTCTCCTCGGTGCGGGTTCGGGCGAAGAAGGCGATCACCGCGACCGCGGTGGCGGTGATCAGCAGCAACACCCCGAACCCGCCGCCGGTGCCGCCCCAGAAGAACAGCTGCACCAGCGGGTCCCAGCCGGCGGCCGCGTAGAGGACGATCACGACCAGGCCGAGGGCGCTCTGCGCCAGGGAGGCGGCCCGCGGCGCCCCGGTGAGCGGCGAGGTCTGCCCGAACAGTGCCGGCAGCACCCGCTCCCGGCCGAGCGCGAAGGCGTACCGGGCGGTGGTGTTGTGGAACGAGATCATCGCCGCCAGCAGCGAGGTGAGGAAGAGCGCCTGGCCGATGGTCACCGCGGTGTCGCCGAGGTGCGCGCCGGCGAGGTTGAAGATGAGCCCCGTGCTCTGTTCCCGGGACGCGTCGACGATCCGGTCCGGTCCGGTGGCGACGGTCATCGTCCAGGCCGAGAAGGCGTACAGACCGGCGATGATGGCCACCGACAGGTAGGTGGCCATCGGGACGGTCCGCTTCGGGTCCTTGCTCTCCTCGCTGAACACCACCGCCGACTCGAAGCCGGTGAAGCCGGTCGTGGCCAGCACCAGGATCGCGCCGACCCCCGGCACCAGCAGATTGTCCGGCGACAGGGTGGCGAAGCTGACCGAACCGCCGGCCGGGTGGGTGACCTGCGCCAGGTCGAAGACGAGGATGACTGCGATCTCGGCCAGCAGCAGCACGGCGAGCACCAGGCCGTTCACGTCCACCCGGAGCACGCCCAGCACCGCGACCAGCGCCCAGGCGACCAGGGCCACCACCCACCAGGCGGGTGAACCGCCGAAGAGCTGGTCCAGCACCGGCTCGGCGGCCGCGCCGATCGCGCCGTAGAGCCCGACCTGCAGCGCGTTGTACGCGATCAGCGCGACCCACGCCGCACCGACCCCGGCGGGCCGACCGAGCCCACGGGCGATGTACGCGTAGAACGCGCCGGCGTTAGTCAGCCGGCGGGCCATCGCCACGTAGCCGACCGCGAAGAGGGTGAGCACCACCGCGACCGCCAGGAACGCCAGCGTGATGCCGGTGACGCCGGTGACGGCGTACCCCGTGGTGACCACGCCGGCCACCACGGTCAGCGGGGCGGCGGCGGAGAGGACGAAGAAGACGACCGACGGTATGCCGAGCCGGCCGCGGGCCAGGGCCTCGGAGACGTTGCTGGGACGCTCGACGGTGGCTGCAGGGGGCATGGGGGCTGCTCCGGTGGAGGGGGAGGAATGGGGGCGGTGACCCGGAGGTCAGGGGATGCCGCGCAGCACCGCGGCACCGACGGCGGCCTCGGTGTGCCCGACCAGTTCCTTCAGCGGCGCGGGCAGCGTGGGGATGAGCCCGCTCAGCCGGTGGTGGGCCTGCGGTCCGGCGCTGAACAGCACCTCGCGGGTCAACCCGGTGGCGGCGATCAGGCCGAGCAGCAGGGCGTCCGGCACGGCGATGGGCTCCGGGCGTTCCAGCAGGGTCCACAGCCGGGCCGCCGGCCAGGCGGCCGCGTTCAGATCGACCGGAACGTAGCTGAGGCTCGTCCGCAGGAGACGCCGGTTCTCCTGGCGGCGCAGCACCCCGGCGCGGGCCAGCCGCTCGCCGACCGTGGTCACGCCGGTCTGGGCCAGGAAACTGAGCCAGGTGCGGACTGCCCGGTGCTGGGCCTCGCCGATCAGCTGGTCGAGCACGGTGTGCGCGAGCGCGTCGGCCGGCGGCCGGCGGTCGAGCACGGTGATCAGTCCGGAGGCGACGGTGATCCGTCGAAAAAGGATCAACTCGCCGAGGAGGCCGGCGGCGAGGCCGAGCCCCGTCGCGGCCGGGTGCAGTCTGGCCTTGCCCCGGCTGTCGTTGTGCGCGATCAGGAAGAACTCGTCAGCGATGAGCAAACGAGCCTCCCGGCTGTCCACAGATGACGGCTGATACCGGGAAGAGAATGCACCGCGAAGCTCCGGGGATGCAACTCCCGAATTTCACGGTTGCAATCCGCGCCCGGCGTGAGCTGCGGATCTTGGCGTGCCAAACTCGACGGCGTGACCGCCAGTCCCACCGTTCGTCGCCGCCGCATCGCCCGGGAACTCCGCCAACTGCGCGAACGCGCGGGGATGACCCTCGACGTGGCCGCGCGCCAGCTCGACATGTCGAAGAGCAACCTCTCCCGCATTGAGAACGCGCAGATCGGCATCAAACCGCGGGACGTCCGGGCCGCGCTCGCGCTCTACCAGGTGACCGGCGCGGACGCCGAGGCGCTGATCGAGATCGCCCGGGGGGCGCAGCAGCGCGGCTGGTGGCAGAACTACAGCGACGTCCTGCCGGAGTGGTTCGAGTTCTACGTCGGGCTGGAGGCCGAGGCGGCGACGCTGCGCACGTACGAGGCTGAGGCGGTGCCGGGGCTGCTGCAGACCGAGGCGTACGCCCGGGAGATCTACCGGGTCACGGCGGGCGAGGAGGGCGTCGAGCGCAAGGTCGCCGCCCGGCTGCGCCGGCAGGAGGTGCTGCACCGGGAGGCACCGGTACGGCTGTCGGTGGTGCTCAACGAGGCGGTGCTGCTGCGCGCCGTCGGCGGGCCGGCGGTGATGGCCGATCAACTCACCCACATGGCACGACTCGCTCAACTACCCAATGTAACCATCCACGTACTTCCATTCAGTGCCGGTGGTCACCCGGCGATGAGCACCTCCTACGTCATCCTCGGCTTCGCCGACGCGGCCGACGCCTCCGTGGTCTACCTGGACAATCTCACTATGGGACTGGCTCTGGAGGAGCTTGCGCAGGTGCAACGGTATAGCCTGCTGCATGAGGAGCTGTGCCGGATGGCACTGGATCCGGCGGCGTCTTTGGCCCGTCTGGAGGACGCTTCTCGTAACTTTGCGTGACCGCTCGGCGGCACGCCGGCGGAAGAAGAGGTAACGGGGATGGGGCTCGACCTGTCGGGGGCGGGCTGGCGCACCAGCACGCGTAGCAGTGGCAACGGCAACTGCGTGGAGGTCGCCGCCGTGGGCGGTCGGATCGCCGTGCGGGACAGCAAGGACCGCCCTGGTCCCGTCCTGGTATTCGGGCCGGCGGCGTGGGCGGCCTTCGTCGCCGGCGTGGACGGGGTGCGCCCGGCCTGAGGCGCCGGATGCGAGAGTGGATCGGTGCTCTCCGACGTAGCCCTCGACCTGCCGGTCCGGGCGGTGCTGCCGGCGCTGGTCGAGGCGCTGCGCGCGGCCGGCACGGCGGTCCTGGTGGCGCCGCCCGGCACCGGCAAGACCACCCTCGCCCCGCTCGCGGTGGCCGACGCGGTCCCGGGCCGGGTGGTGATCGCCCAGCCCCGCCGGGTGGCCGCCCGGGCCGCCGCGCACCGGATGGCCGCCCTGCTCGGCGAGCACGTCGGCGGCCGGATCGGGTACGCCGTCCGGGGCGAGCGCCGAGTCGGTCCGCAGACCCGGGTCGAGGTGGTCACCACCGGCCTGCTGGTCCGACGGCTGCACCACGATCCGGAACTACCCGGCGTCGGCGCGGTGCTGCTCGACGAGGTCCACGAGCGACAGCTCGACGCCGACCTGGCCCTGGCCTTCGGCGTCGAGGCCCGGGGCGCGCTCCGGCCCGAGCTGTGGTTGGTGGCGATGTCGGCCACCCCGCAGGCGGAGCGGTTCGCCGCGCTGCTGGGCGGTTCCGACCGGCCCGCGCCGGTGGTCCGGGCCGAGGCGGCCCTGCACCCGGTGACCCGGGTCTGGGCGCCCCCGCCCCGGCCGGTCGCCGCGCCGGGCGCGGGCCGGGTCGCGCCGGCGCTGCTGGACCACGTGGCCGCCACGGTGCGCCGGGCGCTGCGTGAGCAGGCCGGGGACGTGCTGGTCTTCCTGCCCGGCGCCGGTGAGATCGCTGCCGTCGGCACCCGCCTGGCCGACCTGCCCGACTCGGTGGCGGTCCTGCCGCTGCACGGCCGGCTGCCCGGGGCGGCGCAGGACGCCGCGCTGCGGCTGCCGGCGGCCCAGCCCGGGGACATCCTGCCGCCAGGCGCAACGGCGGCGGACCGCGCAGCCCGGCCGGACGCCGCGACACGCCCCGGAACGGTCGACCGGCGGCGGGTGGTGCTGGCCACTGCCGTGGCGGAGAGCAGCCTGACCGTGCCCGGAGTACGGGTGGTGGTGGACGCCGGCCTGAGCCGGGTGCCCCGCACCGACCTGGCCCGGGGCTTGGGCGCGCTGGTCACCGTGCCGGTGTCCCGCGCGGCGGCCACCCAGCGGGCCGGCCGGGCCGGGCGGGAGGGCCCGGGCGCGGTCTACCGGTGCTGGTCCGAGGCCACCCACGCCCGGCTCGCCCCGCAGCCGGAGCCGGAGATCGCCACCGCCGACCTGACCGGGTTCGCGCTGGAGCTGGCCGCGTGGGGTGACCCGGACGGGGCCGGGCTGGCGCTGCCCGACCCGCCACCGCCCGCCGCCCTCACGGTCGCCCGGGAGACCCTGACCACGCTGGGCGCGGTCGACGCGGACGGCCGGATCACCGACCGAGGGCGGGCCATCGCGGCGGCGGGCGCGCACCCGCGGCTGGCCCGGGCGCTGCTCGACGGTGCGGAGCGGGTCGGCGCCGACCGGGCCGCCGAGGTGGTCGCCCTGCTCGCCGACGAGACGCTCGCCGGCGCGGGGGACGATCTGACCGCGCTGTGGCGGCGGGTGCGGGGCGGCACGGACCAGGCCGCCACCGCCCGCTGGCGCGCCGAGGTACGCCGGCTCCGCGCCACCCTGCCGCCGGGCAGCGCGCCAGCCGATCGCCCCCGGGTTGCGGCCGCCCGTGTGGACCGGGATCACCGCCGGCCGGCCGTGGACGCCACCGGGGAGCACCTCCCCGACGACCTGGCGGCCGGGCTGCTGGTGGGGCTGGCGTACCCGGAGCGGCTGGCCCGGGCGCGCCGGGCCGGCGGGTCCGCGTACCTGATGGCGGGCGGAACCGCGGCGGAGTTGGCGGCCGGGTCGGGGCTGGCCGGCTCGGCCTGGCTGGCGATCGCGGTGGCCGACCGCTCCCCCGGCGCGCCGACCGCCCGGGTGCGGCTCGCCACCCCCGTCGACGAGGCGACCGCGCGGGAGGCCGGCGGACCCCTGCTCCGCGCCGACCGGGAGGTCGGCTGGTCCGGCGGGGACGTGGTGGCCCGGGAGGTCGTCCGGCTCGGCGCGATCGAGCTGGTCGACCGGCCCCTCGCGGCGCCCGACCCGGAGCTGGTGGCCGAGGCGGTGCTCACCGGGCTGCGCCAGGCCGGGCTGGGCCTGCTGACCTGGACGCCGGAGGCGACCGCGCTGCGCCGGCGGCTGGCGTTCTGCCGGCAGGCGCTCGGCGTCGAGTGGCCGGACGTGTCCGACGAGGCGCTGCTCGCCGGCGCGGCCACCTGGCTGGCCCCGGAGCTGGCCGGCGCCCGGCGCCGGGCGGACCTGGCCCGCATCGACGTCGCGGCGGCGCTGCGCCGGCTGCTCGACTGGCGGCAGGCGGCCCGGCTCGACGAGCTGGCGCCGGAACGGCTGCCGGTGCCCAGCGGCTCCCGGATCCGGGTGGACTACGCCGACTCGGCCGCCCCCGTGCTGGCGGTCAAGCTGCAGGAGACCTTCGGCTGGCAGGACGCGCCGCGGATCGCCGACGGCCGGGTGCCGGTGCTGCTGCACCTGCTCTCCCCGGCCGGCCGGCCGGTCGCGGTCACCGCCGACCTGGCCTCGTTCTGGCGGGTGGGCTACCCGCAGGTGCGGGCGGAGCTGCGCGGACGCTACCCGCGGCACCCGTGGCCGGAGGATCCGACCACCGCCGAGCCGACCCGGCGGGCCGCGCCGCGCCGAGGCTGACCGCGGCTACTCGTCCACCACGTCGGCGATCACCACGGTCACGTTGTCCGGGCCGCCGGCCCGCAGCGCCAGGTCGATCAGCTTGCGGGCGCACGCCTCCCGGTCGGGGTACTCGCGGAGCACCTCGGCGAGGGTGTCCGGACGGACCACGTTGGAGAGGCCGTCGCTGCACAGCAGCCAGCGATCGCCGGCCCGGGGGACCATCGTCGCGTACGCCGGGGAGACCTCGTCACCCTGCAACGCCTGGGTCACCACGGCCCGGCGGGGGTGGCTGCTCGCCTGATCCGGGGTGATCACGCCCTGGTCGACCAGCATCTGCACGAACGTGTCGTCCCGGGTGACCTGCTTGAGCACGCCCTCGCGGAACAGATACGCCCGGGAGTCGCCGACGTGGGCCAGGGCCAGGCAGCTTCCGGTGCGGGCGAAGAGCAGCGCGGTGAGTGTGGTGCCCATGCCCTGGCGTTCCGGGTCCTCCACGACGGCTTGACGTATCCGCGTGGTGGCCAGCTCGATGCCGCTCTGGAGGGCGGCGACCAACGCGTCCTCAGGGGTCTCCACGTCCAGCGGGCCGAACGCGTCGATGGCGATCTGGCTGGCCAGGTCACCGGCCGCCATGCCGCCCATGCCGTCGGCCACGGCGACCAGCCAGTTGCCGGCGTGCTGGGCGTCCTGGTTGCCACTACGGATCAGCCCACGGTCGCTCGCCCCCACGGAACGAAGCTTCAGGGTCATGGGAGGCAGCCTGCCAGGCGAAGGCGGCAGTTGTCTCTAGGAGATCAGGATGATGCCGGCGTGGCGCGGCGAATCTCACTGTCGCGCGGGGCTGGCGCGCATCGGGCCGGATCAATTGACAGTGGGCGAAGGTGCTGGAAACATCGGACAGCAGGTGGGAGCGCTCCCAACCGTTAGTGCCTCACTCCACTCCCCCAGCGCGGAAGGAACCTCCGTGATCCCACACCGACGCCGCCTCGCGGCGCTCGCCGCGGCCACCACCCTGGTACTCACCGGCGCCACCGCCGGCGTGGCTTACGCCGAGGTGCCCCCGGACGCCCCCGAACAGCTCCGCAACGGCGACTTCAGCGCCGGCACCAGCCCCTGGTTCTCCTACGGCACCGGGGACCTCACGGTCGTCGACGGGCGGCTCTGCACCACCGTCCCCGGCGGCCTGGCCAACCCGTGGGACGCCGGCATCGGCCAGGACGCCGTGCCGCTCATCGCGGGCGCCGAGTACGAACTCTCCTTCGACGTCTCCGCCACGCCGGGGGCGGCCCTCAAGGCGGTGCTCCAGCTCGGCAGCGCGCCCTACACCACGTACGCCAGCGTCGACGCCACCGCGACCGGCACCGCGCAGCACGTCGCCAGGACGTTCACCGCCCCGGCCGACAACCCCGGCGCCCAGCTCGTCTTCCAGGTCGGCGGCAGCCCCGCCGCGCAGACCTTCTGCCTGGACAACGTCTCGCTGCGCGGCGGCGAGGCGGCCCCGCCGTACGAGCCGGACACCGGGCCGCGGGTCCGGGTCAACCAGGTCGGCTACCTGCCCGGCGGCCCGAAGAACGCCACCGTGGTCACCGACGCCACCGACCCGCTGCCCTGGCAGCTCAGGTCGGCCGCCGGAGCCGTGGTGGCCAGTGGCGCGTCCACCCCGCGCGGGGTGGACGCGGCCTCCCAGCAGCGCGTACACACCGTCGACTTCTCGTCGTTCCGCACCCCGGGCACCGGCTACACACTGGTCGCCGACGGGGAGGCCAGCCACCCGTTCGACATCTCCGGCACCCTCTACGACCGGCTGCGGGTCGACTCGCTCCAGTTCTTCTACGCCCAGCGCAGCGGCACCCCGATCGACGGCGGCCTGATCGGCGCCGGGTACGCCCGCCCGGCCGGGCACCTGGGCGTCGCGCCCAACCAGGGCGACACCGACGTGCCCTGCCAGCCCGGCGTCTGCGACCACCGACTGGACGTGCGCGGCGGCTGGTACGACGCCGGGGACCACGGCAAGTACGTGGTCAACGGCGGGATCGCCACCTACCAGCTGCTGAGCGCGTTCGAGCGCACCAAGACCGCGGAGACCGCGGCGGGCGGCGGGGCGCTCGGCGACGGGACGCTGCGGGTGCCCGAGCGGGGCAACACGGTGCCCGACATCCTCGACGAGGCCCGCTGGGAGCTGGAGTTCCTGCTGCGCATGCAGGTGCCCGCCGGCCAGCCGCTCGCCGGGATGGCCCACCACAAGATCCACGACCAGAACTGGACCGGACTGCCGCTGGCCCCGCAGGACGACCCGCAGCCGCGTGAGCTGCACCCGCCGTCTGCCGCGGCCACCCTCAACCTGGCCGCCGTAGCCTCCCAGTGCGCCCGGCTCTTCGCCCCGTACGACGCCGCCTTCGCGGCCCGGTGCGGCAGCGCCGCGAAGACGGCGTACGCGGCGGCGAAGGCGCACCCGGCGCGCTACGCGTCGCCGGCCGACGGCAACGGCGGCGGCGCGTACGACGACTCGAACGTCACCGACGAGTTCTACTGGGCGGCCGTCGAGCTCTGGCTGACCACCGGGGAGCAGGCGTACCTGACCGACCTCACCGCGTCGCCGCTGCACACCGCCGACGTCTTCGCCGCCGGAGGCGCGTTCGGCTGGCAGAGCGTGGCCGCGCTGGGTCGGCTCGACCTGGCCACCGTGCCGAACGCACTGCCGGCCGCCGAGCAGTCCCGGATCCGCACCTCGGTGACCGCCGCCGCCGACCGCTACCTGGCGACCCTGGGCGGCCAGGCGTACGGGCTGCCGCTGCCCGGCGAGGCCGGCGCGTACGTCTGGGGCGGCAACAGCAACATCATCAACAACGCGATCGTGCTCGCCACCGCCTTCGACCTGACCCGGGACGCGAGGTATCGGGACGGTGCGGTGCAGGCGGCCGACTACCTGCTCGGCCGCAACGCGCTGAACATGTCCTACGTGACCGGCTGGGGCGAGCAGAACGCACACCACCAGCACAGCCGGATCTTCGCCCACCAGCTCGACCCGGACCTGCCGAACCCGCCGGACGGCTCCCTCGCCGGCGGCCCGAACGCCGCCCTCCAGGACCCGTACGCGGCCAACCTGCTGGCCGGCTGCCAGCCGATGCTCTGCTACGTCGACGACATCAACTCGTACTCGACCAACGAGGTGGCGATCAACTGGAACTCCGCGCTGGCCTGGCTGGCATCCTTCCTGGCCGACCAGCGCGACGCGGCCGCGGTGGCGGCCCCGACCTGCGCCGTCACGTACACCACGCACGGCAGCTGGCCGGACGGCTTCAACACCCAGGTCATCGTACGGAACACCGGCACGTCCGCCGTCGACGGCTGGAGCCTGCGGTGGGCGTTCACCGGCGACCAGCAGGTGCAGAGCTTCTGGTCGGCCCGGGTCAGCCAGTCCGGGGCCACGGTGACCGCGAAGAACGAGGCGTGGAACGCGAAGATCGCCCCAGGCGGCGCGGTGACCTTCGGCCTGATCGGCACCACCGCCGGCGGCCCCAACCCCGCCCCCAACCTGATCACCCTCAACGGAACGGCCTGCGCCCGGTCCTGAACCGCCGCCGGGTGGTGGCACCAACCTCGGGAAGGTGCCACCACCCCGCGTGGACCGCGCAACTCCCGAAATTGCCGCCCGGTCCGCGGATCAGAAGAAGTTGTTGTAAAGGGCCTGCAGGAACACCGCCTGCCCGACCGAGAGCAGCACCAGGCCCGCGACCACGGCGCCCCGCCGCCAGCGCGGGACGAACGCGGCGGTCCAGCGGTCCACCACCACACCGGCCGCGCCCGCCACCATCGGGTAGAGGAACATCCACGTCCGCTCCACCTCGCCCGGACGCAGCTTGGTCAGCTCCGACGGCAACCCCGCCCAGACGACCAGCACGAGCACGAGCACGAGCACGAGCACCGGCCGCCCGGCCCCCGGCACCTTCCGGAACACGCCGTAGATCCCGAGGGCGGCCAGCGGCAGACCCGCGTAGATCAGCCAGGCCGCCGGGCTGCCCACGAACCAGTACCAGTTGTAGGGAACCGAAACCGTCGGTGACACCAGGTAGGAGGCGAGGACGTCGAAGCCCAGGACGAGCCAGGCCAGGGCCAGCACCGCCGCTCCGCCGGCCGCCGCGGCGGCCAGCAGCCGCACCGCCGTCCGCCACCCGGTCTGGACCACCAGCGCGATGGTCGCCGAGAGCACGACGAAGGACGTGGCGAAGGTCATCAGGGTGCCCAGCCCCAACACGGCGCCCGCGGCCGCCGACAGCCGCCACGACCGACGGTCGGCGGCGAGCAGGAAGAGCGCGACGCTCATGCTCAGCGGCACGGCGAAGGTCGTGTCGAGGGTGCTGTACGCCATCATCAACGGCGCCGGCGCCGCCGCGAAGAGCACGGCGCCGATCCGGCCGGCCCGCTCCCCACCCAGGGTGCGACCGATCAGCCAGGCGGAGACCGCCGAGCAGAACGCCACCACCGCGATCACACCGGCGACGCGCAGGCTGTGCGACGCGCCGAAGGTACGGAACAACAGGTAGAGAAAGACCATCACCCCGGCCGGGTGGGTCCGGCCGTTGTACGACTGGAACCGCTCGCTCAGCTCGGCGTGCCGCTCGACGAACTCGCGCAGCCCGAGCTCGTACACGAAGTGCAGGTCGGCGGTGTAGTAGGCCGGCTTCGAGCCGGTCGAGAGGCCCCGGGTGAGCTCGCCCAGCTGGCCCCGGACCAGGTTCACCGCGGTGGCGGTGAGCACCCCGGCGACCACCACCAGCGCCAGGGCGAGCCAGGTCGGCAGGCGACGCCAGGAGGTGACGATCCAGCCGATGCCGGCCAGCAGCACGCCGGCCGGGATCACGGTCAACGCCAGCTCGTCCCGGACCAGGATCAGCTGGCCGTAGATCGGTGGACGGGCGAAGTAGCCGTAGCCGATGGGTGGGAGCGTCTGACTCCACTGCCAGAACGCGTAGAGGGCGACTCCGGTGACGGCCATCGCCACCAGGGGCCAGAAGCGCCAGCGCGGCCACGAGTCGGCCTCGAGCTGCGCCGCGGGCGGGTCGAGGACGGCCATGGCCGCGCCACCGCTGTCGACCACATCGTCTCCCCGCCGCCCGTGCACCGTGCTTCCCCCACTCGTGGCTACGAACGCCCTGGTTCACAATCCCATCGGCGACCGACACTGTAGGGGACGACAGAACCCAGCCGGTACCGTCCCCGCATGGCGTACCTGTTTCTGCTGGCCGCGATCACCGCCGAGGTGATCGGCACCAGCCTGCTCAAGGCCACCGACGGCTTCACCCGGCTCTGGCCCACGCTCGGCCTGGCGGTGGCGTACGTGTCGTCGTTCGGGCTGCTCGCCCTGGCGGTGAAGGATATCCCGGTCGGCGTCGCGTACGCCATCTGGTCCGGCCTCGGCACCGCGGCGATCATGGCGATCGGCGCGACCTTCCTGGGTGAGCCGCTCAGCGTCGCCAAGGTGGCCGGCGCCGGTCTCGTGATCGCCGGCGTGGTGGTGCTCAACCTGGGCGGCGCCCACTGAACAAACCCGGTGGACGCGCCACGGCACGTACGCGATGGTGGCGGTCATGGACCCGGACGAGCTTGCCGGCGCGGAACGCCGGGTGTGGGCGGCGCTGCCCGCTGGGACGCGGGCCGCGCTGGCCGGCGTGCCCGCGGCGGACCTGCGGACGCTGCTGCTGACCGTGGCCCGCGACCGCGCGGCGGCGGTGCGCCCGGCGGATGTGCTGCGGCGCTGGCGGGAGGACCGGCTGGTCCGCCCGTCCGAGGTGGACCCGCGCGTGCTCGCCCGACTGGAGACGCGGCTGTGGGAGCTGCTGCCGGCCGACGTGGCCGGCGTCGAACTGTCGCCGGTCGTCCCGCTGGGCAGCTGCTCCGCCGTCGCGCCCGTCAGCCAGAACCGGATCGTCACCACCATGCGCGGCGCGGAGGTGGTCAGCGACCCGACCAACGCCCTAGCCGTCGAGGCGGCGGCGCGCCGGCAACGGCAGCCCCGGACCGGTGAGGTGCACCTGGCCGCCGTGCACCGGGTGCTCCGGGCACAGGACTTCGGCCCCGGCGCCGCCGCGCACTTCCGGCTCTTCACGCTGGTGTCCAGCGCCCGGGACACCGGTTCGGGGCGGACCGAGGCGCGGCTGCTGGTCCGGCACCTGGCCTGGTGGCGGGCGGTTCTTGCCGAGCTGGCCCGGTCGGCCGCGCCCGGGCTGCACGTCACGGTCCTGGACGACGCGGTCCTCGGCGAACGGCTGGCCGACACCGTCCGCCCGGCCCTCGCCGCCGACGGCATCCCGCTGCGCGACGAGCCGGAGCGGCGGCGCGGGCGGGGCTACTACCGCGGCTGCGCGCTGCGACTCACCCTCGACGACGGCGCGTGGGAGGTCGGCGACGGCGGCCTCACCGACTGGACCGCCCGGCTGACCGGCGACGCCAAGGAACGCTGCCTGGTCTCCTGCCTGGCCACCGAACGCCTCGTCACCGGGGCGCCCGGCTGACGCCGACTAGGCGACGGGCCGACGCATGGCGATCCGCTCGGCCGGGTCCAGCCCCAGCGCCGCCTCGGCCGCCAGCAGCCCGGCCAGTCCCGGCGTGACCTCCGCGCCGGTCAGCTCCCGGAACCCGCAGCGCGTGTAGTACGGCCCGTTCCACGGCACACTCCGGAAGGTGGTCAGGGTCAACGCCGGCAGCCCACGCGCGGCGGCCCACCCGGCGACGTGGTCGAGCAGTCCCCGCCCGATCCCCCGCCGGGCGTACGCCGGGTCGACGCTGAGCTGCTCGACGTGCGCGCAGCCGTCCACCAGATCGACCACCACGAAGGCGACCGGCCGGTCCCCCGTGTTCACCGCCACCCAGACCCGGCCGGCCCGCTGGCGGTCGGCGAGCACGTCCAGCGGCAGCGGTGGCATGTCGGCCACGTCGGCCATCCCGACCTTCCGGAACGGCGCACCGGAGGCCACCTCGATCCGCTGCACCTCGGTCAACTCGTCGGCCCGGGCCATCCTGGTTCGTTCCACAGCGCCGGAGCCAACCAGAGCGCAGGCCGCCCCGGCCAGCGCTTTTCCACCTCCGCGCCGTAGGCTGCGGCCATGCTGCTGCCCCTGCCGCCCGGCGACTTCCGCGCGTACCTGTTCGACTGCGACGGCACCATCGCCGACTCGATGCCGCTGCACTACGCGGCGTGGTGTGCGGCGCTGGACGAGTGGGGCTGCGAGTTCCCCGAGGAGCTGTTCTACGCCTGGGGCGGCCGGCCCATCGCCGACATCGTCGCCACGCTCAACGAGCGGCACGGGCTGGCCATGCCGGTCGAGACGGTCGTGCGGCGCCAGGAGGAGCTGTACGAGCGGTCGCTGCCCGACCTGACCGCCGTGCCGGAGGTGCTGGCGCACATCGAGGCCGACCACGGGCGGATCCCGTTCGCGGTGGTGTCCGGCAGCACCCGGGCAGGGGTCACCGCCTCGCTCACGACGCTGGGTCTGCTCGACCGGTTCGAGGAGCTCGTGTGCGCCGGGGACTACGCGCGGCCCAAGCCCGACCCGGAGGCGTTCCTGCTCGCCGCGCAGCGGCTCGGCGTGGCCCCGGCGGACTGCCTGGTCTTCGAGGACACCGAGCTGGGCATCCGGGCCGCGACGGCGGCGGACATGGCGGCGGTCCGGGTGCCGGCGCCCTGGGAGCGGGCCGGGAGGATAGCCGCCCGTCCGATGTGACCGGTGTCGCGCATTTCGGGGCCACCGGTCCCACCCGGCCCTGCCTAGGGTCGGCCTCATGACCGTCAACGGGGACATCACCATCGATCCGGACGCCGTGCGTGCCGCCGCACCCCGGTCCGGGCGGGTGACCAAGGGCATCGACGACATGCTGTCCGTGGTTGTGCCGGGGACGGACCTGCGCTGACGGGTGCCGGGGTCTCGCCGATCCCGCCGCCAGGGCCGCTGCGCACCCTCTCGCTGGCCACCCTGGCCAACACCGTCGGCTCGGGGTTGTGGCTGGCCGGCGCCGCGCTCTACCTGACCCGCGACGTCGGGCTCTCCCCCGCCTCGGTCGGCGCCGGGCTCACCGTCGCCGGGCTGGTCGGGCTCACCGCCAGCGTGCCGCTCGGCGCGCTGGCCGACCGGTGGGATCCGCGTACGCTGCGCGCGGTCCTGCAGCTGGGCCAGGCCGCCGTCGCCGCCGCGTACCTGCTGGTCGGCTCGTTTCCGGTGTTCCTCGCGGTGGCGGTACTCGACGCGCTGCTCACCTCCGGCAACCTGGCAGTCCGCGCCGCGCTGGTCGCCGCGGTGGCCGGGCCACAGGGCCGGGTACGCGCCTTCGCCACCCTGCGCGCGGTCGCGAACCTGGGCATCGCCGTGGGGGCCGGGCTGGCCGGGCTCGCGCTGGCCGCGGACACCCACCGGGCGTACCAACTGCTTGTGGTCGGCGACGCGGTCACCTATCTGCTGTCGGCGGCGCTGTTGCTGCGGCTGCCGGCCTGCCCGCCGGCGGCCGGTGACCGGGCGGGCGGGCGGCCGCGCCGGGGGCGGGCGCTGCGCGACGGGCGGTTCCTCGCGGTGAGCGGGGCGTCGGCCGTACTCAGCCTGCACTGGACGGTGCTCACCCTGGTGGTGCCGCTGTGGACGGTGAGCCGGGCCGGCGCCCCGCCGCCGGTGGTGTCGGCGGTGCTGCTGACCAACACGGCGCTGTCCGTGCTGCTCGCGGTGCGGCTGGCCCGCGGCGCGGACGACGCCGTCGGGGCGGCCCGGTCGATGCGCCGCGCCGGGCTGGTGCTGGCCGTGGCCATGTTGCTGTACGCCGTGACCGCCGGCCTGCCGCCCGCCGCGTCGGTCGCGCTGCTGCTGGTCGCCACCGCGGTCTACACCGCCGGTGACCTGTGGCACGGCAGCGCCGGGGCGGGCCTGGCGTACGGGCTGGCCCCGCCGGACGCGATCGGCGCCTACCAGGGGGCGGACGGGCTGCTCGCCGGGCTGTCCCGGGCGCTCGGTCCGGCGTTGCTGGCGCTGCTGGTGCTCGATGGTGGGCCGCCCGGCTGGGTGGCGGTCGCCGCGCTCTTCGCCGTGGTCGGCCTGGCCACCCCGGCGCTGACCCGGTGGGCGCTGATCACCCGACCGGCCCCCGACGCGGCGGGCGCGGCCCACACCCCGGCCGGTCATGCCGGCTGACCGGTGTAGCAGCATGGCCGGCATGACGGACCAGCCGACCCTCACCATCCGCCCGGGCGGGCCCGGCGACGCCCGCACCGTGCTGCGGCTGCTCGACAGCGCCACGGCCTGGCTGGCGGCGCGCGGCCGGACCGGCCAGTGGGGCACCGAGCCCGCGTCGCGCGATCCGCGCCGGATCGCCCAGGCCGACGCGTGGGCGACCAGCGGCGGGCTCTACCTGGCCGGACTCGGCGACACCCCGGTGGGTGCCCTGGTGGTGGGGGCGGCCACCGAGTACGTGCCACCGGCCACCGAGCCGGAGCTGTACGTCAACCTGCTGGTCTCGGACCGGGCGTACGCGGGCCACGGGATCGGGGCCCGGCTGCTGGCGTACGCGGCGGAACTGGCCCGCGACCGTGGCCTGGGGCTGCTGCGGGTGGACTGCTACGGCGGCGACGACCGGGCGCTGGTCGGCTTCTACGAGAGCTGCGGCTTCACCGCCACCGACCCGTTCACGGTCGACCGGCCGGGCCGCCCGCCGTGGCCGGGCCAGGTGCTGGAACGCCGGCTCGGCTGACGAGCTCGCTCAGCCGATCTCCTCGTCCACGAAGCACCAGCGCCACGACTCCCCGGGCTGGACCGAGCGCATCACCGGGTGCCCGCTGCCCTCGAAGTGCTTCGTGGCGTGCTGGTACGGCGAGGAGTCGCAGCAGCCGACGTGCCCGCAGGCCAGGCAGGATCGCAGGTGTACCCAGTCGGCGTTGCCGATGGCCACGCAGTCCGGGCACTCGGTCGTGGTCGCCGGCGCCGCGTCGCCCGCCTCGGCCAGGTGCGCACAGCTCATCAGTCAGTCTCCCGTCGCAGCAACGACTCCTCCAGGTCCAGGTCGCGATAGGCGCGGACCAGCACCTCCTGGGGGATCTTCCCGGTGTCGCGGGCAGCCCGGAAGACCTCCCGCTCGGCATCGATCATCTCCTGCCGCAGCCGACCGTACGCCTCGGACGGGGTCTCCTTCGCAGTGCCGCCCAGCTGTTCCCAGGCCAGATTGGTGCGGCTCTGCACCAGCCCGCGCAGCCGCTCGACGACCGCCGCGGGCGCCCCCTCGGCCAGCTTGTCCAGGCGTTCCCGGGCGGCCCGGCCGGCCTGCTGCTGCACGGCGGCGGCGGAGAGGGCGTCCTGCACCGGGTCGTCCGGCGGCAGCTTGGCCCGGCGGGCCACCGCCGGCAGGGTGGCGCCCTGCGCGACCAGGGTCACCACGATCACCGCGAAGGCGAGCCAGATGAACAGCTGTCGCGGGTAGGCGCGCCCGCCGGCCAGGGTGAGCGGCAGGGCGAGGGCGGCGGCGAGGGTGACCACACCGCGCATCCCGGCCCAGCCGATGACGATCGGGAACTGCACCGGCGGCGCCGGGTCCCGTTGGCGGACCCGGGGCACCAGCCGGCCCAGATAGGTGGCCGGGAAGATCCAGACGAACCGGGCCAGGAAGACGGCGAGCAGCACCGCGGCCGTGATCCCGACCAGGAAGCCGAGCGGCTCGTCCAGGCCGCGCACCACCTCGCGCAACTGGAGCCCGACCAGCAGGAAGACCAGCCCCTCCAGCAGGAACCGGATCAGCCGCCAGAACGCGTCGACCTGGAGCCGGGAGGCGGCGGACATCAGCAGCGGCATCTTGTGACCGATGCCCAGCCCGGTCACCACCACCGCCATGACGCCGGAGGCGTGGATCTCCTCGGCGGCGAAGACCACCGCGAACGGCACGATCAGCGACAGCGCGTTGTCCAGCACCGGGTCGGTGATCCGCTTGTGCAGGAAGCCGAAGACCACCACGCCGAGCAGCCCGACCAGGACCCCGCCGCCGGCGGCCACCAGCACCTCCCGGGCCACGTCCCCGACGCCGATCCCGCCGGTCGCCGTGGTGGCCGCGACGATCGCCACCCGCAGCAGCACCAGCGCGGTGGCGTCGTTGACCAGGCTCTCCCCCTCGAGAATGGTCACGATGCGGCGGGGCAGGCCGACCCGGCGCGCCACCGCGGTGGCGGCCACCGCGTCGGGCGGCGCCACCACCGCGCCGAGGGCCAGGCAGATCGAGTACGGCAGGTCGGGCCGGAACAGGTGCACCACGGTGCCCACCACGAACGCGGAGAAGATGACCAGCCCGACCGCGAGCAGCAGGATCGGCCGCAGGTTGAGCCGGAACGCGGGCACCGACGTCTCCAGGGCCGCCACGTAGAGCAGCGGCGGCAGGATGCCCACCAGCACCAGGTTCGGGTCGAGCCGGACGTGCGGGAAGCCCGGCACGAAGGAGAGCACGAGGCCGAGCACGACCAGCAGGATCGGCGCGAGCAGACCCAGCCGTCGGGCCAGCGCCGCGCCGAACGTCGCGATCGCGAGGAAGAGCACGACCTCGATGAGCGGTTCCATGAGGTAGGAGCCTAGGCGGCCCCGGTTACCGGCGTGATCACGCCGAAGTCCGGAATTCCACGGCGGGGGCGATACCGGCACCCCATCGCGGTCCCGGCTACTCGGAGTGCGCGCCCGCGCCGGGGCCGGCCTCGCCCTCGCCGAGCCAGACCGTCTTGATGTTGCAGAACTCCCGCATGCCCAGCGCCGAGAGCTCCCGGCCGTAGCCGGAGTTCTTCACCCCGCCGAACGGCAGCTGGGGGTAGGAGGTGGTCATCCCGTTGATGAACACGTTGCCGGCGTCCAGGTCGATGGCGAAGCGCTCCTGCTCGGCCGGGTCGGTGGTCCAGGCGTTCGAGCCGAGGCCGAAATGGGTGCCGTTGGCGACCTCGATCGCCTCCTCGTACGACGACACCCGGAAGAGGCCGGCGACCGGCCCGAAGACCTCCTCGGACCACATCCGCATCTCCGGCCGCAGGTCGGTGACCACGGTCGGGGGGTAGTACCAGCCGTCCCCGGAGGGCAGCTCGCCGCCGCACAGGACGCGCGCGCCCTTGTCCATCGCGTCCCGCACCTGGGCGTGCACCTCGTCCCGGCCGCGGTCGGTGGCCAGCGGGCCGACGTCGGTGCCCTCGTCCATCGGGTCGCCGACCGTCAACGCCGCCATCCGCATGGTGAACTTCTCCGCGAAGGCGTCGAAGACGTCGGTGTGCACGATGAACCGCTTGGCGGCGATGCAGGACTGGCCGTTGTTCTGGCAGCGGGCGGTGGTGGCCACCTCGGCGGCGCGGTCCAGGTCGGCCGAGGGCATCACCACGAACGGGTCGCTGCCGCCCAGCTCCAGCACGGTCTTCTTCAGCTCCCGACCGGCGATCCGGGCGATCGAGCGGCCGGCGACCTCGCTGCCGGTGAGGGTGGCCGCGCGGACCCGCGGGTCGCTGAGGATCCGGTCCACCGCCTCCGAGCCGACCAGCAGGGTGGTGAACGCGCCCTCGGGAAAGCCGGCCCGGCGGAACAGGTCCTCCAGGTAGAGGGCGGCCTGTGGCACGTTGGAGGCGTGCTTGAGCAGGCCGGTGTTGCCGGCCATCAGGGCCGGCGCGGCGAACCTCATCACCTGCCACAGCGGGAAGTTCCACGGCATCACCGCGAGCACCGGCCCGATCGGCTGGTAGCGGACGTAGGCCCGCTTCGCCTTGACCGCGCCGGCGTCGGCCGGCTCGTCGGCGAGCATCTCGGGGGCCTTGGCGGCGTAGAACCGGCAGGCCGCAGCGCACTTGGTCACCTCGGCCCGGGCCGCGGCGTACGTCTTGCCCATCTCGGTGGTCATCAGCCGGGCGGTCTCGTCCCGCTCGGCCTCGAGCAGCTCGGCTGCGGCGATGAGCCACCGGCCGCGCTCCGCGATGGTGGTGCCGTGCAGCTGCCGGAAGGCCAGGTCGGCCCGCTCGATGGCGGCGTCGACCTGTTCGTCCGACATCGGGTCGTACGTCTTGAGCACCTGTCCGGTGGCGGGATTGGTGGTGGCGATGGACATGGCGGGCTCCTGTCACTCGAACAGTGAGTGCCGCACGCCCGGTTCCTCACGGCGGCGGGCGGCGCGACGGCGCTGGATGACGACCAGGTCGACCACGGCCACGACGGCGAGGAGCGCGCAGACGACGCCCAGCCAGACCACGTGGGCCCAGAACGCCACCACCGCGAAGAAGGTCATGATCACCAACCCGAAGGTGGCGAGCACGAGCCGCAGGTTCAACGCGCTGTACGCGGCGTTGATCCGGCGGCGCGGCTGTGATCGCGTCATTCCTTCGGGCTACCCCGGCACGGACGGGGCTAACCGACCCGCCGCCGCCCGCCGGATGCCGGTTCTGCGAGTTTCCCGGTCCCGAGCGGAGATGACGCGGTGATGCCGGCCACCGGACGGGCATGCCGCGGATGCGAGCGCCGGTGGGTTGCGTTACACCCCTACGCCGTGACCGGGCCGATCCGGACGGCGGTGGGAAGGATGGGGGGCATGACCATGATCCAGGCGGTGCCGGTGACCGTCGCCGTCGCCCGACGCGCCGATCCCGCGCGTACCGGCGAGATGGTGGCGTGGATGCGGGCCGGCACGACGCTGGCGGAGGGCTTCCCCGGCTTCCTCGGCGCGGGTTTCGTGCAGAGCGCGCCCGGGTCGCCCGAGTGGCATGTGATGTACCGGTTCGCCGACGACGAGACGCTACGCCGCTGGGAGGAGTCGCCGCAGCGGCACTGGTGGCTGAGTTCGGCGCAGGGCATCGTCGAGCACACCCGGGTCGAGCGCCGCACCGGCATCGAGGGCTGGTTCGATCCGCCGGTGGACCACGTGGTGGAGACGATCACCGGGGCCGAGGCCGCGCCGGCCGGGCCGCCCAGCCCGCCCCGGTGGAAGCAGGCCGTGACCATCTGGCTGGCGTTCTTCCCGCTGAGCCTCACCGCGACCCTGCTCACCGCCCGGTTCGTCGCCGACGTGCCGCTCGCGGTGCGGACGCTGCTGATGACGCTCTGCCTGACCCCGCTCATGACCTATCTGGTGTTGCCCCGGATCACCCGGGTCCTGCACTGGTGGCTGCACGGCCACCCCGCTCCGTGGCGGCGGTAGCACGCTGCCGTGAACGAGGCGTCCCGGTCAGGGTTGGCGCTGCTCCGGCAGGCGCCGCGCGCCGCCGCGATAGAGGGCCCGGGACCGGTCGGCGAGGTCCTTGGTGGCCGACGAGTTGGCCCAGGTGCCGAGGATGATCGCGGCACCGGGGACGAGCTTGGCGAAGAACCGCTTGGCCGCGCGTACCCCGGCCATCCGGGCCAGCCGTACGCCCAGCTGGAGCATCACCTTGCCGAGCGGGCGCTCCCCGGCCATGCCGAACAGTGCCCCGGCGCGCTCCCGCCCCGCGGCCACCCCGAGCGCGAGCCGGGCGCTCTCGGCGACCTTGTGCACCTTCTGCAGCACCAGCAGGTCGGCGGCCCGATCGGGATGCGTCGGATCGACGCCGTACGCGGCCGCCACGTGCAGGACCAGCCGGGCCTGGGTCCAGGCCAGCACCCCGACGTCGATCACCGCGCCGGGGAGCCCGGCCGCCCCGGAGACCGCGCCGGAGAGCCGGGCCCGGTTGACGAACCTGCGGACCGCCTGGTCGGCCAGCTCGTCGGCGACGATGTCGGGGCGCAGCGCGCGCTCCCGGGCGGCCCACTGCGCCGCCTCCGGCCCGAGCCGGCGGACGGCCTCCAGGGCCAGGTGCTCGGGGGCGTACTGCGGGTCGTCCCGCATCCGGTCCCAGAGCGTGGCCGGCAGCGCGTCGGGGGCGTCCTGCGGCGCGGCCGGCGGCGTGGGAACGGTGGACCCGCCGTCGACGGGTGAGTCGGTCACGAGGGGCTCCCGGTGGTCGAGCTTGGGGGCGTACGGGTCAGCGACGGCGGGACAGCCGGGTGAGCAGCTGCCTGAGCCGGCGCTGGTTCTCCGGCTTGGCCAGCTCGCGCCGGCCACGCTCGACCAGTTGCTGACCGCGGGGCGACCGCAGGAAGGTGGCGATCCGTTGCAACGGTGACATGGCGTCCTCCTGTCCGCGGTCCCCACATCATGTGTACCCGGGACCGACAAGTCACCGGTACCCGGGCCGACCCTCCGGCACGCGTCCACAGTGGTCGGCGACCGGCCCGGTCAGTTCAGGATCGCGTCGACGACCTCGGTGGCCCGCCACTCGTGCTGGGCGTACGCCCAGGGGAACGCGGAGACCTGCACGGCCTGGGCGGCATCGGTGAGCGCCATGTTCTGCCAGCCGGGGATCTGCACCAGCGCGGTGAGGAACTGCCTCGTGGCGTACGCGGGCTGCATCAGGTCGCGCACCGCCCCCCAGCCGCTGCTGGGGCGCTGCTGGAACAGCCCGACCGAGTCGTGGTCCCAGCCGATGGCCTGGTGCGGGTAGTTCTGCGACTCGGGCAGCACCCCGCTGGCGTAGTTGTAGAGGTTGCTCTCCTGCATGGCCGTGGCCACCGCGATGATCAGGCCCCGGCGGGGCACGCCCATGTCCCGGCCGGCCTGGACGATGGCCTTGGCGTTGTCCATCTGGTCCTGGTCCAGTCCGGCCACCGGCACGATCCGCTTTGGCTTGGGCTTGGGCTTGGGCTTCGGCTTCTTGGTGGCCGGGGTGGTGTCCGGGTTGGCGGTCGAGGCGACCGGGGTGGGGGTCGAGGCGGCGGGGGTGGGGGTCGGGGCGGCGGGGGTCTCGCGGGTCAGGCCGCGGGAGGCGGCGTCGGCGGCCGCACGCTGGGCGACCTCCTCGGACGTCGCGGGGGCCGAGCCGTCGACCGCGTCGGCGCCGACCTGGCTGACGCCGAGCAGGCCGAGGCAGCAGACCGCGCCGGTGGCGACCGCCAGCTTGGTGCGGCCGGGTCGGGGGGCGAGGGGGTTAGCGGCGTCCCCGAAGCGGGTACGCAGGAAGCCGAAGGGGAAGCGTCGGGGGGCGGCTGGCTCCAGGGAACCGGTTGACCGAACGGTGGAATGGGTATCGTCCGAACGGTCAGCCGAACCGCCGAGGCCGTGATGGTCGTCGAAGGTGCCGTCGTCACGCATTCGACGAGGCTAGGCAGAAGGACCGCTGATCACCCACGGTGATCTCGTGGCCCTCGTCACACTTTGCCCCGCCCAAATCCGACGTGCGGCCCGGGTCGACATCAGGACGGGCCAACCCTCGCAGAACGGTAGAACCTCCGGCCGGCGACGAGGCGGGTGGCCCCGGGCAGGAACCTCGCCGACGCCCGCAGGCCCGCCCACGATCGACTAACTCGTCCTTTCGGCCGACCCTCCATTCGGCCGTTTCCCGGACGATGGAGCAAGATCAGCGGATTCGCCCCGATCTGCTCCCCGCCGTCGCCGAATCGTGATCATTATTTCGGGGTGCAGCCGGCCCGTAACGGAATGGACCACGCCAGCCGGTACGTTTTGCCGAACGGGATGGTCGTGCTCGCACGGCACCCGTACGCGCGTTCCCAGGGAGGTCCGAACCGGTGCTCGACCCACACGAGCTCTACGAACTCAGCGACGATCTGGCCGACCTCGGTCAACCCGTGCTGATCCAGGCGCTCACCGGCTTCGTCGACGCCGGCAGCGCCACCCGGCTGGCCCGGGAGCAGCTGCTCACCTCCCTCGAGGCGCGGCCGGTGGCCCGCTTCGACATCGACCAGATGTTCGACTACCGCTCCCGCCGGCCGGTGATGACCTTCGCGGAGGACCACTGGGCCGACTACGACGCCCCGGCGCTGGAGCTGCACCTGCTGCGCGACGACGACGAGACCCCGTTCCTGCTGCTCACCGGCCCGGAGCCGGACCTGCAGTGGGAACGCTTCGTGGCCGCGGTCGCCGGCCTGGCCACCCGGCTCGACGTCCGGCTCACCGTCGGGCTCAACTCCATCCCGATGGCGGTGCCGCACACCCGGCCCAGCGGCGTCACCGCGCACGCCACCCGGCGTGAGCTGATCGCCGGCTACGAGCCGTGGCTCCAGCGGGTCCAGGTGCCTGGCAGCGTCGGCCACCTGCTGGAATACCGCCTCGGCGAGCAGGGTCGCGATGCCCTCGGCTTCGCCGCGCACGTGCCGCACTACGTCGCCCAGACCGAGTATCCGGCCGCCGCCGAGGCGCTGCTCGCCGCGGTGTCCCGCAGCACCGGGCTGCTGCTGCCCCGGGACGGCCTGCGGGCCGCCGCGGAGGTGGTCCGGGTGGAGATCGACCGCCAGGTCGCCCAGACCGAGGAGGCGGCGACCCTGGTCCAGGCCCTGGAGGAGCAGTACGACACGTTCGCCCGGGGCCGCGGCCAGAAGAACCTGCTGGCCGCCGAGACCGGCCCACTGCCCACGGCCGACGAGCTCGGCGCCGAACTGGAGCGTTTCCTCGCCGAGCAGACCCGCCCAGGAGATACGCCCGAACGCTGACCCGGCGGCCGAACAGACCCGACCCACGAACCAGCGAGACACGCCCGAACGCTGACCCGGCAGCCGAACAGACCCGACCCACGAACCAGCGAGACACCCCGGAACGCTGACCCGGCGCGGCGGCCGGTGATACGGCAGGCTGGACCCATGCGCCTGGCGACCTGGAACGTCAATTCGGTGAAGGCCCGACTGCCCCGGCTGCTGGACTGGCTGGCCACCACCAAGCCCGACGTCGTCTGCCTGCAGGAGACCAAATGCCCCGACGGGGCGTTCCCGGTCGCCGAGGTGGGCGAGCTGGGCTACGAGGCGGCCAGCCACAGCGACGGCAGGTGGAACGGGGTGGCCATCCTGTCCCGGGTCGGGCTGGCCGACGTCGCGGTCGGCTTCCCCGGCGAGCCGGGGTTCCCCCTGCCCGAGGCCCGGGCCCTCTCGGCCACCTGCGACGGGCTGCGGGTCTGGTCGGTGTACGTGCCCAACGGCCGGTCCCCCGACGACCCGCATTACGCCTACAAGCTGGCCTGGCTGGCGGCGCTGCGGGACGCGTTGGAGCCCGAGCTGGTCGGCGCCCTGCCGCTGGCGGTCTGCGGCGACTTCAACGTCGCCCCGACCGACGCCGACGTCTGGGATCCGACGCTCTTCGTCACCTCCACCCACGTCACCCCGGCCGAGCGGGCCGCCCTGGCCGCGCTACGCGACCTCGGGCTCAGCGACGTGGTGCCCACCCCGATGAAGGGCCCGCACCCGTTCACCTACTGGGACTACCGGGCCGGCATGTTCCACCAGAACAAGGGCATGCGGATCGACCTGGTGTACGCCTCCGCGCCATTCGTCCGCGCGGTCCGCTCCGCGTACGTGGATCGGGAGGCGCGCAAGGGCAAGGGCCCCTCCGACCACGCGCCGATCGTGGTCGACGCGGACCTGGTGCCGGCCGTCGAGACGTTCTGAACTCGGCGCCCCGGCCAGCCCGGCCCTGCCCGGCCAGGCGCTGCCCGGCCAGCCCGGCGCTGCCGCCCAGGTCGGCGAGGTTGCGGTGACGGCGGTCCGGGATGCCGCCACATCCCCGAAGTGGTGTCCGACGGCCCGCGCGGCGCGGTCAGGCGGCACCCGGCTGGTTAGGGTGAAGTCATGGCAGTGGTGAAGATCAACGCGATCGACGTCCCGCCGGGCGCGGGCGAGGAGCTGGAGAAGCGGTTCGCCGCCCGGGCCGGCGCGGTGGAGAACTCCCCCGGTTTCCTCGGCTTCGAGCTGCTCCGCCCGGTCGCCGGAGAGAACCGCTACTTCGTCTACACCCGTTGGGAGTCCGAGGAGGCGTACCAGGCGTGGGCGCAAGGACCGTCCCGGGCCGCGCACGCCGGTGGCGCGGGCGGCGAGCCGCGCAAGCCGGTCGCCACGGGGGCCACGCTGCTGGAGTTCGAGGTGGTCCAGCAGGTCCCCGGCAAGGGCTGAACCCGGCAGCTCCGCGGGTGTCGAGGCCGGTGATGTCGCCGGGTCCGTAGAGGCGGGCGGTCAGCGGTACCCGACGTCCTACCGCCCCCCTGCCCCGGCGGCGGGCCCGTCTTCCGCGTCGACGAGGCGGCCGTACGGGATCGTGGCAGCCGACACCAACCACCAACTCCCGGCGTGACCGTCGTGTCGCTGCGCCCGTGGCGGCCGGTGGTCGGAACCGGTTGACCGGGCACGGCATGATGCCGGCATGACGCGTCCACCGGTGCGCAGTCGCCTGCTCGGCTGGCTGGTCGGCTCGGCCGTGGGTGGCCTGCTGCTCGCGCTGCCGGACACCGGGCCCCGGGTGTTCTCGTTCAGCCGTACGCACGGGCCCTCCGCGGCGGACCTCGTCGGGATGGTCGTCGTGGTGGTCGCGTGGCTGCCGGTCGGCTGGCTGATCTGGCGGCACCGGCGGGCCCTGCGCGGCCGGGCCGGCCGGCTGGCGGCCGGCCTGGCGCTGGTCGGCGTCGCGCTGCTGGCCGTCACGATCCGCGCCGACCTCGGGCTGTGGTGGCTGCTCGCGGTCACGCTGCTGGTGGCCGCCCAACTGTTCGCGCTCGCGTCGATCGCCCGCCGGTCCCGCGGCGGTGGCGGCGACGCGTCCGGTGCCCCGGCACCGGGCTGATCGGGCGACGGTCAGGTTTCGCGGGTGCCGGCAAGCGAGGCGAATGCGATGACGTTGTCCGCGTAGCCGGACCGCCCGCCGAGCCACTCGCCGCCGCAGGTGATCAGGCGCAGCCCGGGCGGGCCGTCGTCGCCATAGACCCGGTCGGCGGGGAGGTTGGCCTTGTCGAAGTGCTCGACGGTGTCGACGGTGAAGGTGACGACGCTGTGGTCGGCGCGGGTCACCTCGATCCGGTCCCCCGGCTTGAGCTCGCGCAGGTGGTAGAAGACCGCCGGGCCGCTCTTCGTGTCCACGTGCCCGACGATGATCGCCCGGCCCGGCTCGCCCGGGACCGGGCCGCGGTCGTACCAGCCGGTCTGGTTGTGCTGGCTCAGCGGCGGTACGTCCACCGAGCCGTCCTTCGCCTGCCCGACCGGGGTGATCGGTGCGGTCACCTTGATCGCCGGCACGGCGAGGCTCACCGGCCGGCTGGCCGTCGACGGCGCCCGCGCCGATTCGTCGGCGCGCTGCGTCGGCCCGGCGGTCGCGTCCACCCAGTCGAACGGCGCGGCCGTGCGGCCCAGCCCGGCCCCGGTGGCGAAGACCCCGACCAGCACCAGCACCACGGCGAGCGGCGTGGACCACGGTCTACGCCCCGTGCCGGTCGCCGACCGGGCGGCCGGCTGGGGGGCGGGATGCGCGGTCATGGCGAGCGTCAGCGGCGGGCCATCCGGGGCCGGCGGGCGGCCGCCACGCCGACCACCGCACCGGCGACGGTCAACGCCAGCCCGACCGGCACCAGCAGCCCACCGAGCCCGATCCCGGCCGTGCCGCCGAACCCGGTCGCCGGCCCGCGGCTGGGCGGCGCGGCGGTACGGCTGGGCGTGGCCTTGACCACCTGGAGCATGGTCGACGCGGTCTGCCCGCTGGGACACTCCAGTTTGACCCGGTAGTTGCCCGGACGGGTGCGCTCCCGGACCATCGGCGAGGCGGTGAGCAGCCCGCGCTGCGGCTGCACCTGGACCCGGCCGAAGGCGTCGGAGACCACGATCGCCGGCACCGAGTTGTCCCGGCAGCTCGCGCGGATGCCGACCAGGAAACCGGGCTGCACCGTGCTCGGGGTGACCTCGACGAAGACCAGGTCGACCGGCTCCGGTTGCCGCTGGCCCTGATCCGGCGGATCGGTCGGCCCGGCGACGAGCGCGCCGGGTGGCGGGGCGGCCAGGGCGGGGACCGCGCCGAGCAGCGGGGCGGCGCACACGGCGGCGGCCACGATCAGCATCGCCCCGCGTCGCGTGACTGACACCATGACCCCTTTCGCGCTCCGACAACTCCCGCTCGGCGCGTCTGACGCCGCGCCACGACCGGGAGCCGTCGTCCGACAATCCCGCTCGGCGCGCCTGACGCCGCACCACGACCGGGAGCTGTCGCGTCGGCGGTGTCGGTCGGCGGGCCGCCCGTCCTGCCGTGGATGAATCCTCTCACTCCCGGTCGCACATCACATCCGTTCCGCGGCGGCGGTCGCGTACGCTCGGGTCGCTGTGACCACCACCGACCAGAACGCCACCCCGCCGGCCCACGCCGCCCGCATCCGTACCTTCCATCCGCGCCGCGGCCGGATGAGCGACCGGCAGCGCGACGCGCTGGCGCGGCTCTGGTCCGCGTACGGCCTGGAGATCGCCGACCTGGACGGGCCGTTCGATCCGACGGCGCTGTTCGGGCGGCGGGCGCCGCTGGTGCTGGAGATCGGTTCCGGCATGGGCGACGCCACCGCCGCGATGGCGGCCGCCGACCCGGACCGACACTATCTGGCGGTAGAGGTGCATACGCCCGGAATCGCCAACCTGCTGGAACTGGTCGAGCGGCACGGGCTGGCCAACGTCCGGGTGGCCCGGGGCGACGCGCTGGACCTGGTCCGGGCGATGCCGGCGGGCTCGCTGGACGCGGTCCACGTCTTCTTCCCCGACCCGTGGCCGAAGGCCCGCCACCACAAGCGACGGATCATCCAGCCGACGCACGTGGCGCTGCTGCGCGCCCGCCTGGCCCCCGGCGGCACGCTGCACTGCGCCACCGACTGGGCCGAGTACGCCGAGTCGATGCGCGAGACGCTGACCGGCGACCCGGAGCTGGTCGACGTGCACGGCGACTACGCCCCCCGCCCGGCCCACCGCCCGGTGACCAAGTTCGAGCGCCGCGCGTTGATCGCCGGCCGCCCGATCTTCGACCTGGTCCACCGCCGGCGCTGAGCCGGTGCGCAGTCCCGCTCGGCGCGGCGGCCGGCGTCCGCGGGGCGGCCCGGTTGGCGCCGCGGGCCATGATCCAGGCACCATGGAGCGGCTATGACCCTCACCGCCGCGCTGCCGAAGAGCGCCGACCCCGACACCCTCTACGACGCGTTCGCCGGCTGGGCGTCCGAGCGCGGTCTCGACCTCTACCCCCACCAGGAGGAGGCGGTCATCGAGATCGTCTCCGGCGCGAACGTGATCATGAATACGCCCACCGGCTCCGGCAAGAGTCTGGTGGCGATCGCGGCGCACTTCGCGGCCCTGGCCGACGATCGGACCACCTTCTACACCGCGCCGATCAAGGCCCTGGTGTCGGAGAAGTTCTTCGCGCTCTGCGAGATCTTCGGCGCGGAGAACGTGGGCATGCTCACCGGCGACGCGAGCGTGAACGCCGACGCCCCGATCATCTGCTGCACCGCGGAGATCCTGGCCAACCTCGCGCTGCGCGAGGGCACCCGGGCCGACGTCGGCCAGGTGATCATGGACGAGTTCCACTTCTACGCCGAGCCGGACCGGGGCTGGGCCTGGCAGGTGCCGCTGATCGAGCTGCCGCAGGCGCAGTTCGTCCTGATGTCCGCCACGCTCGGCGACACCACCCGCTTCGTCGACGACCTGAGCCGGCGTACCGGGCGGCCGACCGCCGTCGTCCGCTCGGCCGAGCGGCCGGTCCCGCTCCTCTTCTCGTACGCGATGACCCCGCTGCACGAAACCCTCGAGGAGTTGCTGGAGACCAAGCAGGCCCCGGTGTACGTGGTGCACTTCACCCAGGCCGCCGCGCTGGAACGCGCCCAGGCCCTGATGAGCGTGAACGTCTGCACCCGGGCCGAGAAGGACATGATCGCCCAGGCGATCGGCAACTTCCGCTTCACCTCGGGCTTCGGCAAGACGCTGTCCCGGCTGGTGCGGCACGGCATCGGCGTGCACCACGCCGGCATGCTGCCCAAGTACCGCCGCCTCGTCGAGACCCTGGCCCAGGCCGGGCTGCTCAAGGTCATCTGCGGCACCGACACGCTCGGCGTCGGCATCAACGTGCCGATCCGCACCGTGCTCTTCACCGGCCTGTCGAAGTACGACGGCACCCGCACCCGGCTGCTCAAGGCCCGCGAGTTCCACCAGATCGCCGGCCGGGCCGGACGGGCCGGCTTCGACACCCTCGGCCGGGTGGTGGTGCAGGCCCCCGAGCACGTCATCGAGAACGAGAAGGCCCTGGCCAAGGCCGGCGACGACCCGAAGAAGCGGCGCAAGGTCGTCAAGAAGAAGCCGCCGGAGGGGTCGATCGGCTGGGGCGAGCCGACGTTCCAGCGCCTCGTCGAGGCCGAGCCGGAGCCGCTCACCTCCAGCTTCCAGGTCAGCCACTCGATGCTGCTCAACGTCATCGGCCGGCCCGGCGACGCGTTCGCCTCGATGCGGCACCTGCTCACCGACAACCACGAGGACCGGGCCGCCCAGCGGCGGCACATCCGGCGGGCCATCGCCATCTACCGGGCGCTGCGGGCCGGCGGCGTGGTCGAGGAGCTGCCCGAGCCGGACGAGCAGGGCCGCCGGGTCCGGCTCACCGTCGACCTCCAGCTCGACTTCGCGCTCAACCAGCCACTGTCGCCGCTCGCCCTGGCCACCATCGAGCTGCTGGACCGGGAGTCCCCGTCGTACGCCCTGGACGTGCTGTCGGTGATCGAGTCGATCCTCGACGACCCCCGCCAGGTGCTCTCCGCGCAGCAGTTCAAGGCCCGCGGCGAGGCGGTCGCCGCAATGAAGGCCGAGGGCATCGAGTACGAGGCCCGGCTGGAACTGCTCGACGAGGTGACCTGGCCAAAGCCCCTTTCCGAGCTGCTGGAGAACGCGTACGAGATGTACCGCCAGGGGCACCCGTGGGTCGCCGACCACCAGCTCTCCCCCAAGTCCGTCGTCCGCGACATGTACGAGCGGGCGATGACCTTCCCGGAGTACGTGCAGTTCTACGGCCTGTCCCGGTCGGAGGGGCTCGTGCTGCGGTACCTGGCCGACGCGTACAAGACGCTGCGGCAGACCGTGCCCGAGGACGCCAAGACCGAGGAGCTGGTCGACCTGATCGAGTGGCTGGGCGAGCTGGTCCGCCAGGTCGACTCCAGCCTGATCGACGAGTGGGAGCGGCTGCGCAACCCGTCCGACGTCGCGGAGGTCGCCGCGTCGCTGGACGACCGGCCGCCGGCGGTCACCCGCAACGCCCGGGCGTTCCGGGTGCTGGTCCGCAACGCGCTGTTCCGTCGGGTCGAGCTGGCCGCCCTGCGCCGCTGGGATGAGCTGGGCGAACTCGACGGCGCCTCGGGCTGGCACGCGGACGCGTGGGCGGACGCGCTGGAGCCGTACTTCGAGGCGTACGACGAGATCGGGGTCGGGCCGGACGCCCGCGGGCCGGCGCTGCTCATGATCGAGCAGGGCCGGGAGCGGTGGTCCGTACGACAGATCCTCGACGATCCGGAGGGCGACCACGACTGGGGCATCAGCGCCGAGGTCGACCTGGCCGCCTCGGACGAGGCCGGTGCCGCCGTCGTGCGGATCACCGCCGTCGGGCAGCTGTAACTGCTTTCTTTTCAGGGGCCGTCCGGGATGCCCGGGCGGCCCCTTTCGTTCCCTGGGCGATGTCAGTCCCGTCGATTAGAATGTATGTACTAATCGAGCCGCTGACCTGGGAGGATGCTCGTGAACGCGCCCACCTCCACCGCCCCTCTCACCCCCTACGCCACCCTCCTCGGTTTCACCCGGTACGTGGACCGCACCGGGCCCACCAAGGCCACCTTCGTCGGGGGCCTGCGCCGCCAACGGGCGAGCAAGTCCGGCTTCAACCCGCACGGGCAGTTCGTCAAGGCGCTCAAGGCCGACGTCGCCTTCCACACCGGCGGCACCCACCTGGCCCAGGTCGCCGACCTGGTCAAGCCCCGCTGGCGCCCGCTCTACGAGGCCCTCGTCCCGGGCGCGACCAGCTGGCTGCACTCCCTCGGCGAGCCGGCGGGCGTCGACCTGGCGCAGACCCGCGACGCCCTGGCCATGCTGGGCGACCTCCCCGTCAAGATCAACCCGCACTTCGGCGTCCGATACGCCGACGGCCGCGCCGAGGCGATCCGCCTGCACTTCGACGAGGCCCCGCCGAGCGAGGAGGCCACCCTGGCCACCCTGCACCTGATGGCCCGGCACATGGACGCGGTCCTCCCGCACGCCGAGCCGGTCCTGGTCGACGTCCGGCGCGGCGAGGCCCACCGCATGCCCACCGAGGTCAAGCTGGACCAGGTCGAGCAGTGGCTGGCCGGTGAGGCGGCCGCCTTCCGCGCCATCTGGTCCACCGCCGCCTGACCCCCACCCGCAGCGCGCCACCCACCGCGCGCCCGGCAAGATCGCGCTCGGCCCAGGAAGTAGTGGCCTCGCCGCCGCACGGAGGCCACTACTTCCGCGTTCGAGCGCGATCTTGGTCAGCGAGTTGTCGGTTATCCACAGGGGCGGCGCCACTGGCACGGGATCGGGCAGCGTGGTCGTATGTCGAAGCCTCCTCGGCGGCCGCCCCAGCTGCGCGGTCAGATCTTCCGTGGCTCCGTGGCCGTGCGGCATGGCCTGCTGACCCGCAATGATCTCCGCAGCTCGGCTTGGCGGCCGCTCTTTCGGGACATCTATGCCGAGCGCACCTGAGAGTGACCCATGCCGACCGGTGCGCCGCCGTGATCCGCTGGTTGGTCCCGCACGGCGCCGCCATCGCGGGGCGTTCGGCTGCCGCCCTCTACGGCGTCGGGCACGTCGCTCCCGACCAGCCCGTTGACGTGCTCACCCCCACCCTGCCAAGCGCCCTGTTGGCATCCGTCCCCGCGCCGGCCGCCCGTCCGGCCGACGTACCGACCTCGGCCGCGGACCAGGCGACGCCGGGCTGCGTCCCCGGCCGGCGCGGGCCGATGACCGGCCTGCGGGTGCACCGCGCCGACGTCGAGCCAGGAGACGTCGTGGACCGGGCCGGCATCCCGACGACCGCACCGGCCCGCACCTGTTGGGACCTGGCCCGATGGCTTGATGTGGTCGAAGCGGTCGTGCTCATCGACGGCCTGCTGGCCCGCGGGCTCACCGACGTGGCCACGCTGCGGGGGTACGCCCTGGCCAGGGCCGGCAGACGGGGCTGGCGGTCGCTGCTGCGCGCCGTCGATCTCGCCGATGCCGGCGCGGAGTCGCCGCAGGAGTCCCGCACCCGGGTCCGCCTGGTGCTGGCCGGCCTCCCCCGACCTCAGTCGCAGTGGGTGGTGTCGCACCAGGGGCGTTCGTCGCCCGACTCGATCTGGCCTGGCCCGAGTTCAAGGTCGCGGTCGAGTACGACGGCCGGTGGCACGACGATCCCGAGCAGTTCCACCGGGACCGCCGACGACTCAACCGGCTGCTCGGGGCGGAGTGGATCGTCCTGCACGTCACGGCGAAACGCCTCCGCGACGACTTCGAGGGCCTTCCCGCCGAGGTCCGGACGGCACTCCGCGCTCGCGGCTGGCGCACGCCACAGACGTAAAGACCATGCTCGAACACGGAAGTAGTGGCCTCCCTATGCGGGCGAGGCCACTACTTCCTGGATCGAGCGCGATCTTGGCGCGGGGCGCGGCGCGGGGCGGCGCTCAGGCGGAAAGGTACTTTTCGAGGTCGTCGAGGATCTTGTTGGCGGCGGTGACGCCGATGCCGGTCATCCACGTCTCGTCGGAGACCACGTGGGCCTTGCCCGCCTGCACCGCGGAGAGGCCCTGCCAGAGGCTCCCAGCGGTGACCTTCGCCTGCTCGGCGGCGGCCTTCTCGCCGTACGCGGTCACGAAGATGACGTCGCCGTCGACCTCCTTGACGCGCTCGGGGCTGACCTGGTCGAAGCGCTTGTCCTCCTTGGCGTCGAGGCGCTGCCGCGCGGGGCGGCCCAGCCCGGTGTCGCCGATGACGATGCCGGAGAACGACTCCGGGCCGTAGACCCGGATGTTGCCGGGCATGAAGCGCACGATGGAGATCTCCCGCGAGGCCGCGTCGCCGAGCTTGGCGCCGAAGTCCTTGGCCCGCTTCTCATACGCCGCCAGAAGATCGCGAGCCGCCTGCTCCTTGCCCAGCGCCTTACCGTCGAGGAGGAAGTTCTCCTTCCACGTGATGCCCACCTTCTCGGTGAAGACCGTCGGTGCGATGGCGGACAGCTCGTCGTAGAACTTCTCCTGGCGGAACTTGCTGCCGAGGATCAGGTCGGGCTTGAGCGCGTTGATCGCCTCCAGGTCGGGCTCGGTGAGCACGCCGACCTCCTTGATGCCGGCGAGCTTCTCCGCGCCGAAGTAGGTGGGCCAGCTCTTCGCCTCGCCGGCGGTCGCCGCGCCGACCGGGGTGATCCCGAGCGAGAGCGCGGTGTCGATCTTGTCGGTGTCGAGCACCACTACGCGCTTCGGCTCGGCCGGCACCTTGGTGGTGCCCATCGCGTGGGTGATCTCCCGGGTCTCCCCGGTGGCCGCACCGGGGGCGGGGTCACTCTTCCCGCAGGCGGTGAGGCCGACGCCGAGGGCGAGGGCCGCGGTGAGGGCGGCGGCGAGACGACGCATCAGGGTCCTTTCGTGGAGGTACGGGTCGACGCGCGCTCAGGCGTCGCCGACGGAGGAGCCGGCCGGAGCCGGTGCGCCGGCCGGCGCGGCGGCCGGCACGGGCGAGGTGTGGGTGAGGGCGGGCACCACCAGCGGGGCGCCGGTGACGGGGCAGGGCACGACCACGCAGTCGAGCCCGAAGACCTCCCGGACCAGGTCGGCGGTGAGGATCTCGCGCGGCGGTCCGGCCGCGACCACCGCGCCGGCGCGCATCGCGACCAGGTGGTCGGCGTACCGGGCGGCCTGGTTGAGGTCGTGCAGCACGGCGACGACCGTCCGGCCGCGTTCGGTCCGCAGCCGGTGCAGCAGATCCAGCACCTCGACCTGGTGGGCGAGGTCGAGGAAGGTGGTGGGCTCGTCCAGCAGCAGCGCCTCGGTGTCCTGGGCGAGGGTCATCGCGATCCAGACCCGCTGGCGCTGCCCACCGGAGAGGGTGTCCACCGGCCGGTCGGCGAGCCCGGCGACGTCGGCCATGGTCATGGCCCGCTCGACGGCCCGCTCGTCCTCCGCCGACCACTGCCGCCACCAGCGCTGGTACGGCTGCCGGCCCCGCCCGACCAGGTCCGCGACGGTGATCCCCTCCGGCACCAGCGGGCTCTGCGGCAGCACGCCGAGCCGGCGGGCCACCTCCCGGGTGGGCAGGTCCCGGATCACCGCGCCGTCGAGCAGCACGCTGCCGCGGCGCGGGGTGAGCAGCCGGGCCATCGTGCGCAGCAGGGTCGACTTGCCGCAGGCGTTCGGGCCGACGATGACGGTGAACGCGTCGCCGGGCAGGTCCAGGTCCAGCCCGTCCAGGACCGTCCGGCCCTCGTAGCCGACGACCAGGTCACGGGTGGAGAGCATGGTCACGACCCCCTCTTCCGGGTCCGGAGCAGCAGGAACATCAGGTACGGCCCGCCGATCGCGGCGGTGAGCACGCCGGCCGGGAGCTGGGTGGGGGCGAACAGGCGGCGGCCGGCGAGGTCGGCCAGCACCAGCAGCAGCGCCCCGAGCAGCGCCGCGCAGAGCAGCGGCGGCCGCTCCGCCCGGACCAGCCGGCGGGCCACCTGCGGGGCGACCAGGGCGACGAAGTCCACCGCGCCGACCTGGGCGGTGACGGCCGCGGCGATCAGCACGCCGGTGGCGGCCAGCCCGATCCGCCGGGCCACCGGCCGCAGCCCGATGCCCCGGGCGGTGTCGTCGTCCAGGGCGGTGCTGCGCAGCGCCCAGCCGGCCCAGGCCAGCACGGGCAGCAGCAGGGCGAGTGTGCCGCCGATCCAGGCCGCTTCGGTCCACCCCTTGCCGGCCAGCGTGCCGATCAGCCAGAGCTGGGCGCGCAGCCCGTCGATCGGGTCGGCGGTGAGCATGACCACCTCGGTCAGCGCCCGGAACGCGAACGCCACCGCCACGCCGGCCAGGACGAACCGCTGCGCCGCCAGCCCGTGCCGGGCGCCGAGGGCGAACACCAGGACCGCCGCGACCAGGCCACCGAGCAGCGCGGCCGGCGCCACCAGGACGGCGGCCGCGCCGCCGGTGAGGGCCACCGTCGCGGCGAGCCCGGCACCCTGGGTGACGCCGATGACGTCGGGGCTGGCCAGGGGGTTGCGGGCCACGCTCTGGATCAGGGTGCCGGCCACCCCGAAGGCGGCCCCGGCGAGCGCCGCGAGCACCGCGCGGGGCAGTCGCAGGTCGAGCACCACGAGGTCGTACGGGGTGCCGGCCCCGGAGAGCGCGCGCAGCACGTCGGCCGGGGCGACGTACGGCGTGCCGAGCGAGAGGCTGAGCACGACGGAGCCGGCGAGCAGCAGGAACAACGTGCCGGCGACGAGCACCGGACGGCGGCGGACCTGGACGGTCACCGGCCCGATCCGCAGCAGCGACCGTCCGGGCAGCGCGACGCTCGACGCGCTCCGGGCTCCGGCGTGGATGGAAGTCACGCGGTCACCACCCGGGCGCGGCGGACCAGGACGGCGAGCAGCGGGGCGCCGATCATGGCGGTGACGATGCCGGCGGGTACCTCGCCGGGCGGGGCGACGAGCCGGCCGAGGATGTCGGCGCCGAGCACCAGGGCCGGCCCGAGCAGGCCGGCGACCAGCAGGGTCCACCGGTGGTCGGCACCGACCAGAGCCCGGGCCAGGTGCGGCACGGCCAGCCCGACGAAGGCGATCGGTCCGGCGGCGGCGACGGCGGCGCCGGTGAGCAGCACGCCGGCGACGCCGGCGCCGAGGCGGACCAGGGCGATCCGGTGGCCGAGGCCGCGGGCCACGTCGTCGCCCAGGGCGAGCGCGTCGAGGCCCCGGGCGACCAGGGCGGCCAGCACCGCCCCGGCGAGGACGAACGGGAGCACCTGCCCGGCGACCCCGACGTCCCGGCCGGTGAGGCCGCCGACCACCCAGAACCGGTACTCCTCGAAGGTGCGGGCGTCGATGCTGAGCAGCGCGTACACGACAGCGCCGAGACTGGCGTCGAGGGCCGCACCGACCAGCGCGAGGGTGACCGGGCTGGCGCCCTCGCGGGTGCGGTTGGCGACGGCGAAGACCAGCAGGCCGGCGAGGAACGCCCCGGCGATGCCGAACCAGACGTACCCGGTGAGGGTCCCGACGCCGAAGACGGCGATGGCCAGCACCACGCCGAAGGACGCGCCGGCGCTGATCCCGAGGATGCGCGGCTCGGCGAGCGGGTTGCGGGTGACGGCCTGGAAGAGCACCCCGGCGACGGCCAGCGCCAGCCCGACCACCAGTCCCAGGGCGGTACGCGGCAGCCGCAGTTCCCGGACGATGGTGCTGGCCTCGCCGCCGTCCGGGGCGGTCAGCGCGGCCCACACCTGGTCGACGGGGAGCGGGCGGCTGCCGAGCGCCAGGCTGGCCAGCAGCGCGATGGCGAGCAGGAGCGCCGCCACCAGGGTGACCGCGAGACGGCGGCTGACGCCTCGGCGGGCCGGGGTGTCGGCCCGCTCGGGCCGGACGGCGACGGTGGTCACGGACGGAGTTCCCTCTCGGCTTAGGTTCGCCTTACCTTAGCCGACGAGGTTAGGTGAACCTAACTCGGGATCGTCGATCTTCGGCCGACGGGTTGCGCCTCCCGTGGGGGGAGACGCCAGGGTGAGGGTATGAACGGTGACCCGCGCTACTCGATCGGCGAACTGGCCCGGCGGACCGGCCTGACGGTCAAGACCATCCGGTTCTACTCCGACCGCGGGATCGTGCCGCCCACCGACCGCGGCCCGACCGGCCACCGCCGCTACGGCCTGGACGCCGTCGCCCGCCTGGACCTCGTCCGCACGCTGCGCGACCTCGGACTGGACCTGGCCACGATCCGCCGGATCGTGGACCGGGAGGTCTCGCTGCCCGAGGTCGCCGCGGCGCACGCCGACGCACTCGCGGCACAGATCCGGGTGCTGCGCCTGCGGCGCGCGGTGTTGACCGCGGTGGCCCGGCGCGGGTCCACACCCGAGGAGATGGCGCTCATGCACAAGCTGGCCCGGCTCTCCGCCGACGAGCGCCAGCGGCTGATCGAGGAATTCCTCGACGCCGCCTTCGCCGGTCAGGCGGGCAACCCCGCGTACGCGGGGATCAGGCGCTCGCTGACCCCCGACCTGCCTGACAACCCCGACGCCGACCAGGTCGAGGCCTGGGTGGAGCTGGCCGAAATGTCGCAGGACCCGGGCTTCCGGGCCAGCCTGCGACACCTGGCGGAGCAGCACGCGGCCGACCAGGCCGACGCGCCGGGCGTACGCCGCGACGCGGTCGCGTTGGCCCGGGCCGAGGTCGAGGAGGCGCTGGCCGCCGGCGTCGACCCGGCCTCGCCCCGAGCCGACCGGGTCGTCGCCGCGCTCACGAGCCGGTACGCGCACCTCTGCGGCCGGCCCGACGACGTCGACCTCCGGCGGCGGCTGCTGGACCGGCTGGACGCCGCGAACGACCCCCGTCGGGAGCGCTACCTGCACCTGCTCTCGGTGGTCAACGGCTGGCCGGCGACCGAGAGCCTGGCGCCGGTCCTCGACTGGTCGATCCGCGCGCTGCGGGCCCGGACCTCGGCGTAGCCCCTTTTCGGCTGGTTTGCGCTCCTACCCTGGGAGCATGCGATTCGACCAGCACACCGTCGTCCTCCTGGTCCGTCCCGACGACCCGCCCGAGCTGCCCCGGGACGCGGTCGACCGGTTGCAGGACGCGCACCTGGCCCACCAGGCCGGGCTGGCGGAGCAGGGCGCCCTCCTCGCCGCCGGCCCGTTCCTCGGCGGCGACGACGAGCGGATCCGTGGCTTCGCCGTGCTCTCCGTGGACCCGCAGATGGCCCGCGAGCTCTACGCCAACGACCCCGCCGTACGGGCCGGGCGGCTGGTCGCCCAGGTGATGAGCTGGCTGGTGCCGGAGGGCAACCTGCGCTTCGAACAGGTGCCGGTCCCCCGGTCGATGCTGGAGGTGGCGTCGGGCGACTGACCCGGCTCAGTCTTCCGGGGCCTGGCGGCTGCCCGGCACCACCGGCATCGGCCACACCCCGGTCCGCGGCACGGCCGGCACGTCCAGCTGGTGGTCCGACCAGACGTACGTCTCGGGCAGCAGATCGGTCACCGGGACCGCGCGCAGCCCGTCCGGCGGGCCGACGATCACCTTGATCGACGGGAAGTAGTCGGCGAGCACCTGCCGGCAGCGACCGCACGGCGCGAGAACGCCCCGGTTCCGGTCCCCCACCGCGACGATGGTCTCCAGGTCGCCGGCGCCCTGCGTGGCGGCGGCACCGATCGCCACCAGTTCCGCGCACGGTCCGCCGGTGAAGTGGTAGACGTTCACCCCGCTGAACACCCGACCGTCGGTGCTTCGCACGGCGGCGGCGACGGTGTGGTTGTCACTGCGGCAGCGCAGCTTGGCAACGGCCATGGCGGCCTGCACCAGTGCCCGGTCGGTGTCGCGCATGATCATCCCGTCCGTCGTCAACCTCGATCGGCGGCCACTTTAGCCCGGCGCCCCGGCCCGACCTGGGACGGCACGCGCGGGGACGTGGTCGGGGCGCGGCACCGCGGCCCGGCCGGTAACCCGGGAGCGCTGCGCCCGGCGGCTGCCTATCCTTGGCGACGACATGCAGAATCCAGCCGCACCCGCCGCACCCGAGGCCGTCCGCGACCTGCACCGGCGCCTCTCCCCCCTGATGTTCCGCGACCAGCGCCGGCTCCAGCGGCGGCTGGACGGGGTCCGGAAGCTGCGGGACCCGCAGCGGCGCGACGCGGCGCTCGCCGAGATCGCCACCGAGGTGGCGCGGGCGGAGGCGCGGCTGGCCGCCCGGCGGGCCGCCGTGCCGGCGGTCACCTATCCGGCGCAGCTGCCGGTGAGCGAGCGCAAGGACGACATCGCCGCCGCGATCCGGGACCACCAGGTGGTGATCGTGGCCGGCGAGACCGGCTCCGGCAAGACCACCCAGCTGCCCAAGATCTGCCTGGAGCTGGGGCGTGGGATCAACGGGCTGATCGGGCACACCCAGCCCCGCCGGCTCGCCGCGCGTACGGTGGCGGACCGGATCGCCGAGGAGCTCGGCACCGAGCTGGGCGACGTGGTCGGCTACAAGGTGCGCTTCACCGACCAGGTCAGCGAGCAGAGCCTGGTCAAGCTGATGACCGACGGCATTCTGCTGGCCGAGCTGCAGACCGACCGGATGCTGCGCCAGTACGACACGCTGATCATCGACGAGGCGCACGAGCGCAGCCTCAATATCGACTTCATCCTGGGCTACCTGAGGCAGCTCCTCCCCCGCCGTCCCGACCTCAAGGTGGTCATCACCTCGGCGACCATCGAGACCGACCGGTTCGCCCGGCACTTCGCCGACGCCGAGGGCAACCCCGCGCCGGTCGTCGAGGTGTCCGGGCGGACCTACCCGGTCGAGGTGCGCTACCGGCCGCTGGTCGAGGTGACCGAGGCCGAGGAGGAGGCCGACGAGGAGAACGTCCGCGACCAGATCCAGGCCATCGGCGACGCGGTCGAGGAGCTGGCCGCCGAGGGGCCGGGCGACATCCTCGTCTTCCTCAGCGGCGAGCGGGAGATCCGGGACACCGCCGAGGCGCTCGGCAAGCTGGTGGGGAAGAAACGGTCCCTGCTGGGCACCGAGATCCTCCCGCTGTACGCCCGGCTCTCCACCGCCGAGCAGCACCGCGTCTTCGCCCCGCACGCCGGGCGCCGGGTGGTGCTCGCCACCAACGTCGCGGAGACCTCGCTGACCGTCCCGGGCATCAAGTACGTGGTGGACCCGGGCACCGCCCGGATCTCCCGCTACTCCAGCCGGCTGAAGGTGCAGCGGCTGCCGATCGAGCCGATCTCCCAGGCATCGGCCAACCAGCGTAAGGGCCGCTGCGGGCGTACCTCGGACGGCATCTGCATCCGCCTCTACGACGAGCAGGACTTCGAGTCCCGACCCGAGTTCACCGACCCGGAGATCCTGCGGACCAACCTCGCCTCGGTCATCCTCCAGATGACCTCGATCGGGCTCGGCGACGTCGGGGCGTTCCCGTTCATCGACCCGCCGGATCGGCGCAACATCACCGACGGCGTCAACCTGCTGCACGAGTTGGGCGCGCTGAACCCGGCCGAGACCGACCCGGCGAAGCGGCTTACCCCGCTGGGCCGGCGGCTGGCCCAGCTCCCCGTCGACCCGCGGCTGGCTCGGATGGTGCTGGAGGGCGAGCGGAACGGCTGCGCCACCGAGGTGATCGTGATCGCGGCAGCGCTCTCCATCCAGGACCCGCGCGAGCGGCCGGCGGAGAAGCAGGCCCAGGCCGACCAGGCGCACGCCCGGTTCGCCGACCAGGAGTCGGACTTCGTCGCGTTCCTCAACCTCTGGCGGTACCTGCGCGAGCAGCAGCGCGCCCTGTCGTCCAGCGCGTTCCGCCGGATGTGCAAGGCCGAGTACCTCAACTACCTGCGGGTCCGCGAGTGGCAGGACATCGTCAGCCAGCTGCGCCAGGTGCTGCGTACCCCGGAACCGGGTGACGGGCGGCGGGGCCGGCGCGGCGGCCCGGCGGCCGAGCCCGACGGAGCCGGTGGCCGGCGCGGAGCCGGGGCGGACCTGCCGGAGGAGATTGACACCCCGAAGGTGCACCAGTCCCTGCTGCCCGGCCTGCTGTCCCACATCGGGCTCAAGGACGCGCAGAAGCACGAGTACCTGGGCGCACGCGGGGCGAAGTTCGCGATCTTCCCCGGCTCGGCGTTGTTCAAGAAGCCGCCGCGCTGGGTGATGGCCGCCGAACTGGTGGAGACCACGCGGCTGTGGGGCCGGGTCGCCGGCCGGGTCGAGCCCGAGTGGGTGGAGCCGCTCGCCCAGCACCTGGTCAAGCGCAGCTACAGCGAGCCGCACTGGGAGAAGCGGCAGGCCGCGGTGATGGCCTACGAGAAGATCACCCTGTACGGCGTCCCGATCGTCACCTCCCGCAAGGTCAATTTCGGCCGGATCGATCCGGCGCTGTCCCGGGAGCTGTTCATCCGGCACGCCCTGGTGGAGGGCGACTGGCAGACCCACCACCAGTTCTGGCGGGACAACCAGCGGCTGCTCACCGAGGTGGAGGAGCTGGAGAACCGGGCCCGGCGCCGGGACATCCTGGTCGACGACGAGACGATCTTCCAGTTCTACGACGAGCGGATCCCGGCCGACGTGGTCTCCGGCCGGCACTTCGACTCCTGGTGGAAGAAGACCCGCCGGGAGCAGCCCGACCTGCTCACCTTCACCCGCGACCTGCTGGTCAACTCCGGTCGCGGCGGGGTCGACGAGGCGGACTACCCGGACGAGTGGCGGGCCGCCGGGGTGACCCTCCCGCTGACCTACACCTTCGACCCGGGCACCCCGACCGACGGGGTCACCGTGGACATCCCGCTGCCGCTGCTCAACCAGGTGCCGGCGGAGAGCTTCGACTGGCAGGTGCCCGGGCTGCGCGAGGAGCTGGTCGTCGCGCTGATCCGGTCGCTGCCGAAGGCGGTCCGGCGCAACTTCGTCCCGGTGCCCGACTACGCCCGGGCGGCCCTGGCGGCGATCGTCCCCGGCGAGGAGCCGCTGCTCGACGCGCTCACCCGGCAGCTGCGCCGGATGACCGGAGTGACCGTCCCGTCGGACGCCTGGGACCTGGCCAAGCTGCCGCCGCACCTACGAGTCACCTTCCGGGTGCTCGGCGAGGACGAGAAGCCGGTCGCCGAGGGCAAGGACCTGCCGGCCCTGCAACGCCAGCTCCGCCAGGAGGTACGCCAGGTCGTCGCCGCCGCCGCGCCGGACGTGGCCCGGACCGGGCTCACCGAGTGGAGCTTCGACACCCTGCCGCGCACCATCGAGCAGGTCCGCGCCGGGTACGCGGTGACCGCGTACCCGGCCCTGACCGACGAGGGCGCCACGGTCGGGGTGAAGGTGTTCGACTCCCCGGCCGAGCAGGAGGCCGCGCACTGGGCCGGCACCCGGCGACTGCTCCGGCTGACCCTGCCGTCGCCGGCGAAGTTCCTGCAGGGCCGGCTCAGCAACGAGGCCAAGCTGGCGCTCAGCCGCAACCCGCACGGCGGGGTGCAGGCGCTCATCGAGGACGCCACCGGCGCGGCGATCGACAAGCTGATGGCGGACGCGGGCGGCCCGGCCTGGGACGCCGACGGGTTCGCCGTGCTGCGTGACAAGGTCCGCGCCGACCTGGTCGACACCGTGGTCGACGTGATGGGCCGGGTCCGTCAGGTGCTCGCCGCCGCGTACGCGGTGGAGCAGCGGCTCGGCGCGACGAAGAACCTGGCCGTGGTGGCCGCCCTGGCCGACATCCGCAACCAGCTCGGCGGCCTGGTGCACAAGGGCTTCCTCACCGAGGCCGGGTACGCCCGCCTGCCCGACCTGCTGCGCTACCTCACCGCGATCGAGCGGCGGCTGGACCGGTTGCCGGGCAACCCGCAGCGGGACAAGCAGCAGCAGGACCGCATCGCCGTGGTGCAGCGGGAGTACCAGGACCTGCTGGCCGCGCTGCCGCCGGCCAAGCGGCAGTCGGCGGCGGCCCGGCAGATCCGGTGGATGATCGAGGAGCTGCGGGTCAACGTGTTCGCCCAGGCGCTCGGCACCCCGTATCCGGTGTCCGAGCAGCGCCTCTACCGGGCGATGGACGAGGCCGAGGGGCGTTAGGGCAAGGGCTCCACACCGGGCGGGAGCTGGTTGTCGGCGGTCGCGTCGTGGACGTACTCCAGCAGGATGCGGCGCAGCTCGCGGCCGGCGTGGGTGGGCACCACATCACGGCGGCGGGCCACCCCGATGGTCCGCCGTACGCCGGGCCGGGTGAGCCGGGTGACCCGGATGCCGGGCCGGCGGGCCACCGCGATGCCGGGCACCAGCGCGACGCCGAGCCCCGCCTCGACGAAGCTGAGCACCGCGTCCAGCTCGCCGCCGTCCACCGCGAGCCGGGGCTCGAAGCCGGCCTCCCGGCACGCCTGGAGGGTGGCGTCGCGCAGGTCGTAGCCCTCGCGGAACATCACCAGCGGTTCGTCGCGCAGGTCGGTGATGCGCAGCTCGCCGGTGACCGGGTCGGCCGGTAGCGGGTCCACCGAGGCGACCACCAGGCTCTCCCGCAGTATCGGGTCGGCGCGCAGCCCCGGATCGGTGCCGGCCGACGGCATGATGATCAGCGCCAGGTCGAGGTCGCCGCGGAGCAGGTCGCGGACCAGGTCCTGGGAGCCGCCCTCCTCCACCCGCAGATCGACGGTGGGATGGGCGTCGCGGAACCGGCGCAGCACCGGCGGCGCGAGCGAGGTGGCGAGGCTAGGCGTGGCGCCGAGCCGGACCCGGCCGCGGCGCAGCCCCACCAGCTCCTGCACCTCGCGGGTGGCGGTGTCGACGTCGGCGAGGATCCGCTTGGCCAGCGGCAGCAGCACCTCGCCGGCCGCGGTGAGGGCGATGTTGCCCCTTACCCGCTCGAACAACGGGGCCCCGAGGTCGGTCTCCAGGGCGTGAATTTGCTTACTCAACGAGGGCTGGGTAATGCCCACCAGGTCGGCCGCTTGGGTGAAATGTCGTACTTCTGCGACCGCGACGAAGTACCGAAGCTGATGGAGCTGCATCTCTATAGCCTATGGCTATCAAGACTGCGCAGTCGATGCATTGGACGACTGATCAAAGTGCTCCTAGCGTCGGTCGCGTGGTAATCACCAAGACTCGGTCGCCCATCCGCTCCAACGTCGGCCTCAAGGTCGTCATGGCGGTGACGGGCATTCTCCTCGTGCTGTTCCTCGTCGTGCACATGCTCGGCAACCTGAAGATCTTCACGGGCGAGACCTCGTTCGACCACTACGCGCACTGGCTGCGCGAGCTCGGGACGCCGCTGCTGCCGTCGACCTGGTACCTGTGGATCCAGCGCACCGTGCTGACCGTGGCCGTGCTGGGCCACATCGGGGCCGCCACCGTCCTGTCGATGCGCGCCCACGCCGCCCGCCCGGTGGCGTACGCGCACCGCCGCAAGGTGCACGTCAACTACGCGGCCCGCACGATGCGCTGGGGTGGGGTGATCATCCTGCTCTTCGTGATCTACCACATCCTGGACCTGACCACCGGTCACCTGAACCCGCAGGGCGACCTGAGCAACCCGTACGGCAACGTGGTCGCCGACTTCGCCCCGGAGCGCTGGTACGTCACGCTCTTCTACGCGCTGGCGGTCATCACGCTCGGCTTCCACCTGCGGCACGGCGCCGCCAGCGCGTTCCGCAGCCTCGGCCAGCAGACCCCGAAGGGCGAGCGCCGGGCCCGAACCGCCGCGCTGGTCTTCGCCGTCGTGCTGGTCGCCGGCTACCTGGTGGTCCCGTTCGCCGTACTCACCGGATTGGTGGCCTGACATGGATCTCTACACCGAAGGCGACCCGATCGCCGACACCAAGGCCCCGGACGGCCCTATCGAGACCCGCTGGGAGCGCCGCCGCTTCGAGGCGAAGCTGGTCAACCCGGCCAACCGCCGGAAGCTGACCGTGATCGTGGTGGGCACCGGTCTGGCCGGCGGCTCGGCCGCGGCGACCCTGGCCGAGCAGGGCTACCACGTCAAGTCCTACTGCTACCAGGACAGCCCGCGCCGGGCCCACTCGATCGCCGCCCAGGGCGGCATCAACGCGGCCAAGAACTACCGCAACGACGGCGACTCGGTGCACCGGCTCTTCTACGACACCGTCAAGGGCGGCGACTTCCGCTCCCGGGAGTCGAACGTGCACCGGCTGGCCGAGGTCTCGGTCAACATCATCGACCAGTGCGTCGCCCAGGGCGTGCCGTTCGCCCGCGAGTACGGCGGCCTGCTGGACACCCGCTCGTTCGGCGGCGCGCAGGTGCAGCGCACCTTCTACGCCCGGGGCCAGACGGGCCAGCAGCTGCTGCTCGGCGCGTACCAGGCCCTGGAGCGGCAGATCGGCCTGGGCAACGTGGAGATGAACGCCCGGCACGAGATGCTGGAGCTGGTCGTCGTCGACGGCCGGGCGCGCGGCATCGTGGTGCGCGACCTGGTCACCGGTGAGATCACCACCGAGATGGCCGACGCGGTGGTGCTCGCCTCCGGCGGTTACGGCAACGTCTTCTACCTCTCCACCAACGCCAAGGGCTGCAACGTCACCGCCTCCTGGCGGGCGCACCGCAAGGGCGCGTACTTCGCCAACCCCTGCTACACGCAGATCCACCCGACCTGCATCCCGGTCTCCGGCGACCACCAGTCGAAGCTGACCCTGATGAGCGAGTCGCTGCGCAACGACGGCCGGGTGTGGGTGCCGAAGGCCAAGGGCGACGACCGCCCCGCCAGGGACATCCCCGAGGACGAGCGCGACTACTACCTGGAGCGGATCTACCCCTCCTTCGGCAACCTGGTCCCCCGCGACATCGCCTCCCGCGCCGCGAAGAACGTCTGCGACGAGGGGCGCGGCGTCGGCCCGAGCGGGCTCGGCGTCTACCTGGACTTCGCCGACGCGATCAACCGGCTCGGCCGCAAGGCCATCGAGGCGAAGTACGGCAACCTCTTCGAGATGTACGAGCGGATCACCGGCGAGGACCCGTACGAGGTCCCGATGCGGATCTACCCCGCCGTGCACTACACGATGGGTGGCCTCTGGGTGGACTACGACCTCCAGTCGAGCATCCCGGGCCTGTTCGTGATCGGTGAGGCGAACTTCTCCGACCACGGCGCGAACCGGCTCGGCGCCTCGGCGCTGATGCAGGGCCTGGCGGACGGCTACTTCGTGCTGCCGAACACCCTGCCCAACTACCTGGCGGGCGCCGGTTCGTTCGAGCAGGTCGACGCCAGCCACCCCGAGGTGGTGGCGGCCCGCGCGGCCGTCGAGGAGCGGATCCAGAAGCTGCTCTCCATCAACGGCGACCGGACCGTGGACTCGTTCCACCGGGAGCTGGGCCAGATCATGTGGGAACACTGCGGCATGGAGCGCAGCGACGCCGGGCTGCGCAAGGCGATCGACGAGATCCGCGCCCTGCGCGAGCAGTTCTGGCAGCGGGTCCGCGTCCCGGGCGACGGCGAGGGGCTCAACCAGTCGCTGGAGAAGGCCGGCCGGGTGGCCGACTTCTTCGAGCTGGCCGAGCTCATGTGCATCGACGCCCTGCACCGCGAGGAGTCCTGCGGCGGCCACTTCCGGGCCGAGCACCAGACCCCGGACGGTGAGGCGCAGCGCGACGACGACCGGTTCGCCTACGTGGCGGCCTGGGAGTACACCGGCGACCAGCCCGTGCTGCACAAGGAAGACCTGCAGTTCGAATACGTCCACCCCACGCAGCGGAGCTACAAGTGAATCTGACCCTGCGCATCTGGCGCCAGCAAGGCCCTGAGGACAAGGGTCGGATGGTGACCTACCAGGTCGACGACGTGTCTCCGGACATGTCCTTCCTGGAGATGCTCGACGTGCTCAACGAGCGGCTGATCCTCCAGGGCGAGGAGCCGGTCGCGTTCGACCACGACTGCCGCGAGGGCATCTGTGGCATGTGCAGCCTCATGATCAACGGCGAGGCGCACGGGCCGCAGCGCGGCACCACCGCCTGCCAGTTGCACATGCGGCAGTTCTCCGACGGCGACACGATCGACATCGAGCCGTGGCGTGCCCGGGCCTTCCCGGTCGTCAAGGACCTGGTGGTCAACCGGAACGCCTTCGACCGGATCATCGCCGCCGGCGGGTACATCACCGCGCCGACCGGCAGCGCCCCGGAGGCCCACGCCAGCCCGGTGGCCAAGGCCGACGCCGACGCCGCCTTCGAGTCGGCCGCCTGCATCGGCTGCGGCGCCTGCGTGGCGGCCTGCCCGAACGGCTCCGGCATGCTGTTCACCGCCGCCAAGATCACCCAGCTCTCGCTGCTGCCGCAGGGCCAGCCCGAGCGGTACACCCGAGTGATCGGCATGGTGGACGCGCACGACGAGGCCGGCTTCGGCGGCTGCACCAACATCGGCGAGTGCGCGGCGGCCTGCCCGAAGGGCATCCCGCTGAACACCATCGGCCGGCTCAACCGGGACTACCTCAAGGCGACCGCGAAGCGCGCCGGCACCCCGGGCTCCTGAGCCCCCGCGGCGGGTCCGCCCGCCGTCCGACCCCACCGACCGCCGCACCCACCTCAGGGTGCGGCGGTCGGCCTTTCCGGGGTACGCCGTGTCACGGCCAGGACATCTCCGGTGACCTCCTTTCGAGCTGAGTCGGCTGTGCTGGCGCGGCCGGAGCGGTTGCCGTCTCGGAGCGGTGCTGGGCCCGGGGTGGCGGGGCCAGGGCCGGCGGGGGCATCGGAGGTGGGCGGCGACCCTGCCAGACTCGCTCACCGGCCGGGCTTGAATCGTTGGCGAGATCAGCTCCTAAGGGAGCGGAGACCTGGTGCCTCAGTCGCAGCGCGGCCGGAGCCGCCCGGAGCCGAGCGACGGGCGGCGGCCGGTTCAAGTCACCCCTCGCGGGTAGCAGTCCCATGGACGGCACCGAAGAGGGGACAAACAGGCATGAAGACACTGCGTACCCACCGGCTGCCGCTGGCGCAGGCGCCGCAGGCGTACGAGATGTTCCAGCAGAAGCGGGACGGCTGCGTCAAGGTCGTGCTCACGCCGTGAGCCGGACGGTGGTGATCAACGGAAGCGAACCGGCGTGCGGGTGGCTACCGTGTACTCGGCGGCGGCCCGGGCGGCCGCAGGGGTCTGCGGGACACGGGAGGGGACGGCGATGGGCACAACCGAGGAGCAGGCGGTCGAGCGGGCGCTGGGCCGGCGGCTGTGGCGGATGGCCGGCGTGGCCGCCCTGGCCGGGGTGGCCTGGGTGGGCCGGGACGTGCCGCTGCAGCTCGGAGGCCGGCTCACCGGTGCCCGGGCGGCCCGTGCCGCCCGCTCCCCCCAGTTCCGCGACGGCACCTTCCACAACCCGGCGGGCACCCGGACGATGGTCGCCGACCCGGGCCGCAACCTGCTCAGGGAGCTGCTGTTCGGCAAGCAGAAGCGGCGGCCGGACGGCCCCGTCCCGCTGCTGCGGCCGGCCGACCCGGCCCCGGCGGACACCGCCCGCGAGCTGAGCATCGTCTGGTACGGCCACGCGTCGGCCCTGGTCGAGATCGAGGGGCACCGGGTGCTGCTCGACCCGGTGTGGAGCGACCGCTGCTCCCCGTCGGCCCGGATCGGGCCGCGCCGCATCCACCAGCCGCCGGTACGCCTCGACGAGCTGCCCCCCGTCGACGCCATCCTCATCTCCCACGACCACTACGACCACCTGGACCTGGCCACCGTGCGCGGGCTGCTCGCCCACCAGTCCGCGCCGTTCCTGGTCCCGCTCGGCGTCGGTGCGCACCTGGACCGGTGGGGCGTACCGGCGGGGCGGATCGTCGAGCTGGACTGGTCGGAGAGCCACCGGGTCGGCGGGTTGACGGTCACCGCCACCGCCGCCCAGCACTTCTCCGGGCGCGGGCTGCGCCGCGACGGCACGCTGTGGAGCTCCTGGGTGGTGGCCGGGGCGCACCGGAAGGTCTTCTACACCGGCGACTCCGGCTACTTCGACGGCTACGCCGGCATCGGCGCCGAGCACGGTCCGTTCGACGTCACGCTGATGCAGATCGGCGCGTACGACCGCGCCTGGCCGAGCATCCACATGTTCCCCGAGGAGGCCGTCGCCGCCCACCTCGACCTGCGCGGCGACCTGCTCCTCCCGGTGCACTGGGCCACCTTCAACCTCGCCCTGCACGACTGGTCCGAGCCGGTGGACCGGCTGTGGGCCGAGGCGAAGGCCCGCGACGTCCGGCTGGCGGTGCCACGCCCGGGCGAGCGCGTCGTGGTGGACGACCCGCCGCCGGTGGACGGCTGGTGGCAGGCGGTCGCCTGATCAGAGCACGAAGGCGTCGGTCCAGAGCGCGCCGGAGCGGCCGGAGAGCGCATCCAGCATCGCCACCGCCTGCCCGTCGGTGAGCTGGGCGACGAAGTCGACGATCGCCCGGCCGCGGGCCCGGCCGATCCGGTCCGGCGTACGCGGGTGCAGCTCCGCCTCCGCCAGTTCGACGAGGTCGTGCAGCCGGCGGGGCAACCGGGACTCCTCCTCCGGGTCGAGCAGCCACTCCCAGAGCGCCTCCACCAGGCTGCCCAGCAGCCGCGCCTGGCCCCGCTGGTGCAGGGCCAGGTCGGGGCGGGCCAGCACGAACCGGTGGTGGACGAACTTGAGCACCTGCACCTCGTGCCACTGCGCCTTGGCCAGCAGCACGTGGCCGGAGCGCACGTCCGGCTCCGGGGTCAGCGTGATGGCCTCGACGAACCGGGTGGACCAGCGGGCGGAGAAGCGGGCCACGTACTGCTCCGCCTCGATCGACCCGTCGAACGGCAGCGCCAGCAGCCCCTCCACCAGTTCCTCGCGGACGTGTTCCACGGCGGCGGCGAACGCCTCGTCGTCGGCGATCCAGGCGTCCTTGCGGTGCAGCTGGCGGCGCAGCCGTTCGATGGCCGCCCCGGGACGCCGGCCGGCGGCGGTCAGCGCGGCGCCGGTGATCGCCCGGAAGTGGCCGCTCTCCCGCTGCCAGGCCATCAGCTCGGCGGCCACCGCGCCCTGCTGGAGCACCCCGACCCGGTAGAAGTCCTCCACGTCGTGGATGGCGTACGCGATGTCGTCGGCGGTGTCCATGATGGACGCCTCCGGGGTCTGCTGCCAGTCCGGGATCCGGCCGGCGAACGGCTCCCGGGCCTGCCGCAGGTCGTCCACCTCGGTCCGGTACGCGCCGAACTTCGCCGACCCGCTATCCGGGTCGTCGGGCGGGGCGGCCGCGCCGCGGGGCGCCGGGTGGAGGTGCCGCGGGTGCGGGTCCGGGTGGTCCAGGCGGGTCCACGGATACTTCAGCATCGCCGCCCGGACCGCCGCCGTCAGATCCAGGCCGGTGGTCGCCGCGCCCCGGATCTCCGTACTGGTGACGATCCGGTACGACTGGGCGTTGCCCTCGAAGCCGTCGGGCAGCCCGAGGCGCTGGCGGGCCAGCCGGTCCAGCACCCGCTCCCCCAGGTGCCCGAACGGCGGATGGCCGAGGTCGTGGGCGAGCGCCGCGGCCTCCACCACGTCCGGGTCGCAGCCACCCAGCTTCTCCAGCAGCTCGCGGTGCGCCTCCTCGGCGGTCAGCCGCTCGGCGATCGCCCGGGCCACCTGGGCGACCTTCAGGCTGTGGGTGAGCCGGTTGTGCACCAGCAGGCCGGACCCGCCCGGGCTGACCACCTGGGTCACCCCGCCCAGGCGGGTGAAGAACGGCGACGCGACGATCCGGTCCCGGTCGGCCCGGAACGGGCTGGCGGCCAGGTCGCCGAGCGCCCGGGCGCTGCCGCCGAAGAGCCGCCGGGCCCGCGGATCCGCAGGTTGTTCCATGATCGCCCACCGTAGCGCAGCGAACCGGCCAGCAGCGACGGGTCGGCGTCCGGGCCGGGCGGCCCGGTGTCCTACAGGCGCTCCACCGCCGGCCCCGCGCACCGGTTACGGGTGTCGAAGACATAGCGCCCGTGCCTGGTCACCATGTCGTAGTCGAAGACGTCGTGATCCGTCACCACGACCACCGCGTCGGCCGCGGCGACCTCCTGTTCGGTCAACCGCACCACCAGCACCCCGCCGGGGATGTGGTGCGGCTCGGCGTACGGCTCGACGGCCCGGACCTCCGCGCCGAGGTCGCGCAGCCGCCGGGCCACCTCCACGGCCGGCGAGTCGCGCATGTCGCCGGTGTTCTTCTTGTACGCCAGCCCGAGCAGTAGCAGCCGGGCACCGCTGACCGCGCGGCCGGTCCGGTTGAGCCCGGCCATGATCCGTTGCGTCACGTGCTCGGGCATCTCGTGGTTGACGTCGTTCGCCAGTTCGATAAAGCGGAACTGCCGGCCCAGCCGCCGCTTCACCTGCCAGGAGAGGTAGCAGGGGTCGATCGGCAGGCAGTGCCCCCCGACGCCGGGCCCGGGCCGGAACGGCATGAACCCGAACGGCTTCGTCTCGGCGGCCTCGATCGCCTGCCACACATCGATGTCCAGATGGTGGGAGAGCATGGTGAGCTCGTTGATCAGGGCGATGTTGACCTGGCGGAAGGTGTTCTCGATCAGCTTGGTCAGCTCGGCCACCCGGGTCGAGGCCACGGGCACCGTGCGCGCCACGAGGCGGCGGTAGAACTCGTCCACCCGGGCCAGCGACGCCGCGCCCACCCCGGAAACCACCTTCGGGGTGTTCTCCAGCCGCCAGGTGGGGTTACCCGGATCGATGCGCTCCGGGCTGTAGCCGAGGTGGAAGTCACCCGGGCTGCGCAGTCCGCTGGCCGACTCCAGGAGCGGACGCAGCAACTCCTCGGTGGTGCCCGGGTACGTGGTCGACTCCAGCACCACCGTGCAGCCCGGTCGGACGTACGGGCCGATGCCGATGCCGGCCTGCTCCACGTAACTCAGGTCCGGGGTGCCGTCCCGCAGCGGGGTCGGCACCGTGATCACGCAGACGTCGAAGCCCTCGGCATCGGGGTACTCCGCGCTCGGCCGGTACCGGCCGCTGCTGAGCGCCCGGCCGAGCCGGTCGGCCGGGATGTCCTCCACGAATGACTCACCCGACGCGAGCCGCTTGACGCGGTCGGTGTCGACGTCCAGACCGACGACGTCCATGCCCGCTTCGACGGCCCGCATGGCCAGCGGCAGACCGACGTAACCCTGGCCGATCACGACCAGCTTCTCAGCACTCACCCGGGCTCCAGTTGGAAGGAGGAATCACCTGGTTAGGAGGCTAGAGGGACTTCTGATGCCGTAAGTCCGTTTTCGTGATATCGGCGGCCGATCCACGCCGGTGGGTGCGCCGGGGCGCGGAGCGTCCGGGGCGGACGGCAGAATGCACCACGGAACCCACCCGAGAAGGCGGATCAGATCGTGACCCAGTCTGTTCATCAGCGGATCGCCGACGAGCTCAGCGTCGCCGAACGCCAGGTGCGGGCGGCCGTGGAGCTGCTCGACGGCGGCGCCACCGTGCCGTTCATCGCCCGATACCGCAAGGAGGCCACCGGCTCACTCGACGACGCGCAGCTGCGCACCCTCGAGGAGCGGCTGCGCTACCTGCGCGAGCTGGACGAGCGACGCGCCGCGGTGCTGGAGTCGATCCGGTCCCAGGGCAAGCTCGACGAGGCGCTGGAAGCGCAGATCATGGCGGCCGACTCGAAGTCCCGGCTCGAGGACATCTACCTGCCGTACAAGCCCAAGCGGCGGACCCGGGCGCAGATCGCCCGCGAGGCCGGGCTGGAGCCCCTGGCCGACGCACTGCTCGGCGACCCGACGCTGGACCCGCGGGAGGCGGCCGCCGGCTATGTCGACGCGGACCAGGGGGTGGTCGACCCGGCCGCCGCGCTGGAGGGCGCCCGGGCCATCCTCATCGAGCGGTTCGCGGAGGACGCTGACCTGATCGGCACGCTGCGGGAGCAGATGTGGTCGCGGGGTCGGCTGGTCTCCCGGGTACGCGACGGCCAGGAGAGCGCCGGCGCCAAGTTCGCCGACTACTTCGACTTCGCCGAGCCGTACCCGAAGCTCCCCTCGCACCGGATCCTCGCCATGTTGCGCGGCGAGAAGGAGGGCGTGCTCGACCTGACCATGGACCCGGAGCCGGAGGGTGACTCCGACGCCGTGGCCGGCGGCCCGACCCGGTACGAGGCGGCGATCGCCGGCCGGTTCGGGGTCAGCGACCAGGGGCGCCCGGCGGACAAGTGGCTGACCGACACGGTGCGCTGGGCCTGGCGGACCCGGATCCTCATCCACCTCGGCGCGGACCTGCGGATGCGCCTCTGGCAGGCGGCCGAGGAGGAGGCCGTGCGGGTGTTCGCGACCAACCTGCGCGACCTGCTGCTCGCCGCGCCCGCTGGCACCCGGCCCACCATGGGCCTCGACCCGGGCCTGCGGACGGGCGTGAAGGTGGCGGTGGTGGACGCCACCGGCAAGGTGGTCGCCACCCACACCATCTACCCGCACGAGCCGCGCCGGCAGTGGGACGCCTCGATCGACATCCTCGCCAAGCTGGCCGCGGCGCACCGGGTGGAGCTGATCGCGATCGGCAACGGCACCGCCAGCCGGGAGACCGACAAGCTGGCCGGCGACCTGATCAAGCGGCACCCTGAGCTGAAGCTGACCAAGGTGGTGGTGTCCGAGGCCGGCGCGTCGGTCTACTCCGCCTCCGCGTACGCCTCGCAGGAGCTGCCCGAGCTGGACGTGTCGCTGCGCGGCGCGGTCTCCATCGCCCGCCGCCTCCAGGACCCGCTCGCCGAGCTGGTGAAGATCGACCCGCGCTCGATCGGCGTCGGGCAGTACCAGCACGACCTGTCCGAGGTGAAGCTGTCCCGCTCGCTGGACGCGGTGGTCGAGGACTGCGTCAACGCGGTCGGCGTCGACGTCAACACCGCCTCCGCTCCCCTGCTGACCCGGGTCTCCGGCATCGGCGCCGGGCTGGCGGAGAACATCGTGCTGCACCGGGACGCCAATGGACCGTTCCGCACCCGGGCCGACCTGAGGAAGGTGCCCCGGCTCGGGCCGAAGGCGTTCGAGCAGTGCGCGGGTTTCCTGCGCATCCCCGGCGGCGACGACCCGCTGGACTCCTCCAGCGTGCACCCCGAGGCGTATCCGGTGGTACGGCGGATCCTCGCCCACACCGGGCAGGACGTCCGCTCGCTGATCGGGCAGAGCAGGATCCTGCGCGGACTGAAGGCGACCGAGTTCGTCGACGAGACGTTCGGCCTGCCCACCGTCACCGACATCCTCGCCGAGCTGGAGAAGCCCGGCCGCGACCCGCGCCCCGAGTTCCGGACGGCGACGTTCGTCGAGGGGGTCGAGACGATCGGTGACCTGAACCCCGGGATGGTGCTGGAGGGTGTGGTCACCAACGTGGCCGCGTTCGGCGCGTTCGTCGACGTCGGCGTGCACCAGGACGGTCTGGTGCACGTGTCGGCCATGTCGCACACCTTCGTGAAGGACCCGCGGGACGTGGTGAAGTCCGGCGACGTGGTCCGGGTCCGGGTGCTCGACGTCGACGTACCCCGCAAGCGCATCTCGCTGAGCCTGCGGCTGGACGACGAGGCGCCCGCCGGCGGTGGCCGCCCGGCTGACGGCCGGCGGGAGCGCGGTGGCCAGGGCGGCGGCGCGCGGGGCGGCCAGGGCGACGGTCAGCGCGGCGGTCAGCGCGGCGGCCAGGGCGACGGTCAGCGCGGCGGCCAGGGCGGTGCGCCGCGCGGGGACCGGGGCGGCTCGCGCGGTGGGCCGCAGCAGCGGCCGGGGCGCGGCGGCGGAGCACCGGCCCCGGCCAACGGCGCCATGGCGGACGCGCTGCGCCGCGCCGGCCTGGCCTGAGCCTCGGGCCACGCTGTCGAGCTGATGTCGTCAACGGATCGCCGGAACGCGTCAGCTCGACAGCGCGACCGGAAGCGGACCGCCCGGAGCTGACGGCACTGGCGGGCGGACCGGGCGCGCCGGTTGAGGCGGCGCGAGCACCGGACGGCGCACGGCCAGCCGTGCTGCGAGGGCGTCCCGGCGGTGGGCCGGTGAGGCCCGCGTACCGTGGCACACGTGGCGGACGACGGCCTGGAGTGGCGGGAGCGGCAGCGCCGCGCGGTGCGGGCGCACGCCGAGGCCGACGCCCGGCAGCGCGCCGCCGAGCAGGCCGAGGCGGCGGAGCTGGTGGCCCGGTTCGCGGCCGAGGCGACCCGGCGCGGCCTGCGCCCGGACCGGCTGACCGTGACGTCCTACGACGGCCGCGCCCGCTACCGCACCCGCCTCACCGGGTGGTACGTGGACCGGGCGCGCAGTCGGGCGGTCGACGCCGAGGGACGGTTCTACCTGCTGACCGTGCCGCCCAGCCTCCGCTCGCGGCTGTTCGGGGCCGACCCCGAGCCGACCCCGCCGCCGCTGGTCGTCGGGCGCGGTGGCCGGGACGGGGAGTCGATGCCGCTGCGGGACCTGCTCACCCGGCGGCTGGCAGCTGGCGACGACTGGGGCTGAGCCGGCTCAGCCCCCGGCGGCCCGGTACCCGGCCGCCCGGTGGCGGATTCGCCACCACCACACCTGCTGTACGACCAGGGTGGCAAGGCCGGCCAGCACGATCGCGAGCAGGTTGATCATCAGCTGGAGCGACGAACCTGCCGCCTCCTGCCATACGCCGTACGCCGCCGCCACGGCCACGTTCGCGGCGGCCGGCACGGTGGTCACCGAGATCAGCACCCCGACCAGCGCGCCGGACTTCTTCGAGGTCAGGGAGAGCATGCCGGCGACACCGGCGAGCAGACCGACCACCCAGGAGAGGGCGTCCGGCCGCCAGATGAAGTCGGTCAGCGGCCGAGGCGCCAGCAGGGTGGCCCGGCTGACCAGACCTGCCGCGGTCAACGCCCAGGTGCTCAGCACAGTCACCAGCATCGCGGCCAGGAACCCGACGACCAGGGCCTGCACCGACCGGCCGACCACCCGCCAGTTGCGCCGCAGCAGTGCGACGCTGAGTGCGGCGAGCGGGCCGAATTCGGGGCCGACCACCATCGCCCCGACGATCAGGATCGGCTGGTCGAGCAGCACGCCGATACCGGCGATCATCGTGGCCACCATGATGAGAGCCAGGAACGTCCCGCTGAGCACCGTCTGCTCGCCGGTCTTCGCGGCGATCTCGTCCCAGACCAGGGCATCCTCCCCGTGCCCCGGCGCCTCCCGGGCGGCCCGTTCCGCCGCCGCCGACAGCGTCACCTCGACGTCGTCGGCGGAGATGCCGCCGCGCGCCTCGACGCCGAGTTCCTGGAGCCGCCGCAGGACTCCGTCGGCGCTCTCCCGGACCACGTCGCACAGCACCAGGTCGCCCGGCGGTTGCCGCGCGGCACCGGACAGCACCGCGAGGTGGGTGACGCCGGGTTCCGCGGCCAACATGTCGACCACTGCGGACGACCGGTCGGACGGTGCGATCACCCGGAGGTGCAACACGGCGGGTACTCCCTGCGGTCGGGCGGCTCACACGCCGCCGGTCGCCGCACTGTACCGATCAGCCGGCCGGCTCGCCCACGCGCGGCACGGACGGCGTGGCCGAGATGGCGTAGCAGTTCATCCGCCGCCCTTCCCGGGTGGTCCAGCCGCCCCGCAGCGTCCAGCCCGCCCGCTCGTAGAAGGCGTTCACCCGATCGTTGCCGTCCGCGTCGGTGGTCAGGTACGCCGAGGCCACCCCCCGCCGGCGGACTCCCTGCCACCAGGTGTCGATGAGCCGTCGCCCGTGCCCGCCGTGCTCGGCTGCGGGGTCGACGCAGATCGAGCTGAGCAACGCCCCCCGGGTCTCGACCGGCGCATCGCCACGGTAGGCGACCCCACGCAGCACCCGCAGTGCCACCGCCGGGCGACGGAGCACCGCCGGCATGCTCGCCAGCGCGAGCCGCGGGCCGCGCTGCCGCAGCAGCCGGCGGAAGAACAGCTCCGGGGCGACGGTGCCGACGACCATGCCGACCAGCTGGCCGTCGGAGTCCCGAGCGACCGCGGTGACCGCGTCGGGGTCTCGGACGAAGCCGGCGTAGAACTCGCGTAGGAAGGGCTCGCCGAGAGTGGACAGGAAGAACCGGTCGAACGCGCGGACGTGCAACGCCGCGGCCGGGCGGACGTCACCAGGGCGCAGGACGTCGAGGTCGCCGGCCGGGCTCATCGGCGCCCACCCGCCCAGGCGGCCGCGCGCAGCGCCTCCTCCACCCGTCGTACCCCGGAGGCCAGGGAGTACTCCCGGTCGTAGAACTCCCGGCCGTCCCGGCCGAGCAGGTCCAGCTTCTCGCGTCCCAGCCCGCACACCGCACGGACGGCGTCGGCGATCGAGTGGGGGTCTCCGGGCCGGGCGGTGATCCCCGCACCGCTCGCCGACGCCACCGCTGCGGCGTCACCATCCGCCGCGACGAGCAGCGCGCGGCCGGCGGCGAGGATCGCCTGGACCTTGCTCGGCATCGTGTACGCCGACATGTCGGTGGGCCGGAGGCTGACCACGTGCGCATCGCCGGTGCGCAGCAGCGCCGGCATCCGCTCGGCCGGTAGCCGGCCGAGGAACCGCACGTTCGGCAGCCCGTGCTGCGCGACCTGCCGGCGCAGGCGTTCCTCGCACCCCCCGGACCCGGCGAAGAGGCAGACCAGCCGTGGGTCGTCGACCATCGCCACGGCGTCGACGAGGGCGTCGAGCCCCTGCGCCTCCCCCATCGTCCCGGCGTACACCAGGACGATCTGGTCGTCGCGCAGGCCCAGCTCCGCACGGAGGTCGCCCGGAGCGGCCGCAGGCTTCTCGTCGGCCCACATCGGAATGTGCACCAGCTTGTGCTCGGGCACCCCCCGGCGGACCAGCAGCTCACCGACACTGGGCGAGATGTACGCCACCTGAGCGGCGGACCGATACATCGCCGCGCACCAGCCGGCCATGCCCCGGGCCAGCAGCGCGCCCCGCCGTCCCGCGCCGAGGAAGCCGCTGGCCTGCGCGCTGTCCGGCCACAGGTCGAGCACGTGCAGCACCACCGGGATCCGGTGCGCGTAGCGGGCGAACCACATCGGCAGCGAGACGGTGATCGGGGAGTTGCTCACCCAGAGCGCGTCCAGGCCCCGCAGGGCGTCGGTGCCGGAGGCGAGGGTCGAGGCGGCGAAGGTGCCGTAGGTGGCCAGCCGGCGCAGCGGGGAGTCGTCGTGGCTCGGGTAGAGGGCGACCCGGCGGATCCGCACCCCCTCGGCGTCCACCTCGTCCTGCCGCCGGCTCATCCGGTAGCCCGGGGCCAGCCGGCCGGTCGGGTAGTTCGGGAAGCCGGTGAGCACCTGGACCGTGTGGCCGCGTCGGGCGAGGCCGCGCGCGAGCGTGCCGGGCAGCGCCGCCGGCCCCGGCTCGGGGTCGTACCACTGGGTCAGCAGACCGACCCGCATTCGTCACCTCACGAACCATATTCGCAAATAGGCAAATAGTCACCAGAAGGGGCGAAGGGAGTTTAACCTCCGACAAGGCAAAACGGACCAAGGCAGCAAAGAGGAGTTTTGGTGGGAGACAGCAGCCTTCCCTTCGCGTTGCCTGACATCGGCGAGGAGGAGATCGCTGCCGTCACGGCCGCCCTCCGCTCCGGGTGGCTCTCCAGCGGGCCGTTGGTGCCGCGCTTCGAGCAGCGGTTCGCCGAGGCGTGTGGACCGGGGGTCAGCGCCGTCGCGGTGAACTCGGCGACCGCCGGCCTGCACCTGGCCCTGGAGGCGCTCGGCGTCGGGCCGGGCATGGAGGTGCTGGTGCCGACCTGGACCTTCACCGCCACCGCCGAGGTCGTCGTGCACCTGGGCGCCGAACCGGTGCTGGTCGACGTCGACCCGGTGACCCTGCACATCGACTTCGCCGACGCGGCAAGGAAGGTCACGCCGAGGACCGTCGCGATGCTGCCCGTGCACTTCGCCGGCCAGCTCGTCGCCCCGGCGCAGGTGCAGGCGTTCGCCGAGCGCCACCAGCTGGCCGTGGTCGAGGACGCCGCCCACTCGTTCCCGGCGAGCAGCCAGGGAGTCGCCGTCGGAGCCGGACCGAGCGCGGCGACGGTGTTCAGCTTCTACGCGACGAAGACGATCACCACCGGCGAGGGCGGGATGGTGGTCACCCGCGACCCCGACCTGGCCCGGCGGATCCGCACCACCCGGCTGCACGGGTTCGACCGGGACGGCTTCGACCGCTACCGCAGCGACCGGCCGGCGTGGCGGTACGACGTGGTCGAGGCCGGCTGGAAATGCAACCTCACGGATCCGGCGGCCGCGCTCGGCCTGGTCCAGCTCGACCGCGCGGAGGCCATGCGAGCGCGCCGCGAGGAGATCGCCGGCTGGTACCGCGAGGCCTTCGCCGGACTCCCCCTCGACCTGCCCACGCCGGCTCCCGCCGGCGACGTGCACGCCTGGCATCTCTTCGTGGTCCGGCTACGCCCGGAGGCGGCGCCCGGCCGGGACGGGTTCATCCAGGAGATGTCCCGCTTCGGCGTGGGCTGCAGCGTGCACTTCATCCCGCTGCACCAGCACAGCTACTGGCGGCACCGGTACCACCTCACCGATGCCATGTTCCCCGTCGCCAGCGCGGAGTTCGCGCGCGTGGTCAGCCTGCCCATCTTCTCGGCCATGACCGACGAGCAGGTCGACCGCGTCATCACGACCGTCCACAAGGTGCTTCAGTGATCAAAAGACTCTTCGACGTCGTCGTCGCGGCGGCGGCCCTGATCCTCTGCGCCCCCGTCCTGGCCGTGATCGCCCTGGCGATCCGGCTGGACGACGGCGGGCCGGTGCTCTTCCGGCAGGAACGCGCCGGCCGGGCCGGGCGCAGCTTCCACATCCGCAAGTTCCGGACCATGCGGGCCGGACCCGGCGCCGCCGTCACCGCTGACACCGACGCCCGGATCACCCGGGTCGGCCGGCTGCTGCGGGCGAGCAAGCTCGACGAGCTCCCCCAGCTCTTCGACGTGCTGATCGGCCACATGAGCCTGGTCGGTCCGCGCCCTGAGGTCCGCAGGTACGTCGACTGCTGGCCGCCGCTGGCCCGCTGGCGCATCCTCTCGGTGCGGCCGGGCATCACCGACCCGGCGTCGATCACGTACCGCAACGAGTCAACGGAGCTGGCCCGGGCGCCGCAGCCGGAGGAGTACTACGTGTCGGTGGTGCTGCCTCGCAAGGTGGAGATGTACGTGCGCTACGTCGAGACCCGCAGCTTCCTCGGCGACCTGCTCATCCTCGCCCGAACCGTGCAGGCGGTCATCGGCCGCTGACCTCACCTGACAGGGCCGGGGACCTCGTGGTCCCCGGCCCTTTTCTCGTGGCTCGGACGGGTCAGCGACGGATGCCGGCCCACTCGTGGTGCCGGCGGACGGTGGAGAGGATGAAGTCGACCACCCGACGGGAGGTGTCGGTCACCTGGTAGTCGGCCGGGCAGGGCACGCCGTCGGCAGCGACCTGCTCGACCACCACGCCGACCGCCTCCACGACCCCCGTCGGGTCCAGGCCGGTCATCACGATGCCGCCCGCGTCCAGCGCCTCCGGCCGCTCGATCGACTCGCGCAACGTCACCGCGGGGAAGCCGAGGATCGCGGACTCCTCACTGATCGTGCCGCTGTCGGAGAGCGTGCATCGGGCCAAGCGCTGCAACTGGACGTAGTCGATGAGCCCGAACGGCTCGTGGAAGGTGATCCCGTCGAGGGTCAGCGCATCGGCCGCCAGCACCTCCAGCCGCTTGCGGGTACGCGGATGGGTGGACACCAGCACCGGCAGGCCCCAGGCGTCCCGGACGGCCCGCAGGCAGTCGAGCAGCCGGCCCAGCCGGTCCGGCCGGTCCACGTTCTCCTCCCGGTGCGCACTGACCAGGAAGTACCCGCCCTCGTCCAGCCCGAGCTGGTCGAGCACCGTCGAGCGCTCGATGTCCGGCAGGTAGTGCGTCAGCACCTCCCGCATCGGCGACCCGGTGTGCAGGATGCGCCGCGGGTGCAACCCCTCGGCGAGCAGGTTGCGCCGGGCGTGCTCGGTGTAGACCAGATTGAAGTCGGCCACGTGGTCGACCAGCCGGCGGTTGGTCTCCTCCGGCACGTTGAGGTCGAAGCAGCGGTTGCCCGCCTCCATGTGGTAGACCGGCACCCGCATCCGGCGGGCCATCAGGGCGGCGATGCAGCTGTTGGTGTCGCCCAGCACCAGCAGGGCGTCGGGACGCACCTCGGCGATGGCGTCCTCCATGTCGATCAGCACCCCGCCGAGCACCCGCCCCAGCGACGAGGTGTCCACCCGCAGGAACCGGTCCGGCTCACGCAGCCGCAGCTCGGTGAAGAACACGTCGGACAGCGAGTGGTCCCAGTTCTGCCCGGTGTGCACGAGGACGTGGTCCACCGTACGGTCCAACCGGTCCAACACCCGGGACAACCGGATGATCTCCGGACGCGTACCGACCACCGTCATCACTCGGGTCATGCCTGCTCCCTCCCTACGCCGCCGCCACGGCCGGCTCCGCGATGGTCAACTCCACCGGCTCGGGCCAGGTGTCGGGTCGGGCGGGGTCGAAGACCTCGTTGGTCCAGAAGAGGGTGAGCAGTTCCGCCGAGCCGGTGTTCACGATGTTGTGGACCCACATCGTCGGCATGTCCACCACCACCGGCTCAGCGCCGTCGACTGGGAACCGGACGACGGCGTCGTCGCCGACGCGGCGCAACCGGATCTCGGCGCTGCCCCGCAGCACGCAGAACCGCTCCACCTTGGCGAGGTGGAAGTGCTCACCCCGGACCACTCCGGGACGACTCGTGGAGCAGAACGTCTGGCCGCCGCCACCGTGCACCTTGACTGTTTCGACCAGCTCGCCGCGCGCGTCGGCGCGGCGGGTGAGCGGCAGCGGGTAGTGCGCCGGAAAGCAGTGCGACCGGTAGGTGTTGAACAAACGGACGGCGTGCCGATCGGTCAGCGGCGGTATCTCGCCGCCCCGGTACAGCGCCGCGAATCCGGCGAGCCGGTCGGCCAGTTCTCGCACCCCGGTACGCAGCCCCGGCATGCCGGCGTCCCACGAGTCGCCCGCTGGCGCGCCCATCAGCCGGGCCGCCGCGTCGGTGACGTGCACCAGGGTCAGCTCCCGGTCCTCGTGCACCTCCGGCGACCGCTGCTCGGCGAGCATCCGGCAGAAGGTGGCCACCACGGAGTTGTAGTAGGGCAGGCCGTGCTCGCCGTACAGGTTGGGCAGCTGCACATCCACCAGGTCGGGACGGGCGGCCGCCAGGGTGACGGCGGCGAGCGCCTTGGAGTCGCCGTACGGGGTGCCGTTACCCGCCTGCACCGAGTTGGCGAAGACCACCGTCCCGGGCTGGGTGGCGCAGCGGCGCAGGCCGCGGACGAGTGCGGCAGCCAGCTCGACGTTCCCGGTAGCCACCTCCCGCGGGTCACCCCGGTTCACCCCGGCCAGGTGCAGCACCCGGTCGACACCGTCCAGCTTCGCCGCCAGCGAGGCCTCGTCGAGCAGCTCGGCGCGATCGATCAGGACCGGGTCCGGCCAGCCCAGGGCGCGGGCGAGCACCCGGACGTGCCAGCCGAGGAAGCCCTGCCCGCCGGTGAGCGCGAGCCTCAGCATGCCAGCACCGGATCCCGTAGGGCCAGCTCCGCGCGGATCTCCGGCAAGGTGCGCAGCAGGTCCATGATCTGGGGTACGTCCAAGCGCGGCGCGTTGGCGGAGTTGAAGTCCTCGGCCGGATTCTCCCGCAGCTCGCCCTCAGAGGTGTACAGCGCGTAGTTCAGGTCACGCGCGTCGACGGGCACCCGGAAGAAGTCACCGAAGTCGTCGGCCTGGGCCAGTTCCTCCCGGCTGGCCAGCGTCTCGTCCTGCTTCTCCCCGTGCCGTACACCGATCACCTCGGTCTTCGAGGGCACGTCGAAGAGCTGGCAGACCGCCTCGGCCAGGTCGCCGATGGTGCAGGCGACCGCCTTGCGGATGAAGACGTCGCCGGGGCGGGCGTGCTGGAAGGCATGCTCCACCAACTCCACCGAGTCGGTCAGCGACATCAGGAAGCGGGTCATCGACGGGTTCGTCACCGTCGGCGCACGTCCCGCCTTGATCTGCTCCACGAAGAGCGGGATCACCGAGCCGCGGGAGTACATGACGTTGCCGTACCGGACGCAGGAGACGACCGTGCGGCTGTGCGGGTTGTTGCGGGCGTGAGCCTGGGCGACCTTCTCCATCAGCGCCTTGCTGATCCCCATCGCGTTGACCGGGTAGACGGCCTTGTCGGTGCTCAGCACCACCACCGAGCGCACCCCGTTACGCTCGGCGGCCTCGATCACGTTGGCGCTGCCGAGGATGTTGGTGCGGACCGCCTCCAGCGGAAAGAACTCGCAGGACGGCACCTGCTTCAGCGCGGCGGCGTGGAAGATGAAGTCCACGTCGCGGCTGGCAAGGTGCACCGAGTCCGCGTTCCGGACGTCGCCGATCAGGTATCGCACCCGGTCGTCGCCGAGTTGGCGCCGCATCGCGTCCTGCTTCGCCTCGTCCCGGCTGAGCACCCGGACCTCGCCGACGTCGCCGTCGAGCAGGCGACGCACCATCGTCTGTCCGAAGGAACCCGTGCCGCCGGTGATGAGCACCCGGCGTCCCGCAGTCAAGAAAGTCACTGACGCTCCCGTTGGTCGGCTTGCATGGGGCGGGAGGAGGACCCGGAGTGAGCAGGGTCTGGCCCGCACATGCTGTAACGAGGGAGCACAGATCGCGAAACGCCATAAAAAGTATATGCGTGATGAACGACGCGATCAGGATGATACCGACCACTGCGTCGCGCCAATGAGCCGCTCGGGCCGCCCCCAGGTGTTATAACTCCTGGGATTGATTTGCGTGATTTAGGTGAAGTTTTCTCATCGACGCTCTCCGACTGCGGCCGGCGGTGACGGTGGGAGCACACGAGCCAGCACGTCCAACCGCTGATCCTGCCCGCCGGTTCGGGCGCAAGGCACACCCTTATCCGCATCGACGCTGGAGCACAGTGCACATGACGATGACGACGAGCCTGAGGCCCAGTCCGGAGATCAGGACGGAGGCGCGGCGAGCCTCTCTCGCGATGTTCACGCCGCTCAAGCTCGCAGCCGGCTACCTGATAGGAACGTACGCGTTCTTCCTGACCGCCGGCCGGGCCGCGGAAGTCGAGAACCTGTCCCGTCTGACGCTGTTCGTCCTCGCAGCCGTCAGCGCACTGTGCATAGGCTACGTCGCCCAGGTCCAGCGCCTGAAGCGGTCACGCCCGACAGCCGAAAGGGCCGATGGCCCCGCCACACCAGGCCTCGTCTTCCTGTGCGCCACGTACTTCCTGATCCTGGGACTTGCCCAACTCAACGTGATCGGCGTCCCGTCGCCGTCGGAAGTGGCCCACGCCCTGACGCATCCCGGCGAGCAGTACTTCCTCCAGCGCCAATTTGAGGGCGAGTTCTCTCGCCCCGTCCAGGTCCTGACACTGCTGGCCGGCTTCTATCCCCTGCTCATTCCCCTGGCAGTCCTGCACTGGTCGCGACTTGGAAAGCTTCTGCGATGCTACGTAATCACCGGCATCGCCATCTACGTGACCTACTATCTGTCCATCGGCGTGCTCAAGGGACTAGGCGACCTACTCATCACATGGGGTGCCAGCTATCTTCTTCTATCAGCGACCCGGGTTGGCGGGAAGGCTCGACACGTTCGAATCCGACCCTGGCGCCGCGCGGCGCTGTTAACAGTGATGACGCTGATTTTCCTGACGTACATGTCGTTCAATCAGAACGACCGCACCGAGAGCTCAGGGCAGCCCTCCGCCATCCCCGCAAACCCGGTGATCGCCCGGATCGTCGGAGACGATCTCGCCTCCGGACTTGCGGTAACCCTCTCCTACCCGACCCACGGATACCTCGGGTTGAGCTATAACCTCTCCGTCCCTTTCGTGTGGACGAAGGGGATCGGCGGGTCGCCCGCGATCGGCAGCTACCTCGGCCAGTACACGAGCATCGACCCCCACTTCGATGACCGGTATACGGCCCGAACCGCCGAGGCCACAGGATGGCCCGACGGCATGTACTGGTCGACCATATTCCCCTGGCTTGCCTCAGATTTGAGCTATCCAGGTTCGCTTGCCTTCATGGCGATAGTGGGGTGGTTCTTGGCGAAATTCTGGATCGAATCGATACGCACAAGGCGGATTCTTTCGGTGGCCTTGTTCGGCCAACTCGCACTACTGATCGCGTTCGTGCCGGCAAACAACCAACTCGGCCAAACCCGGCCGGCCCTGATCGCGTTCGTTTCACTGGCAGCCCTATCCCTGGCCGACCGCATCCGTCGGCGCGTCGCCGCCTCCGCGGCAGCCAATGAGCCGATTCGGCTCGGACCGGGCCGGCATCTGCCGCGGCGCGGAAGCGCCTGACGGTCCAGGTTCGGGGCCAGGTCGCACACGCACCCGAAAGTCAGTGCGAACCCGCCCTCTCCCTGCCGTCAGAAGCGACGGCGTCCGCGCTCTCGCCGATGGCCGGCCGAGTGACCGAGCGCCACAACTGCACGTAGCGGTCGAAGACGCTCGCCATTCCGTACTCTCGATGGGCCTTCTGCCGGCCGAGGGTTCCCATCTGGCGGCGCCGCTCAGGATCAGCCGTGAGTTCGTCCAGCGCGGCAGCGAGCCGTGCTGGCGATCGCGGTGGCACCACCATCCCGCATCCGCCTTCGAGCATTTCACTCACCGCGCCGACTTCGGTGGCGACGATTGCGCAGCCCACAGCCATCGCCTCGACGATGACGTTCGGAAAGCCCTCGGTGTGGCTGGGTAGGACGAACAGGTCCGCCGCCGCCATCGCGCGCAACGCCTCCCGGTGCGGTAGCTCACCCACGAACGCAACATTCGGCAGAGGCGCGAACGTCTGCTGGAGGGACTCGACGTACTCCTGGTCGGCCGGACCGGCGATCAGCAGTCGCCACCCCGGGCGGTCCCGTTCCTGCCATGCGGTCAACAGATCCTCGACCCCCTTGCTCGGCAAGACCCAGGCAACGAAAAGCACGGTGCCGGGCTGCCCGGCGTGTGTCGGTGCCCGCTGGGGTATGTCATCCAGCTCGGCACCATTGGGGATCCGCACGATTCGGACATCGGCCAGGCGAGAGCGAATGGCGTCGGCGGTCGTCGGGTCGATTGGGATGACTGCATCGGACCGACGCATCACCCATGCCATCAGCCGCCACTCCACGGTGTTTCGGCGAGCGATGTCCGGCACACGCCCGAACCGCAGGTGGTAGACGAAGGGGCGCCGCCCGAGCCGGGCGATCCCGGCCAGGACCACGTCGCGAACGGAACCTAGACCCCCCGACGAATTCAGGTGGACGACATCCACACGGTGAGTGAGCGCCAGTGCGGCGACCCGGCATGCGCTGGTAGCCAACTGCCAGCCGCCAGCGACGATGCGCGATCGCAGCGAGTCGTCGTGGAAGGCACGCCGTCGCTGAGCGATGTCGACGATCTGAAGATCCACGTCTGACCCCTGGCGGGCGCGTTCGCGAATCATCTGTGTGCCCCGCGCGATACCTCCGAGCGGCGGAGGTAGAGGAGCGACCAGACACACCCTCACCGGCATCGACATCTCGCTACCTCCTTGGACTGGCAGGTGGGCGACCACTGGTCGGTCGCCGAACCAAGGTCTCCCGGCCTCGACGCGGCCGGCGGGAATCAGGGGCACACCGCCAGGTCGCCCGCGGGCCGGCCCGCATTGAGGACCACCCGCCGGTATCCGAGCAGCGCGGCCGGAAGGAGCGTCACCAGACCGATGGCGACGCCGGCCCACGGGACCATCGCCACGCCCCAGTGGTCGGCGGCAAACCACTTCGCCGGCACCGACAAGAGCAGGTAGAGGGTCCAACCCCAGAGTTGCGGAGGAACCAGACCGGCAGCATTCTGCACCATGAAGCACGGCGAACTCACCGCCATGAGCGTCCACCAGCACGCCAGTCCGGCCAACAACCACCGGTCAGGGACCAGCGCTTCGCCCACCAGGACGCCGAGGAGCAGATCGCCGGCGGCGACCAGGACGACCGCAGGCAGAGCTGCCCCGACCAGGGAGACCAGCGTCATGCGCCGCGTCGACCGGCGGACCCAGGACACGTGCCCTCTGGCGAGCGCGTCACCGTTCGCCGTCCAGAGGGGGGTGTTGATCATGGAAACGAGGAGGCCCACCTGCGCGAAGAGGCGTGCCGGCACGGCGAATGAGGTCGTACTTCGAAGGCCCAGGACGTGCGCGACGATCAAGGCGTCGACGTTCGCCGCCAGGGACATCACCACGGTCAGGGCGAGGAACGCCCCCCCGAGCCCCAGCAGGGAGGAAGCGACCTCACGTCGCACATACCTCAGCCGCGGCCTCAGTCCCGGCAACTCGCGGGCGAAGGTCCAGAAGCTTGTCACGAGGTTGCCGAGCAGCGGAGCAACCACCACGGCGCCCACCACGGCGGCGGGGGACAGATCCGCCCGTACAGCGACGATGGCGAGCGGCAGGGCGAGCAGATTGCCGCCGGTCTGCCAGAGGTTGCTGCGAGCGACGCGCTGATAGGCGTACTGCACCCGAACGATGAGGGAAAGGGGAACATTGACGATGAAGGCCGTGAGACAGACCAACGCGATCAGTCGAGCGTCCTCATTCAGGGCGGGCTGCGCCACGTTGAACAGCGACGACCACGGAACGACTCCGGCAAACAGCCAGAGCATGGCGCAGACGCCCAGGGCCATCATCGACAGAGCCAGGTAGGCGGTGGCGACATAGCATCTCGCACGTGTGACGTCACCCGCAGCCTGGCAGACGCTCAACCTCGTCATCAGGCTGTTGCCGAGTCCGAGATCGGCGAAGGCGGCCATCCCCGTTACAGCCGCGACAGCCATCCAGAGTCCGTAGAGGTCGGCGCCGAGATAGCTGAGCGTCAGCGGGATGAGCACCAGCGGGACGATCGCACCGCTGCCCCGGCTCAGCACGCTGGACGCGATGTCGACTACGAGGCGGCGATCACGAGCGGTTCCGGCGGACTCGATGGGATCCGCCGTAGCGGGGAGGGCGGCAGGTACCTCATCTGCCGCCGTCGCCGGAGAGGGGCTCATTCCCTGTCAGACGGCGAGGGAGGCGGCCGCTTCCCGCGCAGCCAGGGTGTCCTGTCCCATCCGCCACGTGACGGTGGCCTCGATGCCGGCCCGGAGGGGCACCGGCTGAATGTCGGGGAACAAACTGCGAAGTGTCGAGCCGTCCGCCTGCGAGTCCCGCACGTCACCAGGCCGCGCCTGGTCGTGGGTCACCTCGACCTTACGACCGAGCACCTCTTCCAGCTCGGTGATCAACTCCAGCAACGACGTACGCGTACCGAAGGCCAGGTTGATCACATCGGGGACGGACACTCGGCGGGTCACGGCCGCCACGAGCACCTGCGCCACCGTGCCCACATAGGTGAAGTCGCGAGTCTGCCGACCGTCTCCGAATATCCGCAGGGGCCGGCCCTCGAGAGCAGCTGCGACGAAGGCGGGGACAACCGCGGAGTAGACGCCGTTGAGCGGCTGCCGCGGACCGAAGACGTTGAAGAAGCGTACCGGCAGCACAGGCAGGCCGAAGCAGGCTCGGTAGGCCAGGGCGTAGGACTCCGTCGCCAGCTTCGACACGGCATAGGGACTGAGCGGCATCGGCCGCATCGCTTCCCGCTTCGGCAACGCCGTGTTGGCACCGTAGACGGACGACGACGAGGCGAGCACGACCTGCGGGATGCGGTGCCGACGCGCCGCCTCGAGGACGGTAAGGGTGCCGGTGGCGTTGGCGTGATGGCTGCGCAGCGGGTCGTCGATGGATCGGGGCACCGAGGGCACCGCCGCCAGATGGACGACACTGGCCGCACCGGGCAGCACCTTGTCGAGCACGGAGTCGTCCAGGACCGAACCCTGGACCATCTCGGCCGTCGTACCGAGCAGGTTTTCTGCACGCCCGGTGGATAGGTCGTCGACGACGACGACCTCGGTGACGTCCGAAACGCCTTCCAGGGTCTGCACGACATGGGAGCCGATGAAGCCGGCTCCGCCGGTGACCACGACCTTCACTGCCATCTCCTATGTCTCCGGGCGCGGCGCCACCCGTGCCTGGCGTGACAGGCACGGCCGGGCAGGTCGGAGTGGATGGATGAGACGCCGCGACGTCCACGGGTCACCGCCCGATCGTTACCAGTCCAACGCCTCGTGGATGGCGGTAGTTACGCGTAAGGCACGGAAGTCCCATAACCACCACAGATCCGGCCTGGTTGTACCGGGAGGTGTTCCAGTGGACGAACAGGAAGTTCCGTGATCAGGATTCTCATGCTGGGGATGCACCGGTTCCCGCACGGTGATGCCCCGTCCAACCGGATGCTCGCCATGGCCCGCTCGTTCGCCGAGGCGGGCTGCGCGCCCTACGTGGTGGGTAACGGCGTACCTGATCAGCGCTACCGCGTCGGTACAGACCTATATGTGGTGGACGGTGTGCCATTCACCACCGTCCGTGACCGGCGCGACCGGACGCTGCACCGCGCCCTCGCCCGGATCTTCCAAACCCTCGCTCTCGCCCGAGCTGCCCGTCGGGGCGGCACCAAGGACGCTGCGCTGATATACGTGACGCACAGCACCGTCACCCTCGGACTCACGCTGCTGTGCCGGCTGGTCTGGCGCCGCCCCCTCCTCATCGACTGCACCGAGTGGCACGAACCGTCACAGTTCCGCTGGGGCCGTCTGTCTCCGCAGTACCTCCGTTTCGCCTATCGGTTCCGCTTCCTGTGCCGCGGCCACGTCATCGGCATCACCCGGGCCATCTGCGCAGAGCTAAGTCGACGAGGGAATCAGGTGGTCCGGATACCGCCACAGGTGGACATGACACACTTCGCGCCGCATGGGCCGCTCGCGGCAACACGCATCGAGCTGTTCTACGGCGGCTCCGCGCGAGGCAAGGACGATCTCGGCACAGCGCTACGCGGCCTCATGCTTCTCACGCCGGACGAGCGGTCCCGATTCCGCTTCACCATCGCCGGCCCGAGCAGAACGGAAATCTCCGAACTGGTCGGCGGGGACGAGCCACTCCAGGCACTGGAGCAGACTGTGAACGTCATCGGTCGGGTCTCGAGGGACGAAGTGCTGCGACGACTCGCCCAAGCCCATTTCACCGTGTTGCTACGGCCAGTCAGCAGATACTCGGCGGCAGGGTTTCCCTCCAAGATCCCGGAGAGCCTGGCCGCCGGCACTCCGCCGCTCGTTAACCTGACCAGCGACTTGGCGGACCACCTCGCGGACGGCTACAACGCGGTGGTCGTTGACGACTGCTCAGCCGAGGCCTTCGCGGCGGCGGCGCGACGGGTCCTCACCCTCGACGAGGATCAACTCGACCGCATGAGCCGGGCGGCGTCCGACACGGCACGCAGCCAGTTCGACTGCCGGGCCTGGGCCGACGCCTCCCGTGTTCTGATCTCTCAGATCACGGGCACTCAGCTTGGTCCGGATCCGCGAACAGGTGCAACGCGACACATGTCAGGGACGAGCTCCCAGCACCGTGCCGGCTGACCGACCGTCCCCTCGATCAGCAAGCAGCGACACTGGAAGCGCGACGGCCGCTGCCGCCAGATGGGCACGGAACCGCTCGGCAACGTCGCGCTTCGAGTGGTGGGCCCTGGCATGGGCATAGCCGGTTTCGGCAAGCCGTTGTCGGAGTAGCGGGTCACCGCACAGCTGCTCGACCGTGCGAAGAAGGAGGTCGGGATCGTTCTCGCCGACGACCGACGCGGCGCCGGTCGATGCCAGATAACGCAGCGAGGCGAGACCTCCCGGCCCGAAGCCAAGCACCGGACGCCCGGCGGCCAGGTATTGAGGCAGCTTGGTGGAGAGCGACAGTCGGGTGTAGCGGGCAAAGTCCGGATCGAAGGACTCGACATGCACCACCACGTCGGCCGACTGGAGGACGATCGGCACCGCCTCGCTGGCGACCGAATGCGCTAGGCGCACGCAAGCGAGCCCACGGAACGCGTCGGTGTGGCGAGCGAGGTCGCGGTCAGGGGCGTACACAGTGAGCCGCGCCGGTGGCAGCGGGGGACGGAGCCGTTCCAAGATCCTGCCGAGCTGCACCAGCGAGGCCCAACGGCCCAGGTGTAGGCCGCCCACATACACGAATTCCAGTTCGCCCTCCGGCTGTCCCTCCGGTCTAGCCTGGTACGCCTCGAACGCGCTCTCGGGCACACAGTTCATGAAGGCGGCGAAGGGAATGCCGTACCGCTGCTCGTACTCGACAGCCATCTCCTCACTGATGCACAGGCCCATCCGGGAGTGGCGAAGGACCTTCGCGATACTCGATTGGACCGCGTGGCGCCCGAGCCCGAGGAGCTCCCCCCGTGTGAAGAGCGTCGTCGGCCAATCGTCCATGAAATGTGGCACGACGGGCAGGTGAAAGAGCCTGGCGAGGCGGTTAACCAACGCCATGACCCGCACGCTACCGAGCATCGAATAGATCACCTGAGGTTGGCAGGATGCCACCCATTCACGCACCTCGTGCCCGACAACGAGAGGACTCAGATCCGCTGCCGCTCGCGCAGCGCCGAGGCATCGGGACCGCCAGGAAGATGCTGTGCGTCCGGCTGCAGCGGGTTCACGACCGCCGGCTCCGACAGGCAGTGAACGTGCAACAACCTTGCGAAGCAGATGGTCAACTAAAGCGCTTCGGGGATCGAGGCGATGAAAGGCCCCGCAAACGCCCGCCGTAGGGCTTGCAGGCGACAAGTAAAGCTGCGACAGGTGTTCGACGGGCCATCCATGGAACAGGTTGGAGAGGGTGATGCCGGTACCACTGTCGTGGCTGAATGGGTCAGCCCCGACCACGAGAACCCGCGGGTGTCCCGCTGACCACAACTCCCTCACGAACCGTTTCTCCCCGTCGATAGCCCTGATCGCGACTGCTCCGCGCCTGCGGCACTTACAGGAAGCAACGACGGGGACGTCGCGGGGTGTCGTCACTCTTTGGTACGGCACGCCGAAACGCCGCCCAGACACGGCAGCATCACGACAGACCGATCGGTACGGTCCGCGCCGGCGCAGTGGAAACCCGGTACGTATGCGACGCCGGCTTGGTGGTCCGGCTCGATCCCCGCCGCTACCAGGAGCGCAACCAGCTTAAGCTCAGCCTGCTCGACCTGCCGCTGCTGAACGACCAACTCAACTGGCGCGAGCTGCCGCCGCCGCAGCGAACCGGGCTGTCAGCCGGTGGTAACGCCATAGATCTTCTTGATCGCATCGGCCTTAGCCTGCGCCGGCAGGTGACCGATCCGCAGGGACTTCGCCTGAAGCCGCTCGAGGTACTCGTCCGTGCTGCGGATCGGACGAGCGGGCACCCCCGCCGCGACCGTGTTGTCCGGCACGTCCCGGGCCACGACCGAACCGGCGCCGATGACACAGCGATTGCCGATCGTCACCCCCGGCAGGATGATCGCCCGGATACCGATGTACACATCGTCGCTGACGATGATCGGGGCGGTCCACTCGAGGTCCGGATGGTCCTTACGCAGGATCAGGGTGCCGCCGTCGTGCGTGACGAACTGAACCCCCGCAGTGATGTAGACGTTGTCGCCCAGCGTCACGAGCCACGGCTCCGACCCGAACATCTCCCGGCTCATCCCATAGAACTTCACCTGGCCGTTGATGTTGACGCCAATCGACCGGGCGAATGCCACCGGATCGCGGGAGGCGACCCAACGGTCGTGCAGTTTGCCGACGAGCGTGCGAACGCGGCTGGGCACGCGGAACCCCTTACGGACGGGTCGGAAATCCTGGTAATCGGACGGCGCGAGGACGGCGGCGATCACCTGGCGTAACGAAATCCGGGGCAGGCGGTGACGATCGCCAGCCTCAGCCCTTGACGAGCACGTGTCGGCCTCGGCCTCGCCTCCTCCGCCTCAGCCGACGATCGGCTCGGCCCGGCGCTGGGGTCGTGCGGCCACCTGGGCCCGCAGCGGAACGTGCGTCTGGTGCCACGCGACCGTGGCAGCGAGCCCCTCGGCGAGCGGTACGGCTGCCGCCTGCGGGAACAACTGGCGCATGAGATGGTTGTCCGCCTCGGAGTGCAGGATGTCTCCCGTTCGGGCCGGCGCGTACCGCCGGGCCACCGGTCGACCGAGGATCAGTTCGAGCTCGGCCAGCACCGAGTGCAGGTCGGTCCGGGCGCCGAAGGCCAGGTTCACGGGTTGGGGCTGGTGCACGTGCCGCCGGACGGCGTCGAGGATGACCTCGCAGACCGTGTCCACGTAGGTGAAGTCCCGGCTCTGATGGCCGTCACCGTGGATGACCACCGGCTCGTCATGCAGGGCGGCGTGCACGAACTGTGGGATGACCGCCGCGTACGCGTGGTCGTGGCGCTGGCCCGGGCCGTAGACGTTGAAGAGGCGGAAGGCGAGGGTGGGCAGGCCGTAGCAGGCCTGGTATGCGGACGCGTACGCCTCGGTGGCGAGCTTGGCCGCGGCGTACGGGCTGAGCGGGCTGGTCCAGGTCAACTCGCTCTTCGGTAGCTCGGGATTGGCGCCGTAGACCGATGACGACGAGGCCAGCACGACGTGCCGAACCCCCTCCCGGCGGGCGGCCTCCAGGACGGAGAGCGTGCCGGTGGCGTTGATGCCGTGCGCGGCGATCGGCTCCCGGATCGAACCGGGCACGCTGGACATCGCGGCCAGGTGAACGACCACGTCGCGGCCCGCCATGGCACGGGACAGCCGGGCCTCGTCCAGGATGGATCCTTCGCGCAGCTCCACGTCGAGCCCGGCCAGGTTCGACCTGCTGCCCGTGGAGAGGTCGTCGAGCACCCGGATGTCGGTGACGGCCGGGTCCGCCGTGGCGATCCGGACCAGGTTCGCGCCGATGAACCCGGCGCCCCCGGTGATCAGCAGTCGCATCCCGAACCTTCCCCTTCCGCGCATCCCCCTGACGTCCACGGCAGCGGGGCGGGCGCCCGTGAGGACAGCGGACCGTACGGTGCACCAGCCACCTTGAGGTCGGCGTGGATGTCGCAGCATGCCACCGGTGTACCGCCCTCCTGCCGACGAACCCTGATGTCAGCTTAGAGGGGAATCTTTCGGTTTTATCCGATTATTCCCGTCCGCGTCGGCGCGACCCCGGACCACGGCCGTGGGGAGCCGGGGCACCTTGGCGCCGGGCGGCCACATGATCGCCCAGGACTCGGCACCCCGCCCGCGTCGTCGTGCCCGGTTTACCCGCCTTGTCCCCGGTCCTGTGGTGAGCTGTACCGGTGGCGGGGTATGTGTTCGGGCTGGTGCTGCATCCCACCCGGGACGTCTCCGAGGTGGTCGGGATCATCGACCGGTGGGCGGTCCGGCACGGCAAGACACTGGCCGTCCGCGCCGAGGACCGGCACCGGGTCCCGTCGTCGGTGCAGCCGGTCCCGGGGCCGGAGCTGGCCGCCCGCTCGGACGCCTTGATCAGCATCGGCGGGGACGGCACCATGCTGGGTGCGCTGCGCGCGGCGGTGCACGACCCGAAACCGGTGCTCGGGGTGCACCTGGGCCGGGTCGGCTTCCTGGTCGAGGTGGAGCCGCCGGACCTGCCGCGGGCGCTGGACCGCCTGGTGGCGCACGACTTCACCATCGAGTCGCACGCCTGCCTGGCCTGCGACGTCTGCGGGGACGACGTGGTGGCGTTCAACGACGTCGCCCTGGTCCGCCAGCCGGGCCTGGGCTTCGTCACCGCCAGCCTCGCCGTCGACGGCCAGGAGTACGGCTACTACCGCTGCGACGCCCTGGTGGTGAGTACGCCGACCGGCTCGACCGCGTACAGCTACGCCGCCGGCGGACCGCTGGTGTCGCCCGCCACCCAGGCGGTGGTGGTGACGCCCTCCGCGCCCATGTCGGGCATCTCCCGATCGGTGGTGTTCTCCCCCGAGGAGAGGATCCGGCTCGACCTCCGGCCCAGTTCGGCGCCGGTGGCTGTCGAGGTCGACGGTCTCGTGATCCGCGACGCCGCCACGGAGGGCGCGGTGGAGGCCCGGTACGTCCGCGACGCCGGCCTGGTCGTCCGGCTCGATCCCCGCCGCTACCAGGAGCGCAGCCAGCTCAAGCTCAGCCTGCTCGACCTGCCGCTGCTGCCCGACCAGCTCCGGGAACTGCTGCCCGAGGAGCTGCGCGAGCAGCTCACCCGGCGCGAGCTGGCCCCGCCCCGCTGACCAGGGACGGGCCGCCGGACGGGAGTCCGCCGCTGACCGGGAGGGGCCGCCGGACGGGAGCCCGCCGCCGGGCGAGAGCAGTCGCCGGGAGCAGCCCGCCCGGGCAGCCGCGACGAGCGCCGGGACCGGCGTCAGCCCTTCGACAGCACCGCGTCGACCAGGGCCTTGGCCTCCTCCTGGATCCGGGCCAGATGCTCCGGGCCCTGGAACGACTCGGCGTAGATCTTGTAGACGTCCTCGGTGCCGGACGGCCGGGCGGCGAACCAGCCCGACTCGGTGGTCACCTTCAGCCCGCCGATCGGTGCGCCGTTGCCGGGCGCGGTGGTGAGGATGGCCGTGATCGGCTCGCCGGCCAGCTCGGTCGCGGTCACCTGCTCCGGGGAGAGCTTGCCGAGGACGGCCTTCTCCTCCCGGCTGGCCGGGGCGTCGATGCGGGCGTACGCGGGCGCGCCGAAGCGCTCGGCCAGCTCGGCCCAGTGCTGGCTGGGGCTGCGCCCGGTGGTGGCGATGATCTCCGCGGCGAGCAGGCAGAGCAGGATGCCGTCCTTGTCGGTGGTCCAGGTGCTGCCGTCCCGGCGCAGGAAGGACGCGCCGGCGCTCTCCTCGCCGCCGAACCCGACCGCCCCGTCGAGCAGGCCGGGCACGAACCACTTGAAGCCGACCGGCACCTCCAGCAGCGGGCGACCCAGGTCGGCGGCGACCCGGTCGATCATGGAGGAGGAGACCAGGGTCTTGCCGACCGCCGCCGCGGGCCCCCACTGGTCCCTGGTACGGAACAGGTGGCCGATCGCCACCGCCAGGTAGTGGTTGGGGTTCATCAGGCCACCGTCCGGGGTGACGATGCCGTGCCGGTCGGCGTCGGCGTCGTTGCCGGTGGAGACCTGGAACCGGTCGCGGGCGGCGATCAGCGAGGCCATCGCGTTCGGCGAGGAGCAGTCCATCCGGATCTTGCCGTCGCCGTCGAGGGTCATGAACCGCCAGGTCGGGTCGACGGTCGGGTTGATGACCGTCAGGTCGAGCCGGTGCCGCTCGGCGATCTCGCCCCAGTACGCCACGCTCGCCCCGCCCATCGGGTCGGCGCCGATGCGGACCCCGGCGTCGCGGATCGCGGCGATGTCCAGCACGGCCGGCAGGTCGTCGACGTACCGGGCCAAGAAGTCGTACTCCCCGGTGGTGTCGGCGGCCCGGGCCCGCGCGTACGGGAGGCGCTTCACCTCCTTGAGCCCGGCGGTGAGGACGGCGTTCGCGCGGTCCTGGATCCACTTGGTGACGTCGGTGTCGGCGGGCCCGCCGTGGGTGGGGTTGTACTTGAAGCCGCCGTCGTCGGGTGGGTTATGCGACGGGGTGATCACGATGCCGTCGGCGAGGCCGGCGCTGCGCCCCCGATTGTGGGTGAGGATGGCGTGCGACAGCGCCGGGGTGGGCGTGTAGCCGTCGCGGCTGTCCAGCAGCACGGTGACCTCGTTGGCGGCGAGCACCTCCAGCGCGTTGACCGCCGCCGGGGCGGAAAGCGCGTGGGTGTCCCGGGCGAGGAACAGCGGGCCGTCCAGGCCCCGCTCCCGCCGGTAGTCGCAGAGCGCCTGGGTGACGGCGAGGATGTGGTCCTCATTGAAGGCGTTCTTCAGGCTGGACCCGCGATGGCCGGAGGTGCCGAACGAGACCTGCTGCGCCGGGTCCGCCGGATCGGGGTGCGCGGCGTAGTAGGCGGTGACCAGCCGGGGCACGTCGACCAGGTCGGCGGGCTCGGCGGGCTGGCCGGCGCGGGGGTGGGCCACTGCGGGGTCCTCCTTGCGAGTTCGGGCGGTCAGGGCTCGACGGTCTGGCCCTTGCCGATGACCACGATGCCGTTGTCGGAGACGGTGTAGCGCTGGCGGTCCTTCTCCAGGTCGACGCCGATCTCGGCGCCCTCCGGGACGTAGACGTTCTTGTCCAGGATGGCCCTTCGGACCACCGCGTGTCGGCCGATCTCGACACCCTCCATGAGCACGGCGCCGTCCACGTGCGCCCAGGAGTGGACCTTCACCTTCGGCGAGACGATCGAGTTCTCCACCAGCGAGCCCGAGATCACCGACCCGGGCGAGATCAACGAGCCGACCGCCCGGCCGACCCGCTCCCCCCAAGCGTGGACGAACTTGGCCGGCGGGTAGGGCGGCTGGTTGCTGTAGATCGGCCAGTCGAAGTTGTAGAGGTTGAACACCGGGTGGACATTGATCAGGTCCATGTGGGCGTCGTAGAACGAGTCGAGCGTTCCCACGTCCCGCCAGTAGCCCCGGTCCCGGTCCGTGCTGCCGGGCACCTCGTTGTCCTTGAAGTCGTAGACGTTGGCCTCGCCCCGCTCGACCAGCATCGGGATGATGCTGCCACCCATGTCGTGCTTGCTGCTCTTGTCCTCGGCGTCGTGCTCGACGGCGTCGATCAGGGCCTTCGTGGTGAAGACGTAGTTGCCCATCGAGGCGTAGATCTGGTCCGGCGCGTCGGGCAGCCCCACCGCGTCGGTGGGCTTCTCGCGGAACGCTCGGATCCGCCGGCCGTCCTCACCGACCTCGATCACGCCGAACTGGTTCGCCATCGACAGCGGCTGGCGGATGCCCGCCACGGTGACCGCGGCGCCCGAGGCGATGTGGTCCTCCACCATCTGCCGCGGGTCCATCCGGTAGATGTGGTCCGCGCCGAAGACGATCACGTAGTCCGGCTGCTCGTCGTAGATCAGATTGAAGCTCTGGTAGATCGCGTCGGCCGAGCCGGCGAACCACCACGGGCCGCGGCGCTGCTGCGCCGGCACCGGGGTGACGTAGTTGCCGAGCATGGTCGACATGCGCCACGTCGTGGTGATGTGCCGGTCCAGTGAGTGGGACTTGTACTGGGTCAGCACGACGATCCTGAGGTAGCCGGCGTTCGCCAGGTTGGAGAGGACGAAGTCGACCATGCGGTACATCCCGCCGAAGGGGACGGCGGGCTTCGCCCGGTCGGTGGTGAGGGGCATCAGGCGCTTGCCCTCCCCGCCGGCTAGGACGATCGCGAGCACCTTGGCAGCCATGCTCAGACGCTATCGATCCTGCCCCGACTTCACCACTCGTACGGGCACAGTTCCGCGCCGGGTGCGCGGCGGGCTTGTGCACTAGGGTGCCGGTCATGACGGATTCCGCTCGGCTGCGCGTTGATCTGCTCACCCGGGAGTACCCGCCGGAGGTGTACGGCGGGGCCGGGGTGCACGTCGAGTACCTGGCGCGCGAGCTGCGCCGCCTCGCCGACGTGCGGGTGCACTGCTTCGGCGCGCCGCGCGACGAGCCGGGTGTCACCGCGTACGCCGAGCCGGTGGAACTGGCCGGCGCGAACCCGGCGCTGCGGACCATGGGCCTCGACCTGGAGATGGCGGCCGGCTGCGCCGGCACCGACGTGGTGCACAGCCACACCTGGTACGCCAACCTGGCCGGGCACACCGCGAAGCTGCTGTACGGGGTGCCGCACGTGGTCACCGCGCACAGCCTGGAGCCGCTGCGCCCGTGGAAGGCCGAACAGCTCGGCGGCGGGTACGCCCTCTCCTCCTGGTGCGAGCGCACGGCGGTGGAGGCCGCCGACGCGGTGATCGCGGTCAGCGAGGGGATGCGGCGGGATGTGCTGACGGCCTACCCGGCGGTGAATCCGGACCGGGTGCGGGTGGTCTACAACGGCATCGACACCGGGCAGTACACCCCGGACCACGGCACCGACGTGGTGGACCGGCTCGGCATCGACCCGTCCCGCCCCAGCGTGGTCTACGTCGGGCGGATCACCCGGCAGAAGGGCCTGCCCTACCTGCTGCGGGCGGCCCGGGAGCTGCCCGCCGACACCCAGCTCGTGCTGCTCGCCGGCGCCCCCGACACCCCGGACATCGCGGCCGAGGTGGAGGAACTGGTCGCCGAGCTGCAGGCCACCCGCTCCGGGGTGGTCTGGGTGGCCGCGATGCTGCCCAAGCACGAGGTGATCCAGGTGCTCACCCACGCCACGATCTTCGCCTGCCCGTCCGTGTACGAGCCGATGGGCATCGTCAACCTGGAGGCGATGGCCTGCGAGACGGCCGTGGTGGCGACCGCCACCGGCGGCATCCCCGAGGTGGTCGTCGACGGCGAGACCGGGCTGCTGGTGCCGATCGACCAGGCCTCTGACGGCAGCGGCCGGCCGCTGGATCCGGAACGGTTCGTGGCCGACCTGGCGGCCCGGCTCAACGAGCTGCTGGCCGAACCGGCGCGCACCGCCGAGTTCGGCCGGGCCGGGCGGCGGAGGGCGGTGGAGCATTTCTCCTGGGACTCGATCGCGCGGCGGACGCTGGAGGTGTACCGGTCGGTGGGCGCCGCCGGCTGACACGCCGGTCAGGTGCCGGGCGAGATCAACGCCAGCTTCGGGAAGTACGTACGGTACCGGCCACCGTCCCGGGTCAACAGGCGGTACCCGCATACCGCCGCATGGGCTCCGATGTAGAAGTCGGCGATCGGTGAACGCTTGGTTCCGCCCTGCGCACGGTATCGCGCGTACGCCTTGCCGGCCAGGAAGCCCGCCGGATACGGCAGTTCCTCGCGCAGGAAGTCCGCGGCCGGCAGCGCTTCGTCAAGTTCCTCGATGGTGGCGAAGCGCACCGACACCTCGGCGTACACGATCGGATTAATGACCAGAGCACCGGCGTCCCGGGCGGCAGCCAGGGCGTCGCCCGACCACTCCGCCCAGCGCGGGTCCTCGGTGAAGATGTCCAGCAGGACGTTGGTGTCGACCAGAGTGGTGGCCGAATCACCCGCTCGGGCGGCGACGGCCCGGACCCGCTCACTCGCCACGGAGCAGTTCCATCAACTCGTCCGTGGACATCCCCTCGGCTGCTCGGGCCCCACCGCGCCCGCGCATGTGGCGGACCAGGCGTTGCCCCCGGGTTTCGGCGCCGCTCACCCGCACGATCCGCAACGCGCCGCCCTCCTCGACGACGTCGACCTCGTCGCCCTCGTGCAGCCCGTACCGGGCGCGCAGGGCGGCGGGGATGGTCACCTGACCTTTGCTGTTCAGCTTCATCGCGACCCTCCTGACACGTAATACAAATGGTACGTGTCAGGGGCTACCCATGGGCCCGACGGGTAAAGCACGTCTCGACCCGAGCGCGAAGCGATCTCGCGCAGTAGGTTGAACCGGTGACTGGACGGTTCCCGATCGAAGACGTCTCCCCCGTCGTCTCCTGCGGTCGCTACCCGGCCAAGGCCGTGGTGGACGAACTCGTACCGGTGTCGGCCCGCGCCTACCGCGAGGGACACGACGCGCTCGGCTGCAACGTGGTCTGGCTCGGCCCGGACGGCGCGGCCCGCCCGTTCACCCGGCTGCGGCCCGGCGAGCCCGGCCAGGACCGCTGGCACGCCACCATCCGCCCGGACGCGGTCGGCACCTGGCGATTCGCCGTCGAGGCGTTCCACGATCCGTACCTGACCTGGCAGAACGCGGTGACCAAGAAGCTCGCCGCCGGCCAGGGCCTAGCCGAGCTGGCCAACGACCTGGCCGAGGGCGCCCGGGTGCTGGAGGCGGCGCTGGAGCTGGTGCCAGCGGCCGACCGGGCGCGGGTCCGGGCGGCGGCCGCCGCGCTGCGCGCCGACGACCTGGAGCTGCGCCGGCGGGTCGGCCCGGCGCTCGACCTGGCCGCGCTGCTCTGGGACCACCCGGTCCGGGAGCTGGTCACCACCGGCGAGGAATACCAGCTCTGGGTGGACCGGCCCCGGGCGCTCTACTCCGCCTGGTACGAGTTCTTCCCCCGCTCCGAGGGCGCGATCCCGGCCACCGTCGACGCGCCGGCCCAGTCAGGCACCTTCAGCACCGCCGTCGACCGGCTCCCCGGCGTCGCGGCGATGGGCTTCGACGTGCTCTACCTGCCGCCCATCCATCCGATCGGCCGGGTCAACCGCAAGGGCCGCAACAACTCGCTCACCGCCGGGCCGGACGACGTCGGCTCGCCGTGGGCGATCGGCGCCGCCGAGGGCGGCCACGACGCCATCCACCCCGACCTGGGTACGCCGGAGGACTTCCGCGCCTTCCTCGCCGCCGCCGCCGAGCAGGGCCTGGAGGTGGCGATGGACCTGGCGTTGCAGTGCGCCCCGGACCACCCGTGGGTGACCGAGCACCCGGAGTGGTTCACCACCCGGGCCGACGGCAGCATCGCGTACGCGGAGAACCCGCCGAAGAAGTACCAGGACATCTACCCGCTGAACTTCGACAACGACCCGGCGGGCATCCGGGCGGAGATCCTGCGGGTGGTGCTGCACTGGGTCGGCGAGGGGATCCGGATCTTCCGGGTCGACAACCCGCACACCAAGCCGTTCGACTTCTGGCACTGGCTGATCTGGGAGGTCAAGCAGGTCGACCCGGACGTGCTCTTCCTCGCCGAGGCGTTCACCCGCCCGGCGATCATGCATGGCCTCGGCAAGATCGGCTTCACCCAGTCGTACACGTACTTCACCTGGCGCACGACGGCGGCGGAGATGCGGGCGTACTGCGAGGAGCTGGTCGCGGCGGCCGACTACATGCGACCGAACTTCTGGCCCAACACCCCGGACATCCTGCACGAGTCCCTCCAGCACGGCGGCCCGCCGATGTTCAAGATCCGGGCGGTGCTGGCCGCGCTGCTCTCCCCCTCCTGGGGCATGTACGCCGGTTTCGAGCTCTTCGAACACGTCGCCCGCCCCGGCGCCGAGGAGTACCTGGACAACGAGAAGTACGAGCTGCGCCCCCGGGACTGGGCCGACGCCGAGGCGCACGGCCGCTCGCTCGCCCCGTTCATCACCACCCTCAACCGGGTACGCCACGACAACCCCGCCCTGCACCGGCTGCGCAACCTGCGCTTCCACGACATCGACAACCCGGCCCTGCTCTGCTGGTCCAAGCACGACCCGGACACCGGCAACACCGTGCTGGTCATCTGCTCGTTCGACTCCCGCGCCGTGCAGTGGGGCAACACCACCCTGGACATGCCGGCGCTCGGCCTCGACTGGCACGACCGGTTCACCGTCCACGACGAGCTGACCGGGGTCAGCTACGACTGGGGGCAGCGCAACGCCGTCCGGCTCGACCCGTACCTGCAACCCGCGCACGTGTTCACCGTGCGGCGCGCCGCCGCGCCGGCCGCACCGGACCCGGCGAACCCGGCGGCGCCCGACCTGACCGTCGAGGACGTGCCCGCCGACCTGTCCGGCGGCACCGCCCCGACCGCACCGGCCGTGGAGGACGACGAACGATGGAGCAGCTGATCTCCGGCCAGGCGCACGACCCGCACGCCGTGCTCGGCGCGCATCCGGCAGCCGGGCGCACCACCATCCGGACCCTGCGGCGCGGCGCCACCGACGTGGCCGTGCTGGTCGGCGACGAACGGCATCCGATGAAGCGGGTGCACGACGTCGGCGTCTTCGAGACCGTGCTGCCCGGCGAGGTGCTCGACTACCGGGTCGAGGTCGACGGCACGGTGCACGACGACCCGTACCGCCACCCGCCCACGCTGGGCGAGCTGGACCTGCACCTCATCGGCGAGGGGCGGCACGAGCGGCTCTGGGAGGCGCTCGGCGCCCGGGTGTTCGACGAGGGCGTGGCCTTCACCGTCTGGGCCCCGAATGCCCGCGGGGTGCGGGTGGTCGGCGACTTCACCGGCTGGGCGCCCGACGACGGCTGGCCGATGCGCTCGCTCGGCGCCAGCGGGGTGTGGGAGATCTTCGTGCCGGGCGTGCCGGTCGGCGCCCGCTACAAGTACCGGATCCTCGGCGCCGACGGGCACTGGCGGGACAAGGCCGACCCGCTGGCCGCGCGCACCGAGGTGCCGCCGGCCACCGCCTCGGTGGTGCACCACTCCACCTACGAGTGGGGCGACGCGGCCTGGCTGGCGCGCCGGGCGAAGCGGCGACCGCACCAGGAGCCGATGAGCGTGTACGAGGTGCACCTCGGCTCCTGGCGGCCCGGCCTCGGCTACCGCGACCTCGCCGAGCAGCTCACCGAGTACGTGACCACCATGGGTTTCACCCACGTGGAGTTCCTGCCGGTGATGGAGCACCCGTTCGGCGGCTCCTGGGGCTACCAGGTCACCGGCTACTACGCCCCCACCGCCCGGTTCGGCGACCCGGACGACTTCCGCCACCTGGTGGACCGGCTGCACCAGGCCGGCATCGGCGTGCTCCTCGACTGGGTGCCGGCCCACTTCCCGCGCGACGAGTGGGCCCTGGCCCGCTTCGACGGCACCCCGCTCTACGAGCACCCCGACCCGCGCCGCGGCGAGCACCCCGACTGGGGCACGTACGTCTTCGACTTCGGCCGCCGGGAGGTGCGCAACTTCCTGGTGGCGAACGCGCTCTACTGGTGCGAGCAGTTCCACGCCGACGGGCTGCGGGTCGACGCGGTCGCCTCGATGCTCTACCTGGACTACTCCCGCCAGGAGGGCCAGTGGGTGCCCAACGTGCACGGCGGCCGGGAGAACCTGGAGGCGATCGCGTTCCTCCAGGAGGCCAACGCCACCGTCTACAAGCACCACCCTGGGGTGGTGATGGTCGCCGAGGAGTCCACCGCCTGGCCGGGTGTCACCCGCCCGACGGCTGAGGGCGGGCTGGGCTTCGGCTTCAAGTGGAACATGGGCTGGATGCACGACACCCTGCTCTACACCTCGAAGGACCCGATCTACCGGCAGCACCACCACCATCAGCTCACCTTCTCCCTCGCGTACGCGTGGAGCGAGAACTACGTGCTGCCGATCAGCCACGACGAGGTGGTGCACGGCAAGGGGTCGCTGGCCGGCAAGATGCCCGGCGACACCTGGCAGCGGCTGGCCAACGTGCGGGCGCTCCTGGCGTACATGTGGGCGCACCCCGGCAAGCAACTGCTCTTCATGGGCTGCGAACTGGCCGACGACCGGGAGTGGAGCGAGGAGCGCGGCCTCGACTGGTACCTGCTGCACGACCCGGCGCGGGCCGGCGTGCAACGCCTCGTCGGCGACCTGAACCGGGTCTACCGGGCAACCCCGGCGCTGTGGGCGCAGGACACCGAGCCCGCCGGCTTCCGCTGGATCTCCGGGGACGACGCCGCCAACAACACGGTCTCGTTCATCCGGATCGCCCCCGACGGCCAGACGCTGGTATGCGTGGCGAACTTCTCCGCGCTCCCGCTGGAGGGTTACCGGATCGGCCTGCCGGCCGCGGGCGCCTGGACCGAGGTGATCAACACCGACGCCCACCACTACGGCGGGTCCGGGGTCGGGAACCTCGGCGCGGTGCACGCGGAGAGCGTGCCCTGGCATGGGATGGCCGCCTCGGCGGCGCTGCGGGTCCCCCCGCTCGGCGTCCTCTGGCTCCATCGGGACTGACCGTGGTCAGGCGGCGGCAGGTGTGGTCATCGTCCCCTGAAGTCGCGCGGAACACGATGGTCGGGATTCGAGCGGCGTTAGCAACGAATTACCGATTCAGGACACTAGGCGCCTTCGGCTGCGGCCCGATCTCATCCGCTGGCGTACCTTCGTTGAGGCCGCGTCCGGAGCGGGAGCTCACCCGCTTTCGCTTCAAGGCCGGCTTCTCGATGAAGTTCCACGACAGCGCCGCGAGAGTCAGGGAGACCGCCAAGACGACGAAGGTCACCGTGTAATCGGGCAGGTGGCTGTCCAGGCCCCACCAGAGGATGGCGTTCACAATCAGCATGTGCCAGATGTAGCTGCCGTAACTGAGGTCACCGAATCGCTTCGGGAACTTCTCGAACGCCCGCGGTCCGCGCTCGCCCACGCACACAACGACGTAAGAGAGGGCGAGCCCCTTGATCAGGGCGACCAGCGGGATATCGAAGAGGTGCTCGTTTGCTTGGACTGCGGCAATGTAGACGGCTGCCGCAACCGCGGCACGGGGCCAGGTCAGACGGACATGCTTGAGGCCCCACAAGTACCAGGCGACGCCGAGCCCGAACCACCAAAGGTAGGGCAGGAAGGTGACCTTCAACAACTTGCCGGCCATGCCGTCGACGCCGGGTGACAGCACCCAGGTAACAGCACCGGCCGCGAGGAGAACTCCCAAGAAGACTCGGATCCTGATCCGGCGACTGGCAAGCACGAGGAGCGGAACGAAGACATAGAAAGAGACCTCGACCGCAATTGTCGCCAGGCTGCCGTTGACGTTTCCGACCCCGAAATCTTCCAGAAAGCCAGGGCTGTAGAACGGCGCAAGGAAGGCCATCGACAGGATCCAGGAGACGCCACGGACGGATGCGATGTCGGAGGAGGCGGCGGCACCGACCGCGACTACGAAGATCACCGCGATCACCCCGTAAACCCACAGGGCGGGCCCGATTCGCAGGACCCGGTTCTCGTAGAAGTCGCGCCACCAGGTGCCGGTGCGGTCCCGTTCCATCAGTCGGTCAGCGGACCGAAAGACGAAAAGACCGCTGATGATGAAGAACGTATGCAAGCCCTCGTATACCCAGAGCGCGTCGCCTGACCGGTGCCACAGAAACGGAACGCCGAGGTGGTTCGATGTGTGCTCCAGCAGAACCTCAACAGCAGCGATCAGCCGAATGAAGTCGTAGGCGTTCACACGCCGCGTCAGATCCTCCGCAAGCATGGCGAAAGCGTACATCCGGTCAGCATTCGGGCATGAGGCGCCACACCGTCACGCGCCGGTTCTCCAGCACAGCTTGGGCACCGCTGGGCCCCTACCCAGAATGAGCGACCGTACGGCGCCGTTGGCTCGGCTCCCAGATGGGCATCGCGGTGTCCGCCCATTTGGCGGCGGTCAAAGACGGCCCGCTGGCAGTGGCCCGGATCTGCGGCACCGGGACTGTCGCCGGCGACGATTAGCCGGGAGCTGCGCCGCAACGCCGCCGCGCGCATGACCGCAGCTACGACGCTGACCTCGTACGCGGTCGAAGCCGGGAGCGGTTGTGTCGCTCATAACTCCTTCTCGCGTTCCTTGCGTGTGGGACCGGCATACGTCAGACCAGGCCGGCTTCCCGCAGCAGCTTCCAGAGGCCGGCGCCGTCCGGCGCGGCGAGCCACTTCTGCCCGACCGGGCCGGCGGACGGGCGGCCGGGCGGGGCGGGCAGGCTACCGGCGAGCACCGACTGGGTGGGCGACAACCGGCGGATCGCCACCCCGGCCACGTTGTCCGGGTGCGCGGCGGCGAACTCGCGGTAGATCTCCTGGTCGTGCTGCCCGTCGTCGCCGATCAGCAGCCACCGGACGTCCGGGAACTCCCGGGCCAGCCGGGCCAGGGTGGCCCGCTTGTGCTCCTTGCCGCTGCGGAACCACCGGTCGGCCGTCGGCCCCCAGTCGGTGAGCAGCAGCGGCCCCGCCGGGTAGAGGTGCCGGGAGAGAAAACGGGTGAGCGTCGGCGCGACGTTCCAGGCGCCCGTGGACAGGTAGAAGACGGGGGCGCCGGGGTGGGCGGTGACCAGCCGCTCGTAGAGCACCGCCATGCCGGGCACGGCGGCCCGGGCGTGCTCGTCGAGGACGAAGGTGTTCCAGGCGGCGAGCAGCGGCCGGGGCAGCGCGGTGACCATGACCGAGTCGTCGATGTCGGAGAGGATGCCGAACCGGACGTTCGGGTCGAGCACGCGGACCAGGGCTTCGACCGGCTCGGCGTCGGGGACGCTGAGGCGTACGCTGCCCCAGCCGGGGGTGAAGTCGGCCTCGATGACGGTGTCGACGAAGCCGCTGCGGTCCGCCGTCGTCTCGTGGCGTACGTCGCCGGCCTCGATAGTCACCGTGGCGTGCTTGGCGGGCAGGGTGGCGAAGCTGCGCCAGCCGCGGACCTTCTCCGGTCGGGCCCGCTGGCGGACGTCCGGCCGGCCGAGCAGCACCCGGCAGAGCACCCGCGCCCAGCCCGGCGCGCCGTACCCGGCGTACGCGATGATGTTGACCTTCCAACCCGTGCGCCGCAGCCGACGCTCGACCAGGCCGTGGACGGCGTCCTCGATCCGTGCGGCCCGGTGCAGCCGCGGTACGGCGAGTTCTCCGGCAGGTGTGGCGGGCACGCTGTCACCCTGCCACACGCAGGCGACGGCGGCCACGCGAGTGCGGCCGGCCCCGACTCCGCCGATCCGCCCCGCCACCGGGTGGCACCGTGAAAAACTGCGGTCGGGACGACGACGGGGGCGTTGGTCGTGTCGACAGCTGTGCAGCACCGCGGGTGGTGGCACCCCACACTCGACCGACCGGCGCTCGTCGCCCTGCTGCTCGGGGCGGCCGGGGTCGGCTACCGGCTGGTCCTGACGCTGCTGACCCTGCCCGGCTCGAACAGCGACGAGGCGACGTTCGGCCTCGCCGCCCTGCACATCGCCGCCGGCCGCGAGCGGCCGGTCTTCCTGTACGGCCAGCACTACATGGGCGTGCTGGAGTCCTACCTGGCGGCCCCGTTGGTCGGCTGGGCCGGGCCGAGCTGGCCGGTGCTGCGGCTGCCACTGCTGGTGCTCTACGCGGTCTTCCTCTGGCTGGCGTACCGGCTGACCCGCCGCCTCTACTCCCCCTGGCTGGCCACCTTCGTGGTGGGGCTGCTGGCGCTCGGTTCGGAGCGGGTGGTCCGGGACCAGCTCACCGTGGTGGGCGGCCGGCCGGAGGTGAAGCCGGCGGTGCTGGCGATGCTGCTGATCGCGGTGGCCCTCGGCGAACGCCGGGTGCGGCACCGCTGGCTGGCCACCGGCGTGTTCGGCCTGCTCGCCGGGCTGGCGCTCTGGTCGGACTGGCTGATCGTGCCCTACCTGGCGGTGGCCGGGATCGTGCTGCTCTGGGCGGCGCCCCGGGACCTGATCGGCTGGCCCGGTGTGCTGCTGATCGCCGGCTTCGTGGTCGGGGTCGCCCCGATGATCAAGGACAATCTCGATGCCCCGCCCGGGCAGGACTCGCTGTCGGTGTTCCAGCAGATCAGCACGAAGGCGGGCGCGGCGCCGTCCTGGTCGGACCGGGTGCACGGCGGCCTGCTGGAGGGGGTGCCGCTGGCCGGCGGGCTCTGCCGCGCGGCCGGCTGCGCCCGGTGGCAGGAGTGGTTCGGGCTGCTCTACCCGGTGCTGCTGGTGGCCGCCGCCGTGCTGGGGCTGGTCGCCCTCCGGCGGGCCGCCGACGCCGCCGGACGGGTCCGGGTGGTCGCGCACCTCGCCCTGGTCGTCGGGGCCGTGCTGACCCTGCTCGGGTACGTGCGCAGCCCGCTCGCCGCGACCGATCCGCTGGGCAACGCCCGCTACCTGTCGGTGCTGCAGATCTCGCTGCCGGCGGTGCTGTGGCCGCTCTGGCTGGCCGCCGCGCGAGCCTGGCGGGGCACGGCGGGAGTGGCGGCCCGGGTCGGCGGGGCGGTGGCCGGCCTGGCGCTGGCCGCGGTGGCCGCGGCGACGGTGACGGCCACCGTGGCGTTCGTCGCGGACGCCCCCTCGGTGCGGGCCGAGGAGCGGCAGACCCGCGAGCTGGCCGGCGCGGTCCGTGGGGCCGGGCTGCACGAGGTGTACGGGGACTACTGGACCTGCAACCGGCTGATCTTCAACACCGGCGAGGCGGTGGTCTGCGGGGTGCTCGACGGCAACCTGACCCCGGGGCAGAACCGCTACCCGCCGTACTGGCGGCAGGTGGGGCGGGCGGCCCGGCCCGGGTACGTGCTCAAGGCCGGGTCGTCGGCGGAGCGCACGCTGCGCTGGTGGCTCGGCGACGGGGCCGACGCCGCCGTGGTCGCCGAGGTCGGCGGCTATCGCGTGTACCACCCGGAGAGCGCCGTACGGCCCTGGCGCTGAGGTTGGGTCGTACGCTGAGCCGATGCTCATCCTGCTGCCCCCGTCCGAGGGGAAGGCCGAGGCCGGCACCGGTCGCCGGCTGGACCTGTCCCGGCTCTCGCTGCCGGAGCTGACCCCGGCCCGGGAGGAGGTGCTGGCCGCGCTCGTCGCGCTCTGCGCCGGGCCGGACGAGGCGGCGGCCCGGGCCGCGCTGGGCCTCAGCGAGGGGCAGGGCGGCGAACTGCGCCGCAATGCCCGGCTGCGTGTGGCGGCGACCGCGCCGGCCGACCGGATCTACACCGGGGTGCTCTACGAGGCGCTCGACCTGGCCTCGCTGCCGCCCGCCGCGGCCCGGCTGGCCCGCCGCTCGGTGCTGGTCAGCTCCGGCCTGTGGGGCGCGGTACGCCTCACCGACCGGATCCCGCCGTACCGCTGCCCCGTGGGGGCGAAGCTGCCGGGGATCGGGGCGCTGTCGGCGTACTGGCGGCAGGCGCTGGTCCCGGCGATGGCGGCGGCGGCCGGCCGGGGGCCGGTGCTGGACCTGCGTTCCGGCGCGTACGCGGCCACCTGGGCGCCGCGCGGGGAGGTCGCGGAGCGCACGGTGACGGTGCGGGTGCTGCACGAGCGCGACGTCGATGGGGTGCCGACCCGGTCGGTGGTGAGCCACTTCAACAAGGCCACCAAGGGCCGGCTGGTCCGCGACCTGCTCACGGCCGGCGTCCGGCCGCGCACCACCGCCGCCCTGGTGGGAGCGCTGCGGGACCTGAAGTACACGGTCGAGGAGCAGCCCGCGCCCGCCGGCCGGCCACGCCAGGTTGACGTCGTCGTGACGGAGTTGTAGCCGCAATTTTTCCTCAAGGCTCGGGCGCAGCGGTTTCGTCGTGCCGGCCAGGGGGCCACGGTAAGGGAACCCCACGCCGACAAGGAGTTCCTGCCATGGCCTCCGACTCCACGCTGCTCGACCGGCCACACCGGTCGCTGCCGCTCCCACCGCTGGACTGGCTGACCCTGGCCGACGCGTTCGAGGTCGCCTGCCTGATGCGCTGCACCCCACCCCCGGCCACCGACGGCCGCCGGGTCGACACCGGCACGTACCGGGGCGGGGTCGCCGAGTTCAACCACGAGGCCGCGGCGCACCGGATGCGGCAGCTGCTCGGCCGCCTGGACGTACCGGTGGAGCACGAGCTGACCACCGGCGGCCTGCGCCGCCGCTACGAGCTGCACCGGTTGTCCGTGCCCCGGGAGCACTGGTCGGCGTACGCGATCCTGCTGGAGACCGGCTGGCGGCAGGGCCGCCGGGAGCTGCTCGGGGGGCCCGTCCCCGGCGCCTCCCCGGCCCGGCGGGTGTGGCGGCCCCGGTTGGCCGCGGCGGCCTGGCGCGCGGCGCTGCTGGCCGGCGGGCGGCACGTCCGCCGGCATTGTCTCGGCGTCCGGCTGACCGACCGGGACCTGGCCGCGGTCCTGGTCCGCAGCGCGGCGCTGCTGGACGTCCCGGCGGTGCTCCGGCCCGGCGGCGGCTGCTTCCTGGTGAGCGTGCCCAACGGCCCGCACCGCGCGCGGATCGTGGACAGCGCCACCCTCGCCCCGGCGCAGGCCTGCTGAGCCGTCCGCCCGGCCCAGCCGCCGCGCGGCGCCGCCGGGTCGAACCGTCCGCACCGCGCCGGGCGGGACCACCGGCGCCGCGTCCGGGCTTGCGCGGCGGCGGGTGCACAGCGCAGAGTGCAGCGCGTGAGCCGACGCTGGTCTGTGCGCGGCCGGCGGCCGACCTCGGCGCCGGCGGCCCTGGTGCTGCTGTTGGTGTCGACCCTCGGCGGGCTCGCCGGCTGCCGGGACGCGCCGACCCCGGCCGTGCGGATCCGGATCGCCACGGGCAGCCCGACCGCCGTCTACCACGCCTTCGGCCAGTCGCTGGCCGCCATCCTCAACCGGGAGCTGCCCGGGGTGCAGGCCAGCGTGGTGGTCACCGCGGCGTCCGCGCAGAACGTCCGGCTGGTCGGCTCCGGGGAGGCGGAGCTGGGCTTCACCCAGGCCGACGTGCTGCCACCCCGGTCCCCGGACCACCCCGCCGTACTCGCCGTGGCCCGGGTCTACGACGACCTGCTGCACCTGGTCACCACCGCCGGCGGCCCGGTACGCACGCTCGCCGACCTGCGCGGGCGGCGGGTGTCGGTAGGCGCCTACGGCTCCGGCACCGAGGTCACCGCCATTCGCCTGCTGGAGGTGGCGCAGCTCGGCGGCGACCAGGTCTGGCAGGAGCACCTGGGCCTGGACGACTCGCTGGCGGCGCTGCGGGCCGGCCGGATCGACGCGTTCTTCTTCTCCGGCGGCCTGCCGGTACGCGGCGTCGCCGACCTGGCCGGAAGCACCGCGATGCGGCTGGTCGACCTGGGTGAGTGGACCGAGCCGCTGCGCCGCCGGTACGGGCAGGTGTACGTGACCCGGGACATTCCCCGCTCGGTGTACGGTGTGGACCCGATCAGCACGGTGGCCAACCCGAACTACCTGATCGTCCGCGCCGACCTACCAGAGGCGTTGGTGCGGGAGCTGACCCGGCTGCTGATGGACCGCCGGGAGGAGCTGGCCGCGGCCCATCCGGCGGCCGGCCGGATGAGTCCCCGGTCCGCGATCGTCACCACCCCGCTCCCGTTGCATCCGGGGGCGGCGGGCTGGTACCGGTCGACCAAACCCTGACCCCGAAGGATCCGCGGCGCGGGCTCAGCCGGCGGCGGAGCCGACCCGCTCGGCAGGGCCGATGCCGTCCGCGCCGTCGCCGCTCGCCGGGCCCGTGACGGGGTCCTCCGGGCTCGGGAACCACAGCTCGGCGACCAGCCCCCGGGGCCGGCCCTGGCGCATCGTCAACCGGCCGTCGGAGGCGTCGACCAGCACCGCCACGATGGTCAGCCCCAGCCCGGCCCCGTCCACGTTCTGCACGTCGGGCGCCCGCCAGAACCGCTCGGTGGCCTGGTCGAGCTGGCTGGCCGTCATGCCCGGGCCGGTGTCCCGCACCTGCAGCGCGATTCCACCGTCGGCGGAGCGTACCGCCACGGTCACCTCTGCCCCGGTACCGCTGAACTTGACCGCGTTGTCGATCAGCGCGTCGAGCGCCTGGTCGATCGCGGTCGGCACGGTCCGGGCGTACGCGGGCGCCGCGGCCGCGTCCAGCCGGAGGGTGACCGACCGGTGCCGGGCCAGCGGCAGCCAGGCCGCCAGCCGGGAGGCCGCGACCTCGGCGGCGTCCACGGTGACCCGCTGGTTCTCCGCCCGTTCGGCCCGGGCCAGGGTGAGCAGGGCGTCGAGCAGGGTGGCCAGTCGGTCGGTCTCCTCCAGCGCCAGCCGGTGCTCGGCGCGGCCGTCGTCGTCGGTCAGGCTCGGTCCCAGCTCCTCCACCCGCAGCCGCAGCGCGGTCAGCGGGTTGCGCAGCTGGTGGCTGGCGTGCGCCACGAACGCCCGCTGCCGGTCCATCACGTCGGAGACCGCGTCGGCCATGTTGTTGAAGCTCGCCGCCAGTCGGCGCAGCTCGGGCGGGCCGAGCCGCGGGCGTACCCGGGCGGTGCGGTCGCCCTCGGCGATCTCGTGGGTCACCGCGTCCAGCTCGGTGACCGGACGCAGCACCCAGCCGGCCAGCCCGAACGCGGTGGAGATGCAGGCCAGCACCACGAGCACGCCGATCGCGGTGAGCAGCGCCCACCAGGAGGCCACGGTACGTCGGACCTTGCCGGCCGGGGTCGCGGTGACCACCGCGCCGAGCACCTCGCCGCCGTCGGTGACCGGGACCGCCACCACGACCGGTTCGTCCACCCAGGGCCACACCGAGTCGGGCCCGCTGAACTGCTGGCCCGCCAGCGCGGTGTCCAGGGCGACGACGGTGCCCGGGCCGGGCTCCCAGCTCACCGAGGCGGTCACGGTACCGCCCTCCCGGTCGACCAGCGCGGCCGCGATGCCGTACAGGTCGTCGTAGGCGGCCAGCTCGCTGTCGAGCGGGCCGGGCCCGCCGCCGCGCAGCGCCGGGCCGCCCAGCGAGGCGAACCGGCTGGCGTCGGCGAGCCGGTCGGCGCGGACCCGGTCGGTCTCCCGGGTGGCCAGGGTGACCGCCAGCGGCGTCTCCAGGGCCAGCAGGACCAGCACCATCAGCAGCAGATAGCTGATCACCAGCCGGCGGCGCACCCCGGCCCCCTCACTCGCCGCGGAGCCGGTAGCCGACCCCGCGTACGGTCTCCACCAGCTTCGGGTCGCCGAGCTTGCCCCGCAGCGAGCCGACGTGCACCTCGACCGTGTGCCGGTCCGCCCAGGTGGTGCCCCAGACGTCGAGCAGGATCCGGTCCCGCGGCACGGCCACGCCGGGCTGCCGGGCCAGGGAGAGCAGGATGTCGAACTCCTTGCGGGTGAGCGCGACCGCTCGGCCGGCCACACTGACCGTCCGGCCGCCCACGTCGATGCGGACCGCGCCCGCCTCGATCAGGTTGCGCTCCGGCACGGTGTGCGCCGCCCGCCGCAGCACCGCCTCGATGCGCGCCTGGAGCTCCACCATCGAGAACGGCTTGACCACGTAGTCGTCGGCGCCCAGCCGGAGGCCGAGCACCCGGTCGCGTTCCTCGCCCCGGGCGGTCACCGCGATGATGCCGAGCTGGCTGCTGCGCCGGCGCAGTTCCCGGCACAGGTCGGTGCCGTCGCCGTCGGGCAGGGTCAGGTCGAGCAGCACCAGATCGCAGGGGGCGGCGGAGAGGGCGGCTTCCACGGTGGCGGCGTGCTCCACCTCGTAGCCCCGCCGGATCAGCGCGGAGGACAGGGCGCCGGCCACCCGACGATCGTCCTCGACCAGGAGGATCCGCACCCGTGCCTCCGTTCCCTCTACCTGCTGCCCACGCATCGTGGCAGACGTGCGCGCGCGACGGGAGCCCCAGGCACGTCGTGGGTACGGCGGGCCGGGCCGGTGGGCTATGGTTCTGCCTTGTGTCCGCTCCCGCCCCCGCGCACGACGAGCCGGCGTTCGCTCCCGACGTCGACGCCCCGACCGCCCTTCGGCAACGCTCCGGGGACCCGGGATCCCGCGCCGACGCGGAGGGCCGGTCGGATGCCGTGGCCGAGGAACGTCCGGGGCGGCCCTGGCACCGGCACCCGGCGGTGGCGCCGGTCGCGCTCTACGCCCTGCTGCGGCTCAGCGGGCTGGTCGTCCTCGGGCTCTTCGCCCACCGGTCCGGCGCGGACTTCTGGTCGCTGCTGCACAGCCGGTTCGACGGCATCTGGTACGTGGGGATCGCCGACGACGGATACGACACCGGGATGGTCGGCAACCACCCGAAGTCCCACAGCACGCTGCCGAACCTGCCGTTCTTCCCGCTCTACCCGGGGCTGATCGCGGCGGTCGCCGCCGTCACCCCGTTCTCCACCCAGATCGCCGCGCTGATCGTCTCCTGGGCGGCCGGCCTGGCCGCCGCGTGGGGCATCTACGCCGTCGGCGCGCACCTCAGCTCGCGCAAGGTGGGCCTGATCCTGGTGGCCCTCTGGGCGGTCCTGCCGCACGCCGTCGTGCAGAACATGGCCTACACGGAGACGGTGTTCACCGCGCTCGTCGCGTGGACGCTCTACGCGCTGCTGCGCCGGCAGTGGCTGACCGCCGGCCTGCTCTGCCTGGTCGCCGGACTCTCCCGGCCGACCGCCACAACCCTGGTCGCGGCGGTCGGGGTGGCCGCACTGGTGGCGATCGTCCGCCGCCAGGACGGCTGGCGGCCGTGGGTGGCGGGGCTGCTCGCCCCACTCGGCTACCTGGGTTACCTGGCCTGGATCGGGCATCGCCTCGGCCGGGTCGACGCCTACTTCGAGATGCAGGAGAAGTACTGGCGGATCGGCTTCGACGGCGGCGTCTCGACGGCCAGGACGCTGAAGAAGGTGCTGGTCGAGCCGGCCTCGCTGCCCATGTACGTGTCCACCCTGCTGCTGGGTGTCGCGGTGGTGCTGATCGCGCTGCTCGTGCTGCACCGCTACCCGCTGCCGCTGGTGATTTACTCGGTCATGTTCTTCCTGCTCAGCATCGGCACGGAGAACTACTACTGGGCGAAGGGCCGTTATCTGGTGCCCGCCTTCACGCTGCTCCTGCCGGTCGCCGTGGGGCTGGCGAAGGCGCGGCGGAGCACCATGCTGGCCGTGTTCGCGTTTCTCGTGGTCGTCTCCGCGGGTTACGGCGTCTACCTGAGCCTGATCTGGAAGTGGTCGCCCTGACCGCTGGCGCTTCGGCGGGTGCCGCCGCCCGCAGCCGCTGACGGACCACCGGGCGCCGACGTGCGGTCGGCGTTGCTCGACTGCCGGCTCGGTATGCTACGCCGAGCCCGATCACCGGCCGGCCGACGCCGCCGGGTGTCGGCTGGTCCCGGCCCGCGCGGTCGCCTCGGTCCCCCGGGCGCGGTCCGACGCACGGCTCCGATGGCGCGACGGCGCGCCCTGCGACGATGCGAGTTGAAGGATGACTGACACCAACGACCGTTCCCCGTCCGTGTTCGTCCACCCGACGGCCGAGGTGGAGGACGGCGCCCAGGTCGGCGACGGCACCAAGGTCTGGCACCTGGCCCACATCCGGTCGAGCGCCCAGGTCGGTGCCGGTTGCGTGATCGGGCGCAACGTGTACGTCGACGCGAACGTCACCGTCGGCGACCGCGTCAAGATCCAGAACAACGTCTCGGTCTACCAGGGCGTCACCATCGAGGACGAGGTCTTCGTCGGCCCGTCCGCGGTGTTCACCAACGACTTCCGCCCGCGCGCCCAGAACCCGGACTGGACGATCACCCCGACCCTGGTCCACCGGGGCGCCTCGATCGGCGCCAACGCCACCCTGGTCTGCGGCATCGAGGTCGGCGAGTACGCCATGATCGCCGCCGGTTCCGTGGTCACCAAGGACGTCAAGCCGTACCAGCTGGTGGCCGGCAACCCGGCGCGCCCGAAGGGCTGGGTCGACGAGAAGGGCGACGTCGTCTCCCGGGACGTCGACACCCCCCCGGCGCAGCACTGACGGCACCGGTGGCCGGCCGGGAACCCCCGCGCCGGCCACCGGCCCCACCGCTACTCGAAGCCGTGCAGCGAGGTGGTGACGACGAGATCGGGGTGCCGGCGGGCGAGCTGCCAACCGACCGTCACCCCGTAGGTGCCCGCCACCACGACCCGGCGGGTGCGGGTCAGGTCCAGCTTGGGCAGCACGTCACGTCGAACGACCCGCCACATGATTCTCGGCCGCACGATCCGGTAACCCCGCTCGAAGCCGGAGTCGTGCACCAGCCTCGCCAGCTTCCGGTGCGCCCGCTGTGCGTTCAGGACGCCGAGTTCGGGCCAGATGGACTCCTGCCGGCGGGTGCGGTTCCGGGCCGCGGACAGCACCTTGCCGGGCACCCGGTAGACGATCGCCTGCTCGACGCGGAGCATCGGGCGGCGGGACTCCGCCACGTCGATCGGGTGGACACGCAGCCGGGGATCCCGCGCCGCCTCCCGCCACAGGTTCGCGTCGTGGGTGATGACGTCGACGCCGAAGCCCGCCGCGGCGGCACGCAGTGCGAAGTCCCGGGCCGGGTAGAACCGGGGCGCGTTGATCGCGACGAGGACGATCCGTTCCCCCGCGACCGTCGCCGGGGCGGCAGTCGCAGCCGGTTCGGGACCGGCCGCCGCCCGGCCACCCGGGCGAGCCGGGGCCGTCACGGGGGCCTCCGGGACCTGTTCGCCGGTCAACTGCGGCAGTACGGCCGGCGCCTCGTACCGCGCCTGGAGCGCCGCCCGGGCGGCGCTCACGTCGGCCCTGCCGAGGCGCGCGCCCAGGCGGCGGTAGCCGTCCACCATCCCCGAGGCGTCCTGCGCCGTCTCGACCAGCGTCCCGGCCACTTCGGACAGCACGGCCAGCATGGGCTCGGTGGGCGCCTCAACGGCCGCCAGCACGGGCGTGCCGGTGGCGACGGCCTCGACCAGGAGTTCGCCGAACCCCTCCGGCTGGCCGGCGTGCACCAGGAGGTCATGCCCGTGCAGCAGGTCGGCAAAGGCGGTGTGCGGCACCGGGGGTACGAAGGTGACCCGGTCGCGTAGCTTGAGCTCCTTGATGCGGTCCGTCACCCGGCGCCCCGTCGTGGCGGCGTCGACGAGGGTCAGCGTCACCCCCGGATCCGCCGCGGCGACCTCGGCGAACGCCTCCAGGGCCACCGAGAGACCCCGCCGCTGAAGGAGCGGCCCGACGTGCAGCCAGCGGCGCAACTCCGCCGGCGGCGTGGACCGCGCGGGCAGGACGTCGAAGTCGACGATCTTCGGCACGACCCGGAGCTTGTCCAGGTGCGCGGGGAAGTTCGCGCCGAGGAGCTCGGACAGGAACGGGCTGGTGCAGACCACCTCGTCGGCCCGCTCCAGCACCCGCTCGTAGCGTTCCCGCGTCGCCGGCTGGGCCAGCATCTGCGCCAGCAGCGGCGAGGACTCGATCACCACGACGCGGGCGTCGGGCCGGGCCAGGGCGGTCGCCACCACCCCGCCGAACATGCCGCCGTGCGCGTGCACCACCGGCGCCTCGATCCGGCCGGTGGGCAGCGCGGCGCGCACCGCGTCGAGGTGCGCGTCGGCCCGGGCGACGAACTCCCGGGGCCGGGCCAGCAGGGGTACGGCCATCCGGGTCAGTTCGGCCTCGGGTTCGTCGAGCACCGCCGCGGCGTCGACGAGCCGGGCCAGCCGCTCCAGCGTCACGGTGACCAGCGGCGCCGCCGACGAGGAGGAGGACGTCGGCCACTCCTCCGTGTGCAGCACGGACACCCGGTCGTACCGCTGCCCGAGCGCGGCCACCGCGGCACGGACGAACGTGCCGGCGAGCGGATCCGCCGGTGACGGATACCAGGGAGTGACGACGGCGAGGTCGGCAGCAGCCGGCCGGCGCGCCTCGTCCACGACCGGCTCGAACCGGACCGGCAGGTCCCGCCGGCGGCGGCGCGCCGCGTACGCCACCGGCACGGCCTCCGGATCGCCGGCGACCAGGAGATCGATTCCGGCCAGCAGACCGCGCTGGCCCAGCACGAGGCGGCGGGCGGCCTGCACCGCCTGCCGGGGGTCCCGGGGGACCCGATGCACGGTGGCGGCGGCGGGCAGGTCGACGCCGGTCCACTCCGGCACGTCGGCCACGACGGCCAGCACCTGGTGCCCCTGGTCGACCAGCCGGGTGAGGTGAGCGGCGGCGGCACTCACGCGGGTGCTACCGAGCGCCAGGTAGACGACGTTGTGCTCGGCAGTCGTCACCGGGATCCCTCCGCGAGCCGGCGCAGCCGTGCCTCCCAGGGACCGAGCGTGGCCGCCCGGGTGTAGGTGTGCGCATGCCGAAGCGCGGCCTCATGGGTGTCCCGGTCGACGTCCCGGGCGGCCTTCGCAGCTGCCACGAACGAGTGGGCGACGCAGTCGGCGTCGAGCCGTGGACCGGCGAACCAGAGCGGATAGCCCTCCAGCACCTCGACCGCCGCGATCTCCGGCTCGTGCACCGACACGATCGGCTTGCCGGAAGCCATGTACTCGAAAACCTTTCCGGAGGTGACGTAGCGGGCGCCGGGCACACAGAAGACCAGGCCGTCGGTCTGCGCGTACACCCCGGCCGCCTCGGCCTTGCCGAAGGCGCCCCGGTAGCGCACGCCCATGTCCTCCTCCTCGGCGATCCGCTGCCGCAGGGGCGGTGCGTTGTCGGGGAAGAATCCCAGGTGGCCGTGGATGTCCAGCTCGGCATCGGCGAGCAGCGGATGCTGCCGGGCCTGCCGCCACCCGGCGAAGAGCATGTCGAGGGGGAGGTACGAGGTAACGGTGCCCACATAGGCGAACCGCAGCGGCTTGTTCGGGTCCGGCACGGTGTGCTCCGGCCGGCCGAGGATCTCCGGCTCCCAGCCGTTCGGCACCACCTGCATCCGGTCCGCCGCGAACGGGTAGCGCTCGGCGTGCCAGCGCCGCATCCCGTCGTTGACGAAGACGATCTCGGCCGCGTCCCGCAGGATCCGGGCCTCCCACCGCATCGCCTTGCCGCCCTCGGGCACCGAGAGCTCCTCGGTGAACTGGTTGAAGGTCCAGGCATCCCGGTAGTCGACCACGTAGGGCACCCGGAAGGCGCGGCCGAGCAGCCGGGCGGCGGCGAACGAGACGAACGGGTTGCCGGTCGCCAGGACAAGGTCGAACCGCTGCTCGCTGTGCAGCCGCCGCGCGGCCCGGAAGACGCCGGGCATCCAGCCGAGATACGGCTCGGGGAAGATGGCCTTCTGCAGCGCCGCGTGCAGCCGGTCGGAGAGCATCGGGAAGTTCGCCCGCAGCCGGCCGAACTTGCGCAGGTCCGTCTCCCAGTGACGCATGTTCATCGCGGGGCGCTCGACCCGTACCCGCGGGTCGACCGTCGCCTCCAGCGTCTCGTCGCTGGCGTCGGACAGATAGTGGGTGAAGAATTCCCTCGGTGCCGTCAGCACCGTCACATCCCAGCCGGCCTGGGCCAGGTGGTTGGCGGTGGCGCGGGCGCGGAACACGCCGCTGGCCCGGCTCGGCGGGAAGTAGAAGGACAGGTAGAGAATCCGGGGGCGCGTTTCCGTCGCACCGGTTGCCGCGTCGATGGCGCTGTCACTCCTCGTCTGGCCCCGACTCACCGGACCCCCCGCGCTGGCCGCGGTGGCACCGCGACCGGCCCCGGAGGTCCGGGCGTTCGGGTTCGGATCAGGTCCCATGGAGGTGACCCGGGCGGGACGGACCCGCCCGGGATCAGATCATCCGCCGATGACGACGCGGCGAACGCCGGGCCAACGGGCCGGGTCGGTCACCCGGCGCCCGTCCACCAGCACCGTCACGCCGGGCAGGTCGCTCTGGCCGAGCGTCCGGTACTCGGCGTGGTCGGCCTGGACGACCGCTGCGGTGACCGGCTGGCCCTCGTACGCCGGCAGCCCGTGCGCGGTCAGCTCCTCGGTGGTGTACATCGGGTCGGAGACGTACGGCGTGGCGCCCCGGGCCCGCAGCGCCTCGACCGTCGGGAAGACGCCGGAGAAGGCGGTCTCCTTCACGCCGCCGCGGTAGGCGGCGCCGAGCACCAGCACCGCCACGTCGGTCAGGTCACCGTACGCGGCGGCCAGCAGGTCGACGGCGTACTGCGGCATGGCGGCGTTGGCCTCGCGGGCCGAGCGGACCACCGTGGCGGCCGGGTCGTTCCACAGGTACATCCGCGGATAGATCGGGATGCAGTGTCCGCCGACCGCGATGCCGGGCTGGTGGATGTGGCTGTACGGCTGGGTGTTGCAGGCCTCGATGACCTTGGTGACGTCGACGCCCACGGTGTCGGCGAACCGGGCGAACTGGTTCGCCAGGCCGATGTTCACGTCGCGGTAGGTGGTCTCGGCGAGCTTCGCCAGCTCGGACGCCTCGGCCGAGCCCAGGTCCCAGACGCCGTTCGGGCGGTTGAGGTCGGCGCGCTCGTCGAAGTCCAGCACCGCCTCGTAGAAGCGCACGCCGTGCGCGGCGGACGCCTCGTCGATGCCGCCGACCAGCTTCGGGTAGCGGCGCAGGTCGGCGAAGACCCGGCCGGTGAGCACCCGCTCCGGGCTGAACACCAGGTGGAAGTCCTGGCCGGCGGTGAGGCCGGAGCCCTCCTCCAGCATCGGCGCCCAGCGGTTGCGGGTGGTGCCGACCGGCAGGGTGGTCTCGTAGCTGACCAGGGTGCCCGGCTTGAGGCCGCGGGCGATGGCCCGGGTGGCGTCGTCCATCCAGCCGAAGTCCGGCACGCCCTCGGCGTCCACGAAGAGGGGGACGACCACGACGACGGCCTCGGACTCGGCGACCGCGGCGGCCGTGTCGGTGGTCGCGCTGAGCAGCCCGGCGGACACCGCCTCCTTGAGCTTGGTGTCCAGGTCGGTCTCACCGGGGAACGGCACCGCGCCGTCGTTGACCAGCTGCACGACCCGCTCGGAGACGTCCGCTCCGATCACCCGGTGGCCCTTGGACGCGAACTGCACGGCGAGCGGCAGCCCGATCTTGCCTAGGGCGACGACGCAGATGTTCATGGCTACTTCTTTCCTCCTAGTGGAAGCCTGTGCCGCAGGCGGGCCAGCAGCCGGCGCGGCGTCAGCGGTGCTACGGCGATCACCAGCTCACCCTTGTGGTTCGTCGTGGCGGTAAGGACGTGCAGGTGGCCTCCCCGCCGCCGCACCGTGCGCTGTGGCACGGGCCGCGCCGGTCCGCGCAGGGCCGTCTCACCAACGGTACCGAACGCCTCGGCCTCCGCCCGGACCACCCGGAGCTCGCCACCGGGGGCGACGCCGGCGAGCAGCCCGGCCAGCGGAAGCTGCGCCCGCACCAGGGTCCCGTTGCCGTCCGCCTCGAGCGTCGCGTCGGCGCTGACGGTCTCGCCGGCACGGAGCCGGATCGCGGCGGCCAGCCGGGGCAGATCCCCGCGCGGGCTGCGGGCCGTCACCGCCAGCGTCCGGTTGCCCAGGAACGACACGGAGACGGTGTCCAGCCGGGCGATCCAGTCGGCGACCCGGTCGGTGACCTCGAACCAGCGGTCGGCCATGCCGAGTCGCGGGTCGCGGAAGCCGGGGTAGCCGGCGTACCAGTGCTCTCCGTCGACCACGGCCGGCGGGATGCCCTCCTCGGCGTCCTGTCGGATGACGGCGAGCAGGTCGTCCAACTCCCCGTACCGGGCGGTGCCCAGGCGCACCCGCGCCTGGATCGGCAACTGGTCGCGGATCTCGTCGGTCAGGTAGCGCTCGACCAGCGTGCGTACGCCGGCCCGGACCTGCTCCTGCACGCCCCGGTCCAGCGCCAGGAAGTCGTTCTCCAGCAGCTTGGCGACTTCCCAGGTGAAGTGCCGCAGCAGGATCGCGTCGCGGCGCTTGCCCGCCTCGACCAGACCGGCGACGAACTCCACCAGCGACTCGGCGCAGCGCAGCCGCTCCAGGTGGCGGCTGCGGTAGGTGATGTTGCGGGCGTTGAGCCGGCGCACCGCGTAGTAGTAGTCGTAGTCGGCCAGCACGGAGATCCGGCGGGCCCGCACGCAGGCCTCGATGGTGAACGGCTGGTCGCTGCCGACCGGCATGTCCTCCGGGTACCGCAGCCCGTACCGCTCGATCAGATCCCGCCGGAACAGCTTCGTGTTCGACAGGGACCAGGGCAGCGCCGAGTCGAACAGGTCCAGGTCGGGCTCGGTCCGGGCGAAGACCGCCTGGTGGATGTAGCGGCTGTTGACCCCGACGGTCCGGCCCAGCACCACGTCGGAGTCGTAGCGGTCCGCCGCCGCGACGAGCCGCTCCAGCGCCTCCGGGCCGAGGTAGTCGTCGGAGCCGATGAAGAAGACGTACCGGCCGGTGGCGTGCTCCAGGCCGCGGTTGCTGGGCGCGGCGGGCCCGCCGGAGTTGGGCTGGTGGATCACCTTGACCGTGCCCGGGTGGAGCCGGGCGAACCGGTCCAGCTCCCGGCCGCTGCCGTCGGTGGAGCCATCGTCCACCGCGATGACCTCCAACCGGTCCGCGCCGATGGTCTGCTCGACCAGTGAGGTCAGGCACCGCGTCAGGTAGGGCATGGTGTTGTAGACGGCGGTGATGACGGTCACGTCGGGTCGGTTCACCCGCTGACCCCCGCGGGTGGCTGCGCGTCGGTCGTCCGCGCCACCGGCTCCCCCGCCGCCGCGTCACCGACCGGTCGGGGCCGCCCGGGCAGCAGCCGCCGGTAGACGACGTCCAGGACCTTGGCCTGGGCCTCCCAGGTCCAGCTCTCCAGCAGACCGGGCCGGTCGTACGCCGTGCGGTAGCGGGCCGGGTCGGCCAGCACCGCCCGGACGGCGCGCACGTAGTCGGCCACGTCCTCGGCTCGGAACACCTCGCCCTGGCCGGTCGACCGTACGGTGCCCGCCATCGTCCGCACGTCGCTGACGATCAGCGGCAGCCGCGCGTGCGAGTACTCGAAGAACTTGGTGATCAGCGCGATCTCGTGGTTGGGCCAGTGGTGGATCGGGATCACGCCGGCGTCCGCCGCCGACAGGAAGGGCACCACCTGCCAGTGGGCCACGTACGGCAGGGCGTGCACCCGGTCGGCCACCCCGAGCTTGGCCGCCCGGGCGAGGAGACCGGAGACGTACGGGCCGGTGGGCTTGTTGACCACCAGCGCGACGTGCACCCCGGGCAGTTGCGGCAGCGCGTCGACCATGACGTCCAGCCCGCGCTGCCGGGCGGCGGCCCCGCTGTAGACCAGCAGCGGAGTGTCGGCGCCGATGCCGCAGAGCGCCCGCAGATCCGGCGCGGGAGCGTCCGGAACCAGGTCCTCGCCGTGGTCGGCGGCCGGGGCGTTGAGCACCACGTCGGGCAGGGTGGCCAGCCCGTGCTGGCGCTGGAGCAGCTCGGCCAGGCCGTCGGAGACGGTCATCACCGCGTCGGCGTACCGGGCGTACTCCCGCTCGTGCGCCATGTGCGCGGGCAGCCAGCGGGCATTGTCCTGCCAGGGTCGGAGCCCGGGCAGGAACTCGTGGGCGTCCCAGACCAGCTTGATCTCGCGCCCCGCGGCGGCGGCGCGGATCTTGGCGCGGGCGCCCACCCCGAGCATGCGGAAGTCGTTGGCGTGGATCAGGTCCGGCCGCAGTTCGTCGAGCACCGGCCCGTAGGCCAGTTCGTAGTCCCACAGCCCCGGCTCCAGCCGTCGCCAGGCGCCGTCGCCCTTCACCGCCTGCCAGAACAGGGTGTAGGCACGGTCCCACGGATTGCGGAACCGGCGTCGGGTGCGGGCCCGGGTGAGCTGCCAGTATCGAAACGAGACCCATTTCCGGGTCGCCTGGGCGGCGAGCCGCTCGGCGGCCAGCAGGCGGCGGCGCAAGGCCAGGCGGGGGGTGTCGGGGTCGGCCAGCTTGAGCTGAGCGGCCCGGACCGCGAGATCGGCCTGCCAGGCCTTGACCGCCTGGGCCCGGTGCGCGGCGATCCCGCTGGGCGGGTACGCCAGCGGCCACCGCAGCCAGGCGCGGCGGAACTCGTGCCGGCGGCGGGCGAGCGGATCGGGCATGGGCAGCAGCCGCACCTGGGCGTCGCCGAGGGACCAGCTGCGTGCCTCCAGGACCGGCGATCGACCCAGGAGGATGACCTCCCACCCGGCCTCCGCCGCGGATCGGGCGGCCTTCTGCACCCGCGAGTCCCCGTTGACGGCGTTGTCCACCAGCATCACGACCCGGCCCCGGGCGGTCGGGTCGGCAACGCCGTCGAACCTCATGATGCTTCTCCCGCCTCCCCTGTCGGGCCCCGTCTCCTGCCACGGAACCCCGGCGAGTGTACGGCAAGGGCCGAGGATGCCTCGCGGACATCGGACGATCGGACAGTTAGGCGTCGTAACGGGGCACCTCGGCCCATCACTACGATGGGCCGGGTGAGTGTTCCCGCGCAGGCCGCCACGGCGGCTCCTCGTAGCGTTCTCGAGCGCGACCCTCGATCCCCCGCCCCCTCGACCGGCTCCGCCGGGACCCCGCCGGTCGAGGCCGGCCGCCCCACCCGCCAGTACTCCCTCGACGTGCTCCGGATCCTGGCGATCTCTGGTGTGGTCGCGATCCACACGGTCGGGATGGTGCTGGGCCACGACGAGCTGCGGGGCACGGTCGAGTGGTGGCTGGCGGCCGGCATCGACATCGGGGCGATCTGGACCGTGCCCCTGTTTGTCATGATCAGCGGTGCGCTCACCCTCTCCCCGCGGGCACACGCCGCCGGACCCGGCGCCTTCTATCGCAAGCGTTTCGTCCGGATCCTCCCCGCGCTGGTGGTCTGGCACGTTGTCTACCTGGTGGTGGCCCGGATGGGGCTGCGCGGTGAACGGCTCACCATCGAGGGCCTGGGCGTCCTGCTGTTCGATGCCCGGGTCTTCACCGCGCTCTATTTCCTCTGGTTGATCGCCGGGCTGTATCTGGTCGCGCCGGTGCTCGTCGCCTTCCTGCGCGACGGCGGCCGGCGGCGGGCGCTGATCCTCGCGGGCGTGGCACTCGGGTTCACCGTGATCGCCTTCCTGGGGTCCGCGATCGCCGCCCGGCTGGGCGCGCCCCGGCCGATCCACCTCGGCGCGCTCACCCTGTGGTGGCCGTACGTGGGCTACTTCGTCGCCGGATGGGCGCTGCGCACGGTCCGGCTGGGCCGCCGCGGCCTCGTGCTGGCGTCCGTCGCCGGGCTCGCCCTGCTCGCCGAGGGGGTGTGGCAGTGGGGCACCCGGGCGGAGCGACCACTGCTGCAGACCCTGATGCCGATCGGTTACCTGGGGGCGAGCGTCGCCGCGGCCACCATCTGCATCTTCCTGGTCGGCGTGACCCTCGGCGACCAGCGGACGCCCTCCCCCCGCGTCGGCCGGTGGCTGGTCCGGCTCTCCGAGGCGTCCTTCGGCGTGTTCCTTGTCCACCTGCTCGTCTTCGAGGTGCTCCGGTTCAGCGTGCCGGCCATCGCCGCGGGCGCGTCCCTGCCGCTGATGCTGGGCACCTTCGCGGTGGTGCTGGTGACCTCGTTCGCGATCTCGCTCGGGGCGGCCCGGATCCCGTACATCCGGGCCGTCTTCTGAGGCGGGCCACGATGGTGGGCGGTACGACGCGATGACGCTGCTGTCGCCAGAGGAGAACGCCGCCTACTGGAACCGGCGGCACCTCACCGAGGGCTACCTGCGCTCGGGCGGCGACATGTCGTACGACGAGGGCACGAACCGGATGTTCTACATCCTGCGGCTCGGGCTGCTGCTGGACATCATCGGGCACAACGCCGATCCGGTGGCACCGCTGTACCTGCTCGACGCCGGCTGCGGGAAGGGCTGGTTCAGCCGGCAGCTCGCCCAGTTCGGCCACCAGGTCGACGGCATCGACGCCAGCGAGAGCGCGATCGCGTACTGCCGGGACCGGGGCGGCCCGGCCCGGTTCCACGTCTCCCCGCTGTCCCAGTGGCGCAGCCCCTGGTTCTACGACGTGGTCCTGGCGGTCGACGTGCTGTTCCATGTTCTCGCCGATGACGAGTGGGAACGATCGGTGCGTAACCTCGCCTCGCTGGTGGGGCTGGGCGGACGGCTGGTGGTCAGCGACTGGGGGGAACCGGACGACCGGGTGTACGGCGACTACCAGGTGGTCCGGGGCACCAACCGCTACCTGCCGCTGCTGAGCGAGTGCGGCCTGCGCTCCGACGGCTGGCGGCCGTACGCGTTCCGGCAGAACCCGATCGGGTTCCACGTCTTCACCCGAGAGCACTGAGGGGATCGACCATGCGTCTGCCCGAGGTCCTGGCGCTGCATCTCAGCGGCGTCCGGGAGGTCGTCGACGTCAGCCGCGAGGGGGTCGACCTGGCGGCGCGGTACGCCCTTCCCGACGACGTCAGCCACCGCCGGTGCCCGGTCACCGACGCCGCCGAACTGGTCCGCACCCCGGACCGGCTCCTGGTCGGCCTGCTCGGGCCGGAGCCGGCGGTGCACCTCCAGCCAGCAGCGGTGGCGGCGGCGCTGGCCGGGGCGGCCGCCGGAACCCGGGGAGTCCTGCTGCTCGCCTGGCCGGTCGACGAGCTGCCGGTCCACCTGCTGGTCGGGCCGATGGTGGCGGCCCGATGCCAGGTCGTGGACGCGATACCGCTGGGCGCCGCGGGGATCCGCGGGGTTTCCGCCGCCGTCGTCGTGCAGCGGGTCGACCGTCCGCTGCCGCCGCGTGGGCACCTTGTCGACATGACGGTCGCCCGGCGGGCCGCGCATCCCGTCCCCGAGCCGGCCGACGACCTGCGGACGGTGCTGCGCATGGGCAACGAGCACCGGCTCACCGGCCTGGTGACCCGGGCGGTGCGACGGCGCTTGCGCGAGCTGGAGGAGCAGGTCGAGCGCCAACGGCAGCGGCTCGACGAGCGCGACGCCCGGCTGGCGGAGCTGGAACGCGAACTGGCCCGCCGGGCGACCGCCGGGGCCCCGGCGGAAGGCACGGACCGGCATTCGGGCGAAGGGGCGCCGCCGGAGCCGGACGAGGGATTCTTCGGATCCGGGCCCGGCTCGAAGTAAGGTGTCCAGAGCCCAGGCCGGGGCGAATCGGGCCCGGTTTCGCCGCCCGTGCCGGGCACCGCGTTCCCACAGCCGTCGCAGCAGGTCAGAAGAATCGGGAGAACATGCCGTGAAGGTAGTCAGTGTCGTCGGTGCCCGCCCTCAGCTGGTGAAGCTCGCACCAATTGCGGCCGCGTTCCGGGACACCGGGCACCAGCACGTCATCGTGCACACCGGCCAGCACTACGATGCCGACCTGTCCGACGTGTTCTTCTCCGGGCTGGGCATCCCGGATCCGGACGTCCACCTCGGGATCGGTTCGGGCAGCCACGGCGCCCAGACCGGCGGGGTGCTGGCCGCGATCGACCCGGTGCTCGCCGAGGAGAACCCGGACTGGGTGCTCGTGTACGGCGACACGAACTCGACCCTTGCCGGCGCCGTCGCGGCCGTCAAGCAGCACCTGCGGGTGGCCCACCTGGAGGCGGGGCTGCGCTCGTTCAACCGGCGGATGCCGGAGGAGCACAACCGGGTGCTCACCGACCACGCGGCGGACCTGCTGCTCGCGCCGACCGAGGAGGCCATGCGGCACCTCGCGGCGGAGGGCCTCGCCGCGCGGTCGGTGCTGGCCGGCGACGTGATGGTCGATGTCTGCCTGCGCATCCGGGATGCCGTGCTGGCCGGCGGGCGGACGGCCCCGGAGCTGCCCGAGGGGATCGACCCCGCGGAGCCGTACCTGCTGGCCACGCTGCACCGCGCGGAGAACACCGACGATCCGCAGCGGCTGGCCGCCCTGCTCGGGGCCCTGGCCGCGGCCCCCGTGCCGGTCGCGCTGCTGGCCCACCCGCGGCTGGTGTCCCGCGCGGAGGCGTACGGGCTGAAGCTCGACCAGGGCGCGATCCGGGCCGGCCGACCCCTCGGCTACGCCGGGATGGTCAGCGCGGTGCTCGGCTCGGCCGGCGTGGTGACTGACTCCGGCGGCCTGCAGAAGGAGGCGTACCTGCTCGGGCGGCCATGCACCACGCTGCGCGGCGAGACGGAGTGGGTGGAGACCCTCGCCGGCGACTGGAACCGGCTGGTGCCCGACCCGCACCTGCTGGAGCCCGGCGCCTGGGCGACGACGGTGAGCCGACCGGCCCCCGACGCCCCGCGCGGCACCCCGTACGGTGACGGCCACGCCGCGACGCGGGTCGTCCAGCTGCTCGAGCAGCATCTCTGACCGTGACGGGCACTGAGCGAGCGGGAGGAGAGCCCGTGTCCGGACCAGCGAACGTGGCGATCGTGACGCCCTGGTACCCAACCCGGCAACGCCCCTTCCTGGGCGCCTTCGTGCAGGCGATGGTCGAGGCGACGGCTCCGGGGCACGACCGGGTACGGCTCTACCACTGCGAGGAGTGGGGCCACCGGCTGCCACCGGACACCAGCGACGCCGTCGATCAGGGCTACCGGGAACTGATCGCACACGCGGTACACCCGGGGCGAACCGTGGGCGGGGCGGAGCTGGTGCACCTTCCGGTGCCGCTGCCGGTCACCACCGACTACGCCGCCATCGCCCGGCGGCACGAGGAGACCCTGCGGTCGGTGCTCGGCGGCCAGCCGATCGACGCGCCCGTGGTGCACGCCCACGTCGGGCTGCCCGGCGGGTGGGCGGCGCTGCGCAACGCCCGGCCCGACGCCCGGGTGTTCGTCACCGAGCACGCCACCTTCCTCGATCTGGTGCTGGCCCAGCCCGAGGCCCGCGCGATGTACGACGAGCTGCTGCAGCGGTGTGCCGGGGTGTTCGCGGTCGGGGAGGCCGTTCGGCGGCCCTTGGTCGAAGCCTTCCCGCAGCACGCCGACCGGGTTGGCTACCTGCCCAATCCGATCTCCTTCGACCAGCAGCGCGCCGCGCCCGTCACCGCGCTGCGCCGCTGGCTCTTCGTCGGCGGACTGATCCCCCGCAAGGGGGTGCGCTGGCTGCTGGAGGCATTCGCGTCCTGCCGGGCCCGGGACCCGGAGCTGACCCTCACCTTCGTCGGCGAGGGTGAGCTACGCGGCCAGCTCCAGCAGCGCGCCGAGGAACTCGGCGTGGCCGACGCGCTGACCTTCACCGGCGCGGTGCCGCCGGACCGGGCCCTGGCCCTGATGCGCGAGCACGACCTGCTGGTCCACCCGAGCCGGTTCGAGACGTTCGGGATGACCGTGGTCGAGGCGGTGGCCGCCGGCCTGCCGGTGCTGGTGACCCGCTGCGGCGGCCCGGAGGAGACTCTGGCCGGGGTCGAGGACGCCGCCGCCGAACTGGTCGATGTGGAGGAGGGCTCCGAAGCCCTGATCGCCGGCTACTGGCGGCTGCGCGAACGGTTCGACCGGCTCGACCTGGCGGGCGCCCAGCGGGAGCTGGCCGCCCGGTACAGCTACCCGGCGGTGGCCCGCGCCCATGACCGGGTGTGGTTCTCGGCGGGGGATTCCGTGGCGGATGCGGTGCAGGCGGGACTGGGTGGACGGATCGATGACTGAGCAGGTGCTCATCCTGGCCCTCGGGGCCACCCGGAAGCGGGCCGTCGTGGAGGACGCGGCCGAGGTCGTCGCACGCGGCGGCCGGGTCACGGTGCTGATCACCTCGGCGGCGGACTGGCGCCGGGAGCGCTTCGCGCCGGGCGTCCGGGTGGTCGACCTGACCGAGTTGGAGGGGCGTCGCCTTCCATTGCGGGTCGAGCGGGCGGTGCTGTACCGCGCTCCCCGGCTCGCCTTCCGGGCGGTCGGTCGGGGTCGCCTGGCCGGGTGGACGAAGCGGGCCGGGCGGGCGTACGAGCGGCGGATCGCCGACCGGGTGCACCGGCGCGTCTTCCTGCCGGCGTACCAGCGGCTGCGCAACGACCTGGTGCCGCAGCGGCTGGCCGAACGGGTGGTCACCGAGACCGCGGCGGATCTCCTCGTGGTCGCCGACCCGGCCTCGATCCCGCTGGCCGCACGGATCGTCCGGCAGTCCCCGGCTCTCCGGGTCGGCTACGGCCTGCCCTACCTCACTCCGGCCGCCCCCAGCTGACCCCCCGCGGTCGGGGGCGTACGACACGACCGGCCGGTGCCCGAGGGGGCACCGGCCGGTTTGCCTTTTCCGGCTCCTGTGGTCAGGCCTGGCCGAGGAACTCCTCGAAGGCCCGGGCGGTACGCCGGCCGTCGTGCACCCGGCGCACATAGTCAACCGCGCGCCGGCCCAGCTCGGCGGTGCCCTCCCGGTCGGCGAGCAGCCCCTCCAGCACCGACTGGAGGGTCTTGCCGGTGGCGTTCGCCATCGGCGGCCGCTCGCCGACGGTGTGCTCCACACTCGGCGCGAGGTACGCCACCACCGGCTTGCCGGCCGCCATCGCCTCGACGGCGAAGGTGCCGTAGCTGCCCGTGGTGATCTGGTCCACCACGATGTCCGCGCCCTTGACCATCTCCACCATCTCGGCCCACGGCACGCCCTCGGCGAGCCGCAGCTCGATGGCACCGGAGTCGTGCAGGCTGTTGAGCACCGGCAGGATGCGGTCGGTGCCCTTGGTCCACCGCTTCGAGGGGCCGTGCAGGACGACCGGGCGGGACCGCTGCATCACCGGTTCGTCGCAGGCCCACGCCTCCAGATCGACCACGAGCGGCGCCCACGTGGCCCAGGGCAGGTCGTCGAGCAGATCCGGGGTCGTGACGAAGAGCGGCAGGCCCGACTCCTCCGCCACCCTGCGGTTACGTTCGGACCGGGCGGTGAATCGCTCGACGTACCCGGCGGGTGCGTCGAAGAAGAGCGAGTCCTCGTGCCGCTCCATGTGCCGCAGCGGGTGCCGGACCTCACTGCCGTGCGCGAGCAGGGCCACCTTGATCTTGGCTCGGCGCAGCGCCGGCAGGTCGTACTCGATGTTGTCGCCGTTCAGCGAACCGAAGATCGGCAGGAACGCGTCCACCACCAGATGGGTGTACCGGCCGATCACCCGGTGCAGCTGTTCGACCTGCACGTCGAGATCGTGCAGCAGTCGCTCCGGGTCGAGGTAGACGTCGGCCGGGTAGATCAGAGTCGGCGACGTCTTGCGCATCAGGACCTCGGCCGACACGTCCGGGTTGTCCCGGCAGATGGCCTGGGCGAAGGCGGCCGCCTGGCCGGCGTAGTTCGCCGGGCCGAGGCCGAGCCGTACCCGGGTCACGTCCAGCTTGCGCCAGGTGGGCAGGGCGGTCGGCGGGGCACTCGTGTCGACGGTCGCCGCCGCGGTGACCGGACGCTCGTCCACCGCCCAGGAGACGTCGGAGCGCCCCTCCGCGGGCGGCGCCACCGGCGAGATCCGGCGGTAGAGCTCCAGCAGCCCGTCGCACTGCTGCTCCCAGGAGAGGTCGTGCAGGATCGGCTCGGTGATGTTGCCGACCAGCTCCGACCGGTGGGCGAAGGCGTCCCGGACGGCAGCGGCGAAGCTCACCGGGTCGTCGGCGGTGAAGACCGCCCCGACCTTGTGCTGGTTGACGTACGCGCCGAGCGTCTTGACGTCGCTGGCGACGACCGGCAGACCGGCGTGCAGGTACTCGGCCAGCTTGGTGGGCAGCGAGATCTCGTAGTTGAGGGTCCGCTGGGAGCAGATCAGCCCCAGGTCGGCGGTGGAGAGGTAGTCCGGGACCGCATGCTGCGGCACGTACGGCACGACGTGCACGCGCTGCCGTACCCCGAGCGTCTGCGCCCGCTCCAGCAGCAGTTCCCGCTCCGGGCTGTTGCGGCCGGAGACGATGGCCAGGTGGAATTCCGGAAGCTCCGGCAGGGCGGTGACCGCCGTGCCGAGGCCGCGCTCGGCGGCGAGCCAGCCGGAGTAGACCAGCAACGGCACCTCGGGTGCCAGCCCGCAGGCCTGCCGTACGGAGGGCGGGTTGGCGCTGATGCCGATGGTCTCCCGGATCGGCGTGTTGCGCACGACCAGCGGGGTCTCGGGCAGCTGGAAGTCGTCGCGGATCAGCTCGGCGATCTCCGGGGAGACGGTGACCACCGCGTCGGCGAAGTTGATGAACTCCTTCTCGTACGCGATGTACGCGCTCGCCTGCTCCGGCTTGGGCCAGTCCACGCCGCTGACGTATTCGTGCGCGTCGTAGAGCCAGGCCACCTTCTCGCCACGCGCCCGCATCCGGGCGACGCTGAGCGCGGCCGTGCCGATCATGGTGATGTCGTTGGCGTGGATCAGATCCGGCTTGAGCTCCTCGATGACCGGCCCGAAGGCGAGATCGAGGTCGAGCAGGAACGGGTAGTCGCGGCGCCAGTTGCCGGTCGGAGCGGGCGTGTGCCGCTGCTCCCACTGGAACGCCCGCACCCGGAACTGGTGCACCGCGCGGCTGGCCTTGACCATTGCACCCAGCGCCCGGCTCGCCGGGTAGGCGATCGGGGAGATCGCCTGGGGGCGGTGCTGGTCGTCGCGGAGCCAGCCGATCCGCGCGGTCACCTGGCGTACCCACGCCTGGTGGGCCGCCCGGCGGCGAGCCAGGCTGGACTTGTCGGCGATGCCGAACTGGGTGATCTTCCGCCGGATCCGGTGGCCCTTCGCGCGCTCCCGCATGTGGCTGCCGACGGGCAGCCGCACGACCTCGACGGGACCCATCATCGAGCGCTGAGGGCGGACCCGTCCCCCGGCACCGATGAGAGTCACGTCCCAACCGGCACGCGCGGCGGCGAGCGCGGTCTTCTGCACGCGGGAGTCCCCGGTGATGCCGTTTCCGACGATCACCGCCAGCCGCGGCCGGCGGGCGGACGGTTCCATTCCATGTCCTCCAGGAGTCGTGGGGCTCAGTCGGTACGAGCCGCGCGGTGGGCCGCCCACCGGGCCGCCCACCGCGCTGCCAGGATCGTCAGACAGCGGCCGGCACGGCCGGAACGTCGCGCGACGACACGTCAACCGTGCTGCCGTCCGCCGCGGAAGACAGCAGCGCTGCCGCGACCTGGACCGTCCGCAGACCCTGCCGGAGGGTCACGATGTCGCTCTCCTTGCCCTCGACCGCGTCCCGGAAGCGCTCGTGCTCCACCAGCAGCGGCTCCCGCTTCGGGATGGCGTACCGCACCATGTCGCCCTCGGCCACCCCGCGGAACGCGCGCAGCGCCTCCCACTCGGTGTCGATGGCGCCGTTGGCGTAGAAGGTCAGGTCCGCGGTGAGGGTGTCGGCCACGAAGCAGCCCCGGTCACCCGTGATCACAGTGGACCGCTCCTTGAGCGGGCTCAGCCAGTTGACCAGGTGGTTGACCATCGTGCCGTCGGCGAGCTGGCCGACCACGGCGACCATGTCCTCGTGCAGCCGACCGCTGCGGGAGACCGTCCGCGCCGAGACGGAGGCGTACTCCTGCCCGGTGACCCAGCTGGTGAGGTCGATGTCGTGGGTGGCGAGGTCCATCACCACGCCGACGTCGGCGATCCGGTGCGGGAACGGGCCCTGCCGCCGGGTGACGACCTGGAACACCTCGCCCAGCTCCCCCGCCTCCAAGCGCAGGCGCAGGTTCTGCAGGGCGGGGTTGTACCGCTCGATGTGGCCGACCCCGGCCACCAGGCCAGCGGTCTCGAACGCCTCGACGAGCCGGCCGGCGGCCTCCACCGACTGGGCCAACGGCTTCTCGATCAGCGCGCCGACGCCGTTGCGGGCCAGCTCCAGGCCGACCTGCTCGTGCAGCGCGGTCGGGCAGGCGACCACCGCGTAGTCGATGCCCATGGCCAGCAGGTCGCCCAGTTCGGGCACGACCGGCGCGCGCAGCGTACCGGTGACGTCGCCGGCGGGGTCGACGATGCCGACCAGGTCCACACCGTCCAGGCCGGACAGGACCCGGGCGTGGTTGCGGCCCATCGCGCCGAGGCCAATCAGGCCGGCGCGCAGCTTACGTCCCTCGCTCATCGGGCACCCCCGGCGAGGTTCGCGCCCTCGGCGATGCGCTCGAGGTCGGCCGGGCTCAGCGCCGGGTGCACCGGCAGCGAGATCACCTCGGCGGCGGCCCGCTCGGTCTCCGGCAGGTCCCACGGGCCGGGCTTGCCGTCCTCGGTCAGGTACGGCTTGAGCCGGTGGATCGGGGTCGGGTAGTAGACCGCGTTGCCGATGCCGAGCTCGGTCAGGCGCCGCTGGGCGGCGTCCCGGTTGCCCTGGGTCCGGACCGTGTACTGGTGGTACACGTGCTTCGCGTTGTCGGCCACCGGCGGGGTCACCATGCCGGTGATGTTGGTGTCGAGGAACTTCGCGTTCGCCCGCCGCTGCTCGGTCCACTCCGGAAGCTGGCGCAGCTGCACCCGGCCGATGGCCGCCGCCACGTCGGTCATCCGCATGTTGGCACCGACGATCTCGTTGGCGTACCGCTGCTCCATGCCCTGGTTGCGCAGCAGGCGCAGGGTCCGCGCCAGCTCGGGATCGGCGGTGGTGATCATGCCGCCCTCGAGCGAGTGCATGTTCTTGGTCGGGTAGAAGCTGAAGCAACCCGCGGTGCCGAACGCGCCCACCGGCTGGCCGTCGAGCGCGGCGCCGTGCGCCTGGGCGGCGTCCTCGACCACGGCCAGGCCGTGCCGCTCGGCGATCTGCATGATGCGGTCCATCGCGGCCGGGTGACCGTAGAGGTGCACCGGCATGATCGCCACAGTGCGCGGGGTGACCGCGGCGGCCACGGCCTCCGGGTCGACGCAGAAGGAGCCGGGCTCGATGTCGACGAAGACCGGCTCGGCGCCCACCAGACGGACGGCGTTCGCGCTGGCGGCGAAAGAGAACGAGGGAACGATGATCTCGTCACCGGGGCCGAATCCGAGCGCCATCAGGGTCAGCTGGAGCGCCGAGGTGCCGGAGTTCACCGCGACGCAGTGCCGACCGGCGACCAGCTCGGCGAACTCCTCTTCGAACGCCTTGACCTCCGGCCCCTGCACCACCAGGCCGCTGCGCAGCACCCGGACAGCCGCCTCGATCTCGGCCTCACCGATCACCGGCCGGGCTGGGGGGATGAATTCTGCGTTCAGCCCAGACATGGGCTTCCTCCTGTCAACAGGGAGCTCGTTCGGGACGCGATGCTAGCCGGTCCACCAGAGACCGGACTTAGGGGTACGGAAGCGGTCATGACCCGATGGGATCGATGGCCACGGTCATGGGGGATAGGTGAACGTCCGGTTCTGTCCGGACTGCCGGTTGGCATGCTACCTCCAGTGCGGTGGCGACAACGGCCGCCAGTCGGGGCAAATCCTCCGCGGACAGGGGGGCCCGGGACACCGCGAGCCGCCAGTACAGCGGGCCCACGATGAGGTCGACCGCCAGGTCGAGATCGGTGTCGGGGCCGAGCTCGCCACGCTCGATCGCCCGGCCGATGAGCTGGCCACCGACGTCGCGCTGGTTGCCCCGGAGAGCCTCCTCCAGGGTCTGGGCGATGCGCGGGTTGCGGGCGGCCTCGGCCAGCAGGTCGGGGATGATCTGCGCCGCGAGCGGGTGCCGCAGCGCCCGGGACATGATCAGGAACAGCATCTCCAGGTCGGTGCGGAGGTCGCCGGTGTCCGGCAACGGCAGGCTTCGCCCCGCCGCCGACGAGACGATCTCCAGCACCAGCTCCAGCTTTGAACTCCAGCGCCGGTAGATGGCGGTCTTGCTCACTCCGGCCCGGCGGGCCACCGCCTCGATGGAGAGCCTTCCATAGCCGACCGCGGCGAGTTCCTGCATGACGGCGCCGCGGATGGCCGTGGTGATCTCATCTCGCAACACCGCCGCTCCGGCGGGAGCACGCCTCTTCTCGGTCGTCACGTGGGACAATGTACCGCAGCGACGGTACGGTTGCGTCCCGACGTGTTTTGAACTACCGTCCACGCATCGACGGAGCGGCGATCCGCACCCCCCGTGCCCCCGCTCTCTGCCGTCGCGGATCTTCCCAACGCACAAGAGATCGGAGCGCCTACCCATGGCCAACACGGCGGTGGCCGACGCCGACTCAGGACTGACCCGGGCACAGCTCGCGGCCCGGCACGGCCTGTCCGTCGCCGGCGCGCGGCCGACCCTGGCCGCGTATGTGAAGCAAGTGTGGTTCTACCGGCACTTCATCACCACATACGCCAACGCCAAGGCGGTCTCCGCGTTCAGTCAGGCCCGACTGGGCCAGATGTGGCAGGTGTTGACCCCGCTGACCAACGCGGCGGTCTACTACCTGATCTTCGGCATCATCATCGGCACGAGCAGGAACGTGCCGAACTTCATCGCGTACCTCTGCGTGGGCGTGTTCGTCTTCAACTTCGCCCAGCTGGTCATCCTCGGCGGCACCTCGGCGATCACCGGCAACCTCGGGCTGATCCGGGCGCTGCACTTCCCGCGCGCCAGCCTGCCCATCGCGGTGACCCTCACCCAGCTGCGCAACCTGCTCTACGCGATGGCCGTGCTGGTGGTGATCGTGCTGGTCACCGGCGAGCCGATCACCCTGGACTGGCTGCTGGTGATCCCGGCGATGGTGCTGATGACGATCTTCAACGCCGGCCTGGCCATGGTGCTGGCCCGGCTCGGGTCCAAGCTGACCGACATGAAGCAGATCATGCCGTTCGTCATGCGGACCTGGATGTACGGCTCCGGCGTGCTCTACAGCGTGAAGGCGTTCGAGCAGAACCTCCCGGCCGTGCTGGCCCACCTGGTGAACGTCAACCCGCTGCTGATCTACATCGAGCTGGTCCGGCACGCCCTGCTGGAGAACACCATCCTCACCTCGTCGGCGCCCAGGCTGTGGCTGCTTGCGATCGCCTGGGCGGTCGTGATGGGCGTGGGCGGTTTCATCTACTTCTGGCGCGGCGAACAGGAGTACGGTCGTGGCTGAGCTGAACGTACCCGCCAACGTGGCCACCACGGCCGTCGGCGAGCGGATCCCCACGGTGATCGTGGACGACGCCCACCTCATCTACCGGATCTACGGCGCCGGCACGGGTAGTGCCGCGTCCCCGGCGGCCGCGCTGCGGCGGATCGTCCGCCGCCAGCCCCAGAAGCCCACGCTGCGGGAGGTGCACGCGGTCAAGGGCGTCAGCTTCACCGCCTACCGGGGTGAGGCGGTCGGTCTGATCGGCAGCAACGGCTCCGGCAAGTCGACCCTGCTGCGGGCCATCGCCGGGCTGATGCCGGTCAACCGGGGCGCGATCTATACCCAGGGCCAGCCCTCCCTGCTCGGCGTCAACGCCGCGCTGCTCGGCGACCTGTCCGGCGAGCGCAACGTCGTGCTCGGCTGCCTGGCCATGGGCATGAGCCCGGAGCAGGTCAAGAAGGCCACCTCCGAGATCCTCGCCTTCTCCGGGATCAACGAGCGCGACGACTTCGCCTCCCTGCCGATGCGGACGTACTCCTCCGGCATGCAGGCCCGGCTGCGCTTCTCGATCTCCGCCGCCAAGCGGCACGACGTCCTGCTGATCGACGAGGCCCTCGCCACCGGCGACTCCCGGTTCCGCCGGCGCAGCGAGCAGCGCATCCGCCAGCTGCGCGAGGACGCGGGTACCGTTTTCCTGGTCAGCCACTCGATCAGCTCGATCCGGGACACCTGCGAGCGGTCGATCTGGCTCGAGTCGGGGTTGATCCGGATGGACGGCCCCACCGACGAGGTGACCAAGGCGTACGAGAACTACATGGCCAGCCGCTGAGGCGGCAGCGGGTTTCGACGGCCGGCGCCGCCCTCGCGGGCGACGCCGGCCGTCGGGACGTTACGCCGCGCACCCCAACCGCTCATGGATCAGTGAGGACCGCAATGACGCAGGACCGCACCACCGCACCGGATGCCACGCCGGCCGGCCCGGCACCCTGGCGCCCCTCGCGGACGGTGGCCGTGATCCTCGCCGGGGGGACCGGGACCCGCCTCGGGCTGGGCATCCCGAAGCAGCTGTTGAAGGTCGCGGGCAAGCCGATCGTCGAGCACACCCTCGCCGTCTTCGAGGCCGCGCCGGAGATCGACGAGATCATCGTGCTGATGGCCGCGGGCCACGTGGCGGAAGCCCGGCGGATCGTCGCCAACGCCGGCTTCCACAAGGTCAGCAAGGTGATCGAGGGCGGCGAGACCCGCAACGACACCACCCGGATCGCGCTCGACGCGATCGGTGCCGGCGATGTCAACGTCCTCTTCCACGACGCGGTCCGCCCGCTGGTCAGCGCCCGGATCGTGCGCGAGTGCGTGAACGCCCTCTGGACGTACTCGGCGGTCGACGTGGCCATCCCGTCCGCCGACACGATCATCCAGGTCGACGAGGACGACTGCATCACCGACATCCCGGTCCGCGCCACCCTGCGCCGGGGCCAGACCCCGCAGGCGTTCCGGTCCGGCACGATCCGGGAGGCGTACCGGCGGGCCGAGGGCGACCCGGACTTCGCCGCCACCGACGACTGCGGCGTGGTGCTGCGCTATCTCCCCGGCACGCCGATCAAGGTGATCGACGGCTCGGACGAGAACATCAAGGTCACCCACCCGGTCGACGTGCACCTGGCGGACAAGCTCTTCCAGCTCGCCGCCGCGCAGGCGCCCCGGGTGAGCGACCACCGCAGCTACACCGAGGAGCTGACCGGCCGGACCATCGTGGTCTTCGGCGGCAGCTACGGCATCGGCCACGACCTCACCGAGCTGGCCCGCCGCTACGGCGCCCAGGTCTTCCCGTTCAGCCGCTCCACCACCGGCACCCACGTGGAGCGGGCCGAGGACGTGGCCGCAGCGCTGACGACCGCCTTCGAGGCGACCGGCCGGATCGACCACGTGGTGGTCACCGCCGGGATCCTGGAGAAGGGCGCCCTCGCCGAGATGGACGACGCGACGATGGACCGGCTCCTGCAGGTCAACTTCGTCGGCCCGGTCACCGTCGCCCGGCAGTCGCTGCCGTACCTCCGGCAGACCAAGGGGCAGCTGCTGCTCTACACCTCCAGCTCGTACACCCGCGGCCGGGCCCAGTACGCGCTCTACTCGGCCACCAAGGCGGCCCTGGTCAACCTGACCCAGGCGCTCGCCGACGAGTGGGCCGACTTCGGCGTACGGGTCAACTGCGTCAACCCGGAGCGCACCGCCACGCCGATGCGTACCAGAGCGTTCGGCGAGGAGCCGGAGCACACCCTGCTCTCCGCCGAGGCGGTCGCGCAGGCCTCCCTCGACGTGCTCGTCTCCGAGCTGACCGGGCAGGTCATCGACGTCCGCCGGGCTCCCGGCGAGCAGCCGGTCGGCGAGCAGGTCGCCGTGGTGCCCGCCCAGCCGGACGCGCACCCGGTGCCGACGTCGGGCCGGGCGACCAGCGGGACGGGGTGGTAGCGATGCGTGGTGACCTGGTCCGGAAGCTGCTCGCCCGGGCACTGACCACCGGGCTGGCGGTGCTGGCGTTCCTCGTCGTGGCGCTCACCGGCGCGACCGGCTGGGGGCTGGCGATCGCGGTCGCCGCCCTGGCCGCCGCCGCATGGGAACGCCGGGTACGGCCCACCGCCGACGGCGTCGCCGAGTCGGTGCTGGTCGCCGCCGGGATCCTGGTCGGCTACGCCCGCCGCCTCGACGCCGGCTTCGATCCGGCGCTGGCCGCCACCGCGCTGGTGCTGCTCGGCCTGGTGCTGCTGGTCGGGCCGCTGCGCGAGGCCGGGGCGCTGGAGATCCGCGCGGCCAACCTGCCGGTCCGCACCTGGACACCGCTGGTGGCCGCGCGGCTCGGTGACGCGCTGCTGGTGCTGCTCGCCGTGGTGGCGGTGGCCGCCGTCCTCGCCCTGCCGGCCTGGCTCGCGCTGGTCGCCGCCCTGCTGGTCGGGGCCGGGTGCGGCGCGGTCGGGCTGGACCTGGCCCGGCGGCGGTTCCGGCCGCCGGCCGGGGGCGGGCCGGTGGGCCGGGCGCTGCGCCGCCACCAGCCCGAGTTCGTGCTCTACTTCTCCGCCCCGCCCGGGTCGGAGTACCAGGTCACCATGTGGCTGCCCTACCTGGAGCGGATCGGCCGGCCGTTCCTGGTCATGCTGCGGGAGCCGGAGTTCCTGCCGGCGATCGCCGCCGCGACCAGCGCGCCCGTGGTGTTCTGCCCGACGCTCAAGGCCATGGACGAGGCCCTGGTGCCCAGCCTGCGGGCGGCGTTCTACGTCAACCATGGTGCGAAGAACAGCCACTGCATCCGGTTCGCCCACCTGACCCACGTGCAGCTGCACCACGGGGACAGCGACAAGGCGCCCAGCGCCAACCCGGTGTCGGCGATCTTCGACCGGATCTTCGTGGCCGGGCAGGCCGCGATCGAGCGGTACGCCCGCGCCGGCGTGGAGATCCCCGCCGAGAAGTTCGTCGTGGTCGGCCGCCCCCAGGTGGAGGCGATCGAGGTACGCCGGGAGCCGGTCCGCAGCCTGGCCAACCCGACGGTGCTCTACACGCCGACCTGGACGGGGCACCACGCGGACGCGAACTACTGCTCCCTTCCGGTGGCCGAGACGGTGCTCCGCCGGCTGCTGGACCGGGGCGCCACGGTGATCCTGCGGCACCACCCGTACACGGCGCAGAACCCGGCCTCGGCGCGGCAGCTGGCCCGGCTCACCGAGCTGCTCGCCGCAGACCGGGCGAAGACCGGCCGGGCGCACCTGTGGGGCGCGGCGGCCACCCGCGAGTTGACCCTGACCGACTGCGTCAACCGCTCCGACGCGCTGGTCTCGGACGTCTCCGGGGTGATCTCCGACTACCTCTACTCCGGCAAGCCGTACGCGGTGACCGACATGGGCGCCGACGGCGACGAGTTCGTCGCCCGGTTCCCCCTGGCCGGCTCCGGCTACGTGCTGCGCCGGGACATGTCCAACGTGGACGAAGTGCTGACCGAGCTGCTCGACACCGACCCGAAGGCCGCGGCCCGCTGGGCCACTCGCACCCGCTACCTGGGCGACTTCCCCGCCGATTCGTACGCCGAGGCGTTCCTCGACGCCGCCCGCCGGCAGCTCGAACCCGGCTGGAACCCGCCGGCCCCGCGCGCCGCCGACGCGGTCGCGCCGGACGGCTCGCCGCTGTCCCCCACCGCCTGACCCACCCCCACCGCCTGACCGCTCCGTCGCCAAAGGCTGGAGCGGTCATCGGCGTGTCGAAAATCACCGCCACACATTCACCGTTGTAAATATTTATCTCCATCATCATACTTGCTCCCGGGCGCCCAGCCGACTCGGTGTAGTCGGCCCCGTTACCGGCGACGCGGCACGTCCGCACGCCGGCCACCCCTCGTCCACAGGAGCACCTATGAAACCGGTTTTCCGTCAGCTCGCCATGTGGCTCGGCGCGCTCGCGCTCGCCGTGGCGGCCGCACTGACCGGTCCGACCGCGGCCCAGGCCGCGGCGCCGGCCTGGCCCCTGCTCAGCAACGGCTCGACCGGCGCCAACGTCACCACCGCCCAGTACCTGCTCCGCCACCGCGGCTACAGCCTCACGGTCGACGGCCAGTACGGCGCCGGCACCACCTCGACCGTGAAGTCCTTCCAGTCAGCCAACGGCCTCTCCGCGGACGGCCAAATCGGCGCTCAGACCTGGGGCAAGCTGGTGGTCACCCTGAGCGCCGGGGCCAACAACGACGCGGTCCGCGCGCTGCAGACCGCACTCAACAAGTACGGCTACGGCCTGGCCGTGGACGGCGACTGGGGCCCGGCCACGACCAACGCCGTGAACAACTTCAAGTCCGCCCGTGGCCTCTCCGGCGGCTCGGTCGACACCACCACCTGGCAGTACCTGACCGGCGGCAGCGGCGGCACCGGCAACTACCGGCTGGTCATCGGCAAGTCGGTGCTGCCCCGCAGCGAGTACGACGATCCGCACCACGACTACCCGGCGATCGACCTGCCCACCGTGACCGGCACGACCACGTACGCGATCACCTCCGGGACGATCGGGCACGTCGGCGGCAGCTGCGGCCTCGGCATCGGCATCACCGCCGACGACGGTGCCTACTACCTCTACTGCCACCTGAACTCGCGCTCGGTCGCCGCCGGCTCCCGGGTCAGCGCCGGCCAGGTCCTCGGCTACACCGGGGCCACCGGCAACGTGACCGGGCCGCACCTGCACCTGGAGGTCCGGGTCAACGGCGCCAACCGCTGCCCGCAGAACATGCTGCTGGCCATCTACGACGGCGTCGCCCCACCGGCCCCGTCCGCCCTGCCCGCCACCGGCTGCTTCTACTGACGCAACCTGCGGTCGTGATGTCGTCGCCCTGCCTGCGGGGCGACGGCGTCACGGCCCGTCGGGCGCCGCGAACGGCGCGAGCAGGTCGAGGACCACGGCGGGGTCCTCGACGTGCGCGTTGTGGCCGAGCCCCGGCAGCGTCGCCACCGGCACGCCCAACTCCTTGAGCTGTCCGTCGGACACCATCGGGTCCTGCTCTCCCCGGGCCAGCAGCACCGGCACGTCGGTCGCGGCGAGCAGGGCGGGCAGCTGGGGCTCCCCGACCGCGAACGCGGCCGGGTCCATGGCCAGCCGCCAGCGGCCGTCCTCGCGGCGCAGCCCGGCGTCCACCACCGGGTGGTCGGGGGCGAACAGCCCGGCCAGCCCGGCCACCCGCAGGTAGCGGCGGGCCGCCTCGTCCCGGCTGGCGAACCAGGTCACCGGCCGCTGGGCGAGCTCGCGGGCCTTGTCCAGCTCGGCCGGCGACCAGGCGACCTTGATGCCGAGCCCGACCACCCCGTCGATCGGAAGCTGCCGCGCCCGTGCGGCCAGCGCCAGCGCCACCACCCCGCCGAGCGAGTGCCCGAGCACCACCAGCCGGTCCCGGGGGCCGAGCCGGTCGGCGACCGGGCCGAGCCCCGCCACCACCCGGTCCGCGAGCGCCTCGAAGGAGTACGCCGGCAGTTGCGGCGACCAGCCGTGCCCGGCCAGGTCGGGGGCCAGCCAGCGGCCCGCCCAGCGGCGCTCCAGCAGCGGCGCCCAGGGCAGCCACACCTCACCGGTGGCGCCCATGCCGTGCAGCAGCAGCAGATGGCGGGTACCCGTCTCGTCGCCCATACGGCGCAGTGTGCCACCGGACGGACACCAGGCGCGAGACCGGCCCCGGACACCACGTCGGGCACCGGCTCCAGGAGCCGGTGCCCGACGTGCAGGGGTGGGATCAGGCGGAGTAGCCGCGGGTGGCGGCCCAGTTCGCCAGATCGATGGTGGTGATCCAGTACTCGGGCAACGCCGGGTTCGCCGAGTCGGCGATCCGCACCGTCCGGCCGTCGTCCTTGTAGCCGACCACGGCGATGTAGTGGCCGCCGGGGAACGAGTGCCAGCCGCCGTTGGTGTCGGTGGCGGAGCCGGCGATGTTGACCACCACGCCGCGGCCGTCGGTGATCGCCTTGACCACGTCGGCCTGGAGCTGGTCCATCTGCGCCGGGGTCGCGGCCTGGCCGGGGATCATGTGGGTCCGGTACGGGTTGCCCTTGACCATCTGGTTGAGCCCGCGGGTGGTGTCCTCGGCCGAGTTGGTGCCGTTCTCGCCGGCGTTCAGCGGGGCGACCATCGCGTCCTGGGTGGTCTCGACGCCGCTCGCGCTCAGCGCGTTGCGCACCGCAGCCGGACCGCAGTTCCAGTAGGCGGTCTGGGCCTCGTAGTTGTAGTCGAGGACCTTCGTCGACGGCGGCTTCGGCTTCGCCTTCGCGGTCTTCGTGACGTCCGGGTCCGGCTTGGCCGAGCTGGCCTTCGCCGACGGCGACCCGCTCGGCGACCCGCTGGGCGAGGCGGTCGGGGACGGGGCGGCGACCCGGGCCTCGCTCCGGGTGGCGACGTCACCGAGGCGCGGCGCCAGTTCGGCGACGGCGGCGGTGGTCTCCTGCCGGACCGGCGCGTCGTTCGTGCTGGCCAGTGCCGCGCTGGCGCCGCCGGCCAGCACGAGGGCCGCGGCGGAGCCGGCGACGATCTGGTACGGGCGCTCGGTCGCGAGGCGCCGCAGCTGACGCTTCAGGTGGTGCTTCACGTGTTCCTCCACGGGGGCCGGAGCGGCACACGCCGACCCGACGCGCGGAGTAGCTCACGCGCGTTCCTGGGCGGGTGGCCGCGGGAAAAGAGCGCCCGGCGGACCGGGCAGCGGGGGTCGGTTACCGGAACGGACTCGCGGGTCAGGCGAGCGCCGGCACCGTGGCGCCGTGGAGGCGGGGGGAGGATCGGGGGGTGGTTCGCACGAGGTTGGAACTCCTTCCGTGGCCGCCTACCGGGTTAGCTGACGGATTCGGGCGGGAAGTAGGCCCTACCGCGGGCCTTGGCTCGCGGATTCACCCCGGTGTTGCACTGGGTCCCCGGTTCGTGAGATCACGATTGAGCGGGTCGGCGCGGCGTCGCCACTTGCGATCGAAAACCGCACCGGACGCGCTGACACTACCGGTGGGTACGCCGCCTGCCAAGCGTGCCCACCTGCGTAAACGTCAACCACCGTTACCGAGACCGGAACAGCCGGTCACTGACCTGACTCAATGGGACGACCGTTTTAACGGGAACCGTCGGGTGACTATCGGACATCCGGGTGGGGATCGAAGGGGAATTGCGGGGCTCGATCGCCCGGCCTGATCCGGTTGACCGTTTCCCCGGTCGCCGTGACCGGGCTCACCTAATTCGGATAACGATTCAGCCGACCCGCGCCGGACGCCACCGTGCGGGGTGCGCCGCGACGGCGCCGGCCGACACCGGGGCGAGGGTCTGGGTCACCGCCTCGGCGGGGCGTACCGGGACCGCTCCGGGGCGCACCGCCTCGGCGGCCGCGTACGCCTCCACGGCCAGCACCCGGGCCGCCTCGGCGGCCACTTCGGCGTCCCGCCAGGCCCGCCGCTCCCGTTCGGCGGCCGCCCGCCACCGGGCCCGCCGGCCGTCGCGTACCACCCGGGCCAGGGCGATCTCCTGCTCGGCCGGATGCCGGCGCGGGTCCCACCCGTTGCGCCCGGCGAGGACGTCCGCGAGCTGCCGGGCAGTCAGGTCGCCCTGCCAGTGCGCCGTCATGGCGGCGTGGTGCAGCCACCGCTCCCGGGCCGCGTACTCGGCCGGCGTCCGGGGCGTCCGCGGCTCGGGCAGCACGGCGGCCCCCGCGAACCGCCGGGCGGCCGCCTCGGCCTCGTCGTACGCCCGCCAGGCCCGGTCGACCTCGTCGTGCGCGGTCAGCCACTGCTCGCGCCACCGGCGCGCGGTCTGCCGGGCCCCGGCGGCGGCGACCGCCACCTCATCGGCGTACCGGCGCAGGTCGGCGTGGCGGGCGGCCGCCACGGCGGCCGGGTCGGGGGCGGGATCCGGCGGAGTCCCCCGCTCGGGCCGGGCGACCAGGACGGCGAGCACGCCCAGGGCGAGCACGAGCAGGGCCGACCAGATGGCGGCGGCCACGGGAACCTCGGTCAGGAAGTGGTAGAGAAGGGTCTGCTTCATGGTCGGCACCTCACGGGAACGACGTGGTGGAGAGGTCCGCACGGCCGGCGGGGCGGGGCGCGACCGGGTACGGGCGCCGCCACCGGCCGGTGCGGGGTGAGGTTCGGGTACGGCGTGGGCGGGCCGGGCCCGCCGGGCTCGTCAGCGGGCGGGCGGGGCCCGGGAGCCGACGGTCGCCGGGACCAGCCCGACCAGAACGCGGTGCCGGTCGGCCGGGGCGACCACGACACCCCGCACCAACGAGTCCGGTGCGCTGGCCAGGACTGCCTGCCGGTCGCCGGTCGCGTCCGACGTCCACCCGGCCGCCGCAGCCGATCCGGTCCCGATCCGCGCGGCGGGACCGGGCGCTCCGGTCCCGGCCCGGACCACCGCGTCGGCGGCCCCGCCGGACCAGCGGATCAGCGCCCGGAGGGTGGGGTCGGCGCCGGCGGACTCGGTGCCGCCGAGGTGCCCGGCCCGAAGGGTCGCGGTGTCGACGGCGACCGCCGCGGGAGCCGCGTGCGCCGCCGCGGCCGGGCCCAGGGGCAACGTGGCGGCGCCGAGCGAGCAGGCGACGACCACGGCCAGGCTGGCCAGCATTCGCGCGGTCCAGCGCGCCACCCACCACACGGGACAGGTGAGCGCGATCGGAAGCACCGGTCCAAATTACCGTCGAACCGGCCGTATCGCACGTCCACGGGCGTGTCGCACCGCCGCAGAGGCGCACCGGCCAGCGTGGACACCGGTCCGGCGGCGGGGGTGTGGTCCTGCGGCCCGCTCAGCGCGGGTCGCGCCGCCCCGCGTACTCGATCGACCGGGGCCGTGGGACGCGGACCTCGACCGGTGCGGCGGGGGTGGCCTGCGCGCGGGCCCGGCGGGGCGGTCCCAGCCGGCGCATCATCGGCGTCTCCACCCAGCGGTGCAGGGCCGCGGCGAGCAGCAGGTTGCCCAGCAGGAAGCCGAGCACCGCGAGCGGGCCCCACCAGCCGCGCAGCCCCTCGCCCCAGTGCCCGGTCAGGCGCAGCACGGCCTGCATCACCAGCACGTGCACCAGGTAGAACGCGAAGGAGACCTCACCGAGCCAGACCATCGGACGAGAGCGCCACGGGGTGCGCCGGCCGTGCACGTCGGCGTCGGCCGCGGCGGTGATGACCAGGAGGTACGCGACCGCGAGCAGAGCCGCCCAGAGCTCCGCGCGGACCCACTGCGCGGCGACCACCCAGGTGGCGACGAAGAGCAGGCTGGCCACGGTGAGGTTCGGGCCACGCCAGCGGCCCCGGCGCATCAGTTCCGCCGCGGCCACGCCCATCCAGAACTCCAGCGACCGTGCCACCGGGAATACCTGGGTGAACCACCACCGGTCCTCCTCGGGCACCAGCAGCTGACCCGGCCACAGGGCCAGGATGAGCAGCGGTGCGGCGACCACCACCGCCCGGAGCAGCCCGGTGCGCGACCGACGCAGGTAGGGCAGCACGAACGGCAGGCAGAGATAGAAGGCGAGTTCGCAGGAGAGCGACCAGCTCACCGTGTTGACGCTGTAGAAGTAGCCGGGGGTGGGGTTCCAGGCCTGCACCAGGGCCAGGTTGCCCAGCGCGGCCCAGGGAGCGACCGGGTCGGCGAACCAGAACGCGACCACCAGCGCGGCCACGAAGGTGACCAGGTGGTTCGGGTAGATCTTGGCGAGCCGGCGACGCAGGAAGGTACGCCGGGGCTCACCGTCCCGGTACGACCACACCAGCACGAATCCACTGAGGATGAAAAAGAACTCCACACCGGACAGGCCGAGGGTGAACAGCCAGCTCACCACGGCCTGGTAGTCGGGCTCGGCAACGATCCGCATGGTCCCCGCATGGAAGCCGAAGACCAGCAGGGCGGCGACCCACCGCAACCCGGTCAGCGACGGCAGCCGGACGGCCTGGGCCACGGTCGGCGTACTGGTCATGCCGGACGCCCGACCGTCAGCAGGATCATCAGCGCGTCTCCTCCTCGGGCGGTCGGCGACGGGCGGCACCGGGACCACCCGGGGCAGCGCTCCACCGCGACGCCGCCGCCGGGCACCCTACCCGCCGGCGCCCCGGACCGCCTCCCGCGCCGTCGGGCCGCCCGGCCATCGGGGCGCCGGCGAGCCGCGGACAGCGTCCTCGTACGTCTGTTCGATCGAGGGGTAGGATCGGCGTCGTGTCCGACGTCGCGTACCAGCCCTCGATGCTCGACTTCGCCGAGCAGGGGCCGACCCTGGGCCCGCTCGCCGGCGGGCCGCGCCGGCACGAGCTGAGCCGCGGAGCGTGGGTCGACCACCTGCCGGGCTGGGTGCGGGGCTCCGACGGGGTGCTCGACACGCTGCTGCGCGACGTGCCCTGGCGGGCCGAGCGCCGCACCATGTACGAGACCGAGGTCGACGTGCCCCGCCTGCTCTGCTGGTACGGCGCCGGCCGCCCACTGCCCCACCCGGTGCTCACCGAGGCCCGCGCGGCGCTCACCCGGCACTACGCGGACGAACTGGGCGAGCCCTTCGTCACCGCCGGCATGTGCCTCTACCGCGACGGCCGCGACAGCGTCGCCTGGCACGGCGACACCCTGGGCCGCTCCGCGCACAGCGACACCATGGTGGCCATCGTGTCCTTCGGCTCGCCACGCCCGCTGCTGCTGCGTCCCCGCGGCGGCGGGGCGAGCCTGCGCTTTCCGCTCGGCCACGGCGACCTGGTGGTGATGGGCGGGTCGTGCCAGCGCACCTGGGAGCACGCCATCCCCAAGACCGCCCGCCCGGTCGGTCCCCGGATCAGCGTCCAGTTCCGTCCGGCCGGCGTCGCCTGACCCCGACCGGCTCGGCCGCGCCGGCGCACGCCCCCGGCGCTGCCGGATCCGGCCCACCGCACCCGGGCGCGGATCCGTGACGTGCTACAAACGACCCTCAGGGTCGATCACGCCCCCGTCACCTGACGACGCGAAGGGCGGAGCATGTCCCAGTCCTCCACCGAGCCACGACCCCGCTGGTCCCCGTGGCACCTGCACGGCGACGGCCGGTCCGTCCGCCCCGGCGACGTGGTGCATCCCGACGAGCGGCTGTCCTGGCCGCGTACCGTCGGCGTCGGCGTGCAGCACGTCGTCGCGATGTTCGGCGCCACCTTCACGGTGCCGCTGATCACCGGCTTCCCGCCGGCCACCACACTCTTCTTCTCCGGGCTCGGCACGCTGCTGTTCCTGCTGATCACCGGCAACCGGCTGCCGTCGTACCTGGGCTCGTCGTTCGCGTTCATCGCCCCGGTGCTGGCCGCGAAGACCAGCGGCGGCATCCCGGCGGCGCTGGGTGGCATCGTGGTGGTCGGCGCGGTGCTGGCCCTGGTCGGCCTGGTGGTGCAGTGGGCCGGCGCACGCTGGATCGACGCGCTCATGCCGCCCGTGGTCACCGGCGCCATCGTCGCGCTGATCGGGCTCAACCTGGCCCCGGTGGCCTGGGACGGCGGGGGCAGCGGCACCGGCGTGAAGGCGCAGCCGCTGATCGCGGTGGTCACCCTGGTCGCGATCCTGGTCGCGACGGTGCTCTTCCGGGGCTTCCTCGCCCGGCTCTCCATCCTGCTCGGCGTGGTGGTCGGCTGGGTGCTCGCCGCGGTCCTCGGCGAACTCGACCCGAAGGCGGTCACCGGGCTGAAGGAGGCCGCCTGGGTGGGGCTGCCGCAGTTGCACGCCCCGAGCTTCAGCCTGCGGGCGGTGGTGCTGGTCATCCCGGTGATCCTGGTGCTGATCGCGGAGAACGCCGGGCACGTCAAGGCGGTCGCCGCGATGACCGGCCGCAACCTCGACCGGGACATGGGCCGGGCGCTCCTCGGTGACGGCATCGCCACCGTGCTCGCCGGCTCGGGCGGTGGCTCCGGCACCACCACGTACGCGGAGAACATCGGCGTGATGGCGGCGACCCGGGTCTACTCGACCGCCGCGTACTGGGTGGCCGGCGTGGCGGCGGTGCTGCTCGGGCTGAGCCCGAAGTTCGGCGCGCTGATCCTCACCGTGCCGGCCGGGGTGCTGGGCGGGGCGACCACCGCCCTCTACGGCCTGATCGCCATCCTCGGCGCGCGGATCTGGATCGAGAACCGGGTCGACTTCCACGACCCGGTCAACCTGATGACCGCCGCCGTTGCGGTGATCATCGGGGCGGCCAACTACACCCTCATCGCCGGCGACCTGTCGTTCAGCGGCATCGCCCTCGGCACCGCCGCTGCCCTGGCCATCTACCACGGCATGCGCCTCATCGCCCGCCTCCGCGGCACCACGCCGGAATCCCGCCCCGCCCCCGAACCCGAACTCTGACCGTTCCCCCGCCCCCGAGACCACCCCGGTGATCATCAGGTTGGCTGGGCGAGATGTCCGTTTCGGGACCGCCAACCTCATGATCAACACGCGGGACGGGGGAAACACGGCAGGGCCGGCGGCGTGAGCCGCCGGCCCTGCCGCGGTGCCTGGTCAGTCGCGTTCGATCTGGTGGCCGACGACGGTGGGGCCGAGCATGACCGCGAAGCCGGAACCGTCGCGGCGGGGGTCCGCCGGGGGCAGTTCCACCGGATCGCCGGTGGCGGTCGCGCCGACCGGACGCGGACCGACCCAGGCCACCGCCAGGTCCACCTCGCCCTTGAGGAACCGCTGCGCGCGCACCCCGCCGGTCGCCCGCCCCTTCGCCGGGTACGCCTTGAGCGGCGTCACCTTCACCGTGGCGCCGGTCGAGGTGACCACCATCGGCTCCCCGTGCCCCGGATCGTCGGTGCGGACCGCGCCGAAGAAGACGACCGTCGCCCCGGCCGGCAGGTTGATGCCGGCCATGCCGCCGCCCTTGATGCCCTGCGGGCGCACCAGCGACGCGGCGAAGCGCAGCAGTGACGCCTCCGAGGAGACGAACGCCAGCGTCTCGGCGCCGTCGGTGAGCCAGGTCGCCCCGACCACCTCGTCGCCGTCGCGCAGGGAGATCACCTCGAACTCGTCCGAGCGGACCGGCCACTCGGGCGCGCAGACCTTGATCACGCCCTGCCGGGTGCCCAGCGCCAGGCCGGGCGATCCCTCGGCGGACGGGCCGAGCGGCGCCAGCCCCACCACGGTCTCCCCCGGCTCCAGCGGCGCCAGCTCGGCCGCGGACATGCCGCCGCGCAGCGACACCGTGCCGGACTGCTCGGGCAGCACCGGCAGCGGCAGTACGTCGATCTTGAAGGCCCGCCCGGCGCTGGTGACCAGGAGCACCCGGCCCCGCGCGGTGGAAGAGACGACGGCGCGTACCGCGTCGTGCTTGACCCGGCCGCTGCGCCGGCGCCCCTCGGTGGCCTCCTCCGACTCGGCCGCGGTCCGGGCGACCAGCCCGGTGGCGGAGAGGATCACCTGGCACGGGTCGTCGGCGACCTCCAGCGGCCCGGCCGGTACGGAGGCGGCCAGCACCTCCTTGAGGTCCCCGTCGACCAGGGTGGTGCGGCGCTCGGCGCCGAACTGCTTGACCACGGCGGCCAGCTCGTCGGAGACGAGCTTCCGCAGCACCTTCGGGTCGTCGAGGATCTTCGACAGCTCGGCGATCTCGGCGCGCAGCTTCTCCTGCTCGGCCTCCAGCTCCAGCCGGTCGTACTTGGTGAGGCGCCGCAGCGGGGTGTCCAGGATGTAGGTCGCCTGGATCTCGGAGAGCTTGAACTTCTGCATCAGGCCGTCCTTGGCGGCCTGGGCGTCCTCGCTGGCCCGGATCAGCTTGACCACCTTGTCGATGTCGAGCAGGGCGATCAGCAGACCGTCGACCAGGTGCAGCCGCTCCTCGCGCTTGCGCTTGCGGTACGCGCTGCGCCGGGTCACCACCTCGTACCGGTGGGCGAGGAAGACGTCCAGCAGCTCCTTGAGCCCCAGGGTCTGCGGCTGGCCGTCCACCAGGACCAGGTTGTTCACGCCGAAGGACTGTTCCAGCGGGGTGAGCCGGTAGAGGTCGGCGAGCAGCGCCTGCGGGTTGACCCCGACCTTGCACTCGACGACCAGACGGGTGCCGTTCTCCCGGTCGGTGAGGTCCTTGACGTCGGCGATGCCGGAGAGCCGCTTGGTCTTGTTGACCTCGTTGGTGATGGCCGCGATGACCTTCTCCGCACCGACGCCGTAGGGCAGCTCGGTGACCGTGATGGCCTGCCGGCCGCGGCTGCCCTCGAGCGGGCCGATCTCCACCCGGCCGCGCATCCGCACCACGCCCCGGCCGGTCTCGTACGCCCGGCGCACCTCGTCCAGGCCGAGCAGCAGCCCGCCGGTCGGCAGGTCCGGGCCGGGGACGAACTCCATGAGTTTGTCCAGCGTGGCGTCCGGGTGGTTGATCAGCCAACGGGCCGCCTGGACGACCTCGCCCAGGTTGTGCGGGATCATGTTGGTGGCCATGCCGACCGCGATCCCGGACGCGCCGTTGACCAGCAGGTTGGGGAAAGCTGCCGGCAGCACGGTGGGCTGGGTGAGCGAGCCGTCGTAGTTGGGCTCGACGTCGACCGTGTCCTCGCCCAGCTCGCCGACGAGCAGCATCGCCTCCCGGGACATCCGGGCCTCGGTGTTGTGGTTGACGAAGCCACCGGCCAGGAAGGAGTGATCAGCGGACTCGACCCGGACCGAGTAGACCTCTGCTGGCTCCTCACGCGTCACTTCGGCAATCTGCTCGAATCGATACCCGGAGTCCATGATCGGAAGGATGGTCGCGAGGATCTCGGTGTCCTTGATCCGATCGATGATGCGGAGCCGTTCGGTCTCCCACCGTTCGACGCGGTCGAAGTTGTGCTGCGTCAGCCACTTCGGTCCGCTGCCTCTGCGGTCGAAGTCGAGGGCGCTGCGCACGTAGTCAGCGACGAATGGGACGTGATCCTGGCTAAGGCGATGTGGACGCAGCGGCGCATGCCCCAACACCTGGTTCAACACTGCCTGCTTCGTGCGGAGGAAGCCGACCCGGTTGGCGAAAGCCTTGATGTTTCGAAGACCGGAAACAACCAGTCGGTGCTCCACGGAACCACTGGGACGCGTGTATTGACGCCGACAGGCGATGACGCCGAACTCCGCCAGCAGCTCCTGAACTTCCCGAGTTAGTCGTTCGCTATAGCTGGTGTACTGAATCGTGAAGCTGCTGTTCGCGACCCGGACCCCGCCGTCACCCTCGAAGAGGGCCATCAGGAAAGCGCGCTTCACTCCCCATCCGCCGTTCCAGACGAACTGGGGTACGAACTTCTCTCGCGCCTGGTGGCCGATGAACTCGGCCAGAGGACTCGCCCGGAAGGCTTCCATACCGCCGGCGAAGTCCTGGACATCCAGTTCCTGGATACGCTTACGATCCCGGCGGGTGTGCCGCTCGCTCACATAGCGCCGGCCGCCGACGACCTGGTCGTATGCGTGCAGAACTTCCCCGAAGAAATGCTCGTCAGTGTTGCTGAAGCCGGCGCGAGAGCCGCTTGCGAAGCCTTCAGAGGCCCACGCGCCACCGAGAACACCCAACATGTACTCGCGGGCGGCCGGGATCACCTGGGCCCAGGCGTTGCGCGCGACACAGACAACCGTGCCGGCGGCGACTTCATCGAGGCGTCGCCACTGAAAGACGGGGACGCCCATCGGCGCTTCCAGGCAGAGCACGAGATGATTCTCGCTACCGCGAAGCGAGAAGCCCGCCTCCGTCGTAATCCGAATCGTCGGATGCACGCCGGAGTTAAAGACCTTGTTGACATGGACAGACTTTCCATCCTTGTCAACTACCTCGAAGTCGGCATCCGCCTCACTGTCCGACGGAAGTGACACAAGGTCTTCGATGCGGGGACTGGTGCCATCGGCGAGACGGATACGAGTGTCACCTGTGACGCAGTAACGCGCCGCGGCCGGTCCATCGTCTGGGCTTCCAAAGTTTCCATGCCCATCGATGAGCGGGGCGTTGAGCGAGAAGTCCTGGGCAAGGCGGACCATCGCGTCGTAGATCGCGGCGTCGCCGTGCGGATGGTACTTACCCATCACATCCCCGACAATTCGGGCAGACTTCACATGCCCCCGGTCGGGGCGGTGGCCCTGCTCGTACATCGACCAGAGGATGCGCCGGTGCACCGGCTTGAGGCCGTCCCGCGCGTCGGGCAGGGCGCGGGAGTGGATGACCGAGAAGGCGTACTCCAGGTAGGAGTCGGAGACCTCGGTGATCAGCGGGTTGTCGAAGACCCGCGCACCGGCCTGGTCGAACGCGGACAGGTCGGCGCGGGCGCGGTCGTCCCTACGGCGTGCCATGGTTCAGCTTTCCTTCCGAAACGAACCCGGTGGTCAGGCGTCGATGGCTTCGCGGTCGACCCGGTCGGCCGAGTCGATGAGCCAGTTGCGGCGGGGTTCGACCTTCTCCCCCATGAGCAGTTCGAGGATCTGCTCGGCGGCCTCGACGTCGTCGAGGGTGATCCGGCGGACCGCTCGGGTGGCCGGGTTCATGGTGGTCTCCCAGAGCTCGTCGGCGTCCATCTCGCCGAGGCCCTTGAAGCGCGGGATCGGGGTGACGATCTGCTTGCCGGCCTTCTCCAGCTTGCGGACCGTCGCCTCCATCTCGGCCTGGGTGTAGGTGTAGATGGTCTGCGGGTTGCGCCCCTTGGTAGTGATCTTGTGCAGGGGTGGCATGGCCGCGTAGAGCCGCCCGGCCTCGATCAGCGGTCGCATGTACCGGGCGAAGAGCGTGATCAGCAGGGTACGGATGTGCGCGCCGTCGACGTCCGCGTCGGCCATGATGAGGACCCGGCCGTAACGCATCGCCGACAGGTCGAAGGTACGCCCGGAGCCGGCGCCGAGCACCTGCACGATCGCCGCGCACTCGGCGTTGTCCAGCACCTGCTGGAGGTTGGCCTTCTGCACGTTGAGGATCTTGCCGCGGATGGGCAGCAGGGCCTGGTATTCGGAGGAGCGGGCCATCCGGCTGGTGCCGAGGGCGCTGTCGCCCTCCACGATGAACAGCTCGCTGCGGTCCACCCCGGTGGCCCGGCAATCGACCAGCTTGGCCGGCATCGACGCGCCCTCCAGCGCGGTCTTACGCCGGGCGGCGTCCTTCTGCTGCTTCTGGGTGAGCCGCACCCGCGCCGCGTCGACGATCTTCTGCAGCACCGTCCGGGCCTCGGCCTTGGTCTTCCGGTCCTCCAGCCAGGCCTTGAGGTGCTGCTCGACCAGGCCCTGCAGCACCTTGGTGATGCCGGCGGTGGAGAGCTCGTCCTTGGTCTGCGAGGTGAACTGCGGCTCCGGGATCCGCACGTGCACCACCGCGGTCATGCCCTCCAGGACGTCGTCCAGGGTGGGCGCGTCCTCCTTGGGCTTGAGCAGGCCGCGGGTGTTGCGGGCGGCCTCGGCGAGGGTACGCGCCAGGGCCCGCTCGAAGCCCTTGCGGTGGGTGCCGCCGTGCGCGTTGCGGATGGTGTTGGTGAAGCATTCGACGGTGCGCTCGTAGCCGGTGCCCCAGCGGAACGCGACCTCGACCTCGGCCCGGCGCTGCACGTTGGACTGCATCACGCCGTTGGCGTCGGCGGCGTTCTCCCGGTAGGTCCCCTCGCCGGTGACCAGCAGCGTGCCGGAGACCGGGCGGTCGCCGGCCGGGGCGAGGTATTCCACCATGTCGGTGAGGCCGTTGGGGAAGTGGAAGCTCTCCTCGACGACCTCCTCCCCCGTCTCGTCGCGCAGCCGGTATGCCACGCCGGGGACGAGGAAGGCGGTGTTGCGCAGCTTGAGCCGGACCGCCTCGGTGTCCAGCGTCGCGCCGGTCTCGAAGTAGCGCGGGTCGTGCCACCAACGGATCGAGGTGCCGGTCGGCTGGCGGCGCTTCATCGCGCCGACGATCTGCAGGCCGGGGCCGGGCGTGAACGCCGCGTCCGGGCCGTCCCCGTCGAAGATCCCGGGTACGCCGTGCCGGAACGACATCGAGTGGATCTTGCCGCCGCGGCAGACCGTGACGTCGAACCGCCGGGAGAGCGCGTTGACCGCGGAGGCGCCCACGCCGTGCAGCCCGCCGGAGGTCTTGTAGCCCGAGCCGCCGAACTTGCCGCCCGCGTGCAGCCGGGTCAGCACCAGCTCGACGCCGGAGATGCCGGACTTGGCGTGCACGTCGGTGGGGATGCCCCGCCCGTCGTCGTCGACCTGCACCGAGCCGTCGGCGTGCAGGATCACGTCGATCTTGGTGGCGTGACCCGCGACACCCTCGTCGGTGGAGTTGTCGAGGATCTCGTTGACGAGGTGACCCACGCCACGGCTGTCGGTCGAGCCGATGTACATGCCGGGGCGCTTGCGGACAGCGTCCAGCCCCTCCAGGTGCGTCAGGTCGTCGGCCCCGTACAGGGTCTCAGGCTGTGCGGTCAACTGGTCGTACTCCCAGGTCTCGGCGGTGTGGTGCCGCTCACCGGCTTGATCGCCTCGCGCGGCGCGCCGCAGCGAGCCTAGCCCGGCGATCCGACAGAGCCGTGGCACCGGGTGGGTGCGGCGTCCGGTTTGGCCGCGTCCGGGGTCTCTGCCACCGCCCGGGCGTGGGCGTCCGGAGGCGAGGAGGCGTCCGTGCAGCACAACCGCTTGACCTGCCGGTTGTCTTCCCCGAACGATCGGCCGAGGGCGATCCGGCCGATCGGTGCTCACCGGGAGCTACGACCCGAGGCTCGCGTTGCGGGCGGGCGGCGCCCCGAGGCTGAGCAGGATCTGGCTGGCGGAGCCGTCCACCAGGTCGCCGAGGCGTACCCCGTCGAGCACGGCGAGGAAGGCGGCCTGGGCCCGGCGCAGTTCACCGCGGAGCCGGCAGCCGGCGACCAGCGGGCAGGCCGGCTGCTCGCAGGAGACCACTTCGCCGTCCCCCTCGAAAGCCCGGACCACCAGCCCGACGGTCAACTCGCCGGCCTGCTCGGCGAAGGCCACCCCGCCGGAGCGACCGCGGGTGGTCACCAGCACCCCGAGCCGCTGCAACCGCTGCACGACCTTGGCGACGTGGCTGCGGGGCAGCGCGAGCCGGGTGGCGAGCTCCTCCACGGTCGTCCGGGCCGGAGACGCGGCCGTGAGCATGGCGATCCGCAGGGCCATGTCCGTCGACCGGTTGAGCTTCACCACCCGACCCTAGCCAGCCACCGGACGACCCGGCACGGGCCGACCAGCCGGAGCCGGCGGGTGACCTGGATCATTTCCCGTCCGGGACCTTCGACCCTGAAGCGGAATCCCAGATTCCTGTTCAGTTGGGCGCGACCCAATCCCTGTCCGAAGGAGTAGTCGTGCTCTCGGAATCCTCAGCAGCGGTGGTGGCGGCGACCCTGCCCGCCGTGCAGGCCCACGGTGAGGCGATCACCGGCCGGTTCTACCAGCGGATGTTCGACGCCCACCCGGAGCTGCTGGACATCTTCAACCGAGGCAACCAGGCCACCGGGCAGCAGAAGGCCGCGCTCGCCGCCGCCGTGGTCGCGTACGCCGAGCACCTGATCGGGGGTAGCACGGTGCCGTGGGGGCCGATCATGGACCGGGTCGCCCACAAGCACGCCGCGCTCGGCATCACCGCCACCCAGTACCCGATCGTCGGGCGGCACCTGCTCGCCGCGGTCGGCGAGGTGCTCGGCGACGCGGTGACCCCCGAGGTCGCGGCGGCCTGGGACGAGGTCTACTGGCTGCTGGCTTGCGAGCTGATCGCCCGGGAGGCCCGGCTCTACACGGTCGCCGGGGTGACGGAGCACGACTCGGTGTGGCGGCCGTGGCGGGTGGCGGAGACGACCCGGGAGACCGCCGACGTGGTCTCGTTCACCCTGGTCCCGGCCGACGGCGGCCCGATGCCCGGCTTCACCCCGGGCCAGTACGTCTCGGTCGCGGTGGACCTCGACGGCGGCCGGGGACAGCAGATCCGGCAATATAGCCTCTCCGGCCGGTCCGGCGCCGAGCACTGGCGGATCACCGTGAAGCGGGTGTCCGGCACCGCAGGCGCGCCCGACGGCATGGTGTCCAGCTACCTGCACGAGCGGGTGGAGGCGGGCGACACGCTGCGGCTGAGCCCGCCGTTCGGCGAGGTCAGCGCGGTCGGCGACGAGGCCCCGCTGCTGCTGGTCAGCGCCGGCATCGGACTCACTCCTTCGATGGCCGCCCTGGCGCATCTGGCCGCCGTCGCGCCCGAGCGCGAGGTGGTGCTGGTGCACGCCGACCGGGCCGGCGCCGCGCACGCGTTGCGCCACGAACTGCCCGGGCTCCAGGAGCAGTTGCCGAACCTGTCGGTGCGCCTGTGGTACGAGGATGCCGCCGACGGTGAGCTGGCCGGGCTGAAGGCGGAGGTCGCCAGCGGTCTCGTCGATCCGGCGCGGATTCCGTTGGCCCCCGGGGCGTACGTGCATCTCTGCGGGCCGGTGCCGTTCATGACCCTGGTCCGCGGCGCACTGCTGCGCCGGGGCGTGCCGGCGGAGCGGATCGCCTACGAGGTGTTCGGCCCGGGGATGCTGCACGGCTGAGCCGCACGGGTCCGAAGACCGGGGGCCGGTGCCGGGGCGATGCCCGGCACCGGCCCCTCGCCATGCCGACCCCGACCGGCGTGGCCACGGTCACGCTAAGTGACCACAGCTGGCCTCCCGCAACCACCGGCCCGCGCCCTTTGCTCTGCAGCCACGGACGCAGCAGTCACTCATGGTTCGCTGCTGCGTCTATGGCTGCAGAGCAAAGCCGGGTGGGGGATGTTTCGGCACCGGAGCTAGCGCACGGATTTTCGCTGGTCAGGAGATTGCGGCCAGATCAGGGCCCACGGGGGCGCCACGCGCTGGGGTCACGCTGGGTGACATCAAGTTTCCGCGGAGGCGTGTCACCCACAGTTGTCGGCAGCACGCCAGGCGGGTGCCCGACCTGCCGGCCGTCAGGCCCAGTGCCCGACCACGGCGGCGAACGCCAGCAGCGAGCCGACCAGCTCGACCAGCCCGACCCGGACCGGGACCAACCGCCGGCCCGGCAGCAGCGCCGCGCGAAGCAGCAGCAGCGCGAAGATCCCCGCCACCGCCGGGCCCCAGTAGGCCACCGCCACCACGACCGCCGCGAGGTGGTACGCCCCGGACGCCCACCGGTAGCCGACGCTCTCCCGCTCCCGGATCATCGTCTTGACGTAGAGCACCGTGCCGACCAGATACGCGGCGACGGCGCCCGCCACCCCGGCCAGCCCGGCGGGCGGGACTCCGGCGACGGTGGCCACCACGAACACCATGAGCACGCTCTGCGCCACCGAGGCGAGATCGTTGAGCAGGGCCCGCTCGCGACGCTGCCGGGCGTACCCGATGTTGACGGCCGCGAGCAGGGCGTAGAGCGGGGCGTAGCCGAGGACCGCGGGCCGGGCCAGCAGTACCGGCGTGACCAGCAGCGCGGCCGCGGCGCCGTAGAGCAGCAGCTAGGGGCGTACCGGGTCGGCGCGGCCGGTCTTCACGACCAGCAGGGCGTAGTAGGAGAGAGGTAGCCGGCCAGCCAGGCGCCGAGCAGCGGCAGGTGCGGCCACCGGAGCCCGGTGACGCAGACCGCCGTGGCGTACGGGAGGAGCAGCATGGCCCAGGCGCCGTGCTGCGGCGGCAGCCAGCGGTGCCGGCGACCCCGCTGCCGGCCGGCGGCCCCCGGTCTGGCTGCGGCGGGCGGCGCGATGCTCATCCGCGGGCCACCGTGAGCAGCACCACGGAATCCTCGTCGGCGTGCAGCGCGTGCCGGGGGTCCGGGATCACCAGTAGGTCCCCCGTCTCGCCGGGCCAGGACCGGTCCTGGGCGACCAGGGTCTGCCGCAGCGGCGTGTCGGCACCGCCGTGGATCGTCCGGGCGCTGCGCCCGCTGCCGGTTGCGCGAGCCAGCGTGAGTTGCTCCTCGGCCAGCGCGGGCAGCGATGACGTCGACACAACCGGTCACCTCCCGAAGGTCAGTTCGGACGAGGCGGGCCACAAACCGGAGCCGGCCACACGTCTCTGCCCAGTTTGACCCCCTCCTACGCCGTCAACCAGGGACTTTGGTCACTGATCCGAGACTCCACAGGTGACATCGAACTCCCCTGGAGAAGTCGATGATCTCAGGTTAGGCAGTGTTCGCGGGGGTAGGGGACTTCCCATGCGCGTCCTCGGAATCAACGCGATCTTCCACGACCCCGCAGCTGCCCTCGTGGTCGACGGCAGGGTGGTGGCCGCTGCCGAAGAGGAGCGGTTCAGCCGCCGTAAGCACGGCAAGCGCCCGGTGCCCTTCGCCGCCTGGGAGCTGCCCGAGCTGTCCGCCGCCTGGTGTCTGACCAGCGCCGGGATCGACGTCGACAGCCTCGACGCGGTCGCGTACTCCTTCGACCCCGGACTCTGCCGGGACGCGACCGAGTTGGGCCTCGACGACCCGTGGGACTGGCTGCGGGTCGACTACGCCAAGCAGGCCCCGCAGTTCCTCGCCGCCGCCCTGCCCGGGCTCGACCCGGAGAAGGTGCGGTTCGTGCCGCACCACGTGGCGCACGCCGCCTCCGCCGGGCTGGCCGCCCCGCCGGCCGGCGACGACACCGCGGTGCTGGTGCTCGACGGGCGCGGCGAGGTGGCCAGCCACCTGGCCGGCGTCTACCGCGACGGACGGCTGTCATCCCTGTACGCCCAACAACTCCCGCACTCGCTCGGCCTGCTGTACGAGGACCTGACCCGGCACCTCGGCTTCCTGCACTCCAGCGACGAGTACAAGGTGATGGCGCTCGCCTCGTACGGCCGGCCGACGCATCTGGGCATGCTCCGTGAGCTGGTCCGGGTCACCGACGACGGCGGGTTCCACGTCGAACGGATCGACTGGGCCGGCATGGCCAAGGCGCGCACCGCCGACGGCGAGATGACCGACGACCACGCCGACCTCGCCGCCAGCGTGCAGGCCCGGCTGGAGGAGGTCGTCCTCGACCTGTCCCGCTGGCTGTACGACGCCGCCGGCGGCGCTGGCACCCTGGCCCTGGCCGGCGGGGTGGCGCTGAACTGCGTGGCCAACGCCCGGCTCGCCGCCGAGGGGCCGTTCCGGGACGTCTGGGTGCAGCCGGCGGCCGGCGACGCGGGCACCGCGCTGGGCGCGGCCCTGCACGTGGCCGGTGAGTTGGGCGACCGGTCCACTCCGATCGCCGGGGTGGACCTGGGCCGCGGCTGGTCGGACGAGGAACTGGAGGCCGAGCTGCGGCGGGCGGCGCTGCCGTACCGCCGGCCGGCGTCGATCGCCGCAGAGGCGGCCCGGGTGCTCGCCGACAACGGCATCGTCGCCTGGTACCAGGGGCGCAGCGAATACGGCCCGCGGGCGCTGGGCCACCGGTCCCTGCTCGCCCACCCCGGCGACCCGGACACCACCCGCCGGATGAACGACGTCAAAGGCCGGGAACAGTTCCGGCCGATCGCCCCGATGGTCCGCGCGGACCGCTTCGCGGAGCTCTTCGAGGGCGTCTACCCCAGCCCGTACATGCTCTTCGTGCACCGGGTGAAGGCGCAGTGGCGGGACCGCATCCCGGCGGTCACCCACGTCGACGGCACCGCCCGGGTACAGACCGTGCACGCCGACACCGAGCCACTGGTGGCCGAACTGCTGGCCGAGTTCGAGCGGCGCACCGGGCTGCCGGTGGTGGTCAACACCTCGCTGAACACCGCCGGGCGGCCGATGGTGGACACCCCACGGGAGGCGCTGGAGCTGTTCGGCTCCGCGCCGGTGGACCTGCTCGCCCTCGGTCCGTTCGCGGTGCACCGCCGGGCGCTGGGCGGTGGCCGGTGATCAGCGTGGTGGTGCCTACGCTCGGCCGGTCCAGCCTGGCCGTGCTGCTGGACACCCTCGCCGGTCAGCTCGGCGACCTGCCCGGGGCCGAACTGCTGCTGGTCGACGACCGGCGCGACGAGACCGGGGAACTGGCCGTGCCGGGGGCGCTGGCGGCGTACACGAAGGTGCTGACCGGTCGTGGCGCGGGCCCGGCGGCGGCCCGCAACCTGGGCTGGCGGGCCGCCCGCGGCGAGTGGGTGGTCTTCCTGGACGACGACGTGGTGCCGGCCCCGGACTGGGCCCGGCGGCTGCGCGCCGACCTCGCGGTGCCCGGCCGGATCGGCGGGGTGCAGGGCGTGGTAACCGTGCCGCTGCCCGCGGACCGCCGCCCCACCGACTGGGAACGCGCCACCGCCGGCCTGGCCGAGGGCAGGTGGATCACCGCCGACATGGCCTACCGCCGGGCCGCCCTCGCGGCCGTCGGCGGGTTCGACGAGCGCTTCCCCCGGGCCTATCGGGAGGACGCCGAACTGGCCCACCGGGTCCGGCTGGCCGGCCGGGACCTGGTCCGCGGCCAGCGCCGGGTCACCCATCCGGTACGCCCCGAGGGGCGCTGGGTGAGCCTGCGCACCCAGCGCGGCAACGCCGACGACGCGCTGCTGCGCCGGTTGTACGGCCCGAACTGGCGGACCGCGCTCGACCTGCCCCCGGGCCGGCGCCCCGGGCACGTCGCGGTCGCCACGTCCGGCGCGGTCGCGCTGGTCGCCACCGTGCTGCACGCAGTGGCCCGTCCCGGCGCCCGGCGGCGCGGCCTCGGAGCGGCCGCCCTCGTCGCCGGACTGGCCTGGGCGGCCGGCACCGCCGACTTCGCCCGGGTCCGCATCGCGCCCGGCCCGCGCGCCCGCAACGAGGTCGTCACCATGCTGGCGACCAGCGCGCTCATCCCGCCACTCGCGGTCGTCCACTGGGTACGCGGCTGGTGGCACGCCCGCTCGCAGCCCGCCGGAGCGATCGTCACGGCGGACGGACCCGAGGCGGGACGATGACGTTCCCTTCGCTTGCCTCGGGCAACTGGGCGGCCAACACGCCGCCCGGTCCCGCCCTGTTCGACGCGGTGCTGCTGGATCGGGACGGCACGCTCGTCGAGGACGTGCCCTACAACGGCGACCCGGAGAAGGTCCGCCCGGTGCCCGGCGCGCGGGAGGCGCTGGACCGGTTGCGCGGGGCCGGGCTGCGCCTGGCCGTGGTCAGCAACCAGTCCGGCCTGGCCCGGGGCTACTTCACCGAGCGGCAGATGCGCGCCGTCAACGCCCGGGTGGAGGAACTGCTCGGCCCCTTCGACGACTGGCAGATCTGCCCGCACGAGGACACCGACGGCTGCGGCTGCCGCAAGCCGGCGCCGGGTCTGGTGCACGCCGCCGCCCGGGCGCTCGGCACCACGCCGACCCGGTGCGTGCTGGTCGGCGACATCGGCCGGGACATGACGGCCGCGCTCGCCGCCGGGGCGACCGGCATCCTGGTCCCCACCCCGGTCACCCACCCGGAGGAGGTCACCGAGGCGCCGACCGTGGCCCGGGACCTGCCCGCCGCGGTGGACGAGATCCTGCGCCGGATGCGGGCGATCCGGCCGGTCGCGCCCCGCGCCGGGCGGGCCGGGACGGTCCTCGTGGTGCGCAGCGACGCGGCCGGGGACGTGCTGGTCACCGGCCCCGGCATCCGCGCCGTCGCAGCCGGCGCCGACCGCGTCGTACTGCTCTGCGGACCACAAGGCCGCGCAGCCGCCGACCTGCTACCCGGCATCGACGAAATCATCGAATGGCCACTGCCCTGGATCGACGCCAACCCCCAACCCGTCGACCCCCACGACATGCACCACCTCACCACCCGACTCACCACCACCCACGCCGACGAAGCAATCATCTTCACCTCCTTCCACCAATCCCCCCTACCCCTCGCCCTGCTCCTACGCATCGCCGGCATACCCCACATCAGCGCCATCAGCGACGACTACCCCGGCACCCTGCTCAACATCCGCCACCACGTCCCCACCGGCATACCCGAACCCGAACGAGCCCTCTCCCTCGCCGCCGCCGCCGGATACACCCTCCCCACCGACGACGAACCGGGACTACGACTGCGGGACGACCTGGAGCCACCGACCGGGACGGAATCCGCGCCGGACCACCGGGTCCCCGCACCGACCGACGACTACGTGGTGGTGCACCCCGGCTCGTCGGTGCCGGCCCGGGCCTGCCCGGCGGATCGCTGCGCCGAGATCGTGGCCGCCCTGGTCGCCGACGGGCGCCGGGTCGTCGTCACCGGCGGGCCGGACGAGCGGGACCTGACCGCGCGGGTGGCCGCCGCCGGCGGCGTGGACGTCGGCGGGACGACGGACCTCACCGGGCTCGTCCGGATCATCGCCGGCGCCCGCTGCCTGGTGGTCGGCAACACCGGGCCGGCTCATCTCGCCGCGGCCGTGGGTACCCCGGTGGTCAGCCTCTTCGCCCCCACCGTCCCGTTCGGACAGTGGGGACCGTACCGGGTGCTGACCGTCCGGCTCGGCGACGCCGGGGCGGCCTGCCGGGACACCCGCGCGGCCGTCTGCCCGGTCGCCGGGCACCCCTGTCTGGCCGGCGTCGACCCGGCCGAGGTGGTTGCCGCCGTGCGGCTCCTCGACCCGCCCGACTGACCGCCGTGTCCGCCGCGCCCCGACCAGCCCGATCGTGAGGAGAGGCATGAACGTTCTGCTGTGGCACGTACACGGCTCCTGGACGACGTCGTTCGTCCACGGACGACACCGCTACCTGGTGCCGGTCACCCCCGATCGGGGTCCGTACGGCCGCGGGCGGGCGCGGACGTACGCCTGGCCGGCGAACGCCTTGGAGGTGACCCCGCAGGAACTGGGGCGGGCCGAGGTGGACCTGGTCGTCCTGCAACGGCCCGAGGAGCTGGAGCTGGCCGAGCAGTGGCTGGGCCGCCGCCCCGGCCGCGAGGTGCCGGCAATCTATGTCGAGCACAACACCCCCAAGGGCGACGTGCCGAACACCCGCCACCCGATGGCCGACCGGGACGACCTGACCATCGCCCACGTCACCCA
>NZ_JBIDCT010000018.1:0-169345 GCF_043204735.1 Micromonospora sp. NPDC047740
GCAAACTACTAGCCCGAATCCCCGTCGGCCGCGGCCCACACGGCCTCACCATCTGGCCCCAACCCGGCCGCTACTCCCTCGGCCACACCGGAAACGTCCGATAGGCCGACCGGCCCGCCGACGGCAGCCGGCCGGGTCCGTCCGTCCGGCGGTCCGTCAGCTCCCGGCCGCGTCGAACGACCCCGTCAGCTCATCTCGGCCGGTACTCGAACTCTGGGCGGCCGGGGGTGCCGTAACGCGGAGCGCGCACGACGCGATCACTGGTCACCAGGTATTCCAGGTAGCGCCGGGCGGTGACCCGGGAGATCCCGGTCTCCCGACCGACCTCGGCCGCGGACCGCCCGGTGCCCTCGCCAAGTGCCGAGAGCACCCGGTGCAAGGTCTGCTCGTCCAGCCCCTTGGGTAGGGTGTGCCGGGCCGCGCCGCGCAGGGTGGCGAACATCTGGTCCACCTCGTGCTGGGCGACCACCTCGCCCTCCGCGAGAGCCTGTCGCCGGTAGTCGGCGTACCGTTCCAGCTTGTCGCGGAACGCGGCGAAGGTGAACGGCTTGAGCAGGTAGTGGGTCACTCCCAGGGAGACCGCGGTGCGGACCACCGCCAGGTCCCGCGCCGAGGTCACCGCCAGCACGTCGACGCTGCTGCCCGCCGCCCGCAGGGCCCGGCACACGTCCAGGCCGTGCAGATCGGGCAGGCGGAAGTCGAGCAGCACCAGGTCGATGTCCGCGCCACCCCGCTGCCGCAGCGCCGCCATCGCCTCCCGCGCGGTGTGCGCCACCCCGACCACCACGAAGCCGGGCACCCGCTCGGTGTACGCCTTGTGCGCCTCGGCCAGCAGCGGCTCGTCCTCCACCACCAGCACCCGGATGTCGCTCATGCGTCCGCCTCGCTGCGCTCGCTCATGCCGCCGCTCCGCTTCGCTCCGCGGCCGCATGAGGCTCTACCGCGCTGTGCCTGATGATTCGCTCGCTGCGCTCGCTCATCGGGCCTCCCGCGGGATCGGCAGGCGGACGGTGAACAGGGTGCCGCCGTCCTCGGCGCGGGCCACGTCGGTCCGGCCGCCGTGCCGGTGGACCACCTGGCCGACCAGCGCCAGGCCGAGCCCCCGGCCGGCGCTCTTGGTGGACCAGCCGCGCCGGAACGCGTCCGCCACCCGGTCCGGGTCCAGCCCGGGGCCGCTGTCGCCGACCCGGACCACGATCTCGTCGTCGGCGGCGCCGACGAAGACCCGGACCCGGCGCGGCGGCGGCGTGCCGGCCACCGCCTCGAGGGCGTTGTCGACCAGATTCCCGACGACCGTGAGCAGGTCGGTGGGGGGCAGCGGGCTGTCGTCGAGCCGGCAGTCGGGCTCGATCACCAGGTCCACGCCGCGCTCGCCGGCCCGGGCCGACTTGCCGAGCAGCAGGGCGGCCAGCGCCGGCTCGGTCACCGCCCCGACGACCCGGTCGGTGAGCTGTTGGGCCAGCTCCAGATCGCGGGTGGCGAGCTGGACGGCCTCGTCGGTACGGCCCAGCTCCACCAGCGTCAGCACGGTGTGCAGCCGGTTGGCCGACTCGTGCGTCTGGGCCTGCAACGCCTCGGTGAGCGCACGTACCGAGTCCAGCTCGCTGGCCAGGTTGCGCAGCTCGGTCTGGTCACGCAGGGTCAGCACGGTGCCGAGCACGGCCCCCTCGAAGCGGGTGGTCCGCTGGTTTGCCACCAGCACCCGGTCACCGGCGAGGACCGGCTCGTCGTGCGCGTCCCGCCCGGAGCCGAGCAGCTCGGCCACCGCGGGCGGCAGGTCGATGCCGGCCACCGGCCGGTCCGTCACCGCCGCGTCCTCGGCCAGCCCGAGCAGCCGGCGGCCCTCGTCGTTGACCAGCGCCACCCGGCCGTCCCGGGTCAGCACCAGCAGCCCCTCGCGCACGGAGTGCAGGACGGCGTCGTAGTACTCGTACATCCGGGTCATCTGGGTCGGGCCGAGGCCGTGGGTCTGCCGGCGCAGCCGCCGGCTGAGCAGCCAGGCGCCGGTGGCCGCGAGGGCCAGCGCCGGGACGGCGGCGCCCAGCAGCACCGGGATCTGGCCGAGCAGCTTCCGGTTGATCGCCTGGGTGGTGATGCCGACCGAGACCAGCCCGACGATCCGCTGGTCGTCGCCGTACACCGGAACGACCGCGCGCACCGACTCGCCGAGGGTGCCGACGTTGGTGGTGGTGAACGGCTCGCCGGCCAGGGCGGGGCCGATGTCGCCGATGAACGGCTGCCCGATGAGGTCCGGGTTGGGGTGGGAGTACCGGGTCCGGTCCGGGGCCATCACGACCACGAAGTCCGTTCCGGTGGCCACCCGGGTGGCTTCGGCGTACGGCTGCAGGGTGGCCACCGGGTCGGCGGTGGTGAGCGCCGCGGGGACGTCGGGGGACCGGGCGACGGTCTGCGCCACCGCCAGGACCTCGTCCTCCGCCGCCTGGTGGGAGTCGCTGCGGGCCAGCCAGACGGCACCCCCGGCGCCGGCGAGCACCAGCAGCGTCACCACCAGCGCCTGGAGGGCGAACAACTGCCCTGCGATGCTCCATTGCCGTCGGGCCACGTCACCCTCCTTCCGCCGCGCGCCGTCCGCAAGTGTGGCGCACCGGTCAGCGGCCCGTTTCGGCCGCGAGTCACAGGGGTGAACAGAATGAACGCAAGGATGCCCTGTGCTGAGACACGCTTCACATTGTGGGAATGGACACCACCTCACCCACCCCCACGGCCGCCCGGCCCGCCCGCCGGGACCGGACCCGCTACCTCTACCTCGCGGTCATCGTGGCCGTGCTGGCCGGCATCGCGGTCGGTCTCGCCGCCCCCGAGGTCGGCAAGGAGTTGAAGCCGCTCGGCACCGGCTTCGTGAACCTGATCAAGATGATGATCAGCCCGGTCATCTTCTGCACGATCGTGCTGGGCGTCGGCTCCGTCCGCCAGGCGGCCAAGGTCGGCAAGGTCGGCGGTCTGGCCCTCGGCTACTTCCTGGTCATGTCGACCGTGGCGCTGGCGATCGGCCTGGTGGTCGGCAACATCATCCAGCCCGGCACCGGCCTGAACCTCGGCCCGGAGGTGGCCGAGGCGGGCAAGGCCGCCGCCGGTGGCGAGAGCGGCGGCACGGTCGACTTCCTGCTCGGCGTCATCCCGACCTCGCTGCTCTCCGCGCTGACCGAGGGCGAGGTGCTCCAGACGTTGCTGGTCGCGCTGCTGGTCGGCTTCGCCGTGCAGGCCATGGGTACGCGGGGCGAGCCGGTGCTGCGCGCCGTCGGCGTGATCCAGCGCCTCGTCTTCAAGGTGCTGGCGATGATCATGTGGGTGGCGCCGATCGGCGCGTTCGGCGCGATGGCCGCGGTGGTCGGCGCGACCGGCGTGGACGCACTCAAGAGCCTGGCGCAGATCATGCTCGGCTTCTACGTCACCTGTGCGCTCTTCGTGTTCCTGGTGCTGGGCGCCCTGCTGTGGTTCGTCGCCCGGATCTCGATCTTCAAGCTCCTCGCCTACCTGGGCCGGGAGTTCCTGCTGATCCTGTCGACCTCGTCGTCCGAGTCGGCGCTGCCCCGGCTGATCGCCAAGATGGAGCACTTCGGGGTGAGCAAGCCGGTCGTCGGGATCACCGTGCCGACCGGGTACTCGTTCAACCTCGACGGCACGGCGATCTACCTGACCATGGCGTCACTGTTCGTCGCCGACGCGCTGGGCAAGCCGCTGTCGCTGGGCGAGCAGGTGTCGCTGCTGGTGTTCATGATCATCGCCTCCAAGGGTGCGGCCGGGGTGACCGGCGCGGGCCTGGCGACCCTGGCCGGCGGGCTGCAGTCGCACCGGCCGGACCTGGTCGACGGCGTCGGGTTGATCGTCGGCATCGATCGGTTCATGTCCGAGGCCCGGGCGCTGACCAACTTCGCCGGAAACGCGGTCGCCACCGTGCTGGTCGGCACCTGGACCGGCCAGTTCGACCGGGAGCAGGCCCAAGCCGTGCTCGGCGGCGGACGTCCGTTCGACGAGGCGACCATGCTCGACGAGGACGACGCGCACGGGGTGCCGGAGGAGGCGGTCCCGGCGTCGCGCCGCACGTCGCCGGTCGACGTGCCCGCCTGATCCAGCCACGGGCGCCGGTGGCCTGTCGCCCCCGTCAAGATCGCGCTCGATCCAGGAAACAGTGGCCTCGCCGCCTGAGCGAAGCCACTGTTTCCATGTTTGAGCACGATCTCGCGAGGACGCTTGCGGATCAGGGGCGGTAGGGTCTGGTCGCGCTGGCCCGGCTACCGGACGCCGATCATTCGGCGTGGCTGGGGTGTTCACTTGGCGGTGCCGGTGACGATGCCCGGGTTGATGCAGAGGCCCGGCGTGCTGCCGTTCTTCTCGGCAATCTCCAGGCAGCGGGTCACCTTGTCCACTTTGGCGTTGGTCTCGGTGATCTGCTTCTGGATCTCGGCGTTGCGGCGGTCCTGTTCGAGGTTGCGGGTCTGGGCGAGCTTGTCCTGGAATGCCTTGATGTTGCCCTCGGTCTTGTCGTCGTGGTTGACGCGGGTAATGGTGACCGACAGGATGTCGACGTCCTCGGCCAGCCGGCCTTCGGCGTTGCTCTTGATGCTCTCCGCGAACGGCTTGAGGTCGACGTTCAAACTGCCGGTCTTCGCGTCGATCCGCTCCAGTGGGTTGTAGGTGGAGAAGGCGTCGTTGACGGCGCTGTCGAGCTGGACACCGACCCGCTGCCCACGGAAACTGTCGAAGTCGCCCTTGTAGTCCATGAACTGCTTCGGCGCGTTCTCGGGTCGGACCTGCCACTCGACCAGCACCTCGACGCACGCGTCTGCGAGGGTGCCGGTGCGTACCCGGACGCAGTGGTCGCTGCCGATGTGGTCGTACTTCTGCCGCCCGGCGTCCCACTCGCCGACCCGCTGCCATGGCGCGACCCACTTCAGGCCGGAGCCGGTGACCTCGCCGGTCGGCTTGCCGAAGCTGGTGACGATCCCGACCGAGCGGATGGGTACCGAGTGGGCACTCGACAAGAGGGTGAGAACGAGTGTGGCGACCAGGGCGGCCGCCGCCGCCAGCATGGCGCGCTGCCGTACGCTCCTGCCTGGGCCAAATAGTGCGACGGCGATGGCGATGGCCGCAGCGAGGGCGGCGACGATCGCGAGGGTGAAGCCGAACGGCATGTGCGCGGTACCTCTCACGGGGGTGGCTTGCTGACTTGATCAGCAAGGTAGTCGCCCGGGACAAGAAGCCCGGCGGCCCGGGGCGGGGCGGGCGCATCTGCGGCCGGGTGCGCCGTCGCAAACCACGACGCCCGAATTGGCCGTGCCCGGGCGTCGGCGTCGTCACTAGCGTCGGCGGGGTGAAGCTCGACGACGCACAGAAGTTGTGGCAGCCGCAGCCCGGCTGGCTGAACACCGCCAGCTACGGGCTGCCGCCCGAGCCGGCCTGGGTGGCGTTGCAGGACGCCCTGGCGGACTGGCGGGTGGGACGGATCTCCTGGGAGGGCTGGGGCGAGGCCGCCGAGCAGGCCCGCGCCGGGTTCGCCCGGCTGGTCGGGGTGGCGTCGGCGGACGTGGCGATCGGCAGCACGGCGTCGCAGCTGCTCGCCCCGGTGGCAGCCGGGCTGCCGCCCGGCGCGACCGTGGTCGTCCCCGAGGTGGAGTTCACCTCGAACCTGTTCCCGTGGCTGGTGCAGCAGGAGCGGGGCGTCCGGGTCCGCACGGTGCCGCTGGCCGGCCTGGTCGACTCGATCGACGCCGGCACCGATCTGGTCGCGTTCAGCCTGGTGCAGTCGTCCGACGGCACCGTCGCCCCGTACGACGAGATCGTCGCGGCGGCCCGGGCGCACGGCGCCCTCGTCGCGGTGGACGCCACCCAGGCATGCGGCTGGCTGCCCTTCGACGCGGCTCTCGCCGACGTGGTGGTGGTGTCGGCGTACAAGTGGCTGATGGCGCCGCGCGGCACCGCCTTCGCCTACCTGGCCCCGGCGCTGCGCGAGCGGTTGCGCCCCGACGCCGCCGGCTGGTACGCGGGCCAGGACGTGCACGCCTCCTACTACGGCCCGCCGCTGCGGCTGGCCGACGACGCCCGGCGCTTCGACATCTCCCCGGCGTGGTTCAGCTATGTGGGGGCGGCGCCCGCCCTGGAGCTGCTCGCCGAGATCGGGCTGCCCGCCGTGCGCGATCACGACGTGGCGCTGGCCAACCGGTTCCTGGTCGGGCTGGGCCGGCCGCCCGGCGACAGCGCGATCGTGACGGTCGCCGTGCCCGGCGCGGCGGAGAAGCTGGCCCGGGCCGGGGTGCGCGCGGCGGTCCGCGCCGGCCGGGTGCGCGCCTCCTTCCACCTCTACAGCACCAAGGAGGACGTCGACCGGGCGCTGGAAGCGTTGACGGACTGAGCGGGAGCCGTCGCGGCTCAGACCAGGTGGGCGCCGATCTTCGTGTACCCGCGCAGCAGGTCCCGGGCGATGATCAGGCGCTGCATCTCGTCGGTGCCCTCGAAGATCCGGTACAGCCGGACCTGCCGGTACCAGCGTTCGATCGGCAGCTCGCGGGTGTAGCCCATGCCGCCGTGGATCTGCAGCACCCGGTCCACCACCCGGTTGACCATGCCGGCGCCGTAGAGCTTGGCCATCGACGAGGCGTGCCGGGGATCCAGGCCCTGGTCGACCGTCCACGCGGCGCGCAGCACCAGCCAACGGGCCGCTTCCAGCTCGGTCTCCGAGTCGGCGATCATCCACTGGATCGCCTGGTTGGTGCCGATCTTGGCGCCGAAGGTCTCCCGGGTGTTGGCCTGGTCGATCGCCATCTGCAACGCCCGCTCGGCGATGCCGAGGGCGTGGGAGGGGATGGTGTAGCGCCCCTTGCCGATCCACTGCATGCCCAGCGCGAAGCCCTGCCCGACCTCGCCGAGGATGTTGCGGTGCGGCACGCGTACGTGGTCGAAGATCAGCGATGCCGGACCGCCCTCGCCCATCGTCTGGATGAACTCCGACCGCCATCCCATCGCCCGGTCCACCAGGAACGCGGTGGCACCGCCGTTGCGGACGCCCTGCTCGGGGTCGGTCACCGCGATCACGATGGCGAAGTCGGCGTCGTCGCCGTTGGTGATGAAGGTCTTCTCGCCGTCGAGGATCCAGTCGTCGCCGTCCCGCCGGGCGCGCAGCCGGATGTTCGCCGCGTCCGAGCCGGCGCCCGGCTCGGTGATCGCGAAGCAGGAGATCCGTTCCCCCTCGATGGTGGGCAGAAGGAACTCTCGCCGCTGCTCCTCGGTGGCGTGGAACAGGATGTTGTCCGCCTCGCCGCCGAACCGGAACGGCACGAAGGTGCGGCCGAGTTCGGTCCAGATCAGCGACTGCATGACGGCCGGCAGGTCCATCCCGCCGTACTGCTCCGGGGTGGCCAGTCCCCAGAAGCCGAACCGCTTCGCCTTGAGCTGCAACTCGCGCAGCTCGGACCGCTCCAGGCCGGGGCGGTGGGCGCGCTCGCGGCGCAGCACCTCCTGCTCCAGCGGCAGCACCTCGCGGGTGATGAACGCGCGGGCCGTGTCCCGGACGGCCCGTTCCTCGTCGGACAGTGCGAAGTCCACCGTGCTCCCTCGGCGTCGGTGCGGCGGCTTCCCCTCAAACTAGCGGCGTAAGTTTTCATCCGTCCAGCCCGCTCCTTCCACCGTCGAGGTGAGGCGCGCCCCGGCGGGCTTGACTAGGGTGCGTGAGCAGGCGGTGCCGACGGGGAGAGTGGTGTGGCGGAAATCGGCCGAGGGTGGGCGCAGGGCAGCGGCGACCCGGCACGGGTGGTTTGACGTGCCGCGACCCCGACAGGCGCTGCTCACCCGGGACCGGATCGTCACCACGGCGCTGGCGCTGATCGACGCCGACGGGCTCGGCGCGCTCTCCACCCGGCGGCTGGCCACGGCGCTCGGCGTGCAGGGCCCCTCGCTCTACAACCATTTCGCCACCAAGGGCGCCATCCTCGACGCGGTGGCGGACAGCGTCACCGCCACCGTGGATGTCAGCGCCTTCGGCCGCTGCGACTGGTACGAGGCGCTGCGACGCTGGGCCCGGTCCTACCGGGCGGCGCTGGCCGCGCACCCGAACATCGTCCCGTACCTGGCCCAGGGGCCGGGCCGGCGGCCGGCCGCGCTCGCCATGGCCGACGCGGTCTACGGCGGCCTGGTCGGGGCGGGGTGGCCGCCCGCCCGGGCCACCCACATCGGCGCCGCGCTGCGCTACTTCGTTGCCGGCTCCGCGCTCGGCTCGTTCGCGCGGGGCTTCGTCGAGGATCCGGCGCTCTACACCGGACACCCGCACCTGAGCCAGGCGCACCGGCTCGCCGGCCACCAGCACAGCGTCGACGAGGGTGCCTTCACCCTCGGCCTGGACGCGCTGCTGCACGGCCTGCACACCGAGTACGAGCGGACCGTGGCGCCCCTGGAGCGGGCCGCCGCTCCGGAGTAGCGTCAAACTTCCAGCGCTAGTTTCCTCCCGGGAAGGACGACATGGATCTCGCCGCCGCGCCGCCCGCCCTCCTGGTCCGCCGGCACGTGCACGTCGCCGGCGCGTGGGTCGACCCCGCCGACGGGGAGGCGATCCCGGTCGAGAACCCGGCCACCGGGGAGATCGTCGGGCAGGTGCCGGCCGGCACCCCGGCCGACGTCGACCGGGCCGTCGCCGCCGCCCGCGCCGCCTTTCCCGGCTGGGCGGCCACCGCCCCCGCCGAGCGGGCCGCCCACCTCGACCGGCTGCACGCCGCGCTCGCCGCCCGCGCCGAGGCGATCGCGCACACCGTCGCGCTGGAGTTGGGCACCCCGCTCAAGCTCGCCACCCGGGTGCAGGCCGGCCTCCCGCTCACCGTGCTGCGCAGCATGGTCGAGCTCGCCGCCCGCCCGCCGGCCGAGCAGACCGTCGGCAACTCGCTCGTGGTCCGCGAACCCGTCGGCGTGGTCGGCGCGATCACGCCGTGGAACTACCCGCTGCACCAGGTCGTCGCCAAGGTGGCCCCGGCGCTGGCGGCCGGCTGCACCGTGGTGGTCAAGCCCAGCGAACTCACCCCGCTCACCGCGTACCTGCTCTTCGACGCGGTCATCGAGGCCGGGCTGCCGGCCGGGGTGGTCAACCTGGTGCCCGGCACCGGGCCGGTCGTCGGCGAGGCCCTGGCCGCCCACCCCGACGTCGACCTGGTCTCGTTCACCGGCTCCACCGCCACCGGCCGCCGGGTCGCTCACCTCGTCGCCGACCGGATCGCCCGGGTCGCCCTGGAACTCGGCGGCAAGTCCGCCAACCTGATCCTCGCCGACGCCGACCTGCCCACCGCGGTCAAGGTCGGGGTCGGCAACGCCTTCCTCAACTCCGGGCAGACCTGCACCGCCTGGACCCGGATGCTGGTCCATCGGGACCGCTACGCCGAGGCGCTCGACCTGATCGCGACGGCCGTCGCGGGCTACCGGACGGGTGACCCGTTCGATCCGGCGACCCGGCTCGGCCCGCTGGTCTCCGCCGCCCAGGCCGAACGGGTCCGCGGCCACGTCGAGCGGGCCCTGGCCGACGGAGCCCGACTCGTCGCCGGCGGCCCGGACGTGTCGCTGCCGCCGCGCGGGCACTTCGTCGCGCCCACCGTCTTCGCCGACGTGCACCCGGACAGCGCGCTCGCCCAGGAGGAGGTCTTCGGCCCGGTGCTCGCGGTCATCCCGTTCGACGACACCGACGAGGCCGTCGCCATCGCCAACAACTCGCGGTACGGGCTGGCCGGCGCCGTCTGGTCCGCCGACGAAAACCAGGCCCTCGCCGTCGCCCGGCGGCTGCGCACCGGCCAGGTCGACATCAACGGCGGCGCGTTCAACCCGCTCGCGCCGTTCGGCGGGTACAAGCAGTCCGGCCTCGGCCGCGAGCTGGGCCCGGCCGGCGTGGAGGAGTTCACCGAGCTCAAGGCGATCCAGCGGTGAGGGCCCTGGTCGTCCGCGGCCGGGACGCCACGCCCGCCGTCGAGGAGGTACGCCTGCCCGCCCCCGGCGCCGGCGAGCTGCGGGTACGCATCCGCGCCGCCGGAATCTGCCACTCCGACCTGGCCATGGTCAACGGCACGCTCGCGCCCGCGTACCCGCTGGTGCTGGGGCACGAGGCGGCCGGCGTGGTCGCCGAGACCGGCCCCGGGGCCCGGCTGGCCGTCGGCACGCCGGTGGTGCTCAACTGGGCCCCCGCCTGCCGCGCCTGCTGGCACTGCCGGCACGGCGAACCCTGGCTCTGCGCCGCCAACACCGCCCCGGTGGTGGCCCGGGGCGAGACCGCCGACGGTAGCCGGCTGCACGTCACCCTCGGCCTCGGCGCGCTGGCCGAGGAGGTGGTGGTGCCCGAGCACGCCGCCGTGTCGGTGCCCGCCGGCCTGCCGCCGGAGCGGGCCGCGCTGCTTGGCTGCGCGGTGCTCACCGGCAGCGGCGCGGTCCGGAACACCGCCCGGGTGGCCGCCGGCGAGTCGGTCGCCGTGATCGGGCTCGGCGGGGTCGGGCTGGCCGTGCTGACCGCCGCCCGCCGGGCCGGCGCCGCGCCGATCGTCGCCGTCGACGTGGTCGAGGCCAAACGGGACCTCGCGGTCGCCGCCGGGGCCACCGAATTTTTGCGCGCCGGGAACACGCTGGCCAAGAAGGTCCGGGAGCGCACCGAGGGGCGGGGTGTCGACCACGCCTTCGAGTGCGTCGGGAGCGCCGCGACCATCCACGCCGCCTGGCGGCTGACCCGGCGCGGGGGAGCGGTGACCGTGGTCGGCATGGGCGGGAGGGATGACCTGGTCAGCCTCGCCGCGCTGGACATCTTCCACTCCGCCCGCACCCTGCGCTCCTCGGTGTACGGCTCGTCCGACCCGGACCGCGAGGTGCCGGAGCTGGCCGCCGCGCTCGCCGACGGCAGCCTGGACCTGCGTCCGCTGATCAGCGGGACGGTCGGGCTGGACGAGGCGCCGGCGGCGTTCGACCGGCTCGCCCGGGGCGAGGGCGCCCGCTGGGTGGTCACCTTCCCGGACTGACGGGCGGACGGCCCGCACCGGCTGCCGGCCAGCCGGGCGGCGATCCGGCTGCGCAACGCGTCCATGCGGGCGATGACCTCCCGCCCGCTGCGCGGGCTCACCAAACGGCTGTTCCTCGGCCGGGCCGACGGTCTGCACCTGCCGGAGTACGCCGTCACCGGGTGAGGTGGCGCCGCCACATGTCGACACCCGCCGATCGGTGTGTCGGGTCGGGGGAGGGGCCGGAGGGGACCCTCCCTATGGCGAGCGGAGCCGTCCGACCCGGGTCGAATGTGTGGAGAATCGACATGGTTCGACTCCTGTGGAGCACCGTAGGTTTCCTGAACGCGACGGCCCTGTGACCCCCGTCACCGACCTGGTCGTCGCCTCGCGACCTGTGGAGGGTGTGGCGATGGCCGGGCAAGCGCTCCTGTCGGCCCGCGGGCTGACCCGGGACTTCCGGGGCTTCCGGGCGGTCGACCGCGTCGACCTCGACGTGGCGCCGGAGACCGTGCATGCCCTGGTGGGGCCCAACGGCGCCGGCAAGACCACGCTGTTCAACCTGCTCACCGGCTTCCTGCCGCCCACCGCCGGGCGGATCGAGCTGGCCGGTCGGGACGTCACCGGGCTGCCCCCGGAGCGGGTCGCCCGGCTCGGTGTGGCCCGCTCCTTCCAGATCACCAGCCTCTTTCCCCAACTCTCCGCGCGGGAGCACGTGGCGTTGGCGCTCCAGTCGCCGAGCGGGCTGGGCTGGCGGTTCTGGCGCTCGGCCAAGCTGATGCACCGCTACCGCGACCGGGCCGACGAGCTGCTGGCCATGGTCGGCCTCGCCGAGCTGGCCGAGGCGCCGGCCGAGGCCCTCGCGTACGGGCGCAAACGGGCCCTGGAGCTGGCCATCGCGCTCGCCCTCGACCCGAAGGTGCTGCTGCTCGACGAGCCCACCGCCGGCATGGGGCTGGAGGACGTCGACCGCACCGTCGACCTGATCGGGCGGGTGCGGGCCGGCCGCACCGTCGTCATGGTCGAGCACAACATGAGCGTCGTCGGCCGGCTCGCCGACACCGTCACCGTCCTGCAGGCCGGCAAGGTCCTGGTCGAGGGGCCGTACGAGCAGGTCCGCGCCGACGAGCGGGTCATCACCGCCTACCTGGGAGCTGCCGATGCTGCGCATTGAGAACCTCTCCGCCTGGTACGGCGAGGCGCAGGTGCTGCGGGAGGTGAGCCTGGACGTGGCCGCCGGCGAGGTGGTCACCCTGGTCGGTCGCAACGGAGCCGGCAAGTCCACCCTGCTGCGCTGCGTGATGGGGCTGCACCCCGGCCAGCGCGGCACGGTCACCCTGGACGGCACGGAGCTCACCCGGCTGCCGGCCTACAAGCGGGCCCGGCTCGGGCTCGGCTGGGTCCCCGACGACCGCGGCGCGTACGCCACCCTCAGCGTCACCGAGAACCTGACCCTGCCGCCCCGGGTCGGCCCCGACCCGTGGCCGCTGGAGCGGGTGTACGAGGCGTTCCCCGCCCTCTACAGCCGGCGCGACTCGGCGGCCACCATGCTCTCCGGCGGCGAGCAGCAGATGCTCGCCCTGGCCCGGGTGCTGCGCATGGGCGCCCGGCTGCTGCTTTGCGACGAGCCCACCGAGGGGCTGTCGCCGCTGCTCGTGCAGCAGGTCGGTGACCTGCTGCGGGAGGCCAAGAAGCACGGCGTGACCGTGCTGCTGGTCGAACAGAACCTGCACTTCGCCACCGGCGTCGCCGACCGGCACTACCTGCTGGCCGAGGGACGCATCGCGGAGGCGATGGACAACTCCGAGGTGCGCTCGCGGGAGCGCGAGCTGTTGGCGTACCTCGGGATCTGAAACGACGGCTGACCCGCGCGGACCGCGCGGTACGGAAGGGATTGAGATGCGCAGGAGCGTGGGTGTGGCCGCCGCCTCGGCGGCGGTGGCGGCGCTGGTCACCGGCTGCGGCGGCGGTGGTCCGCAGTCCGGCGGCGACCAGAAGCTGACCGGCGACAAGATCGTGCTTGGTGTCCTCAACGACCAGTCGGGGGCCTACTCGGAGCTGTCCGGGAAGAACTCGGTCAAGGCCGTGGAGATGGCCATCGCCGACTTCAAGGCCAAGTACGGCGACAAGGCGATCACCAAGAACATCTCGGTGGAGACGGCCGACCACCAGAACAAGCCCGACGTGGCCAACAGCAAGGCCCAGGAGATGTACGACCGCAAGGGCGTCGACGCGATCCTCGACGTGCCGACCTCCTCGGCCGCCCTGAAGGTCGCCGACGTGGCCAAGGAGAAGAAGAAGCTCTACTTCAACATCGGCGCGGCCACCACCGAGCTGACCGGCAAGAGCTGCAACAAGTACACGTTCCACTACGCGTACGACACGTACATGCTGGCCCACGGCACCGGCACGGTGACCACCCAGCAGGTCGGCAAGAACTGGTACATCCTCTACCCGAACTACGCCTTCGGGCAGGACATGGAGAAGAGCTTCTCCACGGCGATCGGCGCGGCCGGCGGCACCGTGGTCGGCAAGGACGGCGCCCCGTTCCCGAACACCAGCGGCGACTACTCGTCGTTCCTGCTCAAGGCCCCGACGCTGAACCCGAAGCCGCAGGTCCTCGGCACCATGCAGGCCGGCGCCGAGCTGGTCAACGTGGTCAAGCAGTACAACGAGTTCAAGCTGCGGGACAAGGGCATCGGGCTGGCCGTGGGCCTGATGTTCATCACCGACATCCACTCGCTCACCCCGGCCGCCCTCGCCGGCACCACCTACACCGACGCCTGGTACTGGAACTTCGACCAGCAGAACCGGGAGTGGGCCGACAAGTTCCAGAAGGAGACCGGCACCCGGCCGTCCTTCGCGCACGCAGCCAACTACTCCGCCGCCATGCAGTACCTGGAGGCGGTGCAGGCCGCCGGCACCGACGACGCCGACGCCGTGGTCAAGGGCCTCGAGGGCAAGGAGATCAACGACGTCTTCCTGCGCAACGGCAAGATCCGCGCCGAGGACCACCGGGTCATCCACGACGCCTACCTGGCCCAGGTGAAGCCGCAGGCCGAGGTGACCGAGCCGTGGGACTACGTGAAGATCCTCAAGACCATCCCGGCGGCCGAGGCGTTCCGCGCCCCGTCGGCCGACTGCAAGCTGTGAGCGCGAGGAGCGAGCCGGTCCTGCGAGCCTCGCGGTCGCGAACGAAGGTGGCGAGGTGACGAGCTGATGTCGGGCTTCCTGCAGAACACGTTCAACGGGCTGGTGGGCGGGGCGTTCTACGCCCTGCTCGCCCTCGGGCTCGCGGTCATCTTCGGCATGCTCCGGGTGGTGAACTTCGCCCACGGCGCCTTCTACATGCTCGGCGCGTTCGGGGCGTACGTGCTGCTCGCCGAGGCGGGCGTACCGTTCTGGGCCGCGCTGGTGATCATGCCGCTGGCCCTCGGCCTGCTCGGCATGGTGCTGGAGCGGGCGGTCATCCACCGGCTGACCCGGCTCGACCCGCTCTACAACTTCCTGCTCACCTTCGGCCTGACGCTGATCCTCCAGGACCTGGTGAAGTCGCGGTACGGCGTGCAGTCCAGCCCGTACGCCACCCCGACCGAGCTGAGCGGGTCAGTCGACTTCGGGCTCTTCGACTTCCCGACCTACCGGGTCTTCATCCTCGGCTTCACCGTGCTGCTCTGCGGGGCCGTGTGGTGGGTACTCGGGCGGACCCGGATCGGCATGGTGGTCCGCGCGGCCACCGAGCGGCCCGAACTGACCCGGGCCTTCGGCATCGACGTGGGAAAGTGGGTCACTCCGGTCTTCGGCTTCGGCATCGCCCTGGCCGGGCTCGCCGGGGTGCTCGCCGCCCCGATGCGCGCGGTCAACCCGCTGATGGGCGCCGACCTGATCATCGTGGTCTTCGCGGTGGTGGTGATCGGTGGCCTCGGCTCGATCTTCGGCTCGGTCGCCGCCGGCTTCGGCATCGGCCTGATCCAGGCCTGGGGCGAGGCATACCTGTCGGAGTTCCCGATCGTGTCGCAGACCGTCGTGTTCGTGGTGATGGCCGCGGTGCTGCTCTGGCGCCCGGCCGGCCTGTTCGGCCGTGAGGAGGCACCGGCATGAGCGAGCGTCAGCGAGCGAATCATCAGCTCAGTGCGAAGGTGCCTCATGGCGGCACGAAGCGAAGCGGAGTACCGGCATGAGCGAGCGTCAGCGAGCGAATCATCAGCTCAGTGCCACAGGTCATGAGGGCGCCGAGCGCAGCGAGGTGACGGCATGACCAGCGCCGTCGACACCCCCGCCGACGCGGCCCGCCCGGCACCCCCGTCCGGCCTGGTCGCGGTCGCCCGCGCCCCCGGCTGGGTCCGGTACGCGCTGCTCGCCGTCGGCCTGCTCGTGGCGTTCTGGCTGCCCAACGGGCTCTACCCGGCGGTGGCCGTGGACATCCTCTGCTGGGCGCTCTTCGCCGTCTCGGTGGACCTGCTGCTCGGCTTCACCGGGCTGATGTCCTTCGGGCACGCCGCCTTCTGGGGCACCTCGGCGTACGTCACCGGTCTGGTGGCGATCCACGCCGGCCTGCCCTTCCCGGCGGCGGTGCTGGTCGGGGCGCTCGCTGCGGCGCTGCTCGCGCTGCCGATCGGCTACCTCGCAGTGAAGCGCGCCGGGATCTACTTCGCGATGGTCACCCTGGCCTTCGCGCAGATGGTCTACTACGTGGCCAACGAATGGCGCTCGGTCACCCAGGGCGAGAACGGCCTCCAGGGCGTGCCCCGCTCCTTCTTCGGCGTCGACCTCTCCGACGACTACTACTTCTACTACGCCATCCTGCCGATCGTGCTGCTCGGCCTGCTCGCCGCCTGGCGGATCGTCCACTCGCCCTTCGGCCGGGTGCTGGTCGGCATCCGGGACAACCCGGCCCGGGCCCGCGCGCTGGGCTACCCGGTGCACCGGTACAAGCTGACCGCGTTCGTCCTCTCCGGGTTCCTCGCCGGGCTCGGTGGCGGACTCTTCGCCGTCGGCCACCGGTTCGTCTCCCTCGACGTGCTGCACTGGACCACCTCCGGCAAGGCGGTCATCGTGGTGGTGCTCGGCGGCATCGGCACCCTCTGGGGCGGCGTGCTCGGGGCGGCGCTGGTGGTCCGCCTAGAGGACTGGCTGTCGTTCTCCGGGTTCGAGGCGATCGGGCTGGTCACCGGGGGGATCTTCGTACTCGTCGTGCTGTTGTTCCGGCGAGGGATCTGGGGGAGTGTCGCGGCCCTGGCGTTGCGCTGGCGTCGTCGGAGCTGACTTGCGCTGGTTGCTCTTGTGAGGTGGTTGCTGTTGGGGGCTGGGGGCGACCGTGCCCGGCTCCGGGCGGTCAGGCTTGATCCCTGCGCCGGTCACGGTCGCCCCCAGCCCCGTCGTGCGCCTTCGCCGCCCGTGCGTTGCGGTCTTCCTCTGGTACGTACCGCAGTGAGCTGCTGATCTTGGACCGTGTTCTGTTCTGCTGCTGACGGGAACTGTCCAAGATCTGGAGACGCCAGTGTGCAGAGGCGCTGCTGGCCGGCACCCGTCTTGGGGTGCCGGCCAGCAGCGTTGGGTGGTTGTTCGGTTGTCAGCTGTGGTGCTCGGCTGTGTTATCAGCTGTTCCAGTGCTGGGCGACGAGGTCGGCGGCCTGCTGTTCCCACTGGGCGTAGGCGTCCGGGTAGGCCGACACCTGCACGGTCTGGGCGGCCTTGGTCAGCGGCATGTCCTGCCAGCCGTCGATCTGCTTCAGACCCTTCTCGAACGCCAGGGTGGCGTACTCGGGGTTGGTGATCTGCTCCGGCGTGCCCCAACCACTGGAGGGGCGCTGCTGGAACAGGCCCAGCGAGTCATGGTCATTGGCGTCACCCAGGTGGCCCAGGTTCTCCAGCTTCGACTCCTGCAGACTCGTGGCGATCGAGATCACCGCGGCCCGTTCCGGCAGGCCGGCCTTCTTCGTCGCGGCGATGATCGCCTTCGCGTTCGCGGTCTGCTCGTCGTTCAGGGTGATCTTCGACTGGGCGCCCTGCACACCATGCGGGATCAGCTTGCCCATGTCCGGCTTGTCGGCCTGCACCGCCGCCACCGGCTTCCCAGCAGCGGTGGCCGGGGCATCGGCGTGAGCAGCGATCGGACCGGCGAACACACCACCGGTGAAAGCCAGACCAGCAACACCAAGAATGCTCTTACGCAGCATCGAGTTCATGATCAAAGCTCCATTCGGGGGTCGGCGCACCACCGCCCATGGGGGTGGGCAGGGCGCGCAAGCACCGTCAGGCGCTCAAACAAGAGGGGGAAAGTCTTCGACCAGCGGGCTGCGGGGCTAGGGGTTCGCCTCTTCGCGGCGCCGGGACCATATCCAACGACCGGCGGCCTGCCATCATTCCGGGCCCGACCACCCACCACACGAGGGCAGCTTCCTCGGTCGCGAGTCATGTGCAACGACCGGTGGCCCACCAACATTCCGGCCTGGCCGACCCCGCCTCACGGGGCATCGGTCGCGGGGTTCATGTGCAACGACCGGCGGCCCATCGTCATTCCGACCCGGGTCCTGGCGGCCCCGGCTCGTGGCGTGCCTTCCTCGGCCGAGCACCAGTGTTCAACGACCCCCGGCCGCCAGAGATTCCAGGCCCAGGATGCCGGCCGTCACCCGCAAACCGGACATCGCCGACCACAACGCCCGGGCGGCGGCCGCCAACCCCCGTAGATCCACTCCAGGTGCAGCAGGAGGTGGTATCCGGCACCCACGACACCCCCACATACCGCACACGGAGTGGATTACCGCCCGGGCGCAACGAACGAGGGGACACTTTCGGGGAAAGTGGCCCCTCGGACCGCCGGAAGGCCTCACTTTCGACGAAAGTGCGCCACTGGGCGCACGGGTGCGGGACGAGGGCGGGCTAGCTAGTCAGGGCGCGACGCCGGCGCTGCACCTGCTTGTTGACCACCCGCGGTTCCGGCCCCCGTACGCGGGGCGCGAACCGCGGAGGGTGGCCATTCGGATGGCGCTGGACCACGACGGGGGTGTGGCCCGCCATGGCCGGCTGGACTCGAGCCTGACCGGGCACGTGACCTGGCGCACAAACGATACGAACCGGTTCCGTATCGAAACTCGCTCGCTTACGCTCGGGCCGTTACGAGTCTGCCCCGTATCGTATTTCGACGCGGGTGAACCGGGGGGAGAACCGGGATGGAACCGCACGAGAACACTGGACACCCGAGGAGGTGGGCGATCCTGGGGGTGCTGGTGATCAGCCTCCTCGTGGTCGTCCTCGACAACACAATTCTCAACGTCGCCCTGCGTACCCTGGCCGACCCGGTGCACGGCCTCGGCGCCAGCCAGGGCGAGCTGGAGTGGGCCATCAACTCCTACACGCTGGTGTTCGCCGGTCTGCTCTTCACCTTCGGCGTCCTGGGCGACCGCCTCGGCCGCAAGCGTTTCCTGCTGGTCGGCCTGGCGCTGTTCGGACTGGCGTCGCTGCTGTCGGCGTACGCCCAGGACCCGGCGCAGCTGATCGGCGCCCGCGCCCTGATGGGTGTCGGTGGCGCGGCCATCATGCCGGTGACGCTGTCGATCATCTCCAACGTCTTCGACCCCCGGGAGCGGGCCCGGGCGATCGGTGTCTGGGCCGGCGCGGTCGGCCTCGCCGTGGCGATCGGTCCGGTCCTCGGCGGCGTCCTGCTGGAGCACTACTGGTGGGGCTCGGTCTTCCTGATCAACGTGCCGGTGGTGGTGCTCGGCGTGGTGCTGGTCGCGTTGCTGGTGCCGGAGTCGCGCGACCCGAACCCGGGCCGGGTGGACCTGTTCGGCGTGCTGCTGTCCGTGGTCGGCCTGGTCGCGCTCACCTACGGCATCATCGACGGCGGCGAGCACGGCTTCGACCGACTGCCGGTCTGGGCCGCCATCGTCGGCGGGCTGGCCGTGCTGGCCTGGTTCGTCGCCCACGAGCTGCGCAGCGACCACCCGTCGCTGGACGTCCGGCTGTTCCGGGTGCCCCGGTTCGCCGCCCCGGTGGCGCTGGTCGGGCTGGTGTTCTTCGCCGCGATGGGCGTGATGTTCTTCAACGCGTTCTACCTCCAGCTGGTCCGCGGGTACAGCCCGCTGGAGACCGGTCTGCTCTTCCTGCCGTTCGCCGCGGCGCAGCTGTTCTTCGCGCCGCGCAGCGCGGCGATGGTCCGCCGCTTCGGTGGTCGGGCCGTCGCGCTGGTCGGCCTCGCGTTGACCGCGGTGGCGCTCGGCGCCTTCGTCTTCGTCGACGCGGTCACGCCGATCTGGGTCATCCTGGTCCTGACCTTCGTCCAGGGCACCGGCATGGCCAACATCATGCCGCCGGCCACGGAGTCGATCATGTCGGCGCTGCCCCGGGAGAAGGCCGGCGTCGGTTCCGCGGTCAGCAACACGATTCGCCAGGTGGCCGGTGCGCTCGGCGTGGCGGTGCTCGGCTCGGTGCTCTCCGCGGTCTACCGGGGCGACGTCGCCACGGCGCTCGACGGCCTGCCCGCCCCGGCCCGGGCGGCCGCCGAGGAGTCCATCTCCGGCGCGTACGCGGCGGCGGCGCAGCTCGGGCCGGCCGCGCCGCGGCTGATCGCGGCGGCCAACGACTCGTTCGTGTCGGCGATGCACTGGGCGGCGGGGTTCTCCGCGCTGGTGGCCGCGCTCGGCATCGTCATCGTGCTCCGCTGGATGCCGGGCCGCCCGGTGCTCGCTCCGGCCGACGCCCGAGCGGCCGCCGAACCGGAGTTGGCTGGGACCGCGTAGGTTCGGCGACAATGTCTGACATGAGTTCCACCGCCGATGCTCCGCGGTCGCCCGGGCGACCGCGGAGCATCCGCGCGGACGAGGCGATCGTGCAGGCGACCCTGGACCTGCTCGCCGAGGGCAACACGATCGAGGCGCTCTCCATCGAGGCGATCGCCGCCCGCGCCGGGGTCGGCAAGGCCACCATCTACCGCCGGTGGCCAGGCAAGGATGCCCTGCTGCTCGACGCGCTGCGCACCCTCAAGGGCACCCCGCCCCAGCCGGCCGGCCATTCCGTCCGGGACGACCTGGTGCTCCTGGTCGGCGCGATCGGGCACAACGTCGACCCCCGGGCCGCGAAGATCATGCCTTGCCTGGTGCCCGAGGTGAACCGCAGCCCGGCCCACTACCGGCTCTACCAGACCATGGTCGAGCCGCGCCGGAAGCTGATGCGGCAGGTGCTCGAGCGCGGCGTACGCAGCGGGGAGCTCCGCGCCGACCTGGACGTCGAGTTGGCGATGGCGTTGCTGAGCGGGCCGATGCTGATGCAGCGGATGCTGCGCTGGCAGCCCGAACTGGACGACCGGATCCTGCCGGAGCGGATCGTCGACGCCGTCCTGGACGGCCTCCGCGCCCGCTGACCGGGTCCCCGTTCGCCGCCTGACACCGGGATCGGCGATGTGGCGGTGTCCGGGCCACCCGGACACCGCCGGATCGGCGAGCCGGTGGGGCAACCGCCGCACCGGCTCGCCCGGTGGCTCAGCCGGCGGGGGTACGCAGCCGGTGCAGGCGGAGCGCCAACTGCACCTCCAGGGCGCGCTCCGGCTTCTGCCAGTCCGCGCCGAGCAGCTGCCCCACCCGCTCCAACCGCTGGGTGACCGTGTTGACGTGCACGTGCAGCAGCTCCGCCGCCCGGGCCAGGCTGCCGCCCACCCCGAAGTACGCCTCCAGCGTCTTGACCAGCGCGGTGCCCCGCCGGGCGTCGTAGTCCACCACGGGCCCCACGGTCGCGGTCAGGAACCGGGCCACGTCCCGGTCGCCGGAGTCCCCGACCGCGCCCAGCAGCAGCCCGACGAAGCCCAGCTCGGCCGTGCTCGCGCCCTGCCCGGCGCGGCCCAGCGCGCCCAGCGCGGTCAGGCACCGTGCCGCCTCGGCGAACGTCGTGGCCAGCGACGCCGGCCCGGTGGACGGCCCGCTCGCCCCGGCGGTCACCGGCCGGCCGGTCACCCGGGACAGGTCCCGGGCCACCGCGCGCGCCGCGCCGCCGGCGTCCTTGCCGGGCAGCATCAGCACCACCCGGCCGTCCCGCGCCGCGGCCAGCCCGCCCCGGGTCGAGGCGTACGTGGTGGCCCAGGAGAGCACCCGCTGCCGGGCCGAGCCGGTCGCGGCGATCGCGTCGTCGCCCACGGCCACCAGCACGTGCGGGGCGTCCAGGTCCACCCCGAGGCGGCGGGCCCGGCTGCGCAGCGCGTCGGTGTCCCGCAGCGGCCGGGCGATCAGGTCGTCCAGCAGTTCGCCCCGGACCCGGCCCTCGGCCTCGGCCACGGTCCGCCGGAACAGCAGCAGCAGCGCGGTCACCAGCGCCGCCCGCTCCAGGATCCGCTGGTCCGCGTCGACCAGCTCCTCGTCCGGGCGCAGCACCAGCGCGCCCAGGTTCTCCGCGCCGGCCACCACCGCGGCGTACCAGAGCGGGCCCCGGCGTACGCTGCGCCCCTCGGTCCGGGACGCGGCCACCGCCTCCACGATGTCGGCCCGGTCCGGCTCGTCGATCTCGCCCACCCGGGCCAACCGCCGTCCCTCGGCGTCCAGCGCCAGCAGCGCCCCGCCGAGCACCTCGGCGACCGCCGCCGCCACGTCCTCGATCCCGCCGCCGCGTACCACCAGGGCGGTCATCCGGTCGTGTGCGGCCGCGGCCCGCTCCACCGAGCTGCTGTGCGCCCGGATGGTGCTGTTCGCCGCCGACAGTTCCTCCAGCGCCGAGCGGGTCTCCGCGAGCAGCCGGGCGGTGTCGATCGCCACCGCCGCGTGCGCCGCGAGGGAGACCAGCAGCGACACCTCCTCCCGGGCGAACGGCCGGGCCGACCGGTTGGCCGCGTACAGCACGCCGATCACGCTCGACCCGAGCCGCAGCGGCACGCCGAGGATCGCCACCAGGCCCTCCTCGCCGACCCCGGCGTCGATCTCTCCGGTGTGGTGGAACCGCTCGTCCTCCGGATAGTTGGCCGTCACGTACGGCGTGCCGGTCTGCGCCACCAGCCCGCCCAGGCCGGCCCCCATCGGCAGCCGCAGCCGCTGGAACCGGGCCGAGATCGAGCCGTCGGTGACCCGCATGTACGTGTCGCCGCGCTCCTCGTCGTTGAGCGTCATGTACGCCACGTCGGTGCCGAGCAGGTTCCGGGCCCGGTGCACGATCGCCCGCAGGACGTCGTCCAGATCGCGCAGCCCGGCCAGGTCGCTGGCCGTGTCATACAGGCCGGAGAGCTCGATCTCCCGACGGCGCCGGCGCTCCAGCAGCGCGCGGACCCGCAGCGCCACCACCTTCGCCTGCTCCAACTCGGCGAGCCGCTCGGCCGGCAGGCCGGCGGCCCGGGCCGCGACCAGCGGCCCTTCGAACTCCACCGCGGCGGCCTCCCGGGCCAGCAGCTCGAGAAACTCAACCGGCGACGACATGACCGACATTGTGCGGGGCGCCACTAGTTCGCCGTCCAGCCCCCGTCGAGGGCGATCGAGGCGCCGGTGATGAACGAGGCCGGCGGGGAGCACAGGTACGCCACCAGTTCCGCCACCTCCTCCGGCTCGATCAGCCGCTTGATCGCCGCCCGGGCCAGCATGATCTTCTCGACCACCTCGTCCTCGCCGATGCCGTGGGTGGCCGCCTGGTCGGCGATCTGGCTCTCCACCAGCGCCGTCCGCACGTAGGCCGGGTTGATGCAGTTGGCGGTCACCCCGTGTGCGGCGCCCTCCAGGGCGACCACCTTCGACAACCCCTCCAGGGCGTGCTTGGCCGAGACGTACGCCGCCTTGTACGGCGAGGCGCGCAGCCCGTGCACCGAGGAGATGTTGACGATCCGCCCCCAGCCGTTGGCGTACATGTGCGGCAGCGCCCGCCGGATCAGCTGGAACGGCGCCTCCACCATCACCCGCTGGATGTACTCGAAGCGTTCGACGGGGAAGTCTTGCACCGGCGCGACGTGCTGAAGGCCGGCGTTGTTGACCACGATGTCCACGTCGACGTCCAGCCGGTCCACCGCGGCCGGGTCGGCCAGGTCGATCCCCTCGGCGCGGCCGCCGGCCTCGGCGGCCACCGCCTTGGCCGCCTCCACGTTGCGGTCGACCACCAGCACCGCCGCGCCGGCCGCCGCCAGGCGCAGGGCGCAGGCCCGTCCGATGCCGCTGCCACCACCGGTCACCAGGGCGCTGCGACCGGAGAGGTCGACGCGTACGACGTGGGGGACCGCCACGGGTTCTGCCGTCATGGCGCAAGAAGTTACGAGCTGTGTGGCCGGGCGCACATGGCGTGCGGACACATACTCCGCCCGAGGGCTGTGTGGGTGGACGCGACCCGCGCCGCCCCGGCTGGCCCTGGCGGTCGGTGCCGTCGCCCGGCTCGCCCGCCGGCTGTGTCGGAGGTGCCTGGCAGAGTGACCGGTCGCAGGCATCGGCAGCGGGTGGCGGAGCGCGACGGAGGGTGGGACGTGACGGAGACCCGGGCAGGCCCCGGACGGGCGGGCAGTTCCGAGCCGGCGGCCAGCTTCCCGGCCAGCCTGTTCCGGTGGTCGGGCGCGGGCGGGTGGGTTTTCGCGCCGGTGCCGGACGCGTACGCCCCGTCCGCGGCCGGGCCGTTCGGCCGGGTGCCGGTCGTCGCCACCGTGGACGGCCGCACCTGGTCGACCAGCGTCTGGCGGGATCGGCGGCACGGCTGGCTGCTGCCCGTGCCGGCGCGGATCCGGGCCGGCAAGGACGACGGCGACGTGGTCCGGGTGTCCGTCGCGATCGACCACGCGCGGATGTAGCGGGTGGTGCGTCGCCCGGCGGTTCGCCCCCGACGGCGTGTCCGCCCCGGCGGGCGTCGGAGTGGATCGGTAGGGTGTCGAACACACGTACTGCTGGCGGTCGGGGAGGAGGCGGCGTGCGGGTGCTCGGCGTCGACCCGGGGCTGACCCGGTGCGGGGTCGGCGTGGTCGAGGGCGTGCCGGGGCGGCCCTGCACGCTGATCGCCTACTACGTCGTCCACACCGATCCGGAGGACGAGCTGCCGCTGCGCCTGCTGCACCTGGACCGCTCGCTCGCCGACCTGATCGCCGAACACCGACCGGACGCGGTCGCCGTCGAGCGGGTGTTCAGCCAGCACAACGTCCGCACCGTGATGGGCACCGCCCAGGCCAGCGGGATCGCCGTGCTCGCCGGCGCGCGCGTCGGGCTGCCCGTGCAGACCTACACCCCCAGTGAGGTCAAGGCGGCGGTGACCGGTTCCGGTCAGGCCGACAAGGCACAGATGACCGCGATGGTCACCCGGCTGCTGCGGCTGCCCGAGCCGCCCCGGCCCGCCGACGCCGCCGACGCCCTGGCTCTGGCCATCTGCCACGTCTGGCGCGGCGGGACCCGATCCAAGCTGGCCGCCGCGGCCGAGCGGGCACGACGAGGAGGAGCGCGATGATCGCCAGCGTGCGCGGCACGGTGACCGCGACGGGTCCGGACCACGCGGTGGTGGAGGTGGGCGGCATCGGCCTGGCGGTGCAGTGCGCCCCCGGTACCCTCGCCGAGCTGCGGGTCGGCCAGCCGGCCCGGCTCGCCACCAGCCTGGTCGTCCGGGAGGACTCGCTCACCCTCTACGGCTTCGCCGACGACGACGCCAAGCAGCTCTTCGAGCTGCTGCAGACCGCCAGCGGGGTGGGCCCCCGGCTGGCCCAGGCGGTGCTCGCCGTGCACACCCCGGACGCGGTCCGCAAGGCCATCGCCAACGCCGACACCGCCGCGCTGACCCGGGTGCCGGGCATCGGCAAGAAGGGCGCGGAGCGCCTCGTCCTCGAACTGCGCGACCGGATCGGCCCGGTGCCGGTCGGTCCGGACGGCGCGGCCGGGGTGACCGCGGGCGCCTGGCCGGAGCAGGTGCGCCAGGCCCTGGTCGGGCTCGGTTGGACGGCCGCCCAGGCTGAGCAGGCCGTCGCCGCGGTCGCCGAGACCGTCGACGGGGCGACCCCGCCGGTGCCGGTCCTGCTCAAGCAGGCCATCCGCCTCCTGGGCCGCACCCGATGATGAGCGCGAGGAGTGAGCCGGGGTTGCGAGCCCCGCAGTCGCGAATGAAGATCAACTCATGACGGGGGAGAACCTGGTCTCGGCCTTCGTCAGCGACGCGGAACGGGACGCGGAGGCCAGCGTCCGGCCGAAGCGCCTGGAGGAGTTCATCGCCCAGCACCGGGTCCGCGACCAGCTCGACCTGCTGCTCAAGGGGGCGATGCGGCGCGGCTCCCCGCCCGACCACATCCTCTTGTCGGGGCCGCCCGGCTTGGGTAAGACCACCCTGGCCAACATCGTGGCGGCCGAGCTGGGTTCGGGGATCCGGGTGACCAGCGGGCCGGCCATCGAGCGCTCCGGTGACCTGGCCGCCATCCTGACCAGCCTCGCCGAGGGCGACGTGCTGTTCATCGACGAGATCCACCGGATCGCCAAGCCGGCCGAGGAGCTGCTCTACAGCGCGATGGAGGACTTCCGGGTCGACGTGGTGGTGGGCAAGGGCCCCGGCGCGACCGCGATCCCGCTGGACGTGGAGCCGTTCACCCTGGTCGGCGCGACCACCCGCTCCGGCCTGCTCACTGGGCCGATGCGGGACCGGTTCGGCTTCGTCGCCCACCTCGACTTCTACGCCCCGGCCGACCTGGAGTCGCTGCTGCGCCGTTCGGCGCGGATTCTCGGCGTGCCGATCACCGACGACGGCGCCGCCGAGATCGCCGGCCGGTCGCGGGGGACGCCCCGGATCGCCAACCGGCTGCTGCGCCGGGTCCGCGACTTCGCCGAGGTCCGGGCCGACGGCGTGGTTACCCGGGAGACCGCTCAGGCCGCCCTGACCGTGTACGACGTCGACGCGCTCGGGCTGGACCGGCTGGACCGGGCGGTGCTCATCGCGCTGGTCGACTCGTTCCGGGGCGGCCCGGTGGGGCTCTCCACCCTCGCCGTGGCGGTGGGGGAGCAGCCCGACACGGTCGAGGAGGTCTGCGAGCCGTTCCTGGTGCGGGCGGGGCTGCTGGCGCGTACGCCCCGGGGTCGGGTCGCCACCGAGGCTGCCTGGCAGCATCTGGGGCGTACGCCGCCGAATGGTACATTTGGCACCGACGCCCCTCCCGTGCCCGATCTGTTCTCCGCGCAGCCTGAAACGCCGTGATCCGAACGTGATCTGGGTCGCATTCGGTGTTCCCAGGTGCAGGGACTAGACTTCGCGCGGTCTACAGGACGTGAGAATCCGCCTCCGCTCCGGCGCCCCTCGTGCCGGTCGGGAGGCCAATGGGAAGGTCAACAACCGTGCTTTACGCAGCAGCGAGTGGCGGGGGAGCCGGCAGTCTGACGCCGATCCTCATGATCGCTCTGCTTTTCGGGGTCATGTACTTCATGATGATCCGCCCCCAGCAGAAGCGGCGTCGCGAGGCTGAGCAGATGCAGTCCGCGCTCGGCCCGGGCGACGAGGTCGTCACCATCGGTGGGCTCCACGGCACGGTCACCGCCGTCGAGGACGAGACGGTCCTGCTGGAGATCGCCCCGGGCGTGCAGACCCGGTACGCGCGCCCGGCCGTCGCCCGGGTGGTCAAGCAGGCCGAGCGCCCCGAGACGATCGAGCCGGCCGCCGAGGACGTGGAGACCGTCAAGGAGTGACCGCCGGCCCCGGACGGGGCAGCGGATTCACCCGCACAAGTGGATAGTTGGGTCGGCGTCCGGCGCCGACACGCACGGGAATTCCGGCCGGCGCCGCCGCGTCGTAACCGGGAGGCGTGTCGGCCGGCGGCGTCGACCCGTCAGAGCCGTCGGGCGGACACCCCGGCCCGACATTCGTCGCCGCTGCTCAGCGGCGCGACCGTACAGGGAGACAGGACAGCCGTGGCACCACCTCAGGGACAGATGCGCCCCGGACGGCAGCTCGCCGTGCTCGGGCTCGTCTTCGTCGTCCTCTATCTTTTGGTGTTCTTCTCGGGCGGCGCCAGCGGTGGCTGGAAGGACCGGCTGGAGCCTCGGCTCGGCTTGGACCTGATCGGCGGCACCCGGGTGACGCTGGAGGCCACCAACAGCGTGGACGGCAAGCCCCCGACGGCCGCCAACCTCGAGGAGGCGCGCCAGATCATCGAGAACCGGGTCAACGCGTACGGCGTGGCCGAGGCCGAGGTGGTCACCGAGGGCAACCGCAACATCGTCATCTCCCTGCCCGGTCAGAACCGGGATCTGACCGATGTCGGCAGCGCCGCCGAGCTGCGCTTCCGCAAGGTCCTCAAGGCCACCGACGGCAGCGGCGCCACCATCGCCCCGGCCCCGAGCGCCAGCGCCACCCCGGCCCCGTCGGGCAGCGCCACCCCCGCCCCGTCGGGCAGCGCCGCCCCGGCACCGTCCGGCAGCGCCGCGCCGCAGGCGACCGCGTCGCCGAGCGCCGGTGGGCAGGGCGGCATGGTCCCGACGCCGAGCGCCAGCGCCGCCGCGCCGACCCCGTCGGCCTCGCCGAGCGCCGCCGCGCCGTCCGGCAGCGCCGCCCCGGTGCCGCAGAGCATCGAGGAGCAGCGCAAGGCCGTCGAGCAGAAGGTCGGCGCCGCCGCGTGGTCCGCCGCCACCGGCCTGAAGGCCCCGGCCGATGTCACGGCGGATCCGTCGCTCGCCGAGAAGCTCAAGCCGTTCGGCACCCTCGCCCCGCAGGAGATCGCGGTGCTGCCGGTCGACATGCAGTACAACGTCCCGACCATCACCTGCGCCCAGCTCGACAAGCGGCCGCCGGCGTCGATCAAGGACGAGAACCAGCAGGCGGTCGCCTGCGAGTCCGGCGCCAAGTACCTGCTGGACAAGGCCAAGGTGGTCGGCACCGACGTCAAAAACGCGTCCGCGCAGCTCGACCAGACCAGCTCCTGGGTGGTGAGCCTGAACTTCACCGGCAAGGGCCAGGAGAAGTGGACCGCGCTGACCCGTGAGTCGTTCAACAACGAGGGCCAGGCCTGCGACCAGACCGCGCTCGGCCAGGACGGCAAGTGCCGGGTCGCCGTGGTGCTGGACAACGAGATCATCTCGTCCCCGGAGATCCAGGGCGTGCTGACCGGCGACTCCCAGATCAGCGGCAGCTTCGACAGCAAGACCGCCAACCAGCTGGCCAGCCAGCTGCGCTACGGCGCGCTGCCGGTGACCTTCAACCAGGCTGAAGCGCAGAACGTCACCGCGACCCTGGGCGACAGCCACCTCAAGGCGGGCCTACTCGCGGCCGGCATCGGCATGCTGCTGGTCATCATCTACTCGTTCTTCTACTACCGGCTGCTCGGCTCGGTCATCTTCCTGAGCCTGGTGCTCTCGGCGCTGCTGGTCTTCGGCGCGCTGGTGGTGCTCGGCCGGTCGATCGGGTTCACCCTCACCCTCGCCGGCATCGCCGGCATGATCGTCTCGCTCGGTGTGGCGGCGGACTCGTTCGTCATCTACTTCGAGCGGCTCAAGGACGAGATCCGGGAGGGACGTAGCCCACGCAGCGCGGTGCCGCGGGCGTGGATCCGGGCCCGTCGGACGATCATCTCGGCGAACGCCATCACCCTGATGTCGGCCGTGGTGCTCTACCTCGTCTCGGTCGGCGCGGTGAAGGGCTTCGCCTTCGCGCTCGGCCTGGCGACCGTCCTCGACCTGGTCGTCGTCTTCCTCTTCCGTCACCCGATCATGACGATGTTCGCCCGGACCCGGGCGTTCCTGTCCCCGCGGGTCAGCGGTCTCGGCCGGGCCCTGCCGGCCCGGTCGGCCGAGCAGGCCACCGCCCGCAACCCGCGCGTCAAGGAGGCCTGAGATGGCTAAGACTGGTCTGGCGTCCCGGCTCTACCGGGGCGAGGCCGATCTCAACATCGTCGGCCGGCGCAAGCTGTGGTTCGGCGTCGCCGGTGTGCTGGTGCTGGTCGCCGTGCTCAGCTTCGCCATCCAGGGCTTCAAACTCGGCATCGAGTTCGCCGGTGGCAACTCCTTCCAGGTGCCGGCGAGCGTCGGCACCCTGGACCAGGCCGAGGAGAAGGTCAACGCGGCGCTGGCGGCCAAGGGCGGCGGCGTCGAGGTGGTCACCGCGCAGAAGGTCGGCAGCACCAGCGGCGAGTACTACGAGATGCGTACTTCGCAGCTCAGCGCCGACCAGGCCAACGCGGTCAAGACCGAGATGGCCCAGGAGTTCGGCATCAACGCCGACCAGATCAGCGGCAGCCAGGTCTCCGAGGCCTGGGGCAGCCAGGTCACCTCCCGGGCGCTGCTCGGTCTGCTGATCTTCATCGCGGTGGTGGCGGTCTACCTGGTCCTGCGTTTCGAGTGGCGGATGGCGGCCGCGGCGATCGCCTCGCTGCTGACCAACCTGGTCCTCACCGCCGGCATCTACTCGCTGGTCGGCTTCGAGGTCACCCCGTCGACGATCATCGGTTTCCTCACCATCCTGGGCTTCGCGCTCTACGACGTGGTGGTGGTCTTCGACAAGGTCCAGGAGAACACCCGCGGCATCACCGCGAACAACAACATGACCTACGGCGAGGCGTCCAACCTGGCGCTCAACCAGAGCCTCATGCGGTCGCTGAACACCTCGGTGGTCGCCCTGCTGCCGGTCGGTGGTCTGCTGTTCATCGGGGCGGGTCTGCTCGGCGCCGGCACGCTCAAGGACCTCGGTCTGGTGCTCTTCGTCGGTATGGCCGTCGCCTTCCTGACCTCGATCCTGCTGGCCACCCCGCTGCTGGTGCTGATGAAGAACCAGGATCCGCGGATCAGCGCGCACAACAAGCGGGTGCTGGCTCGGCGCGGCGCGATCGCCCGGGGCGAGGTCGCCCCGAAGGGCGCGCCGCGGGCCGTGGCGGCCGGCGACGGCGACGCCATCGACCCGGAGGCGGCGGCCCTCGCCGGCGCCGCGCCGAAGGTGGGCGCCCGGCCGGCGGGCAAGCGTCCCACCGGTGCCCGCGGCGGCCGCTCCGGCGGCGGAGGCAACCGGCCGGGCGGCGCCAAGCGCCGCTGACCGGGGCAACCTTCCGGCGGCGCGCCAGCGTCGCCGGCCTGCCCGGGGACACCCGGTAGGAATCGACCGGACGGCGTCCGTCATGCTGTGCGAGCAGCATGACGGACGCCGTCGTCGTTTCGAAGGGACATGGGACGTACCGTGACGGAGACCCACACCACCGGGGTACGGGGAGACAGCGGCCCCGAGGTCGCCCAGCTGGTCGCCAGCCGGGTGCTGGACGTGCCGGACTTCCCCCAGCCCGGGGTCATGTTCAAGGACCTGATGCCGCTGTTCGCCGACGGTGCCGTCTTCCGCGAGGTGATCGACGGGATCATCGCGTACCACGGGCGGGACTCGTTTGACTCCGTGGCCGGCATCGAGGCGCGTGGGTTCGTGCTCGCCGCGGCCATCGCGTACGCGTCCGGGGTGGGCGTGGTGCCGGTGCGCAAGGCCGGCAAGCTGCCCCGCGCGACGCACGCCGCCTCGTACGCGCTGGAGTACGGCGAGGCGACCCTGGAGGTGCACCAGGACGCCTTCACCGCCGGCCACCGGGTCCTGGTGGTGGACGACGTGCTCGCCACCGGCGGGACCGCCGAGGCCACCCTCGACCTGGTCGAGCGGGCCGGCGGCACGGTCGCCGGCTTCACCGTGCTGCTGGAGCTGGGTTTTCTCAAGGGCCGGGAGCGGCTCGCCCCGCGTCCGGTCCATGCCCTGCTGACCGTTTGACCCCCTGGACCGGCCGGGCCACCCCGGCGCGGTCCGTCCGGCGGAGGGGCGGGGGACCCTGCGTACGGGTAGCATTGCCCTTTGCCGACCGGGCGGGGTGGCAGGCCGGCGCGGAACAACGCCGGCCCCCGGGCCGGTTGTACAGGACGTCGGCCGGACGGTCGGCGCATCCCGGCGAGCGGTGAGGAGGCCGGTGTCCCACGATGTCGTCCCTCCGGTGGAGGGCACGGTGCACCCGACAGGCGACGCGGACGGCTCGGTGACCGAGCGGAGCGGCAACCCGCCGGCCCGGGTGACCGGCTCCAGCGGCGGGCCCGACGCCAGGACGGACGGCGGTGCGTCGTCCGGGGCGGTCGTGGTGCCGTTGCGGACCGACGCGGGTGAACCGTCCCCCGGCGGTGGCTTCGCGCTCTCCAACGCCCCGACCGGCCGCCGGGTGCGCGCCCGGCTGGCCCGGTTCAACGCGCCATGGCAGACCTCGCAGGTCAGCGAGGTGCTCGAGCCGCTGATCGCCACGCACCGGGAGAATCACCCGAAGGCCGACGCTCGGCTGCTCCAACGGGCGTTCGACACCGCCGCGCGCTGGCACTCGGGTCAGTACCGCAAGTCCGGCGACCCGTACATCACCCATCCCCTGGCGGTGGCGACCATCCTGGCCAACCTCGGGATGGACACCACCACCCTGGTGGCGGCACTGCTGCACGACACGATCGAGGACACGGAATACACCCTCGACCAGATGCGGGCCGACTTCGGTCCCGAGGTCACCCTGCTGGTCGACGGCGTGACCAAGCTCGACAAGGTCAAGCTCGGCGACGCGGCCAAGGCGGAGACGATCCGCAAGATGGTCGTCGCCATGGCCAAGGACCCCCGGGTCCTGGTGATCAAGCTGGCCGACCGGCTGCACAACATGCGTACCCTCACCTTCCTGCCCCGGCCCAAGCAGGAGCAGAAGGCGAAGGAGACGCTGGAGATCCTGGCCCCCCTGGCGCACCGCCTCGGTATGAACACCATCAAGTGGGAGCTGGAGGACCTCGCCTTCGGCACGCTGTTCCCGAAGCGGTACGAGGAGATCAACCGTCTGATCGGGGAGCACCAGCCGCAGCGGGAGGCGCTGCTGCGCCAGGTGACCCAGAAGGTCGGCACCGACCTGAAGGCCGCCAAGATCAAGGCGGAGGTCACCGGGCGGCCGAAGCACCTCTACTCGATCTACCAGAAGATGATCGTGCGGGGTCGCGACTTCAACGACATCTACGACCTGGTCGGCGTGCGGATCCTGGTCGACACGGTGCGGGACTGCTACGCGGCGCTGGGGGTCATCCACGCCAACTGGCAGCCGGTGCCGGGCCGGTTCAAGGACTACATCGCCATGCCCAAGTTCAACATGTACCAGTCGTTGCACACGACGGTCATCGGGCCCACCGGCAAGCCGGTGGAGATGCAGATCCGCACGTACGCGATGCACCGCACCGCCGAGTTCGGCATCGCCGCGCACTGGAAGTACAAGGAGCACAAGGGCACCCAGATCGTCGGCCCGCCGGCGCACATCGACGAGATGACCTGGCTGCGCCAGCTGCTCGACTGGCAGCGGGAGGCGGCCGACCCGAGCGAGTTCCTCGACGCGCTCCGGTTCGACCTGTCCAGCCAGGAGGTGTACGTCTTCACCCCGAAGGGTGACGTCATCCCGCTGCCGACCGGGTCGACGCCGGTGGACTTCGCGTACGCGGTGCACACCGAGGTCGGGCACAAGTGCATCGGCGCCCGGGTCAACGGCAAGCTGGTGCCGCTGGAGTCGACGCTGTCCAACGGCGACGTGATCGAGATCTTCACCTCGAAGTCCGACACGGCCGGCCCGACCCAGGACTGGCTCGGCTTCGTCAAGAGCCCGCGCGCCCGCACCAAGATCCGCCAGTACTTCAACAAGGAGCGGCGCGAGGAGGCGATCGAGGCCGGCAAGGACTCGATCGTCAAGGCGATGCGCAAGCAGGGCATGCCGTTGCAGCGGATGCTCACCTCCGACAACCTGATGGCGATCGCCCGGGACCTGCACCTGGCCGACGTCGCCTCGCTCTATGCCGCGGTCGGCGACAGCCAGGTTTCCGCCCAGTCGGTGGTGCAGAAGCTGATGGCCACGTACGGCGGCGAGGAGGGCGCGGCCGAGGACATCGCCGAGACGGCGGTCGCCACCCGGCCGCCGCGCAGCCGATCCAGCAGCCACGACCCGGGCGTGGTGGTCCGGGGCGTCAGCGACGTATGGATCAAGCTGGCCCGTTGCTGCACGCCGGTGCCGCCGGACGCCGTGTTCGGCTTCGTCACCCGCTCCGGCGGGGTGAGCGTGCACCGCGACGACTGCGCCAACGCCGAGGACCTCAAGGCCCAGAGCGAGCGGGTGGTCGAGGTGAACTGGAAGCTCACCTCCGCCTCGACGTTCCTGGTCGCCATCCAGGTGGAGGCGCTGGACCGGCACAAGCTGCTTGCCGACGTCACCCGGGTGCTCTCCGACGAGCGGGTCAACATCCTCTCCGCCACCGTCACCACCACCCGGGACCGGGTGGCGGTGAGCCGGTTCAGCTTCGAGATGGCCGACCCGAAGCACCTGGGGCACCTGTTGGCCGCGGTCCGCAAGGTCGACGGGGTCTTCGACGCCTACCGGGTGACGTCGGGGGCCTGAGACACCGACACACGAAAGCGCCCGCCGGCGTCAGCCGGCGGGCGCTTTCGTGTGCGTCGTACGGGGTCAGCCGCCCTGGATGTCGCTCATCGCCAGCTTGTTGATGACGACCTCCTTCTTGGGGTGGCCGCCACCGGCCTGCTGGGCGAAGGCGCCGTCGTCGCCGGCCGCCGCGACCTGCTTGACCACGTCCATGCCGCCGGTGATGGTGCCCAGCACCGTGTAGTTCGGGTCGAGCTGGGAGTCGCCGTAGACGATGAAGAACTGGCTGCCGGTGCTGCCGGGCTGGCCCGAGTTGGCCATCGCGATGACGCCCTCCGGGTACGGCGGCCGCTTGTCGGTGGGCAGGTTCTCCTCGGCCAGGTTGTAGCTCGGGCCGCCGGTGCCGTCGGTCTCCCGCCAGCCGTTGCCGGTCGCGCTCGGATCGCCGCACTGCAGCACCTGGATGCCCTGGGTCACCAGCCGGTGGCACTTGGTGTTGTCGAAGAAGCCCTTGCTGGCCAGGTGGGTGAAGCTGCCGGCGGTGCAGGGCACCTTGCTCCGGTCGATCTTGGCGGTGATCGCACCCTGGTTGGTGTCGATCGTCATCGTCTGGGTGCCCTTGTTGTCCTGCTGGTTCGCGGGCAGCCCGACATCCTTGATCTGCTTGGACCGGGCATCCTTGGGCACCTCGGTGTAGGCGCACTGGGCGTAGCCCTCGGTGTTGGCGGCCGTGTTCTGCTTCTTGTCGCCGCCGAGCGAGGTGGCCAGCCAGACGGTGCCGGCGACCACGAGCACCAGCACGGCCGCGGCGCCGACGATGGCCTGCGTCTGCCGGCGCTTGCGGGCCCTGCCGGCGCGTTCGGCCATCTCCCGCTCGAGTCGGGCCCGCGCCGCCGCGCGCTGCCGCTCCCTCGTGGACGTCACGGTCACTCCTTCGGTGCTCTTCGTGCGGCGCTGCCGCTGCTGTTCGGGTGGGGCGCCGGGTCAGCCGGCGCTGGGGCTCGCCACCGGCGCGGCGTTCGGCTCGCCGACGGCGAGGCTCTGGATCACCACGTCCGTCTTGGGCTTGACCTTGGCCCCACTCCCATTGTCCACGGTCTGCAGGGCACCGATCTTCTCCACCACGTCGAGCCCACCGGTGACCTTGCCGATGACCGGGTAGGCCGGCTTGTCCGGGTTGAAGTCCTTGAAGAAGATCAGGAACTGGCTGCCGTTGGCGCCCGGCGGGCTGGCGATCATGGCGACCGTGCCCTTCGGGTATGCCGGCGGCTCGTTCGGGGCCGGCGAGGCGGACGGGCTCGGCTCCGGGGCGGCCGGGACGTTCTCGTCGTAGAACGAGTACGCCGGGCCGCCGATGCCGGTGCCGCTCGGGTCGCCGCAGCGCAGCGCGCCCTCGGCGGTGATCTCGTGGCACTTGGTGTTGTCGTAGAACGCCTTGCCGGCCAGGAACGAGATGCTCGCCGCCGCGCACGGCGCCGCGGTGAGGTCGAGCTCGGCGGTGATCGGGGCACCCTGGTTGGTGGTGACCGTCATGCTCCGCGTGCCGGCGGTCGGCAGCCCGGTGGTGGCCGGCGTGCCGACGTCCTTCAGGTTGGTGTTGGCACCGGCGTCCTGCGGGGTCCAGACGCAGACGTCCTCGGCGGCCTTCGGCTCCGGCTTCGAGTCGAACGCGCCGAGCGCCCAGGCCGAACCGACCACGATCAGCGCGAGCACGATCGCGGTGCCGACGCCGGCCTGGATCTGCCGGCGGCGCTTCGCGGCGGCGGCCCGCCGGGCGAGCTGCCGGTCGAGCTTGGCCCGCGCCAGTTTGCGCTGCCGGTCCCTGCTGGAAGCCACCCGTGCTCCCCTTCCTCTACCCTGGTCCTCGCCCGCGGGGGCGCCGTCCGGCCGTCCGGCGGAAGGTGCGCCACGCCACACGCCCGCCAGAGTGTACGGGTACCGGCTGGGAAAGTGGTGTACGAGGTCGGGGCAGGGGTCTATCGGACGTTTGTCGGTGGGGCCGGCGGGGTCGGTGGGACGAGTGGGTCGACGGAACCAGGTGGCCGGGGCGACTAGGCTGCTGACGGGGACGACGACTCGAACGGAAGGGGAGCGGACGTGCTCGTGGCCGGCTTTCCCGCGGACGCCTTCGGCACCAACTGCTACGTGGTGGCGACCGCGCCGGGGGAGCAGTGCGTGGTGGTCGACCCCGGCATCGGGGTGCTCGACCGGCTCGACGCCGTGCTCGCCGAGCACCGCCTGCACCCGGCCGCCGTGCTGCTCACCCACGGCCACCTCGACCACACCTTCTCCGTGGCGCCGGTCTGCGGCGCGCGGGGCATCCCCGCCTACGTCCACCCGGACGACCGGGAGTTGCTCGCCGACCCGGCCAAGGCGCTCTCCATGGACCTCACCCAGCTCTTCGGCGGCCGGCTGCCGTACGCCGAGCCGGAGGACGTGGCCGAGCTGACCGACGGCGCCACGCTCAGCCTCGCCGGCCTGGAGATCACCGTCGACCACGCGCCCGGCCATACCGGCGGGTCGGTGCTGTTCCGGCTGCCCGGCGCCGGCTCGCCCTGGGAGGCCGAGCAGATCTGCCTCTCCGGTGACGTGCTCTTCGCCGGCTCGATCGGCCGCACCGACCTGCCGGGCGGCAGCATGCCCCGCATGCTGGCCAGCCTCCGGGAGAAGGTCCTCCCGCTGGCCGACGACACGGTCGTCCTGCCCGGCCACGGCCCCGCGACCACCATCGGCCGCGAGCGCGCGACCAACCCGTACCTCATCGAGGTGGCGGGGACCGGCGGCGCGCGCCCGGCCGCGCCCACCCGCGGCCTGTAGATCCGCCGCGGCCCACGCCCGCACCGCGCCGTCGGCGCGGATTCAAGGAGTACGCCATGAGCAAGCCCACGCCCATCTCCGGCTTCCCGGAGTGGACGCCCGCCCAGCGGATGATCGAGCAGTTCGTCCTCGACCGGATCCGGGCCACCTTCGAGCTGTACGGCTTCGCCCCGCTGGAGACCCGCTCGGTCGAGCCGCTGGACCAGCTCCTGCGCAAGGGGGAGACCTCCAAGGAGGTCTACGTGCTGCGCCGGCTCCAGGCCGACCCGGAGGGGGCGACCGGCGACGACGCGCTCGGCCTGCACTTCGACCTGACCGTGCCGTTCGCCCGCTACGTGCTGGAGAACGCCGGCAAGCTGCAGTTCCCGTTCCGCCGCTACCAGATCCAGAAGGTGTGGCGGGGGGAGCGGCCGCAGGAGGGGCGCTACCGCGAGTTCCTCCAGGCCGACATCGACATCGTCGACCGGGACACCCTGCCGGCCCACTACGAGGCCGAGATGCCGCTGGTGATCGGTGACGCGCTGCGCTCGCTGCCGATCCCGCCGGTGCGGATCCAGGTCAACAACCGCAAGATCTGCGAGGGCTTCTACCGGGGCATCGGGCTGACCGACCCGGAGGCGGCGCTGCGCGCGGTCGACAAGCTCGACAAGATCGGCCCGACCCGGGTGGCCGAGCTGCTGGCGCAGACCGCCGGGGCGAGCGAGGCGCAGGCCAAGGCGTGCCTGGCCCTGGCCGAGATCTCCGCGCCGGACGCCTCCTTCGCCGACGCGGTGCGCGCCCTCGGGGTGAGCGACCCGCTGCTGGACGAGGGCATCGCGGAACTGGTCGCGGTGGTGGAGACCGCCGCCGCGCACTCGCCCGACCTCTGCGTCGCCGACCTGCGCATCGCCCGCGGCCTGGACTACTACACCGGCACGGTCTACGAGACGCAGATGATCGGCTACGAGCGGTTCGGCTCGGTCTGCTCCGGCGGCCGGTACGACAACCTGGCCAGCTCCGGCAATGTCCGCTTCCCGGGGGTGGGCATCTCCATCGGGGTGACCCGGCTGCTCGGCCTGCTCTTCGGCGCCGAGGCGCTGTCGGTCTCCCGCAGCGTGCCGACCTGCGTGCTGGTCGCGGTCACCACCGAGGAGGAGCGGCCAGCGAGCAACCAGGTCGCCGAGGCGCTGCGCTCCCGAGGCGTCCCCACCGAGGTGTCGCCCAGCGCCGCCAAGTTCGGCAAGCAGATCCGGTACGCCGAGCGGCGCGGCATTCCGTACGTCTGGTTCCCCGGCGCCGAGGGCGACGAGGTGAAGGACATTCGCTCGGGCGAGCAGGTGGCCGCGGCGGCGGGCGAGTGGATGCCGCCGCGGGCGGACCTGAAGCCGCTGGTGGGACCCGCCTCGACTGGCGCCTGACGACGTTTGGACCTACGGTGGCGTAAGTTACGCCACCGTAGGGAGAACGTCGTGACCGTGCTCAGCCAGACCGCCCTCCTCCACGAACTCGAACCCGTGGTCGAGAAGAACCTCGACCGCCACCTGTCGCTGGCGAAGGAGTGGTTCCCGCACGAGTACGTGCCGTGGAGCGAGGGGCGTACCTTCGACGGCCCGCTCGGCGGGGAACCGTGGGCGGAGACGGACTCCACGCTGCCTGAGGTGGCGCGGACCGCGCTGATCGTCAACCTGCTCACCGAGGACAACCTGCCCTCCTACCACCACGAGATCGCCACCCTCTTCGGTCGGGACGGGGCGTGGGGCACCTGGGTGCACCGGTGGACCGCCGAGGAGGGGCGGCACGGCACCGCCATCCGGGACTACCTCACCGTGACCCGGGCGGTCGACCCGGTGGCGCTGGAGCGGGCCCGGATGGTGCACATGTCGGCGGGCTACCACAACACGCACGGCGACGAGGTGCTGCACTCGCTGGCGTACGTCTCGTTCCAGGAGTTGGCCACCCGCATCTCGCACCGCAACACCGGTCGGGCCACCGGGGACCCGACCTGCGAGGCGCTGCTGGCCCGGGTGGCGGCCGACGAGAACCTGCACATGGTCTTCTACCGCAACCTGCTCGGGGCGGCCTTCGAGTTGGCGCCGAGCCAGGCCATGCGGGCGGTCGCCGACGTGCTGGCCGACTTCCAGATGCCGGGCGTCGGCATCGAGGGCTTCGCCCGCAAGTCAGTGGCCATCGCCCTGGCCGGCATCTACGACCTGCGCCAGCACCGGGACGAGGTGGTCGTTCCGGTGCTGCGGCAGTGGAACCTCTTCGAGGCGACCGGGCTGGACGCCGACGGCGAGGCCGCCCGCGACCAGATCGCCGCCCACCTCGACACCCTGGAGGTCCAGGCGGCCCGCTTCGAGGAGAAGCGCGCCGCCCGCGCCGCCCGTCTCACCCTCGCCCGCTGACCCCACTCCCGCCCGCTGCCCCTTCCCCGCCCGCCTCGCCTCGCCCTGCCGCACCCGCCTCGCCTCGCCTCGACGAGGGCGCAGTTTCCGGGGAAGAGGGCTCATGCCGAGGGCCATGGCCACCCTTTCCGGGAAAGAGTGGCCATGGCGGCGGGGCGAGGCGGCGCGCATCGGTGTGTCCGCCGGGTCAGGCGGGGGCGTCGAGCGGGAAGAGCAGGCAGGACGACGTGGCGTGGGCGATGAGGCGGTCCTTCGTGTCGGTCAGGCGCGCCTCGGCCAGGGCGGTACGCCGGCCGCGCTGGAGCACGGTGCCCGCGCAGCGCAGCCGGCCGCTGTCGACCGTGACCGGCCGGAGGAACTTCACGTTCAGGTCGAGCGAGGTGTAGCCGACGCCGGCCGGCAGCGTGCTGTGCACGGCGCACCCGGCGGCGGTGTCGAGGAGGGTGGAGATGACTCCACCGTGCACCGTGCCGAGCGGGTTGTAGTGGAACTCCTGCGGCACCAGCTCGACGGTGACCAGGCCCTCGTCCGCCGCCATCCGGGCCATGTCGATCAGGTGCATGATCGGCGGCGCGGCCAGCTCCCCGGCGATCATCGCGCGCAGCAGTTCCAGGCCGCTGCGCCGACCGACGTGCGCAGCTCCGGCCAGCGGGTCGGACCAGGAGAAGGTGCGGCTGCGGTCCTGCGTCTGTGTCATGGACCCAGCCTCGCAGCGCGTTGCTGAGTCTGTCAATCAGACCTAGCCTGGTCGGCATGAGACCCACGGCACTGGACTGGTCGGTGGAGAACTGCACCATCGCCCGCGCGATGGCCATCCTCGGCGAGCGGTGGACGCTGGTCGTGCTCCGCGAGGTCTTCAACGGCGTACGCCGCTTCGACGACATGCGGGTCCGCACCGGCATTCCCCGGCAGGTGCTCACCAACCGGCTCGCCATGCTGGTCGAGCAGGGTGTGCTGCGCCGGGTGCCGTACCGGGAGCCGGGCAGCCGGATGCGGCACGAGTACCGGCTTACCGACAAGGGGCTCGACCTGTGGCCGGTGCTGGTGGCGGTGCTCGGTTGGGGCGACCGCTACCTGGCCGATCCGGACGGTTCGCCGCTGACCGTCACCCACCGGGACTGCGGGGCCGAGGTCCGGGTCGCGCTGCGTTGCGCCGAGGGGCACGAGGTGACCGAACCGCGTGACGTGCTACCCCGCCCCGGGCCGGGGGCGTGCCGCCGGAGTTGAGGCCTGACCCGGCGCGCGGACCACCGGACGGGGCCGCGCGCCGGGCCGGGGGAGGGACTACCAGCCGAAGCCGTTGGCGTACGAGACGCTGGCGAGCACCGCCTGGCCGCTCGTGTTCGGGTGGAAGTAGTCCCAGCCGGAGACCTGGCTCAACACGAACGGGTAGTTGAACACCGCGTTGTCGTCGAAGTCGCAGTTCGCCCCGTACGCGGCGCAGGCCTGGGCGAGCTGGGTGTTGTAGTCGATCACCCGCTGCCGGACCCGGGCCCGCCGGTCCACGTCGGCCTGCGCGGTCGAGGTCGGGTTGGCCAGCATGGACTGGCAGATGCCGAAGGCCGACCAAGCGCTACGGGCGCTGGAGCTGTCCTTGCCGACGTACCAGAGCCGGTGGATGTCCGGGATGCTGAGCACGGCGACCCGGGCGTTCGGCAGGCCGGCCTTGATCCGGGTGAGGGCGCTGTCGATGTTGGCCCGGAAGGTGGCCACCGGAGTCATGGTGGACTCCGAGCTGGTGCAGGCGTCGTTGGCGCCGATGAGCATGGTCACGTACTCGACGCCCTGGCTGACCGCGGTGCCCGCCTGGCCGTCCATGTCGGCGGACTTGGCGCCCGTCTTCGCGTCGTTGTAGTTGCGGCCCTGGATGCCCGGGTTGACCGCGCGGATCCGCAGGTAGTGGCTGTTCACCCCGGTGTCGGTGCCGGTGCTGAACGACCGTGCGGTGCAGTCGACGTACCAGCCGCAGGCGTTGAAGCCACGGGTGATCGAGTCGCCCAGGCTGGCCATCGAGTTGGGCGGTGGGCCGGCGGCGACCGCGGGGGTGGCGGCGAGCAGGACGAGGGCGGTGGCGCTGGCGAGGGTGGCCAGCGCGCGTCGGACGAGGGTCATGGTGGCCTCCGGATCACGGGTGCCGGCGTGCTGCGGTGGCCTGATGGTATAGATGACGCTCTGTGTCCACAATGTTGCGTACTGATTGCTTTTCGGGCGAGGCCAATTCGGGCAAAGTGCCGCCTTGCGCAGGATCTTAAATATGTGAATACTTTGGTCACTCGGCCGGTTCCCCCAGGTCGGCCGGGTTGTCCTCGGGCGCGTCCGTATGACGGCGTCCGTCACCCCCTCCTTGGAGGTTGTTACATGCGACCCACGAGGTCCTCGCTCCTTCGCGCCGCTGCCGTCGCCGTGGCCGGCACCCTGGTCACGGGCTCGCTGCTCGGCGCACCCGCCCAGGCGGCCCCCGCATCGCCCGCGTCCCCCGACGCCGCCGCCACCCTGGCCGAGAAGCTCGGTGACCGCGCCGCCGGCGCGTACGCCGACGGCAGCGGCAAGATGGTCATCGCGGTGACCGACGCCGCGGCCGCGCGCCAGGTCCGCGCCGCCGGCGCCACCCCGAAGCTCGTCACCCGGGGCGCCGACAAGCTCAAGGCCGCCACCGCCGAGCTGGAGCGGTCCGCCAAGATCCCGGGCACCGCCTGGTGGGTCGACCCGGCCACCAACCAGGTCGTGGTCTCGGTGGACAGCACCGTCACCGGCGCGAAGCTGGAGCGGGTCAAGGCCGCCGCCGCGCGCACCGGCGGGACGGTCCGGATCGAGGCCGAGCCCGGCGTGCTGAGCACCCGGATCTCCGGCGGCCAGGCGATCTACGCCGCCGGCGGCGGCCGCTGCTCGCTCGGCTTCAACGTCCGCAGCAGCTCCGGCACCACCTACTTCCTGACCGCCGGCCACTGCACCAACATCGCCTCGACCTGGTACTCGAACTCCGGCCAGACCAGCGTCCTCGGCACCCGCGCGGGCACCAGCTTCCCGGGCAACGACTACGGCATCGTCCGGCACAGCAACTCCGCCAACGCGGCCGGCAACGTCTACCTGTGGAACGGCACCTACCGGGACGTCACCGGCGCCGCCAACGCGTACGTCGGCATGAGCGTGACCCGCTCCGGCAGCACCACCGGCCTGTGGGGCGGCAGCGTCCAGGCGACGAACGCCACGGTCAACTACGCCGAGGGCAGCGTCTCCGGCCTGATCCGCACCAACGTCTGCGCCGAGCCCGGCGACAGCGGCGGCTCGCTGTTCAGCGGCAGCAGCGCCGTCGGCCTCACCTCCGGTGGCAGCGGCAACTGCCGCACCGGCGGCACGACCTACTTCCAGCCGGTCACCGAGCCGATGAGCGTCTACGGCGTCAGCATCATCTGACCCTGACCGACACCGCGCAGAGCGGGTCGCCGGCCTCCGGCGGCCCGCTCTCCGCGTCTGCGGTCGGACGTGCGGGGCCGGGCACCCGCGTCAGGAAGGGCCCTGCCCCGGTCCGCAACCGCGCCCGGTGGCGGTGGGGGCCGGGGCACCCTGACAGAATGCGGGGAGCAGACGTGTACCGCAGATGAGGAGACGCAAGCCGTGATCCGTACCCACAACGCCGGAAGCCTGCGTGCCGCGGACGCCGGCTCGACGGTGACGCTCGCCGGGTGGGTGGCCCGCCGGCGCGACCACGGCGGTGTCATCTTCGTCGACCTGCGCGACGGCTCCGGCGTGGTCCAGGTGGTCTTCCGGGAGGAGGACGCGCACGCGCTGCGCAACGAGTTCTGCGTGAAGGTCACCGGCGAGGTGACCCGCCGCCCCGCGGGCAACGAGAACCCGGACCTGCCCACCGGCGAGGTCGAGGTGACCGCGAGCGAGCTGGAGGTGCTCTCCGAGGCCGCCCCGCTGCCGCTGCCGGTGGACGACCAGATCGAGGCCGGCGACGACATCCGGCTCAAGTACCGCTACCTGGACCTGCGCCGCAGCGGCCCGGCCAAGGCGATGCGGCTGCGCTCGCGGGCCAACCAGCTCGCCCGCACCGTGCTGAACGAGCGGGACTTCCTGGAGATCGAGACCCCCACCCTGACCCGCTCCACCCCCGAGGGCGCCCGCGACTTCCTGGTCCCCGTCCGCCTCCAGCCCGGCAGCTGGTACGCGCTGCCGCAGTCGCCGCAGCTGTTCAAGCAGCTGCTCATGGTCGGCGGGATGGAGCGGTACTACCAGATCGCCCGCTGCTACCGGGACGAGGACTTCCGCGCCGACCGGCAGCCGGAGTTCACCCAGCTCGACATCGAGATGTCCTTCGTCACCGAGGACGACGTCATCGAGCTCGGCGAGGCGATCGTCTCGGCGCTCTGGTCGGACCTGGCCAGCCACGAGATCCCCCGGCCCATCCCCCGGATCACCTGGCACGACGCCATGTCCCGCTACGGCTCGGACAAGCCGGACCTACGCTACGGCGTCGAGCTGACCGAGCTGACCGACTACCTGCGCGGCACCGAGTTCCGGGTGTTCGCCGGCGCCATCGACGCGGGCGGCTACGTCGGCGCGGTGGTGATGCCGGGTGGCGCGGCGCAGAGCCGCAAGGAGCTGGACGGCTGGCAGGACTGGGCCAAGGCGCGCGGCGCCCGCGGCCTCGCGTACGTGGTGCTCGACGCGGAGACCGGCGAGGCGCGCGGCCCGGTGGCCAAGAACCTCTCCGAGGCGCACCTGGCCGGGCTGGCCGACGCGGTCGGCGCCAAGCCCGGCGACGCCGTCTTCTTCGCCGCCAGCACCAACACCCGCGAGGCGCAGGAGCTGCTGGGCGCCGCCCGGATCGAGATCGCCAAGCGGGCCAACCTGATCGACGAGACCGCCTGGGCGTTCTGCTGGGTGGTCGACGCGCCGATGTTCGAGCGCACCGACGAGGGCGGCTGGACGGCCGTGCACCACCCGTTCACCTCGCCGAACGCCGACTGGGTGGACCGGTTCGAGGAGGCCCCCGACCGGGCCCTGGCCTACGCGTACGACATCGTCTGCAACGGCAACGAGATCGGCGGCGGCTCCGTCCGTATCCACCGGGGCGACGTGCAGCAGCGGGTCTTCGACCTGCTCGGCATCACCCCAGAGGAGGCGCAGGACAAGTTCGGCTTCCTGCTGGAGGCGTTCAAGTACGGCCCGCCGCCGCACGGCGGCATCGCCTTCGGTTGGGACCGGATCTGCATGCTGCTGGCCGGCGCCGACTCGATCCGCGAGGTCATCGCCTTCCCGAAGACCCGGGGTGGCTTCGACCCGCTGACCGGCGCACCCACGCCGATCACCGCGCAGCAGCGCGCCGAGGCGGGCGTCGACGCCAAGCCGAAGGCCGCCACCGGTGCGCACGCCGGCACCGCCGGCCCGGTGGCACCGGTCGCCGACCCGACCTGATCCGGTGCTCCTGGCCGTTGATCATGAGGTTGGCGGGGCACCGCTTCGGCGTGTCGCCCCGCTAACCTCATGATCGACGAGTCGGAGAGGTGGACGGCGTGACGCTGCTCGTGGTGGGGGCCAGCGGCTTCCTCGGCGCCGAGGTGTGCCGGCAGGCGGTGGCGGCGGGACAGCGGGTGGTCGGCACCTGGCACTCGGCCGCCGTCGCGGTGCCGGGCGTGGCCGCCCGCCGGCTCGACGTCACCGACCGGTCCGCCGTCCGCGCGCTGCTGACCGAGGTACGTCCCGACGCCGTCGTCGCCACCCCCTACCGCTACGACGACTGGACGGTCACCGCCGACGGGGCGGCCCACGTCGCGGCCGCGGCTGCCGAGGTGGGCGCCCGGCTCGTGCACCTGTCCAGCGACGCGCTGCACGGCGGGCGCCCGGCCCCGTACCGGGACGACGACGTGCCCACCCCGGTGAACGCGTACGGGGCCGCGAAGGCGGCCGCGGAGACTGCGGTGCGGGCGCTCGATCCGGGCGCGGTGCTGGTGCGTACCTCACTGATCGTGGGGGAGGGGAGCAAGCAGATCCAGCTCTGCCGGGACGCGCTCGCCGGCCGGGCGGCCCTCTTCACCGACGAGCTCCGCTGCCCGGTGGACGTGGTCGACCTCGCCGCCGCCGTGCTGGAGCTGGTGCCCTCCGGGTACGCCGGCCTGCTCAACGTGGCCGGGCCGGACCCGGTCAGCCGCGCCGAGCTGGGCCTCCTGGTCGCCCGGCACCTCGGCCTCGACCCGGCCGGCCTGAAGACCACGACCAGCGTCGCCACCGGCCGGCAGCACCCCACCGAGGTACGCCTCGACTCCTCCCGCGCCGCCGGCCTGCTCGGTACCCGCCTGCGCGGCGTCACCGAACTCTTCGCCTGACGCCTGTCCCCGGACACCTGCCGGATCATGCACACTTTCTATGCACAACTCTTGTGCATAGAAAGTGTGCACAGATATTGTGCATCCATGGGGAACGACAGGAAGCCGGCACCGCGCGAGGTGCGGCTCGATCACCGGCAGGTACGCGCCCTGGCGCACCCGCTGCGCACCCGACTGCTCGGGGCGCTGCGGGTGAAGGGACCCGCCACCGCCACGCGCCTCGCCGAGTTGCTCGGCACCAACACCGGGGCGACCAGCTACCACCTGCGCCAGCTCGCCGAGGTTGAGCTGGTCGCCGAGGACCCGGATCTCGGCACCGGCCGGCAGCGGTTCTGGCGGGCCGCGCACGACGTCACCAACTGGGAGCCGACCGACTTCGACGACGACCCGGACGCCCGCGCCGCGATCGACTGGATCCAGGGGAACCAGGTGCGGCACTTCGTCGAGCACGCCGAGAAGTGGCTCGCCGTCCAGCACGAGTGGTCCCCGGCCTGGCGGGACGCGTTCGGCATGGGTGACATCTTCATGACCATCCCGTCGACCCGACTTGCGGCGCTGCAGGCCGAGGTGTGGCAGATCCTCGACCGCTACCGCGCGGAGGCCGACCCCACGGAGCCCGGTGCCGAGCAGGTGCAGATCTTCCTCGCCGCGCTGCCGCTGCTGGCGGACCTGCGGCTCGCCGACCCGCCGTCCGAGGAGGAGCGATGAGCACGCTGTCCGTACGCCAGGTCCGGTTCCGCTACCTCACTCTCTACGGGCTGCGCTGGCTGCCCAGCGGCCTGCTGATCCCCGTGATGATCCTGCTGATGCAGGAGCGCGGCCTGTCGCTCGCCCAGATCGGCCTGGCGGCCACCGCGCAGGGCCTGGTCGTCCTCGCGCTGGAGCTGCCCACCGGCGGGTTCGCCGACGCGCTCGGCCGTAAGCCGGTGCTCGTCACCGCCTGGGTGATCAGCCTGATCTCGCTGGCCCTCTTCGCGGTGGCCGACTCGTTCTGGCTCCTCTTCCTGGTCTGCGCGTTGCAGGGCGTCTACCGGGCGCTGGACAGCGGCCCCCTGGAGTCCTGGTACGTCGACGCCGCCCTGGCCGCCGACCCGGACGCCGAGTACGAGCGCGGCCTCGGCCACGCCGGCACCGTCAGCGGCCTGGCCATCGGCGCCGGCGCGCTGCTCAGTGGTGGCCTGATCGCCCTTGGCCCGGTCGGACCGGTCAGCGCGCTGACCCTGCCCGTGCTGGTGGCCCTCGTCCTGCAGGCCGTGTCGCTGGTCGCGCTGCTGGTCCTGCTGGTGGAGACCCGGCCGGCCAAGGGCGCTGCCGCGCTCCGCGCCTCGGTGGTCGAGGCGCCCCGGATGGTCGGGCAGGCGATCGGCCTGCTGCGCCGGTCCCGGGTGCTGCTCGCCCTGGTCGCCGTCGAGCTGTTCTGGAGCTTCGGCATGGTCACCTTCGAGTCGCTGCTGCCGGTCCGCCTCGCCGAGGTGGTCGGGAACGCCGACCGGGCGGCCGTCCTGCTCGGCCCGGCCAGCTCGGCGGCCTGGCTGGCCAACGCGGCCGGCGCCGCGCTCACCCCGTTCCTGCTGCGCCGGCTGGGCGCCGCCCCCGCTGCCGCCCTCATGCGGGTGCTCCAGGGCGCGACCGTGGTCGGGATGGGCCTGCTCGCCGGCCCGGTCGGGGTGCTCGTCGCCTACCTGGCCTGCTACACCGTGCACGGGGCGTCCAACCCGCTGCACATGGGCCTGCTGCACCGCCAGGTCGACGGGCCGTACCGGACCAGCGTCATCTCGCTGAACTCGATGATGGGCCAACCGGGCTTCGCGCTCGGCGCGGTCATCCTGACCGCGCTGGCCGACCGCAGCAGCGTCAGCCTCGCCATGCTGGTCGGCGCGGTGGTGCTGGCGCTGGCCGCCCCGCTCTACCTGCCGGCCTGGCGTGCCAGCCGCTCCGCCCGCACCCTGGCGGAGAAGACCGCCTCTGGCGCGGACGATCCCGCCTCCGGCCCGGGCGATCCCGCCACCGGCCCGGACCTTCCGGGCGCCGGCCCGGTGCCGGCGGCGCCCGTCGGCGGCGCGCCGGTCGCCCCGACGGCTGGCCCGGTCCGGGCGGGCTGACGTGCCCGAGGCCGCCCGGTCGGGACACCGCCAGGTCGCTGACCTGGCGGTGTCCGGCATACCCGACCGCCGCCACCTCGCCGAACTGCCGGCGTCGGGCGGGCCGGGACGCCAGGTCGGCGAGGTGGCGGTGTCGAGTCGGTGGGGATGCCCCCGGGTCGGCAACCTGGCGGTGCCCGGGGGCCGGGACGGCGCGTGGCGGCGCTCGCGCAGGCAGGTCGTGCGGCCGGCCTCAGCCGAGCTGGACGGAGCTTCGGGGCTCGGTGCCGGTGTAGCCGAGGCGACGGTAGAGCCGGATCGCCCCGACGTTGTCCGGGTAGACGCCGAGCGCCACGTGGTCGTACCGGGCGAAGAGGGCGCGGGTCATCCCGGCGGTGAGCGCCGCGCCGAGGCCACGGCCCCGGCGGTCGGGAGCCACGGTCAGCCCGGCCAGGAAACCGATGTCGCCCCGGCTGCGGTCGGCACCGCAGGCCACCAGGCGGTCACCGTCACGGATGCCGTACCAGTCGACGACCCGCGGGTCGCCGGGACGGGTGGTGGTGGTGGGGAAGGACACCTCGATCAGCGCGGCCAGGGCCGGGTGGTCGGCCTCGGTGAGGCGAACGACCCGTTCCTCCTCCGCCTGCCGGGGCGGCGGGGTGGCGGTCCAGAGGAAGTCCCAGTCGTGGAGGCGGGCCACGGACAGCCGGCCGGCCAGCTCCTCCGGTGACGTGCGGGGCAGGTGCAGCCACTGCCCGGCCCGCAGCGTCCCGTCCGCCATCAGGCCGGTGCAGGCGTCCAGCGCCGGACCCAACGCCCCGAGCGCCTCAGCGACCGGGCCCCGGCCCGGCGGCAGCAGCCAGCCCACCGCACCGTCCCGCCGCCAACCGCGCGCCTCATGGTCCCGGCACAGGGCGTGCCGGGCGTACGGGTGGTGACCGGCGGCGGCGAGCAGGGCATCCCGACCCACCAGGACCTGGTCGGCAGTGATCATGCGCCCAGCCTACGAGAGGAGACCTCATGCCCGGCATCCGCTCCGTACACCCGGTACGCCTGCCCGGCCGCCGTTGCCTGCTGCGTGAGTGGGACGACGACGATCTGGTCGCCATGCACGCGCTGTACGGCGACCCGCGGGTCGTCGAGCGGGTGCTGGACGAGTCGCCGCCGTCGGTGGCCGAGATCCGGGCAGCCATGCCGGCGTGGCGCCGGGCCGCGCAGGATTCGCCGCGCCTGTCGTACCGGCTGGCCGCCGCCTCGGGCGACCGGCTGGTCGGTCTCGGCACCCTCACCGTCACCAGCCCCGAGCACCGGCGCGGGGAGATCGGATACGTGATCCACCCGGATCACTGGGGCCGGGGCCTCGGCACCGAGGTCGCCGGCCTGCTGCTGCGCCTCGCGTTCGAGCAGGTGGGCCTGCACCGGGTGGAGGCCACCACCCGTCCGGACCACGCCGCCTCCTGGCGGGTGCTGGAGAAGGTCGGGATGCGGCAGGAGGGGATCAGTCGCGACCACTTCTTCGTCCGGGGCGCCTGGTGGGACTCCGTGCGCTACGCCGTCCTCGCCACCGACCCGTGGTCGGCCGGCTGAACGGAGCCCCGTCCAGGGTGGAGATTGGCGAACCGACCGATCGGGTACATCGTCACCGACCTACTGGGACCCCCACCGGAGGAACGACCATGCTCGCCATAATCGCGGCCATCGTGTTCGGCTTCGCGTTGCTGCTCGACTTCCTGAACACCAACCTCGGCGCGCCCGACCTGTTCAACGCGCAGACCCTCAGCCTGATCGGCTTCCTGCTGCTCTCCCTCTACCTGGCCGGGGTGGGCTCCGGCGCGCGCGGCGGCCGTTGGTACCGGGGCCGGCGCCCGGGTCGCGGCTGACCGGAACCGATCAACCCGGGCCGGGCCAGCGGCGCGATTCCAGCGTCGTCGGGCCGGCCCGGTACTGTTCTCGTGATGGAGTCCGACGCCCTCTTCACCCTCGGCGAACCCGCCGGAGCGCCCAGCGCCCCCGCGGGCTCCGGCGGCATCGACGGGTTCATCACCGTCGGGGCGGACTCCCCCCTGCCCGTTCGGATGCGGCCGGCCAGCATCGACGAGCTCGTCGGGCAGGACCACCTGCTCGCCCCGGGCGCGCCGCTGCGCCAGTTGGTCGAGGGCGCGGCGCCGATGTCGGTGATCCTCTGGGGGCCGCCCGGTAGCGGCAAGACCACGATCGCCCATCTGGTGGCCCGGGCCACCGACCGGCGCTTCGTCGCCATGTCCGCGCTGACGGCCGGCGTGAAGGACGTCCGCGCGGTGATCGAGGCCGCCCGCCGGCAGCGCCGCTCCGGCGGGCCGCAGACGGTGCTCTTCATCGACGAGGTGCACCGGTTCAGCAAGACCCAGCAGGACTCGCTGCTCGCCGCGGTGGAGGACCGGACGGTCACCCTGCTCGCGGCGACCACGGAGAACCCGTACTTCTCGGTCATCTCACCGCTGCTGTCCCGCTGCGTCCTGCTGACCCTGCAGCCGTTGGACGACGACGCCGTGCGTGGCCTGCTGCGCCGCGCGGTCGCCGACGAGCGCGGCCTGGCCGGCGCGCTCACCCTGGAGACCGAGGCCGAGGACCATCTGGTCCGCCTCGCCGGCGGCGACGTACGCAAGGCGCTCACCGCGCTGGAGGCGGCGGCCGCCACCGCCACCGCGCTCGGCGCCGGGCGGATCGACCTGGCCACCGCCGAGCAGGCCGTCGACGTCGCCGCCGTCCGGTACGACCGCGACGGCGACGCCCACTACGACGTGACCAGCGCGTTCATCAAGAGCATGCGCGGCTCGGACGTGGACGCGGCGCTGCACTGGCTGGCCCGGATGCTGGTGGCCGGCGAGGACGCCCGGTTCATCGCCCGGCGGATGGTCATCTTCGCCAGCGAGGACGTCGGCATGGCCGACCCCACGGCGCTGACCGTCGCCACCGCCGCGGCGCACGCCGTTGAGTACGTCGGGCTGCCCGAGGCGCAGCTCAACCTGGCTCAGGCGGTGATCCATCTGGCCACCGCACCGAAGTCCAACTCGGCCACCACGGCGATCGGCGCGGCCATCGCCGACGTCCGCGCCGGCCGTGGTGGACCGGTGCCCCGCGGGCTGCGCGACGCCCACTACTCCGGTGCCCGGGGGCTCGGGCACGGCGCCGGCTACCGCTATCCGCACGACGACCACCGCGGGGTGGTCACCCAGCAGTACGCTCCGGACGATCTCGTCGGGACCGACTACTACCGGCCCAGCGGGCACGGTGCGGAGCGCGCGGTGGCCGGTCGGCTGCCGCTGCTCCGCCGGATCGTCCGCGGGCTGCCGGCGCCGGCGGCGCGGGTGGAGGCCGCCGTCAACGGTGGTCGCCCGCCCGGCGCCGAGCAGGTCAACGTGGCGAATGAGGGCGGCAGTGACGCCGTCGGAGAGGGTCAGCAGTGATGGCGCGTGGTCCGGAGCGGCCGGAGGACGGCCCCGACGAGCGGCGCGACCCTCGTGCCAAGGGCCGCCGGTGGGGGCGCGGCAAGGCCGACGCCGAGCCGGACGCGGCGACCGCTGGCGAGGAGTTCGGCTGGATCGACGACCTGCGTACGGCGAAGCAGCAGCGGGCCGACCTCGGCCCGGACGGGGACGATCCCGGTGCCCGCCCCGGCGCGGCGCCGCCCCCGCGCGGCGGGATGCCGCCAGCGGCCACCGGCCCCCGGCCCGGCGGGCCGTCGCCCGAGCCGACCCACGGTCCCCGTCCCGGTGCGGTGCCGCCGCCCGGCGCCGGCCGGCCCGGGCCCGACGGCCCGCCCGCCCGGCATGGCGCGGCCGGCGCCGGACCCGCCACGCCCCCGGTCCGCCCCGGCGGCCCCGCCGCCGGACGCCGCCCCGTCGAGGGCCCCTGGCCCGGCGCGCCGGAGCCCACCCGGCACCCGGCCGAGCCGTCCCGGCCGCCGCGCCGTGGCGGGGACGAGCCGACCGGCCAGCAGGGACCGGTGCCCCCGGCGCCTGGCCGGATGAGCGGCCCGCCCGGCCAGCGCACGGCGCCGGCGGGCGGGTCCGTCCCGAACCGGGCCGGCCAGGGACCCGGCCCGGATCGGACCCCTGCCGCCCCGCCCCCGGGTCCCGGCTGGCAGCCCCCGGCAGCGGAGGGGGCACGGGCCACCGTCCCACCCACGCCGCGTGGCCGGCACGGGTCCGACGGGTCCGGCGGACCGAGTGCCCCGTCCCCCGGCCGGGCGGGTGGCGTTGATCCGGCGGTCCGACCGGTGTCCGGCGGGGGCCGTCGCGCCCTGCCCGAGGGCGCCGAGCCCGACGCCGGGCGGCCCGGTGTGGGCTCGGCCCGTGCCACGGCTGCCCCCGGTGCCGGCCGCCCCGCCGTCGACCCGGTGACCGGCGCTCCGCTGCCGGGCGCCCCCGAGCCGCGGCGCCGCCGGGGCCCGGCGGCGCTCGACCCGACCGCCGGCACGTCGCGGGTGGACGCCCCCACCGAGCCGGGTGACGGGCGGGCTGGCGGCCGGCGCCGCGCCGAACCGGACCAGCCGGTGGTGGTACCGCGCAGCGGGAACGCCCCGCCGGTACCGAACGTCCCGTCCGACGTGCCCCCCGCCGGGCGGCGGCCGGAGGACCCGAGCGCCCCGACCGGTCGCCGCGCCGCGCCCGACGACGGAGCGATGCCGGCCGGTCGCCGCGCCGCGCCCGAGAGCGCCGTCCCGTCGGCGGGTCGCCGCGCCGCGTCCGATGACGCAGCCATGCCGGCCGGACGGCGGGCCGCGCCCGACGATGCCGTGACCTCGACCGGTCGCCGCGCGGCTGCCGTGGATCCGTCGACGCCGACCGCGCGCCGCGCTGCTCCCGGGGACGCGGGGTCGGCCGCCGGCCGCCGGGCGGCTCCCTTTGACGAGGGGGTGCCGCCGTCGGGGCATCGGGCCGTGCCGGACGACGAGCCGACCTCGACCGGTCGCCGGGCCGCTCCCGAGACGCCGGGCGGACGCCGGTCCGCCGTGGACGGACCGCGGACGGGTCCACGCCGTGCGGCCCGGGAGGACACCGACGAACCGCGGCCGCAGCGTCCCGACCGATCCGCCGACTGGCTCCGGCAGGCTGGCCGCGGCCAGCACAGCGACGCCGCCATGCCGGCGGCGGGCCGACCCGCTGCCCCGATGGGCGAGCCGACGGCGGGCCGGGGGATCACCTCCGCCGGCCCCGACCGTGCTGCGACCGGACGGGCCGGCGCGGCTGCCGTGCCTCCGGTCAAGCCGGACCGGTCCGGGGCCGCCCGGGGATCCGCGCGTCCCGCCGCGCCGGCCGGCCGACCCGCCGGCCCGGACGCCGGCCGCACCCCGGACCCCGACCGCACCGGCGGCCTGCCGACCAACGATCCCGGTCGGACCGGCGGTTTTCCCGTCGCCGGTGACCCGGCGCGGACCGGTGGGATTCCCTCGGGTGGCGATCCGGAGCGGCGGCCCGGCCCGGTATCTACCCAGGCCGGGCGGCCCGGAGCAGGGCCGGCCGCCGGTGATGCCCGGACCGCCGGCCCGGCCCGGGGCGCGGCCCGACCGGGGCCGGACGGTCCCGTCCCGCCGCGTACGCCCGGCGATGACGGGCGCGCGCCGCAGCCGGGCGGCGAGCCCGGTCCGCGTACCGGCCCGGCCGGCGGTCCGGCGGTGGCCCGGGCAGCCGCGTCCGTGGCCCGGCCCGCCGACCCGGACGGGGGCCCGGCCGGGCGGGCGACCCCGCCCTCGGCCGAGCCGCACCGGCCCGGTCCGGCCGTGCCCCCGCCGGGGCGGACCGGCGAGCCGGCGGTGGCCCGGGCGGCCGCGGTCGTACCGACGCAGGAGCCCGCGCGACCGGGACCGGGAGACGGGGCTGGACCGGCGCTGCGGCGAGGCGAGGCGGAGCCGGTCGAGGCGGCCACCGCCGCCGGTGGCCTGCGCGGCGCCCGCTCCGAACTGCGCCGGCAGATGCGCGAACGGCGGCGCCTGCGGTTGGGCATCCTCGTCCTGGTCAGCCTGGTGCTGCTCGGTGCGGTCCCGCTCTACTTCGGGGTGCGCACGCTCAGTCACGACCCGGTCTTCGACACCCTTGACGGGCTGGACGTGCCCTCGTGGGCGGCGGTGAAGACCGTCGACAACGTCAGCGGCAGCCGTTGGTGCCTGCAGGACTGCCGGCTGCGGGAACGGACCATCGAGTCGCAGCAGGGGCCGAAGGAGACCGCGCAGGCGTACGAGCAGGCCCTCGCCAAGGACGGCTGGCAGCGCTGGAAGGTCGCCCGTTGCCCGGAGCAGATCCCGGACCAGCCGGCCAAGGGCAGCTACACCTGCTGGCGCCGGGACGAGCTCACCCTCGACCTCTGGGTACGCGAGCCGGCCTGTGTGCCGCCGCCGGTGGACGGGGCGCCCGCGCCGTCTCCGGCCCCCTCGCCCGCAGCGCAGACGTGCACCGGGTCGTTGGTGTCGGTGAAGGTCCGCAACGCGATCGACGACGAGCGGACCGGGCCGCAGCCGAGCACTGATCCGTCACTCACCGGTGAGGATCCCTTCCCGACGCTCACCGACGATCCACTCGGCGAGTTGACACCCTCACCGTCGTGAGCACCTCTCCATCACGGACGGTAGGGTCTGGGGCTGGCGGGTCCGGCGGTGCGGTCGGTCATGACGGGCCGGGCCGAGGCGGAGTGGACAGGACGGTCGCGCGTCTCGGGGCGTCGGGCCCCGGGACCCTGGTCGAGGAGGACAGGCGTGGAACCTATGGAGGTCGCGGCGCTGGTCGCGGCAATCGCATTCGCGATGCTCGTGTTGATCCTGACGCTGCCCATCCTGCGGCTGCGGCACACCGTGGACGCCGCCACCCGGATGATCAACGACCTCAACGACCGTTCCGCACCGCTGCTCGGTGACGTCAACACCACGGTGAAGAACGTCAACACCGCCCTCGAGCAGGTGCAGACCTCCCTCGACGGGGTCAACCTCCAGCTCGCCAAGGTGGACACCATGACCAGCCACGCGCAGAACGTCACCGCCAACGTGGCGAACCTCGCCGCCGTGGTCTCCGCCGCCGCCGCGAACCCGCTGGTCAAGGTGGCCGCCTTCGGCTACGGCGTGCGCCGGGCCGCGGCCGCCCGCCGGCACGCGGAGAACGAGCGGGAGGCCCGGGACATCATCAAGCAGCGGCGCCGCGCTGAGAAGCGCGCCAACCGGTGACCCGGCGAGCGGGAGGGCTGTGACATGAAGCGGTTGTTCTGGCTCGGCATCGGGCTGGCCGTGGGGGTGCTGGTGGTCCGCAAGGCGACCCGCACCGCGCAGGCGTACACGCCGGCCGGCATCGCCAGCGGCCTGTCCGAATCCGCCGGCAGCCTCGTCGAGTCGGTCCGCGGCTTCGTCGAGGACGTCCGGATCGGGATGGCCGAGCGCGAGCAGGAGATCCACGAGGCCTTCGCCCGCGGCGAGGTGTACGACGACCAGTTCGCCGAGTTGCGGGAGGACCCGCGGATCGGCGACCGAGAGATTTTCCCGGAGGAGCACCAGCGATGAAGACGGCGGAGATCAAGCGGCGGTACCTCGCCCACTTCGAGGCGAACGGCCATGCCGTGGTGCCGTCCGCTCCGCTGCCCGCCATCAGCGACCCGAACCTGCTGTTCGTCAACGCCGGCATGGTGCAGTTCGTCCCCTACTTCCTGGGCCAGCAGACCCCGCCGTACTCCCGCGCGGTCAGCGTCCAGAAGTGCATCCGTACGCCGGACATCGACGAGGTCGGCAAGACCAGCCGGCACGGCACGTTCTTCCAGATGAACGGCAACTTCTCGTTCGGTGACTACTTCAAGGAGGGGGCGATCCCGTTCGCCTGGGACCTGGCCACCAAGCCGGTCGACCAGGGCGGCTTCGGGCTCGACCCCGAGCGGATCTGGGCCACGGTCTACCTGGACGACGACGAGGCGTACGAGATCTGGCGGCGGACCGGCGTGCCGGTCGAGCGGATCGTGCGGCGCGGCAAGGCGGACAACTTCTGGTCGATGGGCATCCCCGGCCCGTGCGGCCCCTGCTCGGAGCTCTACTACGACCGGGGCCCCGCCTACGGGCGGGAGGGCGGCCCGGAGGTCGACGAGGACCGCTACCTGGAGTTCTGGAACCTCGTCTTCATGCAGTTCGAGCGGGGTCCCGGCGTCGGCAAGGAGGACTTCCCGATCCTGGGCGACCTGCCGGCGAAGAACATCGACACCGGCATGGGCCTGGAGCGGATGTCGTCCATTCTCCAGGGCGTGGACAACCTCTACGAGATCGACGAGGTCAAGCCGATCCTGGACAAGGCCGCCGAGCTGACCGGCAAGCGGTACGGCGCCCGCTCCGGCCACGCGGCCAGCGAGTCGCACCCGGACGACGTCCGGCTGCGGGTGATCGCCGACCACGTGCGCACCGCGCTGATGCTGATCGGCGACGGGGTGACCCCGTCCAACGAGGGGCGCGGCTACGTGCTGCGGCGGATCATGCGCCGCGCCATCCGCGCCGTCCGCCTCCTCGGCTACCAGGACCGGGCGCTGCCGGAGCTGCTGCCGGTGGCCCGGGACTGCATGGCCCCGTCGTACCCGGAGCTGACCGCGGAGTTCGGCCGGATCTCCCAGTACGCGTACGCGGAGGAGGACGCCTTCCTCGCCACGCTGCGCGCCGGCACCACGATCCTGGACACCGCGATCGCGGACACCAAGTCCGCCGGGCAGACCTCGATCTCCGGTGACAAGGCGTTCCAGCTGCACGACACGTACGGCTTCCCGATCGACCTGACCCTGGAGATCGCGGCCGAGCAGGGCCTGCAGGTCGACGCGGACGGCTTCCGCCGGCTGATGGCCGACCAGCGCAACCGGGCCAAGGCGGACGCGCAGGCGCGAAAGACCGGCCACACCGACGTGTCGGCGTACCGGTCGGTGCTCGACGGTGGTGGCCCGGTGGAGTTCACCGGCTACACCGAGCTGAACCGGGAGTCCCGGGTACGAGCCGTGCTCGCCGGCGGTGCCGAGGTGGCGGCGGCGGTCGAGGGGGACACCGTCGAGCTGGTGCTCGACACCACCCCGTTCTACGCCGAGGGCGGCGGCCAGCAGCCCGACCAGGGTCTCATCACGGTCGGCGGCGGCCAGCTCGAGGTCTTCGACGTGCAGCAGCCGGTGCCGGGGTTGATCGTGCACCGGGCCAAGGTGGTCCGCGGCGAGGTGCGCGCCGGGGAGACCGGGTACGCCGAGATCGACGTGTCCCGCCGGCGGGCGATCTCCCGCTCGCACACGGCCACCCACCTGGTGCACCAGACCATGCGTAACTTCCTCGGCGAGTCGGCCACCCAGGCGGGTTCGCTGAACGCGCCGGGCCGGCTGCGGTTCGACTTCAACACCCCGACCGGGGTGGCGCCGAGCGTGCTGCACGACGTCGAGCAGCAGGTCAACGAGGTGCTCCTGGCCGACCTGGAGGTGCACGCCTTCATCACCACCCAGGAGGAGGCGCGCCGGATCGGCGCGATGGCGCTGTTCGGCGAGAAGTACGGCGAGCGGGTCCGGGTCGTCGAGGTGGGCGACTACGCCCGGGAACTGTGCGGCGGCACCCACGTGGCCCGCTCGGCCCAGCTCGGCCTGGTCAAGATCCTCTCCGAGGCGTCGGTCGGTTCCGGTGTGCGCCGGATCGAGGCCCTGGTGGGCATGGACGCGTTCGGCTTCCTGGCTCGCGAGCACCTGCTGGTCTCCCGGCTGGCCGAGCTGTTCCGGGTCCCGGGCGACCAGGTCGCCGACCGGGTGGAACAGACCGTCACGCAGCTCCGCGACGCGGAGAAGGAGCTGGAGAAGCTCCGCGCCCAGCTGGTGCTGGGCGGGGCGGCGGCACTGGCCGCACAGGCCCGGGACGTGCGGGGCGTCGCGTACGTCGGGACCGAGGCGCCCGAGGGCGCGGCGGCCAACGACGTGCGGACCCTGGCCCAGGAGGTCCGGGGCCGGATCGACCCGGCCCGGCCGGCGGTGGTCGCCGTGGCCGCCCGGGCGAACGGCAAGGCGTCCCTGGTGGTGGCAGTCAACCAGGCCGCCCGGGCTCGGGGCCTGAGCGCGAAGGACCTGGTGAAGGCGGCCTTCTCCGGTCGGGGCGGCGGCAGCGACGAGCTGGCCCAGGGCGGTGGCCTGCCCGCCGCGGAGGCGCCGAACCTGCTCCAGACGGTGGAGAAGGCGATCGCCGAGGCGTGATGGTCGCATCGATCGAGGTCAGGGCGGACCGAACGGTCCGCCCTGACCCGTACCGGCGGGAAGGTGTCCGGTAGATGGCTGAACCGACCCGGGGGGTTCGACTTGGGGTGGATGTCGGGCAGGTCCGGGTGGGGGTGGCCCGGTCGGATCCGCACGGCATCCTGGCCACCCCGCTGGTCACCCTCGCCCGTGACCTGACCGCGGCGCCGGACGCGGTACCGACCGACATGGCCGAGCTGGTCCGGCTCGCCGCGGAGCACGAGGCGGTCGAGATCGTCGTCGGGCTGCCGGTCAACCTCGCCGGAAAGCATGGCCCGGCGGCGCTGAACGTATCGGCGTACGCTGCCCGTTTGGCTGATGTAATGGGGCCGATTCCGGTGACGCTGACGGACGAGAGGATGTCGACCGTGGTCGCGAGTCGTAGGCTGGCCGAACGGGGCGTCCGGGGAAAGCGCCAACGGGCGGTGGTCGATCAGGCCGCCGCGGTGGAGATTCTGCAGAGCTGGCTGGACGCACAGCGGAGGCGGACGCAATGATCGACGACCTTGACGTGGTGTTCGACGAGCAGGAGAGGGGGGAGAAGGGCCGGCACCGGCGCAGCGCGGTACGGAAGCGCAACGGCGGCTCGCGCGGCGGCCGGGGCAAGACGGTCTTCGCCCTCCTGATGGCGCTCGTGCTGCTGGGCGGCATCGGCGGCGGCGCCTACGTCGGTTTCGACCGGATCCGCAGCTACCTCGTCACCCCCGACTACGACGGCCCGGGCTCCGGCGAGGTGCTGGTGCAGGTCAAGGCCGGCGACACGCTCACCGACATCGGCAACACCCTCTACGACGCCGGGGTCGTGAAGAGCACCAAGGCGTTCATCGAGGCCGCCGAGGCGAACTCGCGCAGCAAGAACATCCAGGTCGGCAGCTACAAGGTCCGCAAGCAGATGAAGGCCGCCGACGTGGTCACCCTGCTGCTCGACCCGAAGAGCCGGGTGGTCAACGGGGTGACCATCCCCGAGGGCATGATCAGCCTGGCAATCTACGACCTGCTCTCGAAGCAGACCAAGATCCCGGTCGCCGAGTTCAAGAAGGCCGCGGCGGACCCGGCCAAGCTGGGCGTGCCGGACTTCTGGTTCAAGCGCGGCGACGGCAAGAAGGGTACGAAGAGCATCGAGGGCTTCCTCTACCCGTCCACCTACGAGATCCCGCCGAAGGCCACCGCCGAGCAGATCCTGTCGATGATGGTGGAGCAGTTCCTCACCGTCACCCAAAAGCTCGACTTCGTCGATCGGGTGCAGAAGGAGCGGCAGATCTCCCCGTACGAGGCGCTGATCACCGCCTCGATCGCCCAGGCCGAGTCGGTGCACAACAAGGACCTGCCGAAGGTGGCCCGGGTGATCTACAACCGGGTCTACACCGACAAGTACCACTGCCACTGCCTGGAAATCGACAGCGCGATCAACTACTGGCTGCGGCTGCAGGGCAAGGACCCGAAGGACTCCGACATCCTCAAGCGGTCGGAGATCAACGACCCGAAGAACCCGTACCGCACCCACGGCGTGGACGGCCTCACGATCACTCCGATCGGCAACCCCGGCGAGGAGGCGCTCAAGGGCGCGCTGGACCCGCCGCCGGGTGACTGGATCTACTTCATGACCGTCGACAAAGAGGGCACGATGGGCTACGGCTCCAACGACGCTGAATATGTGCAGCTCAAGAAGACGATGTGCCAGAACAAGGTGCTGACCGGGGAGAACTGCCGATTTTGAGGGCAGCCGTCGTCGGTAAGCCGATCGCCCATTCGCTCTCCCCGGTGATCCACGAGGCCGGGTACGCGGCGGCCGGGCTGACCGGGTGGTCGTACACCCGGATCGAGTGCGCGGCCGACGAGCTGGCCGGCCTGGTCGCGGGCCTGGGCCCGGAGTGGGCCGGGCTGTCGGTGACCATGCCGGGCAAGGAGGCGGCGCTCGCGGTGGCCGACGAAGCCTCTCCGGTCGCCGCCGCCGTGGGTGCCGCCAACACCCTGGTACGCCGCCCCGACGGCACCTGGTACGCGGACAACACCGACGTCACCGGCATGGTCGACGTGCTGACCACGGCCGGCTGCGCGGCCGGCGCCACGGTGACCGTGCTCGGCGCGGGCGGCACCGCCCGGGCGGCGATCGCGGCGGCGGCCCGGATCGGCGCGGCCGACGTGACCGTGGTGGCCCGCCGGCCGGAGGCGATCGACGAGTTGCGCCCGGTGGCCCGCGCGGTCGGGGTGCCCCTGGCCGGCGCCGACTGGGACGGCGCCCCGGCGCACGCCCGCGCCGATCTGGTGATCTCGACCGTGCCGAAGGGGGTGGCCGACCCGCTCGCCGGGCACTTCGACTGGCGGCCGGGGTCCGTCTTCTTCGACGCGCTCTACGATCCCTGGCCCACCCCGCTCGCCACGGCCGCGCTCGCCGCCGGCTGCCGGGTGGTCTCCGGGCTGGACCTGTTGCTGGCCCAGGCGGTCGACCAGTTCGTGCAGTTCACCGGCGTCGAAGCGCCGGTAGACGCGATGCGTGCGGCGCTGGCTGCGGCACGCGTCTGATTCCGGCCGGGCGCCCGACCGGCACGACCGGAGTGCGACAGGTCGATACGCTGCTGCGGCAACCCTTCGCCGAACCAGGGAGTGCTTGTGACCGGGCACCCGCCCCAGCACGACCGTCCGGCCGTCCGCGGATCCCGCCGACCCGTGGTGCTCGGCGTCCTCGGTGCCGCCCTGGTCGCTGGCCTCGTCGCCCTGGCGCTGCCCCGGGTCGCCGCCGAGGTGATGCCGGCGGCCCGTCCGTCCGCGCCGGCCTCGGCTGACCGCCACGTTACGGACGTACCGGGCTGGCGGCTGGTCTGGTCGGACGAGTTCGACGGTTCGACGGTCGACCGGGCCAGGTGGAACGTCCGGAACGGCGAGGCGCGCGACATCGACCTCGGCTGCAACGTCGACGACGCGGAGAACGTGATCGTCTCGGGCGGCGTGCTGACCCTCCGGGCGCAGCGGAAGACCACGGCGTGCGGCTCGCAGCTCCGGCAGTACACCGAGAGCTACCTGGACACCATCGGCAAGGCCTCGTTCCGCTACGGACGCTTCGAGGTGCGCGCCGAGTCCCCGAACGGGCCGAGCGACTCGCAGGGGCTGTGGCCGGCGTTCTGGCTGCGGCCGGACGACGGCGGCAAGGGTGAGATCGACGTGGTCGAGCTGCCCGGCGGTGCGGCGTACCACCGGGCCGCCACCCAGGCCATCTTCTACGACTACACCCCGGTCAAGCAGGACCAGCGCTGGGAGTTCCCGAGCGGGCACCCGGGCGATGGCTTCCACACCTACACCACCGAGTGGGAGCCCGGGGTGATCCGCTGGTACATCGACGGCCGGCAGGTCTGGCAGCGGGACCGCGGCACCACGCCGTGGTTCGACGAGGCCTTCGACAAGCCGTTCAACCTGCGGCTGAACTTCCAGGTCGGGGGCTGGCTGGGCCGTCCCGACGCGGCCACCCGTTTTCCGGCCGACTTCCGGGTCGACTACGTGCGCGTCTGGCAGCGCTGACCGTCAACACCGGCCGCCCCGCCCGTCGGCCGGACCGTTGCCCGTCGCCAATATCGTGACCGCCAGCGTGCCGGGGCGCAGGGCTGGCACAGGGGAGGACATGACGTGGTGGAGGACCCACGGATCCGCCAGGACGGCCTCGGCTGGGTGAGCCGGGCGATCTTCGGGGAGGCGCGGCTGTGGCTCGGGGTCGGCCCCGGCTCCGCGGTGCCGCCCCCGGGACACCGGGTCGTCGCCCGGTACGCCGTGGTGCCCTCGATGGAGCGGGCCAAGTTCCTGCTGCCGTTGCCGTCCCGCCGGGTCGGGGCGGCGTCGACGCTGGCGTACAACGCGCTGCGGCCGCCCCGGGTCCGCGTCAACCGGTTCGCCGTCGGCGTGCTGGCCGGTCTCGGGGCCACCCAGCTGGCTCGGATGCCGGTGCTGACCGTCGCCGTCCCGGCCACCGCCGATCCCGCCGAGCTGCTGCTCACCGCGTACCTCGCCCGGATCGAGGGCCGCCCCCTGCACGCCGCGATCGGCATCCGCCCACCCGATCCGCACCACAAGCCGACGCTGCAGCTCTTCGACGGCCGGGGCGCCGCGCGGGCGTACGCGAAGGTCGGCTGGAACGAGGCGACCCGGGCGATGGTCCGCGCGGAGGCCGACGCGCTGCGGGAGTTGCCGCGGGGCGCGGGTGAGTTTCCCGAGGTGCCCCGGCTGCTGCGGGAGCTCGCCTGGGGTGACCTGGCGGTGACCCTGGTCGAGCCGATGCCCGCCGGCGTGCGCCGGCTGGCCCGCCCGGAACGGCCGGAGGTGGCCGCGATGCTCGCGGTCGCCCGGCGCGGCGGCCCGCCGGCCGCGCCCCGGCCGCTGGCCGACTCGCCGTTCCTGGCCGACCTCACCGCACGTGCCGGACGCGCCGGCGGGCCGGTCGTCCCGGCGCTGGCGGCCCTCGCCGACCGGGACGGGACGACCACATTGGAGTTCGGCCACTGGCACGGCGACTGGGTGCCCTGGAACCTCGGCACCCACCGGGGCCGCCTCTTCGCCTGGGACTGGGAGAACAGCGGCACCGGGCGGCCGGTCGGCTTCGACCTCGCCCACCAGGCGTTCCAGAGTGCACTGTCGCTGCGTGGCCGGCCGGTCGCCGAGGCGGCGGGCGAGATGACAGCGGTGCTGGAACGGTACGGCGCCGTCTTTGGTCTCGACCCGGCGCGCCGTCGCCTGGTCGCCGACGTCTACCTCGTCGAGTTGTGGCTGCGCACCGCGGAACTCGCCGCCGGGGGCGGCGGCTGGAGCAGCAAACTGCACCCCACCCTGCTGCACCTGCTCGCCGACCGGTTGGGGCTGCCGCGAGACTGAGCCGGTCGGTGCCCGTTGTCGGGGAGGCGACTGGAATACGGGAAAAAACACCACAGAGCCGTCGCCCTCGCTACCGCCGGCGAGGAAGCTCCACTAGGGTGTCAGCACTCGATCACCACGTGTCACTTGGTGGCGGGTTCGATCCGGCCCGGGTGGCGTGGGGCGCCCCTGGGCCGTGGGCACGGGGAGGTCCGGCCGGTGGCTGGCATGGCAGAGGGCGTGCGGCGGCGGGCACGCGTCGCGCGGCCCGGGACGGGCGCCGATTCGCCCGCCCGGCGGCCCGACGGCGGTGACCGCCGGTGATCCTGATCTACGTCTGCGGGGTGCTTGCCGTACTCGTGCCGGCGATCCTCGTTCCGTGGCTGGCCAGCCGCTGGGCCCCGGCCGTGGCGGGAAGCCGGGCGGCCGGGCGGCTGCGCGTCGCCGTCGCCGGTCTCACCGCCGCCTTCGGCCGGCTCGGCGCCGCCGTGGTCGTGCTGCTCGCCGGCTCGGCCGCGGTCGTCGCCGTCTGCTGGCCGCTGGGCGAGGCCCTGTCCCGGCTCGAACCCCACGTCGACCATCCGGTGTTCGAGTACGTGCACGCGCGGCGGGTCGACGGGTGGGCCGAGGTCAACTCGTTCGTCACCGCGATCGGTGACCGGTACCCGCTCAAGTGGGTCACCGTGGTCGCCGCCCTCGTCCTCGCCGTCGCCTGGCGGCGTCGGCGCTGGTGGATCCCGCTTGTCGCGCTGCCGCTGCAGTTCGTCGTGGAGCAGTACACCCAGGAGATCCTCAAGCTGGTGGTCGACCGGGGCCACCCGCCGACCGACCTGGGCACCTATCCGTCCGGCGGTTGCGCGCGGGTGCTGATGACCTTCGGCACGATCCTGGTGCTGGCCGCGCTCACCTGGCGGATGCCCCGCCGGGTCCGCGTCACCCTGGCCACCGCGCTGGCGATGCTGGTCACCGTGGAGGGCTACACCCGCGTCTACGCCGAGAAGCACTGGCTCACGGACGTCGTCGGCGGCTGGATCTTCGGCTCTCTGCTCACCGGCGTGATGGTGCTCGCCGTCCTGGTGGCGGAAGGGCGGTTCCGGTCCCCGGAGCGGTCCACCGCCCCGGCCCCGCGCCACGACGTCACGATCGGCACCTGACCCGAGCCCGGGCCGCCCGTGACCTCCTCCCGCGGTGGCCCGGAACCGCCCTGCCGCGACCCTTCGAACGGAAGTTGGGCAAGACGTGACCACCCTTCTCGTCGCCTCCACCGGTGGGCATCTCGCCGAGCTGTACGACCTGCGGCCGAGGCTGGGCCTGCGGGAGGACTGCGTCTGGGCGACCTTCGACTCGCCGCAGAGCCGTTCCCTCCTGGAGGATCAGGAGGTCATCCACATCCCGCCCGCGACCACCCGGGACGCCATGGGAGCGGCGCGCAACCTGCTGGCCGCCCGACGGGTGCTGCGCGGCGGCCGGTTCACCCGGGTGGTCAGCACCGGCGCCAGCGTGGCCATGTCCTTCTTCGTGCCCGCCAGCCGGCGCGGGCTCGCCTGCCACTACATCGAGAGCGCGACCCGCACGGAAGGCCCCTCGCTCACCGGCCAGTTGGTCGCCTGGGTGCCCCGCACCCGGCTCTACACCCAGTACCCGGGCTGGGCGGACGAGCGGTGGCGGTACGGCGGCACCGTCTTCGACGGCTACCGCACCAGTCGCCTCGCCACCCCGCGGCCGGTGTCCCGGGTGGTCGTCGCCCTCGGCACTCACCAGCACTTCGGCTTCCCCCGGCTACTGGCCCGACTGGTCGAGGTGCTGCCGCCGGAGGTGGAGGTGCTGTGGCAGGTCGGGTCCACCCGGATCCCCCAGCTGCCGGCCGGTGCGCGCCCGCAGGTCCCGTACGCGGAGATGCAGCAGGCGATGCGGGAGGCCGACGTGGTGGTGACCCACGCTGGGGTGGGCTCGGCGCTGGCCGCGATGCGGGCCGGCCGCCGGGCCGTCTACGTGCCGCGCCGGCGCTGCCACGACGAGCACGTCGACGACCATCAGGTCGAGCTGGCCTGGGATCTGGACCGCCGCGGCCTGGTCCTGGCCCGGGAAGCCGACGCCGTGACGTTCGAGGACCTGACGGAGGCGGCATCGTGGACGGTCGAGGCGAGCGGTGCCGTCGCGCCGTTTCAGTGGACGGACCCGGCGTGAGGCCACTTTGGCCGGACCACCTCGTGTCCGCCTCCGCCGGTCGACAACCGAGCCACGTCCACACCGGAGATCCGGGACGCGACTCGTACGTCGGAACCGGACCGAGCCGGTGACCGGGCGGACCGGTCGGTTGATGGTGCCGAATGTCCGTTTCCAGCAAGCTAGTCGTGTTCTCACTACCTCATTGGGGGCGCCAGTGCTTCACAGAACGTCTCGACCGGTGTGGCGGTGGCTCGCCGTGCTCGCCGCGCCGGTGCTCGCCGTCGGGCTGCTCGCCGCGCCAGCCCGCGCGGCGGGCCTCACGCCGGTCACCAGCACGCTCACGTCGGCGAATCCGGCGGACGAAACCCCGCACGCCCAGAACGGCGACACCAAGGCGTTCGCCGAGATCGGCACCACCGTGTACGTCGGCGGATCGTTCACCTCCGTGAAGGCGGCGGGCGGCGCATGGACCACCCGCAACTACCTCTTCGCGTACGACCGCACCACGGGCGCGCTGAAGACCGGCTTCAACCCGGTGCTGGACGGCGCCGTGCACGCCCTGGCGGTCAGCCCCGACGGCAAGCTCATCGTCGGCGGCGCCTTCGTGAACGTGAACGGGGTCAGCCGCAAGAACCTGGTCGAGCTGGACCCGACCAGCGGCGCGACCGTGGCCAGCTGGGCCGGGCGCAGCGACGGCGGTCTCGTCCGGCGCACCATTGTGGTCGGCACCAAGCTCTACATCGCCGGCGCGTTCCACTGGGTCAACGGCACCCAGCACTCGCTGCTCGCCCGACTGGACGCCACCACCGGCGCGATCGACCCGACCTTCCAGATCGACGCCAGCGTGGCCCGGGCCAGCAGCGAGCTGGTCTGGGGCCTGGCGGTGTCGCCGGACGGCCGGACCCTGGTGGCGGTCGGCAACTTCACCCAGGTCAACGGGCAGGCCCGTAACCAGGTCGTGGTGGTCGACCTGGCCGGCACCCCGGCCGTGGCGAACTGGAGCACCCAGCGGTACGTGGCGCCCTGCTACGACTGGTCGTTCCCGTTCTACGCCCGGGACGTCGACTTCTCCGACGACGGCACGTACTTCGTCATCATCGCCGACGGCGGACGGGGCGACGGGGCGTACTGCGACGCGATCGCCCGGTTCGAGACCGTGGATCGGGGCGCCGGCATCGACGCCACCTGGGTCAACTACACCGGCACCGACTCGGTGACCTCGGTCGAGGTCACCGACAACGTGGTCTACGTGGGCGGGCACTTCCGCTGGCTGAACAACGCCAACGGCAACGACTCGGCCGGTGCCGGCGCGATCAACCGGTTCGGCCTGGGCGCGCTGGACCCGATCAACGGCATGCCGCTGGTCTGGAACCCGGGCCGCTCGGGCGCCCCGGCGGGCACCACCACCTGGGGCCCGATCATGTGGGAGCTGTGGCGCGGCAGCACCGGCCTGTACGCCGGCTTCGACTCCGACGGCGTCGGCAACGAGTACCACGGCCGGATGGGCCTGTTCCCGCTGGCCGGCGGGCGTACGGTGGCGGCGGTCAACGCCCCGTCCGCCGCGTCGGGCTTCCTCTACGTCTCCTCCGCCAACGGGCAGGCGACCAAGGTCCCGTTCGACGGCACCACGCTCGGCACCCCGGTCAGCGCCAGCCAGCCGAACCTCACCGCTGCCGGCGCGTCCTTCTCGATCGGCAACAAGGTCTACTGGTCGAAGACCGATGCGAGCGCGCCGAGCGGCAGCTACCTCGAGGTGTCGATCTTCTCGGGCGGTGCGGTGGGCGCGCCTTGGGTGAGCAGCGGATACAACGACTGGTTCAACGCGGCGGCGATGACCGGGGCGTTCTATCTCGACGGCCGGATGTACTACACCAAGTCCGGTACGAACCGGCTGTTCTACCGGTATCTGGAGCCGGACGGCTACATCGTCGGCTGCACCGAGTTCACCCTGCCCAGCACCGGCCTGTCCTGGGGTGGGGTGCGCGGCCTGGCCTGGGTCAGCGGCAAGCTCGTCTACGGCAATCAGGACGGCTCGCTGCGCGCGGTGCCGTTCGACGGGACGGCCGTCGACGGCGCCGCCTCGGTCCAGCTCGCGGCGGCGGGCGGCGGCGTGAACTGGTCGAGCAGGACGCTCTTTTTCGCCACCTCCTGACGGTCCGATCCGACCGGGCGGTCCCGCCACCCTCGTGGGATGGCGGACCGCCCGGGGCGGCTCGGGCCGCACTGCCGCAACCGGCACCCGGCCGGTGACAATGAGACGGTCACCCGGGTGGTCCCGCTCCGGCCCGAGGCGGTTACCCATTCCTCATCGCGCAAGGACCTGACTGATGGACGTGACCGACGTCGCTCCCGCCCGACAGAACCCGGTCGGCCTCGTCGAGCTGGCCCGGGTTCCGCTCCGGCGGTGGCGGACCATGCTCGGCGTGGCGGCGGCGGTGCAGCTGGCCGTGCTGCTCTACCTGTTCGTGCTGCCGGCGACGTACACCGCGACGACGGCCGTGGTGATCCGCCCGGTGGTCACCGACCCGTTCTCGGTGCCCTCCGGTGGCGCCGATCGCGCGGTGAACATGACGGCCGAGAGCGGCATCGCGACCAGCAACGACGTCATCGACAAGGTCGCCGCCATCACCGGCCGGGACACCAAGGAGGTGGCCGATGCGCTGGAGGTGGAGACCCCGGTCGGCGGCCAGGTGATGCGCTTCAACTACGCCGCGCACAGCGAGCGGGAGGCGGTCCAGGGTGCCAATGGGGCGGGCCAGGCGTACCTGGACCTGCGCCGGGGCATCTACGAGAACCAGCGCGCGGCGGTGCTGAAGTCGTACGACGACACGATCGCGGTGGTCACGGCGCAGCGCACCACCACGCAGCGATCCCTGCCGAGCCAGGCCGCGGACAGCCCGTCGCCGCGCACCAGCGCCCTGCTGGACCAGCTGCGGGCGCTGAACGACCAGCTCGCCACGCTCGCCGAGCAGCGGTCCAAGATCGCCTCTGCGGACCTCAGCCCCGGGTCGATCACGAGCGCGGCCCGCGAGCCGATCCCGTCCAGCCGGGACGCCGCGCCGGTGATCCTCGTCGCGGGCCTGCTCGGCGGCTTGCTGCTCGGCGCGCTGGTGGCCTTCGCGCGGGAATCCCTGGACCGACGGCTGCGCACCACGGCCGAGGCGGTGGCGGCGATCGGTGCGCCGCTGCTGGGCACGGTCCGCCGCAACCGCGGCGGGCAGCCCGACGAGTCGGACCTGCGGTACCTCGCGCTCGCGCTGGCCCGCTGGGTGGACGGCCCGCACCGCGGCCCGCTGGTGCTGCTGTCCTCGTCGGCGAACGACGGACGCGAGCAGGTGACCGGTGGGCTGGCCGCCACGCTCGCCGGCGCCGGACACGAGGTGCAGCTCGGCGTCACGCCGGAGAGCCTGGACCGGATCCGGCCGTTGATGCTGGACGCACAGCGCCGCAATCCGCCGGTGGAGCCGGCGCGCGTCATCCGGCAGCGGCAGCCGGCGACCGCACCGGCGGCGGCTGCCGGCGGCACCGCCGGACCCGACGACACGGCCGTCATCCCCGCCGTGCGGAAGCCGCGCCCCTACCCGACCGCGGACGGGCCGAACAGCGGGGTGTACAGGTCCGCCACCAACGAGGAGAAGACCCAGGCCATCCCCGCCAGCCGGCCCGCGGCGGCCGGCGCGGGCAGCCGGAACGACGGGCAGGAGCTGCGGATCGGCTCCGGCACGGTCCGGCTGGTCGAGTTGCACGCCCTGCCCGGGGACGGCCTCACGGTGCTCGACGCACCGCCCGCGCTGCACGACGAGCGGGGCGTGCGGGCCGCCCGGGAGGGCCGCGCGGTGGTGGTGGCGGCCCGGGACCGGACCCGCATCGCCGAGCTGGTCCGCCTGGTCGAGCGGCTGCGTGCGGTGGGCGTGGAGCCGTTCGGATTCGTACTGACGGGAGATGGGCGTGACTGACCACGACCAGCCGGCCGTCCGGGCGGGCGGGGTGTACCCGCCGGTGACCGTGGTGGTGGCCACCCGGGACCGCCCGGGGCTGTTGGAGCGAGCCGTCCGTGCGGTGCTCGAACAGGACTATCCCGGGCCGGTGGAATGCCTGGTCGTCTACGACCACACCGACATCCGCCCGCTGGACCTGCCGGTGCCGGGCGGCCGGGCACTTCGCTACGTCAACAACACCCACTCGCGGGGCCTGCCGGGTGGCCGCAACACCGGCGCGGAGGAGGCGGCCCACGACCTGCTGGCCTTCTGCGACGACGACGACCACTGGCTGCCGGGCAAGCTGCGCCGCCAGGCGGAGCTGCTGGCCGTCCGGCCGGACGCCGCCGCGATCAGCTGCGGCATCCGGCTGGACGGCCCGGGCATCGCCAAGGAACGGCGGCTCGACGCCACCGAGGTGACCCTGTCCGACTTCGTCGAGGACCGGATCATGGAGGTGCACTCCAGCACCATCCTGCTGCCGCGCTCCACCTGGGACGCCGTCGGCCCGGTCGACGAGGACCTGCCCGGCGGCTACGGCGAGGACTACGAGTGGCTGTTGCGGATCGCCGCGCACGGTCCGGTGGTCATCGTGCCTGAGGTCCTGGTGGTGGTGGACTGGCATGGGGGTTCGTTCTTCTTCGGCCGCTGGGCGATGATCGTCGAGGCGACCCGATACCTCATCGACAAGCACCCCGAACTGGCCCGCAGCCGGACCGGGCTGGCCCGGCTGCACGGGCAGATCGCCTTCGCCCTCGCCTCCGGGCGGTGCCGCCGGGAGGCGGTCCGGGAGTTGGGCCGGGTGCTCCGGCTCAACCCGCGCGAGAAGCGAGTCCTGGTGACCGTCCCCGTGGTGCTCGGCCTGCTGTCCGGCGAGCGGGTCCTCCGGCTGGCCCAGCGGACGGGACGGGGTGTCTGACCGGGCGGCCGGGACCCTCCCGCCGGTGAGCGCCTCGCGACCGGCGGGCGGCGGCGCGTCCGGGTCGCGGCTTATGCCTGCCGCGCCGCTGCCGGTCTGGCCGCTGACCCTGATGTTCGCCCTGATGCCGCTGTGGTGGGCGCTCGGCGCGTTCTATCTCGGCTGGTCGGTGCTCGGCGTGGTGCTGCTCGCCCTGCTCGTCGCGCGCGGTCGCGTCCCGCTGCCCGCCGGCACCGCCTGCTGGCTGCTGTTCCTCGCCCTGGTGCTGCTCAGCGCCAGCCGGCTGGACCGGGCCACCGCCTACCTCACCTTCGGGCTGCGCTTCGGCTTCCTGGTGACCGCCCTGATCGTCGGCGTGTACGTGCACACCCTGGTGCGGGAGGGCGCCGCCTGGGAGCGGGTGCTGCGCCCGCTGGGCTGGTACTGGCTCGGCATCGTGGCGCTGGGCTGGCTGGCCGTGCTGGCCCCCACCTTCGCGCTGACCACCCCGGTGGAGCTGGCGCTGCCGCACGCCGTCAGCGGGCAGCGGTACATCCAGGCGCTGACCCACGTGCGGCTCAACGAGTTCAACCCGGTCTCCCGGGCACCGATCTACCGCACGGCCGCGCCGTACCCGTACACGAACAACTGGGGCACCGCGTACGCCCTGCTGGTGCCGTGCGTGCTGGCGTACCTGACCTCGGTGCGCACCGGCCGGTTCCGGCGGGCGCTCTGGCTCTCGCTGCCGCTGTCGGTGGTGCCGGCGTTCCTGACGCTCAACCGCGGCATGTTCCTCGGCCTCGGCGCCGGCCTGCTCTACCTCGCCCTGCGTGCGCTGCTCCGGGGCAACGCCCGCCTCATCCTCTCCATCGCCGGGCTGGTGTTGCTGGTCTGGATCGTCAGCCTCGTGGTCCCGGTCCAGGACATGATCAACGCACGGGTCAGCACCACCGACACCAACGTCGACCGGATGGACCTGTACCTGCGTACCTGGCAGGCGGTCGAGCGTTCGCCGCTGCTCGGCTACGGCGCGCCGAAGAGCGTCGACACCACGCTGGCCGAGGAGCCACTCGGCACCCAGGGGCTGATCTGGCAGATCCTCTACAGCCACGGCATCCCGGCGCTGTTCGTCTTCCTGTCCTGGCTGCTGCTGGCCGCCCGGCGGCTGGCCGCTGCGGTGTCGCCGGCCGGCTTCTGGCTGAGCACGGTCCCGGTAATCGCCCTGGTGGTCATTCCGGTGTACGCGTACATCGACCCGAACCTGTCTGTGATCTTCTTCGCCGTCGGCGCCGGGCTGGCCGCGGTCGCCGGGCCGGTCAACCGGGCCGCGCTCGGCCCGTCCGCCATGTCCCGCCCGGTGCCGTTGCGGTCGTGGCGGACCAGGGGCTTCGGCCGGGCGGCGGTGCCAGGCCGGCGGAAGCCGTCCGCACGGGCCGGGGTGGCCACCGTGCCGCTGCGTACCGCCGCCTCGGTGCCCGGCCCGGCAACCGGCGCGCCCGACCCGGTGGCCGAACACGCGCCGGCGCCGGTCGTGCCAGAGCCCCGGGCGCCGGCCGACCCGGTCGTTTCGCCACCGCCCACCACCGTCGCGGATCGTCCGGCGCCCGAGGCGCCACGGCAGGGAGGGACGCCGTGACCGGTACGACGGCCGTGCCGGGCGCGCCCGCGACCGTCGGCGAGCGGGAGGTCCGCCGCGGCACGCGCAGCGGGATGGTCGGACTGGCCGGGGCCGCCGTCAACGGCCTGCTCGGTTTCGTGCTGACCGTGGTGATCGTCCGCGGACTCGGACCCGCCGGCTCCGGTGCGATGTTCACCGCGATCGGCATCGTCACCGTCCTGGGTGCGCTCTGCTGTGCGGGCGCGGACACGGCGCTGGTCTGGGCCCTGCCCCGGCGCACGGCGGGCCGAACCGGCGACGCGGCCCGCCTGTTGCCGGTCGCGCTGTCGCCGGCGCTGCTGTTCACCGTCGGTGTGGCGGCGGCCGGCGTCGCCCTGTCCGGGCTGCTCGCGCCGGTGTTCTTCGATCCCGGCACGACCGGGGGCGAGGAGTTGCTCCGGCTGGCCTTCGCCGGCCTGCCGTTCGTGGTGGCGATGACCCTGCTGCTCGCCGCCGTCCGCGCGGTCCGCCCGGTCGCGGCCCTGGTCGCCGTGCAGTACGTCCTGCTGCCCGCCGCCCGTCCCGCGCTGGTGCTCGCCGCGGTCGCCGCCGGGGCGGGGGTGACCGCCGTCTTCGCCGGCTGGCTCGCCCCGGTGCTGCTGGCCGGGCTGGTCGGCGCGGCGCTGCTGGTCCGCCCGCTCGGCCTCGCTGCCGGTGCTGCGCTGCGCCCGGTCGGCGAGGACTGGCGCACGCTCTGGGGATTCGCCCTGCCCCGGGCTGCGTCGGCGGCCATCGACGCCAGCAGCATGTGGCTCACCGTGCTGCTCACCGCCGCCCTCGCCGACCAGGCCGAGGCCGGCGTGATCGGCGCGGTCGGCCGGTACGCCCTCGCCGGGCTGCTCGTCATGCAGGGCCTGCGGGTGGCCGTCGCGCCGCAGCTGTCCCGGTTGCTCGGGCAGGGCCGCCGGGTCGAGGCGGTCCTGGTCTACCGGCGGATCACCAGCTGGATCATCGCGCTGTCCTGGCCGGGGTACCTGCTGCTGGCGATATTCGCCCCGGGTTTCCTGTGGCTGTTCGGCGCGGAGTTCACCGCCGGCGCGTCCGCCATGGCGGTCCTCGCGGGCGCCATGATGGTCAACTCCGGCACCGGCATCGTGCAGACCCTGCTGCTGATGAGCGGCAGCAGCCGGCGGCACCTGCTCGCCGCTGCAGCCGGCCTGGTGTTCAACGTCGGGCTGGCCCTGGTGCTGATTCCGCCCCACGGTGCGCTTGGCGCGGCGGCGGCCTGGACGGCCGGCATCGTGGTGGAGAACGTGATCGCCACGGCGGCCGCCCGCCGGGTCGTCGGTGAGCCGCTGATCACGCGGGAGGTGCTGCGCGCGGCGGTCGTCGCCGCGCCGGGCACCGCCGTCGTGGCCGGGACGGGGGCGGCGGTCGCCGGTCGGGGCGTGGCCGGCCTGTTCCTCACCCTCGGGGTGGTGGCGCTGCTCGCGGTCGCGCTGCTGCTGCACCCCAAGGTACGCCGGCGGATGCGCACCACCGTGCCCACCCTGTTGGGGCGGCCACCCCGATGACGAGGAGGACAGGATGACGACGCTGCGGGACCGGGTGAAGACGCTGGTGCCCGCCCCGGTGCTGAGCGGGGTGCGCAGCTCGCTGGTGCGCTACGGGGAACGGACCAGCGACCGGAGGCCGCTGCCGGACTTCCTGGTCATCGGCACCAAGCGCGGCGGGACGACGTCGCTCTGGCGGTACCTGCTGGAGCACCCCCTGGTGCCGCGCCTCTTCCCGGCCTGGAACACCAAGACCTCGCACTACTTCGAGGACACCTACTCCCGGGGCGAGGCCTGGTACCGCTCGCACTTCCCGACCGAGCGGCAGCGACGGGCCCTGGAACGCCGGCACGGCGGGCCGACCCGGGTGGGGGAGGCCGCGCCGCTGTACATGTTCCACCCCCTCGCTCCGGCCCGGGTGGCCGAGCTGATCCCGGCGGTGAAGCTCATCGTGCTCCTGCGTGACCCGGTGGAGCGGGCGTACTCGCACTGGAAGGAGCGGCGCACCGAGGGCGTGGAGCCGCTCGGCTTCGCCGCGGCCCTCGCGGCCGAGGAGGAGCGCACGGCGGGGGAGCGGGAGAAGCTGATCGCCGACCCGACGTACGTCAGCAACGCCTACGACTGGTACAGCTATCGGGCCCGGGGCCGGTACCTGGAGCACCTGGAGCCGTGGCTGGACCGGTTCGACCGGGAGCAGTTGCTCATCCTGCCCAGCGAGACGTTCTACCGGGAGCCGGCCGCCGCGTACGCGCGGGTGCTGGACTTCCTCGGGCTGCCGCCGTACCAGCTCGACCGGTACGAGGTGTTCAACGACCGGCGCAGCAGCGCCATGGACGCCGCGGTGCGCGACGAACTGACCCGGTACTACGCGCCGTACAACGCGGCCCTCGCCGACCGGCTTGGCATGGCCTTCCACTGGGGACCTTGAGTGGAAAGGGCAAGTCGATCATCTCCCGTCCTCCGGTCCTTTGTGGAGCGTCTCCAGTGGTCGGTCCGGCTGTGACGGTGGGTAGCCGCTCCGCCGAAGGTGGTGTTACAGGCTGCGGATTCTCTTCCGGGCGGAGGCCCATTTCGGCAACCCAGAGTTATCGTTGACCTTCGATCTCGTCGCATCGTAGCCTGTGCCTCGTTTTGGTCCAACGACACGGGGGAGGGCCATTAATGGCTCCTGCACGGGTACGAACAGCCGGCTCGATCATCGGCTGTGCGAGGCTGACGACCGCCCGGTGGGGCAGACTGCTCACCGCTGGGATGGCGGCGGTATTGGCGGTGACCGTCGCCAACGAGATTCCGGCGCAGAAGGCGCAGGCGGCACCGCAGACGGTACCGGATCAGGTGCTGGAGCGGCCGGACGAGATCGCCGCCCTGATCACCGCCCGGATGACCGGCAAGCGGGTCCGGATCACGGGCATGACCAGTGATTCGACCGAGTACATCGCCCATCCCGACGGGCAGGTCGAGGCGACTGTCCACGCCGGTCCGGTGCGAGTGCGGCGGGACAACCGCTGGGTGCCTATCGACCTCACCCTTCGGCCGGAAGCCGACGGCTCGGTGCGCGCTGCCGCGCACCCACTCGACCTGTGGATCTCGGGAGCCCGGTCGGCCGCCGGGGAGTTGGCGGCGGTCGGCAAGGGTGACGGGCGGCTCGCCCTCGGCTGGCCGGGCGCCCTGCCGGCGCCGGCCCTCGAGGAGAACCGGGCCACCTACCGGAACGTCGTGCCGGGCATCGACCTGGTCGTCGAGGCCACCCGGACCGGCTTCTCCGAATACCTGACGGTCAAGGACCGATCGGCCGTCGACCGGATCCCGTCGCTGGCGCTGCCGGTCACCGGCAAGGGGCTTTCCTCCTTCACCCAGGACCCCACCGGTGGGCTCATTCTCACGAACGCCAAGGGCAGGCCGATCGCGGGCATCCCGGCACCGGAGATGTGGGACGCGCAGCGGGCGCCGGGCTCCGAGGAGCCGACCCGTCGGGCGGTCATCCCCACCCGGGCCGAGCGGCCCGCCAAGAACGCCAAGGCTGCCGGCGGCGGCCTGACCATGCGGCTCACCCCGGACCTGAAGTGGCTGAAGGATCCCGCCACCCAGTACCCGGTGACCATCGATCCGCAGATCAACCCGCTATACACGTCCTTCGACACGTACGTGAAGGAGGGTGACGCGGTCGACCGCAGCGGGATGAATGACCTGCAGCTGGGCCTGCTGGCCGGCTCGCCGAGCGTCAAGGCACGCGCCTTCGTGCACTGGCCTACCTCCGCGCTGGCCGGTAAGCAGGTCACGTCGGCGACGGTCTATTTCTGGAACTTCTGGTCGAACACCTGCACCGCGAACTCCTGGGAGATCTGGACCACTGGCCAGGCTTCCTCGGCGACCCGGTGGGGCACGCAGCCGGCCTGGATCCAGAAGGAGGCGACCTCGACTCAGACCAAGGGCTACTCGTCGGCTTGCGACGACGGCTGGGTGAGCATCAGTGGCACCAGCTTCTTCCAGCGGGCCGCCACGGCCGGGCAGTCCACCGCGTATATGGGTGTGCGGGGCACGGACGAGACGACCGGCAACAGTTTCAAGCAGTTCCGTTCCCGCAACGCGGTCGACAGCTCTCAGGTGCCGTACGCGGTGGTGAGCTACAACTCGTACCCGACCGTCGGCACGCGTTCGACGGTGCCTGAGTCGGCTTGCGCGACCGGCAGCGGCCGTCCGCAGATCAACAGCTTGACCCCACAGCTGCGGGCTGTGATCTCCGACGGTGAGGCGTCGCCGGTCAAGGCGGAGTTCGAGTGGTGGAGCTTGACCGGCTCCACCAAGCTCGGCAGCACGGTCACCGGCACCGCGGCTTCCGGTTCCACGTTGAGCGCCACGATCCCGTCCGGCGTGTTGGCCAACGGCTCCTCCTACAAGTGGCGGGTGCGCGGCAACGACGGCGCGGTCGACGGCACCTGGTCGTCGTTCTGCGAGTTCTCCGTGGACACCACGCACGCCAGCCCGCCGTGGACCAGCTCCACCACCTACCCGAAGAACGAGTGGGGCGGCGACGCCGGAGTCCCCGGTGTGTTCACTTTCGACCCCAACGGCGCCAGTGATGTGGCCGCCTACGTGTACGCGATGGACGTCAACCCGCCGGACAAGGTGGTCAACGCCCCCAGCCTCGGGGCGCAGGCGTCGGTGACGCTGACCCCGCCCACCGCCGGCTTCCACACCATCTACGTCCGCAGCCGGGACTCGGCGGGCAACCTGTCCAACGTGCGCGGGTACCCGTTCAAGGTGGGTTCGGCGGCGGTGACGTCGCCGGAGGTCGGTGACGTCACCGCCGCCAAGGTCGAGATCACCTCGGTGATCTCGTCGACCATCACCGGCGTGCGCTACCAATGGCGCCGGGCCGGTGCCGACACCTGGACCGTCCTGCCGAAGGCAGATGTGGCCTACGCGGACGGTAGTGGCACGGTGGCCGGATGGCCGCTCAAGGCATCGAACGGCGCCATCCCAAAGGTCATCTGGAACGTGGAGGCCACCCTCGCCGCCGCAGATGCCCAGGGCATTCCGCGGGATGGCCCGCTGGAGTTCCGGGGTCAGTTCGACAATGTGGGCGAGCCGCCCATCCGGATCACGTTCGACCGCAACCGCGCCAGCGCCGAGAGCGCGGACATCGGTCCCGGCTCGGTCAACCTCATCACCGGCAATCTGCAGCTGAACCAGTCCGATGTGGCAGTGTCGGGGTTGTCCCTGTCCCGGGCCTTCAACAGCCGGCAGCCCGACGCCGTGGATCCGCTGTTCGGATCGGGCTGGGTATCGGGTTTCGCCGCGACGGAGTCGACGGGGTCCTACAACGAGCTCACGACTTACGGCAGCCTCGTACAGGTGAAGTTGCCTGACGGGTCGGTGCTCGGCTTTACGAAGGCCGACAGCACCGGGGTGGACTATCAGTCGCAGGTTGGCGCGGAGTCGCAGAAGTTGACATACCAGGCGACCAGCGACACCTTCGTCTTGACCGACAGTGATGGCCAGGCGACCAGCTTCACCCGTACGTCGACCGACCCTGCCGGCGTCTACACCCCGACCTCGGTGAGCTCGCCTGGGTCCGAGAACACGTCGACCTACTCCTGGCAGAAGGTGACGCTCGGGTCGTCCGACGTCATGCGGCCGACCAGAATGCTGGCGCCGGTGGCGGCGGGGGTGTCCTGCACGACGTTGGTGCGCGGTTGCCGGGCCTTGACCTTCTCCTACGCTACCTCGACGACCGCGACCGGCGTCGCCGACGGGACCTGGGGCAGCTACACAGGGCGACTCGACGAGGTGTCGTACACCGCCTGGGACCCGGACCTCGTCACGCCTGCCATGCGGAGCGTCGTCGTGGCCCGCTACTCCTACGACAACACCGGGCGGCTGAGAGCTGTGTGGGATCCTCGCCTGGACTACACCGACGACAACGGTGTGCGTTCGGTCCGGACGGTGTACTCCTACGACACCGCTGGAGTCATCGTGTCGATGACCCCTCCTGGCCTGCAGCCGTGGCAATTCTCGTACACGACGTTGCCCACCGACCCAGGCAAGGGGCGGCTGTCCGCAGTGACCCGTACGGCCCTGACGGCGGGGACCGCCGTACAGACCGTCGTCTACCGGGTTCCCACCTCCGGCAGCGGCGCTCCATATGACCTCTCCGCTACGCAGACCAGGCGCTGGGGGCAGGACGAGCCGCCGACGGATGCCACGGCGGTCTTTCCGGTGACGCAGGTGCCGACCGGCGATCAGGCGGCCGGTATCCTGCCCGCGTCCTACGAGCGGGCCACGGTCACCTACCTGGATGCCAATGCTCGTGCGGTCAACACCGCAGTACCCGGCGGCGCACTCGCCGCCACCTGGTACGACGCGTTCGGCAACGTCGTTCGTGAGCTGACGCCGGGAAACCGAAAGCGGGCACTCGACCAGTCCGGGAGCGATGACGCGGCAGCCGAAGCGTCACTCGCGGCCGGGCTGGCCACGACCAAGGTGTACGCCACGGATGGCCATGAGTTGCTGGAGAGCTTCGGGCCTGAGCATGAGGCCGTGCTGACTAGCGGCGTAGTCATCCGGGGCCGGACGCACACCCGCTGGATCTACGACGAGGGGGCCCCGGCAACCGGCGGGCCGTTCAACCTGCCGACCACGGAGCGGGTCTCGATCAGCTACGTGAACGCAGGCACCACCGCTGACGCCGACACCCGTACCACCACTACCCAGTACGACTGGACGCTGCGGGAGCCGACGAAGATCACGGTCGACCCGGGTGGACTCGATCTCACGACCCGGACCGGCTACGACGCCGCCGGGCGGGTGACGAGCAACACCACGGCGGCTGGCGGCAGTGTCGAGACCACCCCGGCCACCCGGTTGACGATCTACTACACCTCGGCGGCCAACGGCACCTACCCAGGGTGTGGTGGGCGACCCGAGTGGGCAGGCCTGGTCTGCCGGGTTCAGGTCGGTGGCCAGCCCGAGTCCGGCCAGGAGATTCCCGCCACGGAAACCACGTACGACATGTACGGCCAGGTCCGGTTGACGATCGAGAAGACCTCGTCGGGCCAGGTCAGGAGCCGGGAGGCGACTTACGACTCAGCCGGTCGCCGGTACGAGGAGACGGTCTCGGCGTCCGGCCTCGGTGAGCCCGTGGAGAAGCGTCGCAGCGTGTACGACGTTGCCACCGGCCATCTTCTGCGCACTCAGTCGATCAACGGCTCGGGAGCGGTGACGGCAGAGGTCGCCCGTGGTTTCGATTCGCTGGGTCGCGCCACCTCCTACACTGACGCAGACGGCAACACCACGGTGAATACGTACGACATCGCCAGCAGGCCGGCGACGGTCGACGACGGCAAGGCCACCCGGACCTATACATACGACGTCGGTAGCGAGCGCCGAGGGCTGCCGGGGACGGTTGTGGACAGCCAGGCCGGCACCTTCAACGCCGCGTACGACGCCGACGGCAAGGTCGTCAGCCAGAGCTGGCCGAACGGGGTCGTGGTCGACTACGTGATCAATGAGACCGGAGATCCCAGCAGCATCACCTACACGCTGCCCGGGTGTGGTCAGACCACCTGCACCCTCTACACCGAGAGCGTGCAGCGCGGCGCTCACGGTGACTGGCTCAAGCGGGCCGGGACCCTTTCCGCGCAGGCCAACACGTACGACGGGGCCGGCCGACTGGTCAAGGTCAGCGACACGGCCGGTGGTCGGTGCGTCGTTCGTGCGTACGACCTTGACGAGGGAACCAACCGGACCGGCCTTGTAGAGTACGGCCCGGACGCGAGCGGTGCCTGTCAAACCGCGACTGCGACCACGACGCGCTCGTGGACGTACGACAGCGCTGCCCGGACTGATGGCGCTGGCTACACGTACGACGCTCTCGGGCGGGTCCTCAGCCAGCCGGCCGGGGACTCTGCGGTAGCCGGAGGCGCCGCACAGCTCACGTACCACGTCAACGACATGGTGAGAACGATCACCCAGGGCACCCGTACGGCAAGCTACGACCTGGACGTCATGGCGACCAGGCTCCGGTCATGGACCGACACCGCCTCCGGTGAGACGAAGAAGCATCACTACAGCGGAGACGGCGACAATCCGGCCTGGACCGACGAGGGTGGCACAAACGTGTCCCGTCCGGTCATCAGCCTGACCGGTGTGGCCGGTACCGTCAGCAGCGCCAGTGGCACCACGTGGACCCTGCTGAACCTGCATGGTGACGTGGTCGCCGGGATGTCGGGCAGCGGGTCCGGGCTGTCCTTCACGAGCGAACAGACCGAGTACGGGCTGCCTCGCAACAGTGCTGACGCAGGTGCGCGGAGATACGGGTGGTTGGGCTCCGAGCTCCGCGCCAGCGATACGCCGGCAGGTCTGATCCTGATGGGTGTACGGCTCTACAACCCCGCGACGGGTCGCTTCCTCCAGGTCGATCCCGTCTATCAGGGCAGCGCCAACATTTACGAGTACTGCTCTGCCGATCCGCTGACCTGCTACGACGCCAGCGGTGAGGGGTCCACCGACTGCACCTGGTTCTGCGGCGCGGTCTACAACCTCGGTCCGGCGAAGGTGCGGATCGCACGTGACCGCTGTGGGGCGTACAAGCTCTGCTCGAGGACTCCGCTGCAGTGGCTCTACCCGTGGAACTCCTCTCGTCGCTACTGGAAGGACACCGACGCAGTCCGGCTGTACGGATGGTGGCGCCCCATCTACGGCTGGGAACGGCTCACGGTGAGCGTGTGGTGGTCCTGACCGGCAGTTGACCGCTCCGGCGATGCCGGCGGAGAGGGCCGCAGCGAGCACGCTGCGGCCCTCTCCGGGCAGGGCAATGTGTCGTTCATGGCTACATCTGTCGTGGCCATGCGGGAACCAGACAAGGAGAACCAATGCCACAGACGATGAAGGCTCCGAGCCTTCTTCTAGGAGCTATTCAATACCGCTTCCGTGTCTGGGGGGCTCTCGGCGTCACCCTCGCCGTGAGTGCGGCCGTGACCGCCGCGGTGGCGTTGGGAGCTTTCGGCAACTTTCTTGGCTGGCGCAGCGCCCCACCCTTGCCCCGAGACGTCGAAGTGCGTCAACTGGTCGGCCGGGCACTACCGCCAGGAGCGCCGGTAGAGCCGCAACGGTGGGACTTCACCTTCGATCAGAATCCGGAGTATCTCGATCCGCGCTGGTTCTATTTGTTGGGAGGGACGGACGAATATCGGGCAGGAAAGGTCTTCTTCCAGTTCACGTATTCGGACGACCAGCCTCGGCGGGACATGGTTGAGGCGGCTGGCCGTCGTATGCAGGAGGCCGGCTGGAAACTGCGGAGCAGCGACCTGAGCGGATGCTGCCCGGAGGTAGCGGCCATCAAGGAAGGCTGGTTGGTCGAGATCTTTTCCGAGGGGGACCTGGACGAGTCTCATTACGGGCTGCAGGTCGCCCTCACTCGTACGACGCCCGCCGACGCTCTTTCGCTGACCGGTGTCGGACTCGTTGTCGGTGGACCGGCCGGCTGGCTGCTGGCCGCCTACGTATTTCAGCGGGCGCACCGGTTGCACCCCGGCCGGCGGAAGGTTGTCGCATTGCTGTGCGGCGGTGGCCTCCTGGCGGTGCTCCCCGCGACGCTGCTCAGCGGGGCAGCGATCCTCACGGCCTACCTCGACCCGACAGGTCCGACCCCCGGTTGGCTCGGTTATACCTTCTTCGGGCTGCGGCCGCTGGCGTATCTCGGCGGGATCGCCGTCGTTCTCGGACTTCTCCTGGCGGCCGTACCTAGAGCGGTGCGCCGACGTCCGCTGGCCGGCTAACTGGAAACCACGAGCTGCGCGGGGTCCGACCAGGTTCAGCCCCGGGTGCTCAGCCCGTCCGCAGGGCGGGACGCGGTGGGCGGAGCATCGGGGCGGACACCGGGCGTGACAGACTGACCGCTGTGTTGCGCTGGCTGACTGCAGGTGAATCGCACGGACCCGCCCTCGTCGCGATGCTGGACGGGGTGCCCGCCGGCGTCGAGCTGACCACCGCGGAGATCTCCGGTGAGCTGGCCCGCCGCCGGCTCGGCTATGGCCGGGGCGCGCGGATGTCGTTCGAGCAGGACGAGGTCGAGATCATCGGCGGCCTGCGGCACGGCGTGACGCTGGGTAGCCCGGTGGCGATCCGGGTCGGCAACTCGGAGTGGCCGAAATGGCGCACCGTGATGGCCGCCGACCCGGTCGACCCGGTGGAGCTGGCCGGGCAGGCCCGCAACGCCCCGCTCACCCGTCCCCGCCCGGGCCACGCCGACCTGGCCGGGATGCAGAAGTACGGCCACGTCGACGCCCGGCCGATCCTGGAGCGGGCCAGCGCCCGGGAGACCGCCGCCCGGGTCGCCGTGGGCACGGTCGCCAAGGCTCTGGTGAAGCAGGCGCTCGGCGTGGAGATCGTCTCCCACGTGGTGGAGCTCGGCCCGGTCGCTGTGAAGCCCGGCCTGCGTCCGACCCCGGAGGATGCCGCGCGGATCGACGCCGACCCGCTGCGCTGCCTCGATCCGGAGGCCAGCGCCCGGATGGTCGCCGAGGTCGACGCCGCGAAGAAGGACGCCGACACCCTGGGCGGCGTGGTCGAGGTGCTCGCGTACGGGGTGCCGCCGGGCCTGGGCAGCCACGTGCAGTGGGACCGGAAGCTCGACGCCCGGCTGGCCACCGCGCTGATGTCCATCCAGGCCATCAAGGGCGTGGAGATCGGCGACGGCTGGCAGCAGGCCCGCTCGCGCGGCTCGGAGGCGCACGACGAGATCCTGCCCACGGCCGCCGGGGTACGCCGGGTGACCGACCGGGCCGGCGGCCTGGAGGGCGGCATCACCACCGGTGAACCGCTGCGGGTGAAGGCCGCGATGAAGCCGATCTCCTCGCTGAACCGGGCCCTGTCCACGGTCGACGTCGCCACCGGGGAGCCGGCCACCGCGATCAACCAGCGCTCCGACGTCTGCGCGGTGCCGGCCGCGGCGGTGGTGGCCGAGGCGATGGTGGCCCTGGTGCTCGCCGAGGCCGCGGTGGAGAAGTTCGGCGGCGACTCGGTCGCCGAGATGCGCCGCAACCTGGCCGGCTACCTCGACGCCCTGGTGATCCGGTGATCCGGCCGGTCTGCGTGCTGGTCGGGGCGCCCGGGTCCGGCAAGACCACGGTGGGGCTGGCGCTCGCCGCCGCGCTCGGCGTGGCGTTCCGGGACACCGACACCGACATCGAGCAGCTCGCCGGAAAGCCGATCCCGGAGATCTTCGTCGACGAGGGGGAGGACCACTTCCGTACCCTCGAACGGGCGGCGGTGGCGGCGGCGCTGGCCTCGCACCCCGGGGTGCTCGCCCTCGGCGGGGGCGCGGTCCTCGCCGAGGAGAACCGCGCCGCGCTGATCGGGCACACCGTCGTGCACCTGTCGGTGGAGCTGCCCGACGCGGTGAAGCGGGTCGGCCTGGGCGCCGGCCGGCCACTGCTGGCGCTCAACCCCCGGGCCACACTGAAACACCTGATGGAGCAGCGTCGGCCGCTTTACGCGGAGGTGGCGACTGCCACCGTGGTCACCGACGGGCGTACCCCGGAGGAGCTCGCCGTCGAACTCGCCGCCCTGCTCACGGCCGACGGGCGGGCGGCGCGATGACCGACGAGGTGACGCGGATCCCGGTCGGCGGCGAGCGGCCGTACGAGGTGCTCGTGGGTCGTGACCTGCTCACCCCGCCGCCGCGGCTGCTGCCCGGCGCGGAACGGGTGGCCTTCCTGCACGCGCCGGCGTTGAAGGGCCTGGCCGAGGGGATCGCCGAACAGGTGCGGGCGGCCGGTGTCGCGCCGCTGCTGATCGAGGTGCCGGACGCCGAGGCGGGCAAGCACATCGACGTGGCCGCCGCCTGCTGGGACCGGCTCGGCGAGGCCGGCTTCACCCGTACCGACGCCGTGGTGGGGGTGGGCGGCGGCGCCGTCACCGACCTGGCCGGTTTCGTGGCGGCCTGCTGGCTGCGCGGGGTGCGCTGGGTGCCCGTGGCGACCTCGCTGCTGGGCATGGTCGACGCCGCGGTGGGCGGCAAGACCGGGATCAACACCGCGGTCGGCAAGAATCTGGTCGGCGCCTTCCATCCGCCCGCCGGGGTGATCTGCGATCTGGCGACCCTGGACACCCTGCCCCCGGTCGACGTGGCCGCCGGGATGGCCGAGGTGGTCAAGTGTGGTTTCATCGCCGACCCGGTGATCCTCGACCTGGTCGAGCGGGACCCGGCAGCCGCCGTCGACCCGGCCGGATCGGTGGCCCGTGAGCTGATCGAACGGGCGATTCGGGTCAAGGCCGACGTGGTCTCCGGGGACCTGCGCGAGTCCGGGGTACGCGAGGTGCTCAACTACGGGCACACCCTGGCCCACGCGATCGAGAAGGTCGAGGGCTACCGCTGGCGGCACGGTCACGCCGTTGCGGTGGGCCTGGTCTACGCGGCCACCCTGGCCCGGCTCGCCGGCCGGCTGGACCCGGCCACCGCCGAGCGGCACCGCGCGGTGCTGGGCCTGCTCGGTCTGCCCACCACCTACCGGGCCGACGCCTGGCAGCGCCTGCTGGCCACCATGCGGGTGGACAAGAAGGCCCGCGGGAACACGCTGCGCTTCGTGGTGCTGGACGGGCCGGCCCGCCCGGCGATCCTGGAGGGCCCGGACGACGAGCTGCTGCACGACGCCTACCGGGAGATCAGCTCATGAGGGTGTACGTGCTCAACGGGCCTAACCTGGGGCGGCTCGGCACCCGCCAGGTCGACGTGTACGGCGTCACCAGCTACGCCGACCTGGTGACCCTGTGCGTGGACACCGGCCGGGAGCTGGGGCTGGACGTGGTCGTCCGGCAGACCGACGCCGAGCACGAGCTGCTGGGTTGGCTGCACGCGGCGGCCGACGAGGGGGCAGCGGTGGTGCTCAACCCGGCCGCCTGGTCGCACTACTCCATCGCGGTCCGGGATGCCTGCGCCATGCTCCGCGGCCCCCTGGTCGAGGTGCACATCTCCAACATCCACGCCCGCGAGGAGTTCCGGCACCACTCGGTGGTCTCCGCGGTGGCGACCGGGGTGATCTGCGGCCTGGGCGTGGACGGCTACCGGCTCGCCCTGCGCCACCTGGCCGCCCGGCTGGCCGGCGACGCCTGACCCGTCCCGGCGGCTCGCCCCCTGCCGCCCGCGCCGGCGCACCCTCCGCGCGGTCCGCCCGCCCCGAGCACGATCGGCCCGCGCCCGTGCCGCCGGCTGTGGCTCTCCGTGTTCGTCATCTTCGTCACGTTCCGTTGCCGGGTCTGCCGCCCCGGCGTGGGGTGGTCACTGCCCTTTGCTCTGCAGCCATCCACGCATCACCCGGTTGAGCTGCAACGACCGGCTCCGCCCCCGCCCGGATCGTCGCCCGGCTTCGTCACGGAGCGTGCGTGTTGCGCCGATGGCTGCAGAGCAAAGGCGGGTGCGGTCGGTGCCTCCGGTGGCCATGACTGTCGCTCTGGGTGATGTCCGGCACGTTCGGCCGCTCGCCCGGCGGGCACCCGGCCGGCCCCGCGCGCAGCGCGGCGGACCCGGTTCGACACAGCTTGTAGACTTCTTGGGTCTGTCCGCCAATTGATGATCAAGGCAGGAAATGGCCACCACCAACGACCTCAAGAACGGCCTGGTACTCAACCTCGACGGCGAGCTGTGGGCCGTCGTCGAGTTCCAGCACGTCAAGCCCGGTAAGGGCGGTGCGTTCGTGCGTACCACGCTGAAGAACGTGCTGTCCGGCAAGGTGGTCGACAAGACCTTCAACGCGGGCACCAAGGTCGACACCGCGACCGTCGACAAGCGCAACATGCAGTACCTGTACGCCGACGGCGAGGACTACGTCTTCATGGACCTGGAGACGTTCGACCAGATCAGCGTCCCCGGCGGCACCGTCGGCGAGGCCGCCAACTACCTCCTCCCCGAGGCCGAGGCGACCGTCGCCACCCACGAGGGTGTGCCGCTGTACATCGAGCTGCCGACCTCGGTCGTGCTCGAGGTCACCTACACCGAGCCGGGTCTGCAGGGCGACCGGTCGACCGGCGGCAACAAGCCGGCCACCGTCGAGACCGGCGCGACCGTCCAGGTGCCGCTCTTCATCACCACCGGCGAGAAGATCAAGGTCGACACCCGCGACGGCCGTTACCTCGGCCGCGCCTGATGGCCGAGGCTCCCAAGCAGCAGATGCCGGCGCGCCGCAAGGCGCGCAAGCGGGCGCTGGACGTGCTCTTCGAGGCCGACCTGCGGGACCGCCCGCCGGTCGAGGTGCTGGCCGGGTACCTCGAGCGGATCGAGAAGCCGCGCCCCGAGCACCTGGGCTACGCGGTGGGCCTGGTCGAGGGCGTCGCGGCGCACCTCGACCGGATCGACGAGCTGATCGCCAGCTACGCCGAGGGCTGGACGCTCGACCGGATGCCGGTGGTCGACCGTAACCTGGCCCGGATCGCGGTCTACGAGCTGCTCTACGTCGACGAGATCGACGACGCGGTGGCGATCAGCGAGGCCGTCGAGCTGGCCCGGCAGATGTCGACCGACGACTCGCCGCGCTTCCTCAACGGCATCCTCGGCCGGATCGCCGAGTACGCCACCCGCTGACCGGCGGCGTCACCACGAACGACGAAGGGCCCGTGCCGTCCGGCACGGGCCCTCGTCGTGGCGACAGCGGGTCAGGACGCGAAGAACGCGCGCGGGTCGGCGACCAGCACGCCGTGCTCGGTGAGCCGCTCGATCAGACCCGACGGCGAGGCGTCGTAGACGATCGCGAGGGCCCGCAGGTCGTCGGCGCGGATGGAGAGCACCCGGCCGTTGTAGTCGCCGCGCTGCTGCTGGATGGCGCGGGCGTACCGGGCGACGTACGCGAGGTCCTCGGAGGCCTCGTCGTAGAGCCGCTCCAGGTCCAGGACGATCTTGCTGGTGGGTTCGTGGCGCACCCCGCTGCCGTCGGGCAGCAGCTCCGAGACGGGAACGCGGTAGAAGTCGGCCAGCTCCGCCAGGCGGGACACGGTGACGGCCCGGTCGCCACGCTCGTACGAGCCGACCACCACAGCCTTCCACCGCCCGTTCGACTTCTCCTCCACCCCCTGCAGGGACAGGCCCTGCTGCTGGCGGATGGAGCGCAGGCGGGCGCCCAGCGACTTGGCGTATTCAGAGGGCATTCGGACACTCCCAGTGCTGCTCGGGGTTCTCCCAGCTATCGCTACGGAGCGTGACGGTACGGGGATTGGGACACCGGGTCAAGTGCTCGTGACGTTACCGTTGGGGCAGGCGGGGGACTTGTCCCGGTTTCGCCGGCCTGACCCGGGGGTCAGTACCGCCGACGGTCGGCCCGGTGACCGCTGGTAACGTGGCGTGAAGCCCCGGTCCGGGCCGCCTGCGGCCCGCCGGAAGACCAGACATCCTTTAACGACCCGTCCCGTGAGGCGGGGAAGGAGGTCCGCCGTGGCCTACCCACCGGCTGCCCGTACGTCGCCGCCACGACAACCCTCGGTGAAGGTCATCCTCACCGCCGCCGACGTGTCGCGGGTGGTCGACCGCATCGCCCACCAGATCCTGGAGAAGACCCAGGGCGCCGCCGAGACCGTGCTGCTGGGCATTCCCACCCGCGGCGTCCCGCTGGCGAGGCGCCTCGCCGCCCGGATCAGCACCTTCGAGGACGTGACCGTCCCGGTCGGCGTGCTCGACATCACGCTCTACCGCGACGACCTGCGCCGGCATGCCACCCGCGCGGTCGGCCCGACCGACCTGCCCGCGGGCGGGATCGACGGCAGGCGGGTGATCCTCGTCGACGACGTGCTCTTCTCCGGCCGTACCGTGCGGGCCGCCCTCGACGCGCTGAGCGACGTCGGCCGCCCGGCCTCCGTGCAGCTCGCCGTCCTGGTCGACCGCGGCCACCGGCAGTTGCCGATCCGGGCCGACTACGTCGGCAAGAACATCCCGACCGCGCTCGCCGAGAGCGTCAAGGTCACCCTCGCCGAGACCGACGGCGCCGACGAGGTCAAGCTCTACGGGGGTAGCCCGTCATGATCAGGCACCTGCTCTCCGGCGGCGACCTGGACGCGGCCACCGCCACCCAGATCCTGGACACCGCGGCCGAGATGGCCACCGTCGCCGGTCGCGAGGTCAAGAAGCTGCCCGCGCTGCGCGGCCGGACCGTGGTGAACCTCTTCTACGAGGACTCCACCCGGACCCGGATCTCGTTCGAGGCGGCCGCCAAGCGGCTCAGCGCCGATGTGATCAACTTTTCCGCGAAGGGTTCCAGCGTCACCAAGGGCGAGAGCCTGAAGGACACCGCCCTCACCCTGCAGGCCATGGGGGCCGACGCGGTGGTCGTCCGGCACCCGGCCTCCGGCGCCCCGCACCGGCTGGCGAACTGGGTGGACGGGTCGGTGGTCAACGCCGGCGACGGCACCCACGAGCACCCCACCCAGGCGCTGCTCGACGCGTACACGATGCGCGCCCGGCTGGGCCGGCTCGCCGGCCTGCACGTGGCGATCGTCGGCGACGTGCTGCACTCCCGGGTGGCCCGCTCCAACGTGCTGCTGCTCTCCACCCTCGGTGCCAAGGTCACCCTGGTCGGCCCGCCCACCCTCATCCCGGTCGACATCTCGCCGGCACTCGCGCCGGGCACCGACGTCTCCTACGACCTCGACGCCGTTCTACCCGGTGTGGACGTGGTGATGATGCTGCGGGTGCAGCGGGAGCGGATGAACGACTCCTACTTCCCCTCGGCCCGCGAGTACGCCCGCCGTTACGGGCTCGACGGGCCGCGCCTGCGCCGGCTGCCCGAGCACGCGATCGTCATGCACCCCGGCCCGATGAACCGGGGCATGGAGATCACGCCCGAGGTCGCCGACTCACCCCGCTCCACCATCGTCGAACAGGTCGCCAACGGGGTCTCCGTGCGGATGGCCGTCCTCTACCTGCTGCTCGGAGGGAACAACCGGTGACCGCGTACCTGATCCGGAACGTGAGTGTGGTCGGCGGCGCGCCGACCGACCTGCTGATCCGCGACGGCGTTGTGGCGGAGACCGGCGCGGGGCTGACCGCGCCGGACGCCACGGTGGTCGACGCCACCGGCCTGGTCGCCCTGCCCGGCCTGGTCGACCTGCACACCCACCTGCGCGAGCCCGGCCGGGAGGACGCCGAGACCGTCGAGTCCGGCTCCCGGGCCGCGGCCCTCGGCGGCTACACCGCGGTCTGCGCGATGGCCAACACCTCGCCGGTCGCCGACACGGCCGGCGTGGTCGAGCAGGTCTGGCGGCTCGGCCGGGAGGCCGGGCTGGTCGACGTGCAGCCGATCGGCGCGGTCACCGTCGGCCTGGCCGGCGAGCGCCTGGCCGAGCTGGGCGCGATGGCCGACTCGGCGGCCCGGGTGCGGATCTTCTCCGACGACGGGCACTGCGTCGCCGACCCGAAGCTGATGCGCCGGGCCCTGGAGTACGTTAAGGCGTTCGACGGGGTGATCGCCCAGCACGCCGAGGAGCCGCGGCTCACCGAGGGCGCGCAGATGCACGAGGGCGAGGTCTCCACCCGGCTCGGGCTGACCGGCTGGCCGGCGGTCGCCGAGGAGGCGATCATCGCCCGGGACGTGCTGCTGGCCGAGCACGTCGGCAGCCGGCTGCACGTCTGCCACGTCTCCACGGCCGGCAGCGTGGAGGTGCTGCGGCACGCCAAGGCGCGCGGGGTGAAGGTGACCGCCGAGGTGACCCCGCACCACCTGCTGCTCACCGACGAGGTCGTGAGCGGGCGGAGTGAGCTGGCGAGCCCCGCACTCGCGAACAACTGGAGCCCGGTGGCTCCCTACGACCCGGTCTACAAGGTCAACCCGCCGCTGCGGACCGCGGCCGACGTCGCCGCGCTGCGGGCCGCGCTGGCCGAGGGCGTGATCGACATCATCGCCACCGACCACGCCCCGCACGCGGTGGAGGACAAGGAGTGCGAGTGGGCGTACGCCCGGCCGGGCATGCTCGGCCTGGAGACGGCGCTGTCGATCGCCCTCGACGTGGTCGGCCCGCAGTGGGACCTGATCGCCGAGCGGATGTCCCGCGCCCCGGCCCGGATCGCCGGGCTGGACGGGCACGGCCTCGACCCGGCCCCCGGCGTGCCGGCCAACCTGACCCTGGTCGACCCGGCCGTCCGCCGCGTCATCGAACCGGCGGAGCTGGCCAGTCGCAGTCGCAACACCCCGTACGCCCGCATGACGCTGCCAGGTCGCATCGTGGCGACCTTCCTGCGCGGCGAGCCGACGGTCCTGGACGGAAAGGCAGTCAAGTGAGCGCGAGGAATGCAGCGAAGCGGAGTCCCGCAGTCGCGAACGAAAGGCCGGCACAGTGACCAAGCGCAGGCCCGCGATCCTCGTCCTCGAGGACGGGCGCACCTTCCACGGCGAGGCGTACGGCAGCGTCGGGGAGACCTTCGGTGAGGCGGTCTTCAACACCGGCATGACCGGCTATCAGGAGACCCTGACCGACCCCTCGTACCACCGGCAGGTGGTGGTGCAGACCGCGCCGCACATCGGTAACACCGGCGTCAACGACGAGGACGACGAGTCCGGCCGGATCTGGGTCGCCGGGTACGTGGTGCGGGACCCGGCCCGGATCGGCTCCAACTGGCGGGCCACCGGCGGCTTGGAGGACCGGCTCGCCGCCGAGGGCGTGGTCGGCATCAGCGGGGTGGACACCCGGGCGCTCACCCGGCACCTGCGCGAGCGGGGCGCCATGCGGGTGGGCATCTCCAGCGTCGACGACGACCCGGCCGCCCTCCTCGACCGGGTACGCCGGTCGCCGCAGATGGTCGGCGCGGACCTCTCCGCCGAGGTGACCACCGCCGAGCCGTACGTGGTCGAGGCGCAGGGCCCGCACCGGTTCACCGTCGCGGCGCTGGACCTGGGCATCAAGCGCAACGTGCCCCGCCGGCTGGCGGCGCGCGGAGTGACCACCCACGTGCTGCCCGCCACCGCCAGCATCGAGGACCTGCTCGCCACCGGGGCGGACGCGGTGTTCTTCTCCCCGGGCCCGGGCGATCCGGCCACCGCCGACGGTCCGGTGGCCCTGGCCCGGGAGGTGCTGACCCGGCGGATCCCGCTCTTCGGCATCTGCTTCGGCAGCCAGATCCTGGGTCGGGCACTCGGCTTCGGCACCTACAAGCTGGGCTACGGGCACCGCGGCATCAACCAGCCGGTGCTCGACCGGGCCACCGGCAAGGTCGAGGTGACCAGCCACAACCACGGCTTCGCCGTGGAGGTGCCCGGTGCGCAGGCCGGGGCGGTGGTCCCCGACCAGGTGATCGACACCGCGTTCGGCGGCGTCCAGGTGTCGCACGTCTGCCTCAATGACAACGTGGTCGAGGGGCTGCGGGCCAAGGATGTGCCCGCCTTCACCGTCCAGTACCACCCGGAGGCGGCGGCCGGCCCGCACGACGCGGACTACCTCTTCGACCGCTTCGCCGAGCTGATCGAGGGCGGTGTCGCCCTCGACCGGAAGCAGAGCGAGGGCCGCGGCCTCGACCTGAATCACAGTGAAGGCGGAAAGAATGCCTAAGCGGACCGACCTCAAGCACGTCCTGGTGATCGGCTCCGGGCCGATCGTGATCGGGCAGGCCTGCGAGTTCGACTACTCCGGCACCCAGGCCTGCCGGGTGCTGCGCAGCGAGGGGATCCGGGTCAGCCTGGTCAACTCCAATCCGGCGACGATCATGACGGACCCCGAGTTCGCCGACGCCACGTACGTCGAGCCGATCACCCCGGAGTTCGTCGAGCTGGTCATCGCCAAGGAGCGTCCCGACGCGCTGCTGCCCACCCTGGGCGGCCAGACCGCGCTGAACACCGCGGTCGCCCTGCACGAGGCCGGGATCCTGGAGAAGTACGGCGTCGAGCTGATCGGCGCCGACATCGAGGCGATCCGGCGCGGTGAGGACCGGCAGTTGTTCAAGGACATCGTCGCCAAGGCCGGCGTCCGGATCGGCCTCGACGACCCGTCCTCGCTGGTGCCCCGTTCCCGGGTCTGCCACTCGATGGCCGAGGTCGAGGAGACCGTCGCCGAGCTGGGCCTGCCGGTGGTGATCCGGCCGTCGTTCACCATGGGCGGCCTCGGCTCCGGCATGGCCCACAACGACGAGGACCTGCGGCGGATCGCCGGGGCCGGCCTGGCCGCCAGCCCGGTGCACGAGGTGCTCATCGAGGAGAGCGTGCTCGGCTGGAAGGAGTACGAGCTTGAGCTGATGCGCGACCGCCACGACAACGTGGTGGTGGTCTGCTCGATCGAGAACCTCGACCCGATGGGTGTGCACACCGGCGACAGCGTCACCGTGGCCCCGGCGATGACCCTGACCGACCGGGAGTACCAGCGGCTGCGCGACCTCGGCATCGCGGTGCTGCGCGAGGTCGGGGTGGACACCGGCGGCTGCAACATCCAGTTCGCGGTGAACCCGGCCGACGGCCGGATTGTCGTGATCGAGATGAATCCCCGGGTGTCCCGCTCCTCGGCGCTGGCCTCGAAGGCCACCGGCTTCCCGATCGCCAAGATCGCGGCGAAGCTGGCCATCGGCTACACCCTGGACGAGATCCCCAACGACATCACCCTGAAGACCCCGGCGGCGTTCGAGCCGACGCTGGACTACGTGGTGGTGAAGATCCCCCGGTTCGCGTTCGAGAAGTTCCCCGGCGCGGACCAGGAGCTGACCACCACCATGAAGTCGGTCGGCGAGGCGATGAGCCTCGGCCGCAACTTCACCGAGGCGCTGAACAAGGCGATGCGCTCGATGGAGACCAAGGCCGGCGGGTTCTGGACCCGGCCGGACCCGGCCGACGCGACGAAGGAGAACACCCTCGCCGCGCTGCGCATGCCGCACGACGGCCGGCTCTACACGGTGGAGCGGGCGCTGCGGCTCGGCGCCTCGATCGCGGAGGTCGCCGAGGCGTCCGGCGGGATGGACCCCTGGTTCCTGGACCAGATCGCGGCGCTGGTCGAGCTGCGCGCCGAGATCGTCGACACCCCGGTGCTCGACGCCGACCTGCTGCGCCGGGCCAAGCGGGCCGGGCTGTCCGACCGGCAGCTCGCCGCGCTCCGCCCCGAGCTGGCCGGCGAGGACGGCGTCCGGGCCCTGCGCCACCGGCTGGGGGTACGCCCGGTCTACAAGACGGTCGACACCTGCGCCGCCGAGTTCGAGGCGACCACGCCCTACCACTACTCGACGTACGACCAGGAGACCGAGGTCGCGCCCTCGGACCGGCCCAAGGTGATCATCCTGGGCTCCGGGCCGAACCGGATCGGGCAGGGCATCGAGTTCGACTACTCGTGCGTGCACGCCGTCCAGGCGCTGCGCAGCGCGCCCATCGGCTCAGCCGCTGCGTCCGGTTCCGGCGTCGAAGGCGCCGGTTTCGGTTCCGGCGTCGAAGGCGCCGGCTACGAGACCGTGATGGTCAACTGCAACCCGGAGACCGTCTCCACCGACTACGACACCGCCGACCGGCTCTACTTCGAGCCGCTGACCTTCGAGGACGTCCTGGAGGTCTGGCACGCCGAGGACTCCTCCGGCCGGGCGGCCGGCGGCCCGGGCGTGGTCGGCGTGATCGTGCAGCTCGGCGGGCAGACCCCGCTCGGCCTGGCCCGGCGGCTCAAGAACGCCGGGGTCCCGGTGGTCGGCACCTCGCCGGAGTCGATCCACCTGGCCGAGGAGCGGGGCGCGTTCGGCGCGGTGCTGGCCCGGGCCGGGCTGCGCGCTCCGGCGCACGGCACGGCCACCTCCTACGACGAGGCGAAGGCGATCGCCGACGAGATCGGCTATCCGGTGCTGGTCCGCCCGTCGTACGTGCTCGGCGGGCGGGGCATGGAGATCGTCTACGACGACGCCACCCTGCGCGACTACATCGGCCGAGCCACCGACATCTCGCCCGACCACCCGGTGCTGGTGGACCGCTTCCTCGACGACGCCATCGAGATCGACGTGGACGCGCTCTGCGACGCCGACGGCGAGGTCTACCTGGGCGGCGTGATGGAGCACATCGAGGAGGCCGGCATCCACTCCGGCGACTCGTCCTGCGCGCTGCCGCCGATCACCCTGGCCGGCTCGCACCTGGCCCAGGTACGCCGCTACACCGAGGCGATCGCCCGCGGGGTCGGCGTGCGCGGCCTGCTGAACGTCCAGTACGCCCTGCAGGGCGACATGCTCTACGTGCTGGAGGCGAACCCGCGGGCGTCCCGGACGGTCCCGTTCGTCTCCAAGGCGACCGCGGTGCCGCTGGCCAAGGCGGCGGCCCGGATCGCGCTCGGCGCCACCATCGCCGAGCTGCGCGCCGAGGGGATGCTCCCGCCGACTGGGGACGGCGGCACCATGCCGGCCGACGCCCCGATCGCGGTCAAGGAGGCGGTGCTGCCGTTCAAGCGGTTCCGTACGCCGGCCGGCAAGGGGATCGACGTGCTGCTCGGCCCGGAGATGAAGTCCACCGGCGAGGTGATGGGCATCGACACCAACTTCGGGCACGCCTTCGCCAAGTCGCAGTCCGCCGCGTACGGGTCGCTGCCGACCGCCGGCAAGATCTTCGTCTCGGTGGCGAACCGGGACAAGCGCGGGATGGTCTTCCCGATCAAGCGCCTGGCCGACCTGGGCTTCGAGATCGTCGCCACCACCGGCACCGCCGAGGTGCTGCGCCGGCACGGGATCGCCTGCGAGCAGATCCGCAAGCATTTCGAGGCCGGTGCGGGCGAGGACGCGGTGTCGCTGATCCTCGGCGGCGACGTGGCTCTGGTGGTGAACACCCCGCAGGGCTCGGGCGCGAGCGCCCGCTCCGACGGGTACGAGATCCGCAGCGCCGCGGTGACCGCGGACATCCCCTGCATCACCACGGTCCCCGGCGCCGCCGCCGCAGTCATGGGCATCGAGGCCCGCATCCGGGGCGACATGCGCGTCCGCCCCCTGCAGGACCTCCACGCCACCCTGCGAGCCGCCCAGTGACCGCCGGCACCCTCGCGGTGATCATGAGGTTGGCGGCGGTCGAGGAGATCGACATCGCCGTCAACCTCATGATCGACGGGGCCCGGGGCCGGGGAGGCGCGGGGTGATCTTCGAGCGGGTGGTGCGGCCGCAGTTGTTTCGGATCGGGGGCGGGGACGCCGAGCGGGCGCACGAGTGGACGTTGGACCGGCTGGCCTCGGTGTCGCGGCGGCCGGCCGTGCTGGCGGCGCTGCGCGCCCGCTACCTCCGGTCCGCGCCGCGCACCGTGTTCGGGGTGGACTTCCCGAACCCGGTCGGGCTGGCGGCCGGTATGGACAAGAACGGGGTCGCGTTGCCGGCCTGGCCGGCGCTCGGCTTCGGCTTCGTCGAGGTCGGCACGGTCACCGCGCACGCCCAGCCGGGCAACCCCCGGCCCCGGCTGTTCCGGCTGCGGGACAGCGAGGCCGTGGTCAACCGGATGGGCTTCAACAACGCCGGCGCGGAGGCCCTCGCGGCCCGGCTGGCGGCGCTGCCGCGCCCGATCGGCGTACCCCTGGGGATCTCGCTCGGTAAGTCCAAGGTGACCCCGCTGGGCGAGGCGGTCGAGGACTACCTGGCGTCCTACCGGGCGCTGCGGGAGCACGGCGACTACTTCGCGGTCAACGTGTCCTCGCCGAACACCCCCGGCCTGCGGTCCCTGCAGGACCGGTCCCACCTGGACGCGCTGCTGGCGGCGCTGGTGGGGGAGAAGCCGGTGCTGGTGAAGATCGCCCCCGACCTGACCGAGCCGGCCATCGCCGAGTTGCTGGCGGTCTGTCTCGACCGGGGCGCGGCCGGGGTGATCGCCACCAACACCACCCTGGCCCGCGACGGGCTCGCCCCGGCCGACCGGACGCGGGGTGCGGAGACCGGCGGCCTGTCCGGCCGGCCACTGGCCGCGCGGGCCCGCGAGGTGGTCGCCTTCGTGCACCGGGAGACCGGCGGCCGGCTGCCGGTGGTCGGGGTCGGCGGCATCCTCGACCCGGACGACGCGACCCGGATGTTCGACGCCGGCGCGAGCCTGGTCCAGCTCTACACCGGTTTCATCTACCGGGGCCCGGCCCTGGTCCGGTCGGTCGCCCGGGCAGCCGCGCCGGCGACGGTGCCGGCCGGCCACCGGTGAGGCGAGGGCCGGGCGGGGAAGCTGCGCCGGGCCCGACGCGCGGCCCGGCCGCGAGGAGACGAAGGAGAGCCTGATGACGCCCGAGGAGATCCTCGCCACCGACCGCCGGCACGTCTGGCACCCGTATGCGGCGCTGCCGCCGGCCAGCCCGCCCTACGTGGTGGAGAGCGCCCGGGGCGTACGGCTGCGGCTGGCCGACGGCCCGGAGCTGGTGGACGGGATGTCGTCCTGGTGGGCGGCGATCCACGGCTACCGGCACCCGGTGCTGGACGCGGCCGTCACCGACCAGCTCGGCCGGATGAGCCACGTGATGTTCGGCGGCCTCACCCACGAGCCCGCGGTGCGCCTCGCGCGGACCCTGGTCGAGCTGGCCCCGGACGGCCTGGAGCACGTCTTCCTGGCCGATTCCGGCTCGGTCAGCGTGGAGGTGGCGGTGAAGATGTGCCTCCAGTGGCAGCGGGCCACCGGGCGGCCGCAGCGCCGCCGGCTGGGCACCTGGCGGGGCGGCTATCACGGCGACACGTTCCACCCGATGAGTGTCTGCGACCCGGAGGGCGGCATGCACCACCTCTGGGGGGACGTGCTGCCCCGGCAGGTCTTCGCGCCGGTGCCGCCGGACGGCTTCGACACCCCGCCCGACCCGGCGTACGAGGCGGCCCTGGTGGACGCGGTGGAACGGCACGCCGACGAGCTGGCCGCGGTGATCGTGGAGCCGGTGGTGCAGGGGGCCGGCGGGATGCGGTTCCACCACCCGCACTACCTGCGGGTGCTGCGCGAGGTGACCCGGGCGCACGGCATCCTGCTGGTCTTCGACGAGATCGCCACCGGCTTCGGCCGGACCGGGGCGATGTTCGCCGCCGAGCACGCCGGGGTCGCTCCGGACGTGCTCTGCGTCGGCAAGGCGCTCACCGGCGGCTACCTCACCCTGGCCGCCGCGCTCTGCACCCCCGAGGTGGCCCACGGCATCTCGGCCGACGGGGTGCTGGCGCACGGTCCGACCTTCATGGGCAACCCGCTCGCCTGCGCGGTCGCCAACGCCTCCCTGGGCCTGCTGGCGGCCGGGGACTGGGCCGGGCAGGTGGCGAGGATCTCCGCCGGGCTGCGGGCCGGCCTGGCGCCGCTGCGCGACGCCCCCGGCGTGGCCGACGTCCGGGTGCTCGGCGCGATCGGCGTGGTCCAGCTCGACCACGAGGTGGACATTCCCCGGGCGACCGCCGCCGCGGTGGCGCAGGGCGTGTGGCTGCGGCCGTTCCGGGACCTCGTCTACACCATGCCGCCGTACGTCACCGACGACGCGGACGTGGCGCGGATCGTGGCCGGCATCGAGGCGGCGGTCAAGGCGGGCTGAGCCGGCCCGCTGGCCGCCCCCGGCGGCCCGCCGGGGACACGCGTCGCACACCTCGGCGGCGGCCCTCGACGGGACGCGTGGACGGCCCGCGGCGGCGCACAGCACGGACGGCCGACCCGGGGACGGGCGGCGACAGGGTGACACCGACGTACGCCGCGGCGCGACGCCGCGCGACGGAGAGGGAGAGACGCGATGGAGACCTTCGGCGCCCGCCTGTACCGGGCCGTGGCGGAGCGGGGACCGCTCTGCGTGGGTATCGACCCGCACCCCGGGCTGCTGGCCCGCTGGGGGCTGTCTGACGACGTCGCGGGCCTCGACCGGTTCAGCCGGACGGTGGTGGAGGCGATCGGTGACCGGGTCGCGGTGGTTAAGCCGCAGTCGGCCTTCTTCGAGCGTTTCGGGTCCCGCGGGATCGCCGTTCTTGAGTCAACTATCCGACAGTTGCGGGAGGCGGGCGCGCTCGTTCTCCTCGACGTCAAGCGCGGCGACATCGGTTCCACGGTCAGCGCGTACGCCGCGGCGTACCTCGATCCATCCAGCCCGATGTATGTCGATGCGGTCACGGCGAGCCCGTACCTGGGGGTGGGGTCACTCGCGCCGATGTTCGAGCTGGCCGCCGCGCACGGTGGCGGCGTCTTCGTCCTGGCGCTCACCTCGAATCCCGAGGGCGCCGCCGTGCAGCGGGCCGTCGCGGCCGACGGGCGGACCGTGGCGCAGACCGTGATCGACGAGATTTCCCAGCTCAACCGGGGTGCCGAGCCGCTCGGTAGCCTCGGTCTGGTGGTCGGCGCGACCATCGGGGACACCGGTCACGACCTCTCCGCCGTACACGGTCCGCTACTCGCCCCGGGGCTCGGCGCGCAAGGTGCCACGGCGGCCGACCTGCGCACCGTGTTCGGGTCCAGCCTGCCGTCGGTGCTGCCGTCGTACTCCCGCGAGGTGCTGCACGCCGGGCCCGAGGTGGCCGCCCTGCGGGCCGCCGCCGAGCGGGTGCTGGCGGAGTGCCGGAGGACCCTCGCCACCTCATGACTGACTGACGGCTCGGTCACTTTACGTTGATCTTCGCGCGCCCACGTTGCCGAAAACTCCGTTGCCCGCTAGTTTTCCCCGCGCTGGGAACCACGGACCCCTTTGGTTGCCAGCGACACCACGTTTCACAGAAGCGACGGTGCGCTCCGCCCGTCGCGCTAGGGACCTGAGGAGAACTGGTGCCGCTCCCGTCACTGACCCCCGAGCAGCGCGCTGCCGCGCTGGAGAAGGCCGCGGAGATCCGCAAGGCCCGTGCGAAGCTGAAGGAGGACCTCAAGCAGGGCAAGACCAGCCTCGCCACCGTCCTCGAGCAGGCCGAGGCTGACGACGTCGTCGGCAAGCTGAAGGTGTCGGCCGTCCTCCAGGCGATGCCGGGCATCGGCAAGATCCGGGCCACCCAGATCATGGAGAAGCTCAAGATCGCCGACAGCCGTCGCCTGCGCGGCCTCGGCGAGCAGCAGCGCAAGGCTCTGCTTGGAGAGTTCGCCGCCAACTGAACGCCGTAGGCGTGTAGAAACAAGCGGTGAGCACGGATGACGAGGCGCGCCCGGCGGCTCGGCTCACTGTCCTGACCGGACCTTCGGGGGCCGGGCGGTGCAGTGTCGTCGAGCAGGTCCGGGCGCGCTTTCCGTTGGTGTGGGTGCCGGTGGTCGCCACCACCCGACCCCCGTGCCCCGGTGAGGTGGACGGCGTCGACCGGCTCTTCCTCGACCCCGCCCGTTTCGACCGGATGATCGCCGCGGACGAGCTGCTGGAGTGGAGCCGGATCGGGCCGTACCGGCGGGGCGTGCCGCGGGAGGGCGTCCGGTCCCGGCTCGCCGAGGGCCGGCCGGTGCTGCTCCCGCTGGACCTGCCCGGTGCGCTCGCCGTCCGGGCCGCCGTGCCGGGCCCGCAGCTGGTGCTCCTCGCCCCGCCCGGACACCGGCCGGACCCGGCCGTGGCCGCCGCCCTCACACACGCCGTGGCGCACGACCGGACCGAGCGTGCGGCGGACGAGCTGGTAGGCTTGCTCGGTTCTTCCTTCCTGGCTCCGGCCCAACCGCGCCCGAGCGGTTGAGAGGCCACCGCCTCCGGGCGGTGCATCAAGACGCAGAGGTTTATTCGTGGGATCCATCGCCACCAACCCCGAGGGCATCACCAACCCGCCGATCGACGAGCTCCTCGAGAAGACGACCTCGAAGTACGCGCTGGTGATCTTCGCCGCCAAGCGCGCGCGCCAGGTCAACGCCTACTACAGCCAGCTCGGTGAGGGCCTGCTGGAGTACGTCGGCCCGCTCGTGGAGACCACCCCCCAGGAGAAGCCGCTCTCCATCGCCATGCGCGAGATCAACGCGGGTCTGCTCACCGCCGAGCCGACCGACCAGCCGTAGCACCCGCCCGCGTCGATGTCCGCCGAGATCGTCCTCGGGGTCGGCGGCGGCATCGCCGCCTACAAGGCGTGTGAGCTGCTCCGGCTCTTCACCGAGTCGGGTCACCGGGTCCGCGTCGTGCCGACCGCGTCGGCGCTCCGGTTCGTCGGGGCGCCGACCTGGGCCGCGCTCTCCGGCCAGCCGGTCGCCGACGACGTCTGGTCGGACGTGCACGAGGTGCCGCACGTGCGCCTCGGTCAGCACGCCGATCTGGTCGTGGTGGCTCCCGCCACCGCCGACCTGCTCGCCAAGGCCGCCCACGGGCTCGCCGACGACCTGCTCACCAACACCCTGCTGACCGCCCGTTGCCCGGTGGTGCTCGCCCCGGCCATGCACACCGAGATGTGGGAGCACCCGGCCACCGTCGCCAACGTGGCGACCCTGCGGTCGCGGGGCGTGCGGGTGATCGAGCCGGCGGTCGGCCGGCTGACCGGCAAGGACACCGGCAAGGGCCGGCTGCCCGACCCGGCGGAGATCTTCGCGGTCGCCCGGCGGGCGCTCGCCCGGGGCGTCGCCGCCCCGGCCGACCTCGCCGGCCGGCACGTGGTGGTCACCGCCGGCGGCACCCGCGAGCCGCTCGACCCGGTCCGCTTCCTCGGCAACCGCTCCTCCGGCAAGCAGGGCTACGCGTTCGCCCGCGCCGCCGTCGCCCGGGGCGCCCGGGTCACCCTGGTCTCCGCCAACGTCACGCTCGCCGAGCCGGCCGGCGTGGACCTGGTCCGGGTCGGCACCACCGAGGAGCTGCGCAAGGCGACCCTCGAGGCGGCCGCGGACGCGGACGCCGTGGTGATGGCCGCCGCCCCCGCCGACTTCCGGCCGGCGGCCTACGCGCCCGGAAAGATCAAGAAGGCGGACGACGGCAGCGCCCCCACCATCGAGCTGGTCACCAACCCCGACATCGCGGCGGAGCTGGGCCGGCGCCGCCGGCCGGAGCAGGTGCTGGTCGTCTTCGCCGCCGAGACCGGCGACGCCGAGGCGAACGGCCGGGCCAAGCTCGCCCGTAAGCGGGCCGACCTGATCGTCATCAACGAGGTGGGCGTGGACAAGGTCTTCGGCGCCGAGACCAACGCCGCCACGGTGATCGGGGCGGACGGTGCGGTGCACCGACTGCCCGAGCAGCCCAAGGAGGACCTGGCCGACGCGGTCTGGGACCTCGTGGTCGCCCGGCTGATTGAGCAATCCTGACGGTTGGTCACCGCGCATTCCAGGGGTCACCCTGGGAGACAGGTGACTAAACTGCCGCCGAGCGACCTTTTCAAAGAGTTTTCACATGCTTAGGAGTGCCGTGACACGTCTCTTCACGTCCGAATCGGTCACGGAAGGCCACCCGGACAAGATCGCCGACCAGATCAGTGACGGCATCCTCGACGCGCTGCTCGCCCAGGACCCGCACAGCCGGGTCGCGGTCGAGACCCTGATCACCACGGGCCAGGTCCACGTCGCCGGTGAGGTGACCACCAAGGCGTACGCGGACATCCCGACCATCGTCCGGGACACCATCCTGGAGATCGGGTACGACTCGTCGAAGAAGGGCTTCGACGGCGCCTCCTGCGGTGTCAGCGTCTCCATCGGCGCCCAGTCGCCGGACATCGCGCAGGGCGTGGACAACGCGTTCGAGCTGCGTACCGGCTCGTCGGAGAGCGCGCTCGACGCGCAGGGCGCCGGCGACCAGGGCATGATGTTCGGCTTCGCCTGCTCGGAGACGCCCGAGCTGATGCCGCTGCCGATCGCGCTCGCCCACCGGCTGGCCCGCCGCCTCGCCGCCGTGCGCAAGGACGGCACCATCCCGTACCTGCGGCCGGACGGCAAGACCCAGGTGACCATCGAGTACGACGGGCTGCGCCCGGTCCGGCTCGACACCGTCGTGGTCTCCAGCCAGCACGCGGCCGACATCTCGCTCGACTCGCTGCTCACCCCGGACATCCGGGACCACGTGATCACTCCCGAGCTGGAGGGCCTCGGTCTCGACATCGACGGCTACCGGCTGCTGGTCAACCCGACCGGACGCTTCGAGATCGGCGGCCCGATGGGTGATGCCGGCCTCACCGGCCGCAAGATCATTGTCGACACGTACGGCGGCTACGCCCGGCACGGTGGCGGCGCCTTCTCCGGCAAGGACCCGTCCAAGGTGGACCGCTCGGCCGCGTACGCGATGCGCTGGGTGGCCAAGAACGTGGTCGCCGCCGGCCTCGCCGAGCGCTGCGAGGCGCAGGTCGCGTACGCGATCGGCAAGGCCCACCCGGTCAGCCTCTTCATCGAGACCTTCGGCACCGAGACCGTGCCGGTCGCCTCGATCGAGAAGGCCGTCGCCGAGGTGTTCGACCTGCGCCCGGCCGCGATCATCCGGGACCTCAACCTGCTCCGCCCGATCTACCAGCAGACCGCCGCGTACGGCCACTTCGGCCGGGAGCTGCCGGACCTGACCTGGGAGAGCACCGACCGGGCCGCCGACCTCAAGTCGGCTGCGGGAGCCTGACCGCGACCAGGCGCAGCGACCGGCGACCCGCCGACGGGTCGCCGGTCGCTCGCGTCTGCGTGGACCTGCCCCTGGCCCACCTCGACCGGCCGTTCGACTACCTGGTCCCCGCCGAGCTGGACGCCCAGGCGCGGCCCGGGGTGCGGGTGAAGGTGCGCTTCGCCGGCCAGCTCGTCGACGGCTGGCTGCTGGACCGGGTGGCGGAGTCCGACCACCCCCGGCTGGCGTACCTGGAGAAGGTGGTCTCGCCGGTGCCGGTGCTGGCGCCGGAGGTCGCCCGGCTGGCCCGCGCGGTCGCCGACCGGTACGCCGGCAGCCTCGCCGACGTGCTCCGGCTCGCCGTGCCGCCCCGGCACGCCCGGGTCGAGAAGGACGTCACCGCAGCCGCGCCGCCCGGCGACGCCGGACACCCGGCCGCCGCGGCTGCGACGACCGGCGGCGCCGACAACTCGGCCGCAGCGGCGACGACCGGCGGCGCCGACAACTCGGCCGCCGCGGCGACGACCGGCGACGCCGACGGTCCGGGCGGGGAAGGCGCCACCGCCGGGGCCGACCCGTCGGCCGCCGAGATGGTCGCCGGGCCGTCGCCGCAGGCGGTCGCCCGACCGTCCGCGCCGGCCGGCGGCGACCGGACCAGCGTGGACCCGCGCGGGTGGCGGGACTACCCGGCCGGGCCGGCCTTCCTGCGGGCGCTCACCGACGGGCGGGCGCCGCGCGCGGTCTGGTCCGCGCTGCCCGGGGAGGACTGGGCGGCCCGGTACGCGGACGCGGTCGCCGCCACCGTGGCCGGTGGCCGGGGCGCGCTGGTCGTGGTGGCCGACGCCCGGGACCTGGACCGCCTCGACGCCGCCCTGACCGGCACCCTCGGGCCGGGCCGGCACGTCTGCCTCTCCGCCGCGCTCGGCCCGGCCCGGCGCTACCGTGCCTTCCTCGCCGCCCTGCGGGGCGACGTGCCCGTGGTGATCGGCACCCGGGCGGCGATGTTCGCCCCGGCCGGGCGGCTCGGCCTCGTGGCGATCTGGGACGACGGCGACGACCTGCACGCCGAGCCCCGGGCGCCGTACCCGCACGCCCGGGAGGTGCTGCTCACCCGGGCCCAGCTCGACGCGGCGGCGGCACTGGTCGGCGGGTACGCGCGCACCGCGGAGGCCCAGCTGCTGGTGGAGACCGGCTGGGCCCGTGAGGTGGTCGCCGACCGGGCGACCGTACGGGCCCGGGTGCCGGCGATCGCGCCGACCGGGGACGACCCGCAGCTGGCCCGGGACCCCGGCGCGGCCTCCGCCCGGCTGCCCAGCCTGGCCTGGACCACCGCCCGGGACGCGCTCCGCGCCGACCTGCCGGTGCTGGTCCAGGTGCCCCGCCGGGGCTACCTGCCCTCGGTCGCCTGTGCCGACTGCCGGACGCCGGCCCGCTGCCCGCACTGCGCCGGGCCGCTCGCGTTGCCGGCCGCCGACCGGGTGCCCGCCTGCCGCTGGTGCGGCCGGGTCGCCGCCGCGTACGCCTGCCCGGAGTGCGGTGGACGGCGGCTGCGCGCCGCGGTCACCGGCGCCCGGCGGACCGCCGAGGAGTTGGGGCGCGCCTTCCCGGGGGTGCCGGTCCGCACCTCCGGGCGGGAGGAGGTGCTGAGCACGGTGCCGGGCGGGGCGGGCCTGGTGGTCGCCACGCCGGGCGCGGAGCCGGTCGCCGAGGGTGGCTACGGGGCGGTGCTGCTGCTCGACTCGTGGGCGCTGCTCACCCGGGCCGACCTGCGGGCCGGCGAGGAGGCGCTGCGCCGCTGGCTGGCCGCGGCCGCGCTGGCCCGCCCGGGCGTGACGGGTGGCCGGGTGGTGGTGGTCGCCGACGGCGCCCTCGCCCCGGTGCAGGCCCTGCTGCGCTGGGACGCGGCCTGGTTCGCCGTCCGGGAACTGGCCGAGCGCCGTGAGCTGGGTTTCCCCCCGGCGGTACGGATGGCCAGCGTCACCGGTGTGGCGGACGCGGTGGCGGACCTGCTCGCCGGGGCCCGGCTGCCGGACGGCGCGGAGGTGCTCGGTCCGGTCCCCGCCGACGAGGGGCGGGAGCGGATGCTGGTCCGGGTGCCCCGGGCCCGGGCGGCCGCGCTCGCCGAGGCGCTGCACGAGGCGGCCGGACAACGCAGCGCCCGTAAGGCCGCCGACCCGGTCCGCCTCCAGGTCGACCCGCTGAGCCTCTTCTGATCACCCCGCCTCCCACCGCCCCGCGCTCCGCCGGCCGCGCCGCTCGCCACGAGGGGCAGACCGAGGTACGCCCGGGCAGCGTGGCCGTCCGGCGTCGGATGGCCACGCTTTCCGGGAATCTTCGGGTGTTTCGGCAGGTCCGCAGAGGCGTGCCGCACACCTCGTCCGGCAAATGGGTAGAGACTGCGTGATAGCATCGCCCGTCATGCCCGGGGGTGCGACGCAGGCGAGAGCGCGGTGACGACGGCGCCAGGTCGTGGCGCGGCGTCAGGCGCGCCGAGCTGGGGTTGTCGGGGGCGACGCCAAATCGATGATGTCAATCAGCCGGTGAGCAGGGGTGGACCAGTCGTGACCGTCCGTCAATCGATCGTCTTCAACGGTGACCTCGGCAGCGGCAAGAGCACCGTCTCCGTCGAGATCGCCAAGCGGCTGGGGCTGCGCCGGGTCAGCGTCGGTGACCTCTACCGGCAGATGGCCCAGGAGCGGCAGATGACCGCCCTCCAGCTCAACCTGCACGCCGAGCTGGACCAGGCCGTCGACGGGTACGTCGACCAGCTCCAGCGGGACATCGCCGCCTCCGGCGAGCGCCTGGTGATGGACTCCCGGCTGGCCTGGCACTTCTTCACCGACGCGCTCAAGGTGCACATGATCACCGAGCCGACCGAGGCGGCCCGGCGGGTGCTGGCCCGCCCGTCCGGCCCGGCCGAGAGCTACACCTCGCTGGAGGAGGCCCGGGCCAAGCTCCGGGAGCGCAGCGAGAGCGAGCGCGGCCGGTTCCTGGTCCGGTACGGCGTCGACAAGGCGCGGCTGCGTAACTACGACCTGATCTGCGACACCACCCGGGCCACCCCGGAGCAGGTGATCCAGCACGTCATCGACGTGTTCGAGGGGCGGCTCGGCGAGGACGTGCTGCGTGAGGGCCAGCCGTTGCTGCTGCTGGACCCGGCCCGGGTCTACCCGACCGAGGACATCGCCACGCTGCGGGGCCTCTGGGACTCCGAGTTCGTCGGTGACGTGGCCGAGGCCGGCGACGAGGCCCTGGAGCCGCTCACCATCGGCTACACCGGGGAGTACTTCTTCGTGGTCGACGGACACCGCCGGCTCAGCGCCGCCCTGCAGAACGGCTTTCCGCTGGTGCCCGCCAAGCTGGTCGCCGAGGTCGACGAGCCGGTCGTCGGCGGGATGAGCGCGGTCGACTACTTCGCCGCCCAGGTCAACCCCAGCCTGATCCACGACTGGGCGGCCGCCCACGGGATCGCGCTGCCGCTGCCCGAGCACGCCCTGCTCGGCGGGGACGCGGTGCTGGCCGGGGAGCCGGGCGCCGGCGCCTGAGCAGGGGGCGGCGTCCTGGCCGGGCCGCCCGGGCGCCGGGTCCGGCTCACCTGCGTGGCTACGCCACCCTGCCCGTCACCGAGGGTGACGGGCCGCCGGGCGCCGATCGCGGTACGCCGGCGGGGGCCGCAGGGATGACTCCGTAGACTGGTACGGCACCACTCGTTTCAGACAAGGAGCCACTCCGCGTGACCGTTCAGCCCATCCGTCTGTTCGGGGATCCGGTGCTGCGCACGCCGGCCGACCGGGTCGTCGACTTCGACGCCGAGCTGCGCAAGCTGATCGCCGACCTGACCGACACGATGCGCGAGCAGAACGGTGCCGGCCTGGCCGCGCCGCAGCTCGGGGTGGGCCTGCGGGTGTTCACCTTCGACGTCGACGACGTCCTCGGGCACCTGGTGAACCCGGTGCTGGAGTTCCCCGACGAGGAGGAGCAGGACGGCCCGGAGGGCTGCCTGTCCATCCCCGGGCTCTACTTCGACACCAAGCGCCGGCAGAACGTCATCGCCAAGGGCTTCAACGGCTACGGGGATCCGCTGCAGATCGTCGGCACCGGCCTGATGGCCCGGTGCGTGCAGCACGAGACCGACCACCTCGACGGGGTGCTCTTCGTCGACCGCCTCGACCCGGCCGGCCGGAAGGCGGCCATGAAGGCGATCCGCCAGGCCGAGTGGTACGACGCGGGTGCCCCGCCGACCGTCAAGCTCAGCCCGCACGCCGCCGGCAACCCGTTCGGGCTGGGGCGGTGACCGGGTGCGTCTGATCTTCGCCGGCACGCCGGCCGTCGCCGTCCCCGCCCTGGACGCCGTCGCCGCGTCCCGTCACGAGCTGCTGGCCGTGGTGACCCGTCCCGACGCGCCCGCCGGCCGTGGCCGCGGCCTGGTCCGCTCGCCGGTCGGCGCCTGGGCCGACGCGCACGGCGTCGAGGTGCTCACCCCGGCGAAGCCGCGCGAGCCCGAGTTCCTGGACCGGCTCCGCGAGCTGGCCCCGGACTGCGTGCCGGTGGTCGCGTACGGCGCGCTGGTGCCGCCGGTGGCGCTGGAGATCCCCCGGCACGGCTGGATCAACCTGCACTTCTCGCTGCTCCCCGCCTGGCGGGGCGCGGCTCCCGTGCAGCACGCGGTGCTGCACGGCGACGAGGTGACCGGCGCCAGCGTCTTCCAGTTGGAGGCGGGGCTGGACACCGGCCCGGTGTACGGCACGCTCACCGACGAGATCCGCCCCACCGACACCTCCGGGGATCTGCTGGAGCGGCTCGCCCACGCGGGCGCGGGTCTGCTGGTGGCCGTCCTCGACGCGCTCGAGGACGGGACCGCCCGGGCCGAGCCGCAGCCCGCCGACGGGGTGTCCCTCGCGCCGAAGCTGACCGTCGAGGACGCCCGGGTCCGCTGGACCGACCCGGCGTTCGCCGTGGACCGGCGGATCCGCGCGTGCACGCCGGCCCCCGGCCCGTGGACGACCTTCCGCGGCGACCGGGTGAAGCTCGGCCCGGTCACCCCGGTGGCCGGTGGCCCGGAGCTGAAGCCCGGCGAACTGCTGGTCGAGAAGTCCCACGTGCTGGCCGGCACGGCCACCGTCCCGGTGCGGCTCGATGAGGTGCGGGCGGCCGGCAAGAAGGCCATGTCGGCGAGCGACTGGGCGCGCGGCGCCCGGGTCGTCGCCGGCGAGGAGTTCGCGTGACGGGGCCGGCCGAGCCCCGGGACGAGCGCTTCTCCGCCGGCGGGCCGCGCGGCGGGTCGGCCCGGCCGCCCGCCGGTGACCGCGCGGGACGGCCCCGCGACGGCGAGCGCTCCGGTGGTGGCGAGCGCGGTCCGCGGTACGCGTCCGACGACGCCGGCCGCTCCGGCGGTGGGCGCGGCGCGGGACGGTACGCCGGTCCCGAGCGCTCCCGAGAGGGCCGCCGGCCCGTCGGCGGGGAGCGGGCCGAGCGCCCGGCCCGGCCGGGGGAGCGGTCGCCTCGCGAGGGGCGCTTCGGCGCCGGCCGCCGGCCCGGCCGGCCGACCGTCGACCTGCCGCGGCACGTGGCGTACCAGGCGATCGCGGCGGTGCACCGGGACGACGCGTACGCCAACCTGGTGCTGCCGGCCATGCTGCGCGACGAGGGGATGGCCGGACGGGACGCCGCCTTCGCCACCGAGTTGACCTACGGCACGCTGCGGCACACCGGCACCCTGGACGCGATCATCACCGACGCCGCCGGCCGGGACGTGCAGCGGATCGACCCGCCGGTGCGGGACGCGCTGCGGCTCGGGGCATACCAGCTGCTGCACACCCGGGTCCCGGCGCACGCGGCGGTCTCCTCGACCGTGGACCTGGTCCGGGCGGTCGGCCCGGGCGCCACCGGCTTCGCCAACGCGGTGCTCCGAGAGGTGGCCACCCGCGACCTCGACGGCTGGGTGGCGAAGCTCGCCCCGTCGGAGCAGACCGACCCGATCGGGCACCTGGCACTGGCGTACAGCCATCCGCAGTGGATCGTCCGGGCCTTCGCCGAGGCGCTCGGCGGTGACCTGGGTGAGACGAGGCGGCTGCTCATCGAGGACAACGAGCGCCCCCCGGTGCATTTGTGCGCCCGGCCCGGCCTGGTCGACCCGATCGAGCTGGCCGACGAGGTCGGCGGGGCGCCGGGTGCCTTCTCGCCGTACGCCGTCTATCTGCCCGGCGGGGCGCCGGGGGAGCTGCCGGCGGTGGCCGAGGGACGCGCCCACGTCCAGGACGAGGGCTCCCAGCTGGTGGCGAACGCCCTGGCGGTCGCGCCGCTGGACGGCCCGGACGGTCGCTGGCTGGACCTGTGCGCCGGGCCCGGCGGCAAGGCCGGCCTGCTCGGCGCCCTCGCCGCGCAGCGCGGCGCCCGGCTCACCGCGGTCGAGGTGGCCGAGCACCGGGCGCGGCTGGTCGCGCAGGCCACCCGGGGCCTGCCGGTGAACGTGCTGAACACCGACGGGCGTACGGTCGGCTCGGATCCGAAGCTGCCCGAGGACCACTTCGACCGGGTGCTGGTCGACGCCCCGTGCACCGGGCTCGGTTCGCTGCGCCGGCGGCCCGAGTCCCGCTGGCGCCGGCAGCCGTCCGATCTGCCGCCGCTGGCCCGCCTGCAGCGGGAACTGCTCACCGCGGCGCTGCGCGCGGTCCGTCCGGGCGGGCTGGTCGCGTACGTGACCTGCTCGCCGCACATCGTGGAGACGCACGTGACGGTGACCGAGGCGTCCCGCCGGGCGGGGTTCCCGGTCGACTTCGTCGACGCCCGGCCGCTGCTGCCAGCGGGTATGCCGGGGCTCGGGGACGGGCCGACCGTGCAGCTGTGGCCGCAGCGGCACGGCACCGACGCGATGTTCCTGGCGGTGCTGCGGCGGGGCTGAGCAGCCACGTCCGGTGCCGCCTGGAGCAGACCCTGACCGGCCTTTTGCCCCGTGCCTGCCACCCGCCGGGCCTCCGCGGCCCGGCGGGTCGCGTGTCTCTTTTGCGCGCTACGAACTTGGTGGCGTGAACGATCCAGGGCGGTGTGACGCGGGCTGGCGGCTGACGTGAGTCATCTGCGCCATCAAGGTCGTACGCACGGCGAAGCCATCTGGCCGTGCCGGGCGGCAGTCCTTGACGGGCTTTGGGAGTTGATGTCGTCAACGGCTCAGCCGGTTCGTCAGGTGGTGTGCCCGGGAAGGGGCCTGGCCGGTGAGTCGTTTGTGATGTCAGCTCCAAAGGCGGACTGCGGTTGTCGTCCGTCGGCGCGGGCGCACACACGCGCGGGGTGGGGCATCTCGGCTGGGGGAGTGGGCATGCGGGATGTGACACCCCGTTGACTATTCGATCGACGCATGTAACTGTTCCGATCGCCGGTCCGTCGACACCGAGGGCCGCGCCGGAGCCCACGCGTCGCGCCCACCCCGCCCCGCCGACCCCACGAGGAGTCCACATGAGACACCGCACCCCGACCGCGGGCCTCACGCTCGCCCTCTTCGCCGCCGTGACGGCGACCCTGGCCGGTGCCCCCGCCTCTGCCGTCCCCGCGCCGGTGGCCGCTGCGCCGGTGGCCGCCGCGCCGGCCCTCGCCCTCGCGGCGCCGGACATCTCGGTGACCAACGTGCAGGCCCACCTCACCCAGTTCAACACCATCGCCACCAGCAGCGGGGGCAACCGGCGGGCGGGCTCGGCCGGCTACACCGCCTCGGTCGCCTACGTGAAGGGCAAGCTCCAGGCCGCCGGCTACACCGTCACCGAGCAGACCTGCACCACCTGCACCTACCCCGGCAGCAACCTGATCGCCGAGTGGCCGCAGGGCCCCGCCGACCAGGTGGTCATGTTCGGCGCCCACCTGGACGGCGTCTCCGCCGGCCCGGGGATCAACGACAACGGCTCCGGCTCGGCGACCCTGCTGGAGAACGCGCTGGTGCTCGCCGCGCAGAACCCGACCATGACCAAGCGGGTCCGGTTCGCCTGGTGGAACGGCGAGGAGCAGGGCCTTCAGGGCTCGAAGCACTACGTCAACCAGCTGACCACCACCCAGCGGGGCTACATCAAGGGCTACTACAACTTCGATATGGTCGCCTCGCCCAACGGCGGCTACTTCATCAACCGGGTCACCTCCACCACGGCCGCCCCGCTGAAGGCGTACTGGGACTCGCTCAATCTCCAGCCGGAGGAGAACACCGAAGGACAGGGCCGGTCCGACGACTACTCGTTCGCCAACGCCGGCATCCCCACCTCCGGCTACGCGGCGGGCGCCAGCTACACCAAGACCGCGGCGCAGGCCAGCAAGTGGGGCGGCACCGCGGGGGCGGCGTACGACGGCTGCTACCACCGCTCCTGCGACACCACGAGCAACATCAACGCGACCATCCTCAACCGCGCCGCGGACGGGATCGCGTACGCGATCTGGCAGCTCGCGGTAGGCGGCACCCCGACCAACGACTTCTCCGTCGCGGTGAGCCCGACCTCGGGCAGCGTGGCCCGGGGCGGTACCACCACCGCGACCGTCAGCACCGCCACCACCAGCGGGAGCGCCCAGACGGTCAGCCTCTCCGCCACCGGCGCGCCGAGCGGGGTGACCGTCTCGTTCAGCCCGTCCTCGGTCACCTCGGGCGGCTCGGCCACGATGACCGTCTCCGCCTCGTCGACCGCCGCCACCGGCACCTGGACCATCACGGTGACCGGCACCGGCTCGGTCACCCACAGCACCAGCTACACCCTCACCGTGACCGGCACGGGCGGCTGCGCCGGCGGGCAGCTCATCGGCAACAGCAGCTTCGAATCGGGCACCACCCCGTGGACCGCCAGCTCGGGCGTGATCACCAGCTCGTCGAGCCAGCCGGCCCGCACCGGGTCGTACAAGGCGTGGCTGGACGGGTACGGCACCAGCCACACCGACACGCTCTCGCAGTCGGTGACCCTCCCGACCGGCTGCGCCAGCTACACGCTGGCCTTCTGGCTGCACATCGACACCGCCGAGACCACCACGACCACGGCGTACGACAAGCTGACCGTGCAGGTCGGCACGACCACGTTGGCGACGTACTCGAACCTGAACGCCGCCGGCGGCTACCAGCAGCGGACCTTCAACCTGGCCGGGTACGCCGGGCAGACGGTGACGCTGAAGTGGACCGGCGTGGAGGACGCCTCCCTGCAGACCAGCTTCGTCGTGGACGACGTGACGCTGCAGGTCGGCTGACCGGTCGACGGGGCGGGACCGACCGGGGTCGGCCCCGCCCCCGCGCGGCTCACCGGACCGGCAGGGCCTTGCTGCCGGCGCCCTTCAGCGATTTCGTCAGCGTGCGCTCCGACACCCAGAGGAAGCACTGCACGCCCCGGTCGCCGTTCGTCCACTCCTCCTCGAAGGGGTGGTAGATGATCGTGCCGGACCGGTACTGCATGTCGCTGTTGTTCGGCACCTTGACGTACTTCGCGATCAGCCCCTGGCACGCCTTGTGTGCCCGCAGCGAGGTGCGCTTGAACTCGGCGTACGTGATGTCGGGGAACTGGTAGACCCCGACGAACTCGGCGTGGTGCTTGGCCGTGCAAGCGACCGGCTGCATCTGCTCGATGTCGTCCTTCTTGAGCTTCGGGTTGTAGCAGCCAAGGGTCAGCGGGGATCCCGGCGCCAGGGCGCCGCGCAGGCTGGCGGAGCGGGCGGTCACGCTGCGGTCGTCCAGGCTGGCCACCTCGGAGAGGTCGCAGCGGAACCAGCGGGCCCCACCGGCCCAGGCCGCCGGCGACGGGAAGACGACGGAGAGTTGCAGCCGTCCCGACCGCCAGTCGGCCCCGACCGCCTTGCTGACCCGCCCGTCACACTCCGCGTGCGCGGTCCGCATCCCCGTGGACCCGGCGCGCGGGGGTGCTCCCCGGTCGGCGTCCGGGCCGGACAGCGTGCCCACGTGCAGCGTCTCGCTGCGGTGCGACGCGGCGCAGTCGACCGGGTTGTAGCCGCTGAGGTAGCCGATGTCCTGGATCGTGGGATGGCAGACCCCGGCCTCCGGCAGGAAGGCCTTGGCCGCCGGAACGACGGGCCAGTCGTCGGTCAGGTCCCGGTCCACCCCCGCCGGCGCGCCGCATCCGGCGAGCGCCAGTGCCACCGTCATGCCGACGGCTAGCGCCGTCCCCCATCGCCGCATCGCGCACCGACCTCCCCGTCGCCGACCGCCTGCTTCGACCGTTTCCGGCTCGGCGCGCGCCGCGCCGCGACCCCCGGAACGGTCGACTGCCACGGCGGTGCAGCATACGGCACCGGCGCTCAGATTACGGGGAGTCCCTCCGGCACCGACTGTCGTGACCGTCCCTGTTGGAGTGTCGCCGGCTTCCGGTCGTTCGGCCGGTGGCGGACGGCCTTTCGTGCCGAGTTCCCGCATTCGACGGGTTGGTGCCGCACCGGGGGTCACGTCTGGATCACAGCGAGTCTCCGTCGGTGCCGCGCTGCGGACGGCGGGTGACCGCGTTCGTACACTGGCCCGGTGACCGTACCGCCGCCGATCGTCGCGCCCAGCATCCTGGCCGCCGATTTCGCCCGCCTCGCCGACGAGGTCCGCGCCGTCGAGCACGCCGCCGACTGGTTGCACGTGGACGTGATGGACAACCACTTCGTGCCGAACCTGACCATCGGGTTGCCGGTGGTGCAGAGCCTGCGCGCGGTGACCCAGCTGCCCTTCGACGTGCACCTGATGATCGAGGACCCGCGTCGCTGGGCCCCCGGGTACGCCGACGCCGGCGCGTACAACGTCACCTTCCACGCCGAGGCGTGCGACGACCCGGTGGCGCTGGCCAAGGACCTCCGCTCGGCCGGCGCGAAGGCGGGGCTGGCCATCGACCGGGACACCCCGATCGAGCCGTACCTGGAGCTGCTGCCCAGCTTCGACACGTTGCTGATCATGACGATCAAGGCCGGCTTCGGCGGCCAGCGGTTCATCCCGCAACTGCTCGACAAGGTGCGTACCGCCCGGGAGCACGTCGACAGCGGCCACCTGGAGCTGCGGATCGAGGTTGACGGCGGGATCGCCGCCGACACCATCGAGCAGGCCGCCGCGGCGGGTGCCGACGCCTTCGTCGCGGGCACCGCGGTCTACGGCGCCGACGATCCCGCGGAGGCGGTACGCCGCCTGCGCGCCCTGGCGGAACGCGCGGCCCACGGGGCCTGACGTGGACCCGGCCGGCGAGCGACCCGACGTCATCCTGGTCGTCGACGACGACGAGGACATTGCCCGTTTCGTCGAGTTCAACCTGCGCCTGCACGGTTTCGAGGTGCTGCACGCCAGTGACGGCCAGGAGGCCCTGGACGTTATCGAGCAGCAGCGGCCGGACCTGGCCGTGGTGGATCTCATGATGCCCCGGATCGACGGCCTGGAGCTGACCCGGCGACTACGCGCCGACCCGATGACCTCGGCCCTCCCGGTGATCATGCTGACCGCCAAGGGGATGACCTCCGACAAGGTCAACGGCCTCAGCGCGGGCGCCGACGACTACCTGGTCAAACCCTTCGACACCGCCGAGCTGGTCGCCCGGGTGAGCTCCACGCTGCGTCGCAACAAGGAGTTCCGCGAGGTCTCCCCGCTGACCGGGCTGCCCGGCAACAGCCGGATCCGGCGGGAGATCAGCGACCGGGTGCGCAACGGCGCCGACTACGCCGTCGGGTACATCGACATCGACCGGTTCAAGAGCGTCAACGACCGGTACGGCTTCGTCCGCGGCGACGAGTTCATCTCGGCGCTGGCCCGCAGCCTGCATCGGGCGGTGGTGTCGATCGGCCTGCCGCCGGCCTTCCTCGGCCACGTCGGCGGTGACGACTTCGTCATCGTCTGCACCCCCGAGCAGGTCCGCCCGCTGACCTTCCGGGCGGTGGAGGACTTCGAGAAGGCCGCCGACGCCCTCTACGACCCGATCGACCGGGAGCGCGGCTTCGTCGAGCTGAAGGACCGGCGGGGCAACATCCGCCGGGCCGCCCTGGTCACCCTCTCCATCGGGGTCTCCCTCTCCGATCCCGGGAAGCGCTTCACCAACCCCCTGGAGGCGATCGCCGTCGCCTCCGAGATGAAGACGGTCGCCAAGAGCCAACCCGGGTCGTACGTCGCGGTCGACCGCAGGCGCGGCGTTACGTGATCGTGCGGTCTTCCCTGTGAGGTACCTCGCCTATGTGGCGCGGCCCCCCACCCGGCGTGTAAGACTTCCGATGTACCCACCACGCGCTGGCGGGGCTCGGTGAAATTCCGAACCGGCGGTGATCCACGGTCCGACCGTGGTAAGCCCGCGACCCGGACGGCTCTGCCGCCCGGTGGACCTGGTGAGAATCCGGGGCCGACGGTTGGGGCGCGGCTCGTCCGCCCCCAGACAGTCCGGATGGGAGACAGCGCGCGGGACGGGGAGGCCCCTGCCGGCCGCTGACACCCTCAGCCGCCGCGTGGGCTTCTCGGGGTCGGCGCTGCCGTCCCCGGATCTCCGCCGCCGCGTGTCCGCGGCATCCGTGCCGACTCCCAGCCCCGCCCGCGCGACCGGCGAGCGAGAGGGCAGGGGCAGGCGATGGCGAGCGTCTCCGTCGACGAGGCGATGCGTCGTGCGATCGTGCTGGCCGCCCGCGGTCTCGGCACCACCAGCCCCAACCCGGTGGTCGGCTGCGTGCTCCTCGACTCGGCCGGTGAGATCGTCGGCGAGGGATTCCACGCGTACGCGGGCGGCCCGCACGCCGAGATCGTCGCCCTCGCCCAGGCCGGCACGCGGGCCCGCGGCGGCACCGCCGTGGTCACCCTGGAACCCTGCGACCACACCGGCCGCACCGGCCCCTGCAGCCACGCGCTCATCGCCGCCGGGGTCGCCCGGGTGGTGGTCGCCGTCCCGGACCCCAACCCGGTCGCCTCCGGCGGCGCGGCCACCCTGCGCGCCGCCGGGATCCAGGTCGAGACGGGGGTACGCGCCGAGGAGGCCGAGGACGGCAACGTCGCCTGGCTCACCTCGATGCGCCGCGGCTGGCCGTACCTGATCTGGAAGTACGCGGCCACGTTGGACGGGCGCTCGGCGGCGGCCGACGGCACCAGCATGTGGATCACCTCGGAGGCGGCCCGGATCGACGTGCACGCGCTGCGCGGCACCGTCGACGCGGTGATCGCCGGAGTGGGCACCGTGCTCGCCGACGACCCCCGGCTCACCGCCCGCAACCTGCGCGACGGCACCCTCGCCATCCGGCAGCCGCTGCGCGTGGTGGTGGACAGCTCCGGGCGTACCCCGGCCGACGCCCGGGTCCGCGACGGCGCCGCCCGGACCTGGATCGCCACCGCCGCGGAGGTCGGGGCCGGCCCGGACGGCCGGGTCGACCTGCCGGCGCTGCTCGCCGAGCTGCACCACCGCGGCGTGCGGGCCGCCCTGCTGGAGGGCGGTCCACGGCTGGCCGGCGCGTTCCTCGCCGCCGGCCTGGTCGACAAGGTCGTCGGGTACGTCGCGCCGAAGCTGCTCGGCGCCGGCCCGACCGCGCTGCTCGACGCGGGCGTGACGACCATCGCCGACGCCATCGATCTGGAGATCACCGACGTTACGCAGGTCGGCCCCGACCTGCGGATTACCGCGCTGCCCCGGAAGAGGGAGGGCTGAATGTTCACCGGCATCGTCGAGGAGCTGGGTGAGGTGGTCCGGACCACCGAGACCGGAGGCGACTCCGCGCTGGTCGCCATCCGTGGCCCGCTGGTCACCTCGGACGCCCGGCACGGCGACTCCATCGCCGTCAACGGGGTCTGTCTGACCGTGGTCGACGTCGACGGCGGCGTCTTCACCGCCGACGTGATGGGGGAGACCCTGCGACGCACCGCGCTCGGCGCGTTGCGCCCGGGCGACCCGGTCAACCTGGAGCGGGCCGCCGCGCTCGGCAGCCGGCTCGGCGGGCACCTGGTGCAGGGGCACGTCGACGGGGTGGGCGAGATCGTCTCCCGGGAGCCGGCCGCCCAGTGGGAGACGGTCCGTTTCCGGCTCCCCGCCGCGCTCTCCCGGTACGTGGTGGAGAAGGGCTCGATCACCGTCGACGGCGTCTCGCTGACCGTCGCCGACGTCGGTGACGACTGGTTTGCGGTCGGGCTGATCCCCACCACCCTCAAACTCACCACGCTCGGCGCCAAGCGGCCCGGCGACCCGGTGAACCTCGAGGTGGACGTGCTGGCCAAGTACGTCGAGCGGCTGCTCGCCGGTGGCGCGCCCGGCCCGGGCGGTGACCGCTGATGGGCCCGCTCGGCTGGCTGCTCGACGCGCAGCTCCAGGTCGCCGGTTCGCCGGTGCTGGTCCGGGAGATCGTCGGCAACGTCTTCGGCCTCGCCTCGGCGCTGCTCGGGCTGCGCCGGCTGGTATGGGCCTGGCCGATCGGCATGATCGGCAACGCCCTGCTGTTCACCGTCTTCCTCGGCGGGGTCTTCGCCACGCCGCAGGCGCACGACCTCTACGGCCAGGCCGGCCGGCAGGTCTTCTTCTTCGCGGTGAGCCTGTACGGCTGGTGGCGCTGGTCGCGCAGCCGGCGGGCCGGCGGCGGGGAGCAGCCGGCGGTCGTCCCGCGTTGGGCCACCGGCCGGGAGCGGCTCGGTCTGCTCGCCGCCGCGCTGGTCGGCACGGCCGCCGCGTACCCGGTGCTGGCCGCGCTCGGCTCGTGGGGGCCGCTGCCGGACGCCTGGATCCTGGTCGGCAGCCTGCTCGCCACGTACGGCATGGCCCGCGGCTGGGTGGAGTTCTGGCTGGTCTGGATCGCCGTCGACGCGGTCGGCGTACCGCTGCTGCTGCGCGGCGGCTTCTACCCGTCGGCCGCCATGTACCTGGTCTACGGCGGGTTCTGCGTGGCCGGCCTGGCCGCCTGGTGGCGTGCCTCCCGGGCCGCCCCGCCCGCCCGCACCCCGATCCCGCCGACGTACTCGGAGGCCGTGGCATGACCAGCTTTGGGAGTATCGAGCAGGCGGTGGCGGACATCGCCGCCGGCCGGCCGGTCGTCGTGGTCGACGACGAGGACCGGGAGAACGAGGGCGACCTGATCTTCGCGGCCGAGCTGGCCACGCCGGAGCTGGTCGCGTTCATGGTCCGCTACACGTCCGGCTACATCTGCGTTCCGCTGACCGAGAGCGAGTGCGACCGGCTGGACCTGCCGCCCATGCACCACACCAACCAGGACCGGCGGGGCACCGCGTACACGGTGACCGTGGACGCCCGGGAGGGGGTCAGCACGGGGATCTCCGCGGCCGACCGGTCGCACACCATCCGGCTGCTCGCCGACGCGGCGACCGACCCGACCGACCTGGCCCGTCCCGGGCACGTGGTGCCGCTGCGGGCCCGAGAGGGCGGGGTGCTGCGCCGGGCCGGGCACACCGAGGCGGCGGTCGATCTGACCCGGCTGGCCGGGCTGCGTCCGGCCGGGGTGCTGTGCGAGCTGGTCAACGACGACGGCACCATGATGCGCCTGCCCGACCTGGAGAAGTTCTGCGCCGAGCACGGGCTGACCCTGGTCACCATCGCCGACCTGATCGCCCACCGGCGGCGTACCGAGAAGCAGGTGGAGCAGATCGCCGTGGCGCGGATGCCCACCCCGTACGGGGTGTTCCGGGCGTACGGCTACCGCAGCGAGCACGACCCGGCCGAGCATGTCGCGCTGGTCATGGGCGACCTCGGCGACGGGCGGGACGTGCTGGTCCGGGTGCACTCCGAGTGCCTCACCGGGGACGTCTTCGGCTCGCTGCGCTGCGACTGCGGCCCGCAGTTGCAGGCCGCCCTGGCCCGGGTGGCCCAGGAGGGCCGCGGGGTGGTGCTCTACGTGCGCGGGCACGAGGGGCGCGGCATCGGCCTGCTGCACAAGCTGCGCGCGTACCAGCTCCAGGACCAGGGCCGGGACACCGTGGACGCGAACCTCGAGCTGGGGTTGCCCGCCGACGCCCGGGACTACGGGACCGGCGCGCAGATCCTCTACGACCTCGGCGTCCGCTCGATGCGGCTGTTGACCAACAACCCGGCCAAGCGGGCCGGCCTGGAGGGGTACGGCCTCACGGTGAGCGGCCGCGAGGGGCTGCCCGTGCGGTCCAACCCGGAGAACGTGCGTTACCTGCGGACCAAGCGGGACCGGATGGGCCACCTCCTGGAGGGGCTGGACGAGGTGACGGAGGCGCCGATGGGCCGCCCGGTCGCCGGTGACGAGATCGGAGCGTAGGCATGGCGGGTTTCGGGGAACCGGGCGTCACCTCGGTGGACGCGGCCGGGCTCACCGTCGGCATCGTGGCCGCGCGCTGGCACGGCGACCTCACCGACCACATGGTCGACCGGGCGGTCGCCGCCGCCGAGGCGTGCGGCGCGCGGGCCGTGGTGGCCCGGGTGGCCGGATCGGTGGAGCTGCCCGTGGTGGCCCAGGCGATGGCCCGCCGGTACGACGTGGTGGTCGCCCTCGGCGTGGTGGTCCGGGGCGCCACGGCGCACTTCGACTACGTCTGCAAGTCGGTGACGGAGGGGCTGACCCGGGTCGCGCTCGACGAGGGCAAGCCGGTGGCGCACGGGGTGCTCACCGTGGAGACCGTCGAGCAGGCCCGGGACCGGGCTGGGCTGCCCGGCTCGGCGGAGGACAAGGGCTGGGCGGCCACGGTCGCGGCGCTGGACGCCGCCCTGGCCATCCGCGGCCTCGACGCCACCAACGGCCACCGGGTCGGCTTCGGCGGCTGACGCCGCCGCCCCGCAGGCCGCCGAGGTAGCCGGCGCGGAATCGCCGAGATGGCGGTGTCCAGGACGTCCGGACACCGCCACCTCGCCGACCTGCAGCGGGCCTAGCCCGCGGTCGCCGACGGCGAGCCGACGGTGACCGGCGTGGGCGTCGCCCCTTGCGGCGTGGCGGCGGGCGGGGTGAGGCGGCGGCCGGTGAGCAGGTAGCCGGTCGCGGCCACCAGCAGCGCGCCGATCACCCCGTACAGCAGCCGGTAGTCGACCAGGCCGACCAGGAGCGCGCCCGCCCCGATCGCCACCGCCTGCGGGCCGCTGGCCAGCGCGTCCAGCGCGGCCGAGACCCGGCCGACCAGGTCCCCGGGGGTACGCCGCTGGATCAGCGTCATGATGCCCACCATCGCGGCCGGCAGCCCGAGCCCGATCAGCACGCTGGCGGTGACGGCGAGCCCCAGGGCCGGCCGGACCAGGGCCAGGCTGCCGGCGGCCAGAGCGGCCATGCCGAGCGCCATGGTGCCCAGTTCCCCGAGCCGGCGCACCAGCGCCGCCGAGGCGAGGCCGCCGACCAGCCCGCCGATCCCCTGGAGCGAGACCAGCACCCCCAGGAAGGCCGGCTCCCGGCCGAGCCCCTGGTCGACGTACGCGAACCACAGCGTCTCCCCGAACCCGAGCCCGATGGTGGCGACCACCGCCGCCAGCAGTGCCCGGCGCAGCGCGGGCTCGGCCATCAGGTGCCGGGCCCCGGCGACCAGGGCACCGCGCCCGCCGGCGGCAAGGACGTCGGCTCCGCCCGAGGGCACCGCCCCGGTCGGCGCGGCGCCGGGGTCGCCGCCGGCCGCCGACCCGAACCCGTCACCCGCAACCGGAGCCGGAGCGCGGCCCAGCCCCAGCCCGACCGCGCCGGCCACCAGGAAGCCGAGCGCGCAGGTGGCGGCCAGCGCAGGTCCGCCGAGCAGCACGTAGAGGCCGGCACCGAGCAGCGGACCGGCCAGCCGCAGCCCCTGCTTGACGGTCTGGGACGCGCCGTTGGCGTCAGGCAGCAGATCGGCCGGGACCAGCTCCTGCACGAGCGCGGTGATCGTCGCGCCGAGCGCGATGTAGGAAAGCCCGTAGCCGGCGGCGACCGCGTACACGATCCAAAGCCGGCCGTCGTCGCGGACCGCCAGCAGCGGCAGCAGCAGCACGGCAGTGGCCACGTTGAGCGCCACGAAGAGCGTTCGGCGGGGCACCCGGTCGACCACCCAGCCGACGAGCGGGGCCAGCACCATCGGCGCGGTCAGCGCGACGAAGGTGGCGCCGGCCAGCCCGTCGGAGCCGGTCAGCTCCTTCACCCACACGGCCAGGGCCAGGAGGAGGACCGACTCGGCGATCATGCTGACGGTCAACGCGAGGAAGAACAGCCGGAAGTCCGGCCGGCGCAGCAGGTGTCTCATCGTTCCCCGTTCCGCTCCGCGTCGGTGTCGCCGACGACCGGTCCGTGTTCCATGTCCTTCCCGGCGTCGGTGCCACCGACGACCGGCCCGTCGACCTCGGGTACGCCCCAGGCCATCAGCCGCACCGGCCGGGAACCCGGCGGTCGGGCCGCCGGGTCGGAGAGCCGGTCCAGATGGCGCCCGAACAGCGACCGGAGCTCCTCCTTCAGATCGCCGAGCTCGTCGGCGGTGTACCAGCCGATGAACTGGTTGAAGAAGCCGGCGTCCCGCCAGGCGGGGGACTGCTGCCGGCGGATGGCCATCCAGTCCCGGAGCTTGCGGTATTCCAGGTCGAGCAGGACCTGGGCGGCCGCGTCACCGGCCCGCGCCAGCTCCGGGCTCTCCTCGCCCTCGCCCCACCGGTGCCCGTCGGTGACCAGCCGCCACGGTCGCTGCCGGCCGGTGCCGCCGCCGGCCTCGGCGACGAAGCCGTACCGGGCGAGCTGACGCAGGTGCCAGGAGCAGTTCGCCGGGCTCTCGCCGACCCGTTCGGCCACCTCGGTCGCGGTCAGTGGGCCGTACAGGCCGACGGCGTCGAGGATGCGCAGTCGCAACGGGTGCGTCAGGGCGCGGAGGGTGTCGACGTCGGTGATCTCGCGGGGCTGCTGCTCGGGCATGCGTCGAAGCATACCTTTCGAAAGGCAACCTTCGAAAGTTCTGTTTCCATGATGTTCGTGATTGACTTCCGACCGGCCGGCCCCGGCCGGCCCCGGCCGTCAGAGCCGGCCGGCCTCGATGATTCGGCTGAGGAACTGCCGGGTACGCGGCTGCGTCGGCTCGCCGAGCACCTGCCCCGGTGGCCCGGCCTCCACCACCCGGCCCCCGTCGAGGAAGCAGACCTGGTCGGCGACCTCCCGGGCGAACCCCATCTCGTGGGTGGCCAGCACCATAGTCATCCCATCGGCCTTGAGGTCGCGGATCATCGTCAGCACCTCGCCTACCAGTTCCGGGTCCAGCGCGGACGTGACCTCGTCCAGCAGCATCAGCCTGGGCGAGTTGGCCAGGGCCCGGACGATCGCCACCCGCTGCTGCTGCCCGCCGGAGAGCCGGTCCGGGTAGGCGTCCGCCTTCGCGCCCAACCCCACCCGGTCGAGCAGCTCCCGGGCCTGGGCGTCGGCCTCGGCCCGCGCCCGCCGGTGCACCCGCCGGGGCGCCAGGGTGATGTTCTCCAGCACGGTGAGGTGCGGGAAGAGGTTGTACGACTGGAAGACCATCCCGATCCGGCGGCGGACCAGGTCCGGGTCGACACGGGGGTCGGAGATCTCCTCCCCGTCCAGCTCGATGCACCCGTCGTCCAGCTCCTCCAGCAGGTTGACGCAGCGCAGCAGGGTCGACTTGCCCGACCCCGACGCCCCGATCAGCGCCACCACCTGATGCTCGTCGACGGTCAGGTCGAGCCCGTCGAGCACTACGTGGCCGCCGAACTCCTTGCGCAGCCCACGGCAGGTCAGCACCGGCATCTCAGCCTCCGGACTGGCGTCGGGCCGAGCGCAGCGTCACCCAGTCGGTGACCGCGATCAGCGGGATGGCGAGCAGCACGAACAACACCCCGGCCAGGATGTAGGGGGTGTAGTTGAAGGTCTCCGCGGTGGCGATCTGGGCCGCGCGGACCGCGTCGATCGGCCCGGCCAGGGAGACCAGGCCCACATCCTTCTGCAACGCCACCACGTCGTTGAGCAGTGGCGGGGCGACCCGGCGGACGGCCTGTGGCAGCACCACGTGCCGCATGGTCTGTCGGTAGGTCAGCCCGAGCGACCGGGCGGCGGCGAGCTGGCTGGGGTGGATCGACTCGATGCCGGCCCGGAACACCTCCGCCAGGTAGCCGCCGTAGGTGAGCACCAGCGCGAGGCCGCCGAGCACCAGCACCGGCGGCATGCCCTGCAGGCGCAGCCCGGGCACGCCGAGAGTAAGCACGTACAACACGATGATCAGCGGCAGGCCGCGGAAGGTGTAGGTGTAGCCGGCCGCGAGCGCCCGCACCGGGAAGAAGACCGGGCCGCGCAGCGTCCGCAGGAGCGCGATCAGCAGCCCGAGCAGCAGCGCGCCGGCGGCGCAGCAGACCAGCAGCCGGACGTTGAGCCACAACCCGGCGAGCACCGCCGGCAGGGCGTCCCGGGCGATCGAGGGGTCCAGGAACGACTCGCGGACCCGGTCCCACCCGGGCGCGCCGGTGACCGCGAGGACCAGCAGTGTGCCGAGCGCCGCCGTCGAGGAGGCGGCGACCAGCACGCTGCGCACGGTCTGCCGCCGCCGGTACGCGGTCCGCCTCAGCTGGGCGGCGGAGGGGGTGTGTTCAAGCAGGCTCACGTCAGCTCGGTCGCTCCGGCCACCTGGGCGAGCCACTTCTGCTCCAGCTGCTTCAGCGTGCCCGCCTCCTCGAGCTTGCCGACGGCCGCGTCGAGGCACGGGGTGAGCCGGGAGTTCTTGTCCAGGAGCAGCCCGAACGCCTCGGGTGCGCCGACCTGCGGTAGCTGGCCGACGATGGTGGCGTCGGTGAGTTCCGCCCCGGTGATGTAGAAGGCGGTCGGGAGGTCCACCACGAGGCCGTCGAGCTGGCCGTTCTGCAGCGCCTTCTTGGCGTCGTCGTTGCTGTTGTAGACCTGCGGCTTCGGGGTCGGCTTGATCACGTCGGTGATCGCCTGGTAGCTGGTGGTGCCGACCTGGGCGCCGAGGGTGGCGTCCTTGAGGTCGGCCAGGGTCTTCGCTCCGGCGATCTTCGAGGACTTGAGCGCGATCACGGTCTGCCGCACCCGATAGTAGGGCGCGGAGAAGTCGACCGCCCGCTTGCGCTCCTCGGTGATGGAGAACTGGTTGACGTCGAAGTCGAAGCTCTTCGGGCCGGGAGCGATGGCGGTGTCGAACTTGACCCGTGTCCAGGTGACGTCCTCGCGGGCGTACCCGAGCTGCTCCGCCACCGCGTACGCGACGGCGGCCTCGAAGCCCTCGCCGTTCTCCGGCTTGTTCTCGCGGAACCACGGCTCGTACGCCGGCTCGTCAGTGGCGATGGTGAGTTTGCCCGGGGTCCGCGTCGGCAGGCTGTCCTTCGCGCAGGACGCCGCGGCCGCGCCGGTGGGGCTGGCGGTGGTGGTGGTCTTCCCGTCGTCCTGCGGGGCGCAGCCGGCCACCGCGACGGCGGTGGCGGCGGCGAGGGTGAGCGCGACGATCCGTGAGCTGCTGGCCATGGCGGACAGCGTAGAGCCAGGCGCGTTCGGGGCCGAAGCGTGTCCCACCGTGGTGGTAGGGAATTCCGTCACACCGCTCCGCGCGCCGTCCCGGCCGGTGGGCCCGGCCCGACCCGCCGCACGCGGCCCGGCCGGTGAACTGGAAGAATCGCCTTCCGTGAAGACGTTCGAGGAGTTGTTCGCCGAGCTGCAGGCCAAGGCCGCCGCCGGCACCCCGGGCTCGGGCACGGTCGCCGCGCTCGAGCAGGGGGTGCACTTCATCGGCAAGAAGGTGGTCGAGGAGGCGGCCGAGTCGTGGATGGCCGCCGAGCACGAGGGGCCGGAGCGGGCCGCCGAGGAGATCTCCCAGCTGCTCTACCAGGCCCAGGTGCTGATGCTCGCCACCGGTCTCGAGCTCAAGGACGTCTACCGACATCTGTGAGTGCCCCCATCCGCTGATCATCTGATCGATCGAAGGAGCACTCCGTCATGCTGCGTGTCGCCGTACCGAACAAGGGCGCCCTGGCCGAGTCGGCCGCCCAGATGCTGCGCGAGGCGGGCTACCGCCAGCGCACCGACCCGAAGGACCTGGTCTGCCGGGACGAGTCCAACGACCTCGAGTTCTTCTACCTCCGCCCCAAGGACATCGCCACCTACGTCGGCTCCGGTGATCTGGACGTCGGCATCACCGGGCGGGACCTGCTGGTCGACTCCGGCGCGCCGGCCGAGGAGGTCGTCGACCTGAACTTCGGCCGGGCCACCTTCCGCTTCGCCGCCCGCCCCGACGACGTGGACTCCGTCCAGCAGCTCGGTGGGCACCGGATCGCCACCGCGTACCCCGGGCTGGTCGAGCGGCACCTGGCCGAGCTGGGCGTCAAGGCCGAGGTGATCCGCCTGGACGGCGCGGTGGAGAACGCCATCCGCCTCGGCGTCGCCGACGTGGTCGCCGACGTGGTGGAGACCGGCGCCACCCTGCGCCAGGCGGGCCTCGTGGTCTTCGGCGAGCCGCTGCTGCGCTCCTCGGCGGTGCTGGTCCGCCGGGCCGGCGCCCCCGGCTGCGCCCAGGCCGACCAGCTGCTGCGCCGGCTGCACGGCGTGCTGGTCGCCCGGCGCTACGTGATGCTCGCCTACGACGTGCCGGCCGGCCTGCTCGACCGGGCCAGCACGCTGACCCCCGGCATCGAGTCGCCGACCGTCTCCCCGCTGCACCGCGAGGGCTGGGTGGCCGTGCAGGCGATGGTCCAGCGCGACGACGTGCACCGGATCATGGACGAGCTGTACGAGTTGGGCGCGCGGGCCATCCTGGTCACCAACATCCACGCGTGCCGGCTGTGAGGGCCCTGCCCGCGCCGGCCGCCCTGGGCGTGGTCGTCCTCGGCGGGATGGCCTCGGCGGCGCAGGGCGTGGTCAACTCCGAGCTGGGGGAGCGGGCCGGCAACCCGGTGCTCGGCGCGGTGGTCAACAACCTCGGCGGCTGCCTGCTGATCCTGGTCGGGCTGTTCGCCGTTCCGTCGATGCGGGCCGGGCTGGCCGTGCTGCGGCGCGGCGGCCTGCCCTGGTGGGCCTACCTGGGCGGGCTCGGCGGCGCGGCGATCGTGGTGATCGGCACGTACGTGGTGCCGGTGCTCGGGGTGGCCGTGTTCACGATCGCCCAGGTCGCCGGCGGCAGCCTGGGCGGGCTGGCCGTGGACCGGGCCGGGGTGTCCCCGGCGGGGCGGCTGCCGCTCACCGCGCCCCGGGTCGCCGGGGCGCTGCTCGGCGTCGGTGCGGTGGCCCTGGCCCAGCTCGGTCGCCCGGTCGGCGACCTGGCGGTCGGGCTGGTCCTGCTCGCGGTCGCCGGCGGTCTGGCGGTCGCCCTGCAGTCCGCGCTCAACGGTCGGGTCTCCGCCGCCAGCAGCACCGCCGCCGGGCTGGCGGTCAACTTCGCCGTGAGCACCCCGGTGATCCTGGCGGTCGCGGCCGCGGTCGGGGCGTTCGCCAGCCGACCCGCCTGGCCGGGGCAGTGGTGGCTCTACATCGGCGGCCTGCTCGGGGTCGGCATCGTGCTCGCGCTGCTGGTCGGCGTCCGGGCGGCCGGGGTGCTGCGGACCGGCCTGGCGCTGGTCGCCGGGCAGCTCGGCGGTGCCCTGCTGCTGGACGTGGCGCTGCCCGGCGGGGCGGGCGCGCGGCTGCCGGTGCTGGCCGGCGCGGGGCTCACCGCCGCGGCGGTGCTGCTGGCCGGCGTACGCCGGCGGACACCGACCCGTGTGGCAGCGGACCCCGCGTCCGAGCCGGATGGCAGACTGGTCGGGTGAGCGAGCGGACCATCAGGCTCAGCAGCGTGGCGCCCCGCGCCGCCGCGGAGCGAAGCGAGGCGGCATGAGCGATTCAGTGGTGACCGTGCGGCCGCGTCGGATCCGGCTGGTCTGCTGGGCCTCGGCGGCCACCCTGGTGGTGGTGTTCAGCCTGGTGGCCACCTCCCTGACCGGCGCCACCGGCGAGGGTTACGGCACCTTCCAGCGGGGCGACCAGTTCGCCATGATCGGGCTGGGCGTCCTCGGCGCTCTGGGCGTCCTGCTGTTCACCCGCCCCCGGGTGGTGGCCGACGCCAAGGGCATCCGGGTGCGCAACGTGATCGGCTCGTACGAGCTGCCCTGGGAGGTCGTCCGCGGGGTCCGCTTCGACCGAGGCGCCCCCTGGGCCAGTCTGGAGCTGCACGACGACGACCTGCTGCCGATGGTGGCCCTGCAGGCCGCCGACAAGGAGCGCGCGGTCGAGGGGGTGCGGGCCCTGCGCCGCCTGCACCAGGCCCACCTGGCCACCCTCGCCAACGCCTCCCGCTGACCCCGCCACCGCACCCGCCCCGCCCGGTCGAAGACGGCGGAGTCGCGGAAAGAGTAGCCATCCGCCCCGGAGTGGGCGCCCTTTCAGGAATGAGTGGCCTGGTCACCCGGCGAGGCGCGGGTGGGGCTGGTTTGGGGACGGGTGGGCCGGGGGTGTAGTGTTGCTGAGTCGACCAGACTGCCCCCGTCCCTGACGCGTGGGTGGTCCCGAAGCGGAGCGCCTGCTCCCACCCGAGTCGCCATGCGGCGGCCGGGTCCGGTCACCGGTTCCGGGCACGTTCCGGCACCGGATGCGCGATCATGTGATCGTGCCGACCGGTCGAGCGGGCCCTGGCATGCGCCAGGGCCTTCTGCTTTCCGGGTCGGCTCCCGTCCGGGAGCCCGCGGAGTCGGCACACATGCAGAAAGAAAGACTCGACTCGAGGAGGCCCCATCAGCGTCGAACCACGCGTGAACGAGCAGATCCGGGCACGTGAGGTCCGACTGGTCGGTCCTGAGGGTGAGCAGGTGGGCATCGTCCCGCTGGAGCGCGCCCTTCAACTGGCCGCGGACGTCGACCTGGACCTGGTCGAGGTTGCGCCGATGGCGCGCCCGCCGGTGTGCAAGCTCATGGACTTCGGCAAGTTCAAGTACGAGAGCGCACTGAAGGCGCGCGAAGCGCGGCGTAACCAGCAGCAGACCGTCATCAAGGAGATGAAGCTCCGGCCGAAGATCGACCCGCACGACTACGAGACCAAGAAGGGTCACGTGGTGCGGTTCCTCAAGGCCGGCGACAAGGTCAAGGTGACGATCATGTTCCGCGGTCGCGAACAGAGCCGCCCGGAGCTGGGTTACCGGCTCCTGCGCCGGCTCGAGTCCGAGATCTCGGAGCTGGGGTACGTCGAGGCCGCGCCGAAGCAGGACGGCCGCAACATGATCATGGTGCTCGCGCCGCACCGCGCCACCAAGGCCGCCGCGGTCGCCGCGACGGCCTCCCGAGGCGGGGCGCCCCGGGAGCGGGCCGCGGAGGAATCCGTCGCTCCGGAGGCCGGCGAGACCGCAGCAGCCGGTGAGACCGGCACGACCGCTGACACCAGCGGCCAGTAACAGGGGAGAGACGTTCCACATGCCGAAGATGAAGAGCCACACGGGTATGGGCAAGCGGGTCAAGGTGACCGGCAAGGGCAAGATCGTTGCCCAGCAGGCCGGCCTCCGCCACAACCTGGAGAAGAAGGCCTCCACCCAGACCCGCCGGCTGACCGGCACCGTCGAGCTGGCCAAGGCCGACGTCAAGCGAATCAAGAAGCTGCTCGGCCGCTGACGCGCGCCACCTGAACCGAAGAAGGAGTTGAGATGGCACGCGTCAAGCGGGCTGTGAACGCCCAGAAGAAGCGTCGTACCCTGCTGGAGACCGCGAGCGGCTACCGCGGTCAGCGCTCCCGCCTCTACCGCAAGGCCAAGGAGCAGGTGCTGCACTCGATGCAGTACGCCTACCGGGACCGCCGCGACCGTAAGGGCGACTTCCGGCAGCTCTGGATCCAGCGGATCAACGCCGGCGCCCGGGCGAACGGCATGACCTACAACCGGCTGATCCAGGGCCTGCGCCTGGCCGGCATCGAGGTCGACCGCAAGATCCTGGCCGACCTGGCCGTCAACGACGCCGCGGCGTTCGCCGCGATCGTCGAGCTGGCCCGCGCCGCCGTGGCGGCCGAGGGCACCGGTGGCGCCGCGGCCCAGGCCGCCTGACCCACCCGCACCAGCAGATCGAGGCGTCTCCCATGCAGTCACCGTCGCGCGGGAGGCGCCTCGACGCTGTTCCCGGCCCGTTCACCCCGCGTACCCCCCGGGTCGTCGCCGCCCGCCGGCTCCAGCGCCGCCGGGACCGCGAGGCCACCGGCCGGTTCCTGGCCGAGGGTCCGCAGGCCGTCCGGGAGGCTCTGGGCCGCGCCGGCACCGTCGTCGAGCTGTTCGGCACGCCGGCCGCCCTCGACCGGTACGCCGACCTCGCCGCCGAGGCCGCCCGGGCCGACGTGCCCGTGTCCGAGGTCACCGAGGAGGCCCTCGCGGCGCTCGCGGAGACCGTCGCCCCGCAGGGGCTGGTCGCCGTCTGCCGGCACCTCGACGTACCGCTCGAGAAGGCCCTGGCACGCGGGCCGCGCCTGGTCGCGGTGCTCGCCGAGATCCGCGACCCGGGCAACGCCGGCACCGTGCTGCGCACCGCCGACGCCGCCGGTGCGGGCGCGGTGGTCTTCGCCGGGGACGCGGTCGACCCGTACAACGGCAAGTGCGTGCGGGCCTCCGCCGGCAGCCTCTTCCACGTCGACGTGGTGCGCGCCCCCGACCCGGTCGCGGTGGTCGACGCGCTGCGCGCCGCGGGCCGCACCGTGCTGGCCACCACCGGGTACGGCGACACCGACCTCGACGACCTGGCCGACGCCGGCCGGCTGGCCACGCCCACCGCCTGGCTCTTCGGATCCGAGGCCCATGGCCTGCCCCGGGAGCTGACCGAGGCGGCCGACGCCCGGGTCCGGGTGCCGCTGCACGGGCGTGCCGAGAGCCTGAACCTGGCTGCGGCCGCGGCAATCTGCCTGTACGCTTCAGCGAGAGCACTGCGCCGACCGTCGGGTCCGCGCGGTCACACAGCAGGGGAGTCGTCCGGATGATGAACGCGCCACGGCGTTCGTTTAGCCAGCCCGCCGGTGTCGGCGGGCGGCGGGCGTGACCCTTCCTCCTGCATACCTCCCACCGGCGGGCTGCGGCGAAGCCGCGCGTCCGTAGACTCGCCTAGCCGCCCGTGAGGGCCGGCGCCGCCGTGAGGGAGTGCCCGTACGCCATGAGCTACCGCAACGATCCGTACGACCCGAAGCAGGTCGCCCTGCTCGACCCGGACGCCCTGGCCGAGGCCGTGGCCGAGGCCGAGAAGGCGTTCGCCACCGCCACCGACCCGGACGCGCTGCACGCGCTGCGCCCCGCGCACCTCGGCGACCGGGCTCCGGTCTCGCTTGCCCGCCGGGAGATCGGCGCGCTGCCGCCGGCCGCCAAGTCCGACGCCGGCAAGCGGGTCAACGAGGCCCGCCGCGCCATCGAGACCGCGTACGCGGCCCGGCAGGAGACGCTGGAGCGCGAGCAGGCCGAGCGGGTGCTGGTCGAGGAGCGGGTCGACGTGACCCTGCCCTACGACCGCCGGCCGCGCGGCGCCCGCCACCCGCTGACCGTGCTGATGGAGCAGATCAGCGACCTGTTCATCGGGATGGGCTACGAGATCGCCGAGGGCCCCGAGGTTGAGCTGGAGTGGACCAACTTCGACGCGCTCAACATCCCCGCCGACCACCCGGCCCGCGGCCTGATGGACACCTTCCACATCGCCCCGCAGGACGGGTCAGCCGGCGCGGCGTCCGGCCTGGTGCTGCGTACCCACACCTCGCCGGTGCAGGCGCGCACCATGCTCACCCGCAAGCCGCCGATCTACGTGGTCGTGCCCGGCCGGGTCTACCGCACCGACGAGTTGGACGCCACCCACGCGCCGGTCTTCCACCAGGTCGAGGGCCTGGTGGTGGACAAGGGCATCACCATGGCGCACCTGCGCGGCACGCTGGACCACTTCGCCCGGGCGATGTTCGGCGAGGGCGCGAAGACCCGCTGGCGGCCGCACTACTTCCCGTTCACCGAGCCGTCGGCCGAGTTCGACGTCTGGTTCCCGGAGCACCGGGACGGGCCGCAGTGGGTCGAGTGGGGCGGCTGCGGCATGGTCAACCCGCGGGTGCTGCGCGCCTGCGGCATCGACCCGGAGGTCTACTCCGGATTCGCCTTCGGCATGGGCATCGACCGGACCGTGATGGTCCGGCACGGGGTCAGCGACATGCGGGACATGGCCGAGGGCGACGTGCGGTTCACCCGCGCGTTCGGGGCCTGATCGGCGCCACGAGCTACGGAGACGGTGGTTAACAGTCATGCGAGTTTCTGTCAGTTGGCTGCGGGAGTACGTCGATCTCCCCGCCGACCTGCCCGCCGGCGACCTGGAGCAGGCGCTGGTCGACCTGGGCATCGAGGTCGAGTCCGTCGTGGACCTGCGGGAGACCGTCACCGGCCCGCTGGTGGTCGGTGAGGTCCTGGAGATCGAGGAGCTGACCGGCTTCAAGAAGCCGATCCGGTTCTGCAAGGTGGACGTCGGCGCCGCCAACGGCACCGGCGAGCCGCAGGAGATCGTCTGCGGGGCGCGTAACTTCGCCCCCGGCGACCGGGTGGTGGTGATCCTCCCCGGCGGCGTGCTGCCCGGCAACTTCGCCATCGGCGCGCGCAAGACGTACGGGCGCAACTCCAACGGCATGATCTGCTCCGCGAAGGAGTTGGGCCTGGGCGATGACCACTCGGGCATCATCGTGCTGCCCGAGGACACCCCGGCCAAGCCCGGCGACGACGCCCGCCCGGTGGTCGGCCTCGACGACGTCGTGGTCGAGATGGAGATCACCCCCGACCGCGGATACGCGCTGAGCGTGCGGGGAATCGCCCGGGAGCTGTCGCACGCCCTCGGGGTGCCGTTCCGCGACCCGGCCGACGTCCCGGCGCCCGGCGCCACCGCCGAGCCGGCGTACCCGGTCGAGGTGCGGGACACCGTCGGCTGTGACCGGTTCGCCGCCCGGATGGTCCGCGGCGTCGACCCGACCGCGCAGACACCCGGCTGGATGCAGCAGCGGCTCACCGTCGCCGGCATCCGCAGCATCTCGCTGCCGGTCGACATCACCAACTACCTGATGCTCGAACTCGGCCAGCCGATGCACGCCTTCGACGCCGACCGGATCCGCGGCCCGCTGGTGGTCCGCCGGGCCGAGCCGGGGGAGAAGCTGACCACCCTGGACGGGGTCGACCGCACCCTGTCCGCCGAGGACATGGTGATCTGCGACGCTGGGCTGCCCAACGCCCACGCGGCCGAGGGCGCCGGCGTCCCGATCTCGCTCGCCGCCGTGATGGGTGGCGAGACCAGCGAGGTGGTCGCCGCCACCACCGACGTGCTGTTCGAGGCGGCGCACTGGGACCCGGCGATGGTCGGCCGCACCGCCCGCCGGCACAAGCTGTTCAGCGAGGCGGCGAAGCGCTGGGAGCGGGGCGTTGACCCGGCCCTGCCGCTGGTCGCGCTGGAGAAGGCGGTCCGGCTGCTCACCGAGCACGCGGGCGGCACGGTCGGTGCGGAGATCCTGGACATCGACCACGTCCGGCCGCGTACCCCGGTCACCCTGCCGGCGGACCTGGCGTCGCGGCGGGTCGGTGTGACCTACCCTGCGGAGCGGGTGGTCGAGCTGCTGGAGCAGGTCGGCTGCACGGTCGCCCGGGGCGGCGACCGGCTCGGCGAGGACCCGGGCGAGGTCGGGGTGGCCGCCGCCGGGCGGGCCGAGGTGCTCACGGTTACCCCGCCGAGCTGGCGGCCCGACCTCACCGACCCGGCCGACCTGGTCGAGGAGGTGGTCCGCCTCGACGGGTACGACCGGGTGCCGTCGGTGCTGCCCACCGCGCCGCCCGGCCGGGGCCTCACCTGGCCCCAGCAGCGCCGCCGGGCGGTCGCCCGGTCGCTCGCCGAGCGCGGGTACGTGGAGGTGCTCGCCCATCCGTTCGTCGCCGGGGAACTCGCCGACCAGCTCGGCCTGCCCGCCGACGACCCGCGCCGCCGGGCGGTACGGGTGGCGAACCCGCTGTCCGAGGAGCAGCCGCTGCTGCGTACCACGCTGCTCGGCCCGCTGCTCGGCATCCTCAAGCGCAACGTGAGCCGGGGCCTGCGCGACCTGGCGATCTACGAGATCGGCACCGTATTCCACCCGCGCCCCGGCGCCGGCACCCCGCCGGCCATGGGCGTGGACCGGCGCCCCACCGACGAGGAGTTCGCCGCCGCCGACGCGGTGGTCCCGGACCAGCCGCAGCACGTCGCCGTGGCGCTCACCGGCGAGCTCGAGCCGGCCGGCTGGTGGGGCCCGGGCCGGGCGGCCGGCTGGGCGGACGCCGTGGCGGCCGGCCGGGCCGTCCTCGACGCCGCCGGCATCCCGGCCGACCGGGTCACCGTCCGGTCCGCCGAGTACGCCCCCTGGCACCCCGGCCGCTGCGCCGAGCTGCTGGTGGACGACACCGTCGTCGGGCACGCCGGTGAGCTGCACCCGGCCGTGGTGGCGGCGCTGGAGCTGCCCCGCCGCACCTGCGCCATGGAGCTGGACCTGGACGCGCTGCCTCCGGCGCCGATGGTGGCCGGCCCGGCCATCTCCACCTTCCCGCCCGCGCTGATCGACGTGGCGCTGGTGGTGGACGACTCGGTGCCGGCGGCCGAGGTCGAGCGGGCCCTCGTCGAGGGGGCCGGCGAGCTGCTGGAGGGCGTCCGGCTGTTCGACGTGTACGCCTCCGAGCAGCTCGGCGCGGGCCGCAAGTCGCTGGCGTACAAGCTGACGTTCCGGGCCCCGGACCGGACGCTCACCGTCGAGGAGGCGGTGGCCACCCGGGACGCGGCGGTGGCCGAGGCGGCGCGCCGCTTCGGCGCCACGCTCCGCGGCGCCTGACCGGGGCCGCTCGTCCGATCACCGGTGGTGGCCGACGCGTTCGCGTCGGCCACCACCTACGGCCTGGTCAAAGTCCCGGTCGAGCCGCCGGACGGCCAGGGGCTTCGACACCGGCCCTGGGCCCGGGGCGTGCGGTCGCTCAGCGCTCGGGATGGCGGCGGACGAAGTCCTGGTAGGTCTCGTTGGCGAGTTCGATCTCGCGAACCTGCGCGGCCAGCTCGGCCCGGCGGATGTCGGCCGCCGCCCGGGCGCGGGCCAGCCGCAACTCGTGCCGGCGGTCGCGGATGCGGGACCAGCTCCGGACGGCGGCCCAGGCGATCCAGCCGCCGGAGGCCGCCAGGCCGGTCACCGCGAAGGCGAGCAGGAAGTCCATCTCAGCATCCTCCTCCGCCCGGTCAACCGACGTCCCGGCGCGCCGCCAGCCAGCTGCCCAGGCCGAACATCACCAGCACGTAACCCAGCAACACCACGGTCGGCACCAGCGCGCCGGCGGACTCGATCACGCCGGGAGTGCCCCCGTCGAACTGCGACCGCGCGCCGAGCGCGCCGGCCAGCGCGCCGGAACTCGGTGCCAGCAGCACCTTCTGCACCGCCGTCAGCGGGCTCAGCACGAGGGCGAGTCCGCTGATCGCGTTCTCCAGGACCAGCGTCCAGATCAGACCGACCGCGATGGCGGTGGTGGCGCTGCGGAACGCGATCGCCAGGAACCAGCCCACGCTGGCGTGGGCGGTGCAGATCAACCAGGCGGCTGCCACCGCGCCGGCGAGATCGGCGCCGGTCGGCCAGTCGGCGGCCCGCCCCTCGGCGGCCGCCAGCGACCCGGTGGTCACCGCCAGCAGGCCGAAGGTGAGCACGGCGATCAGCAGGGTCAGGCCGCACAGGACGACGGCGTGCCCGGCCATCACCTGCGCGCGCCGGGGTCGCTGGGTGAAGAGGAGGTTCCACGTCCCCCAGCGGTATTCGTTGCCCACCACGAGCGCGCCGAGGATGACCACGATGGCGCCGCCGAAGAGCGGGAACAGCCCGATCCCGGTGGGCACGAGCTGCCCCGGCAGGACGGTGGCCAGCAGGGACTCGGCGGCGTCGGTCTCCTTCGGATCACCGGCCAGCGCCAGGTGCACGAGGTACGGCACACCGATGCCGAAGGCGAGCGCGAGGGCCGCCCAGGTCGCGGTGACCGTCCAGACCGCCGGCCGCTTCCGGTCGGCGAACCAGGCCGCCCGCACCGAGGCCATCATCGGGTGCCTCCCGTCGAGATCGTCTGCTCCTGGCGGGCGTGCCGCTCAGGCGCGGTCAGTTCCAGGAAGGCCTCCTCCAGCGAGTGGCGCAGCGGGCGCAGTTCCCGCACGTCGATGCCGGCCTCGACCAGCCGCCGGTTGAGGGCCGCGGCGAGCGCCGGGTCCGTGGTGACCCGAAGTTGCCCGTCGACCGGGTCCACCGCCCGGACCCGGTCGTGTGCGCGCAGGCACGCCACCGCCTCGTCGATCGGGTCGGCGTCGATCAGCAGCACCGCCTGGCCCAGCGTCCCGCGCAGCTCGTCGGGCGTGCCGTCGGCGATCAGCCGGCCGCGGTCGATGACCACGATGCGGTCGCAGATCTGCTCCACCTCGCCGAGGACGTGGCTGGACAGCAGCACGGTGCGCCCGCCCCGGCCGAGTGCCCGGAGCAGCTCGCGGATGTCGGTCACCCCGCCCGGGTCGAGGCCGTTGGTGGGCTCGTCGAGGATCAGCAGGCTCGGTTCCTTGAGCAGGGCGGCGGCCACGCCGAGGCGCTGCTTCATGCCGAGGGAGTAGGTCCGGAACTTCGAGCCCGCCCGCTCGGTCAGCCCGACCTCGGCCAGCACCCGGTCGGCGGCGGTGTCCGGGACGCCCGCGTACCGGGCGGCCAGCCGTAGGTTGTCCCGGCCGGACAGGTGGGGGTAGAAGGCCGGCGACTCGATGAGCGCACCCACCTTGGCCAGCTGCTGCGGCGTGCCGGGCGATCGGCCGAGGACCCGGATCGCGCCGCTGGTCGGCCGGACGAGCCCGACCAGCATGCGCATCGTGGTGGTCTTGCCGGCCCCGTTGGGGCCCAGGAAGCCGAGGACCTCGCCCTCGCGCACCCGCAGGTCAAGGCCGTCGACTGCGGTGACCCCGCCGGGATAACGCTTGGTCACCTCATGAAGTTCAATGGCAAAACGGTCATTCCTCAACGTGGCACCGCAATCGCACGATGCCGAGCAAAGCGCCGCTCGACCTGAATTTCCTTTGCGTTCATCCGCAGTCCCTCGAATTCCCTACCGCACCACAGGGTTAATTGGGTGACATCAATTAACTGTTCGTTTCGGGCGGACTGGGTCGGTGGCGACCGATTTGGCCCGCGGTCGCGCCGTCGTAACCCGCCGTCGCCAGCGGTCAGCATGCCGTCATGAAAGGCCCTCTGACCTGCGGCGGCGTAGGCGGCGCCCACAGACTAGCGGAGGTTGATCCGCTCCGGAAGGTCGCCCGGGGCGGCGGTGCGGCGTTTTTGTCTTAGCCGCAGCTCACTGCCCTTCAATTTACTTCCGCCACTGCCTGGCCCGAAACATTCTGTTGACTTAATACTTGATCTTGGGCAGCATGAAGGCACTTTCGAGACCGCCACAGGAGTTGTCATGGGGGGCGCATGAACCAGCCGTCGGACGGTGGAACAAGCCTGGAAATGCGTCCCAAGCTGCGGCACGACGTGGTCTTCCTGGACGCTCCGGCCGGCGCCTACCTGCGCGGGCCGGACAGCGCATTCCTGATCAAGGGCAAGTCGGCCTTCCGGTGGTTGACGTCGCTGAGTCCCTACCTGACCGGCGAACACACGCTCGGGCAGCTCACCGCCGCCCTCGACCAGGGGCAGCGGCAGACCGTGCTCACCCTGGTCCGCGCCCTGATCTCGCGAGGGTTCGCCAAGGACGCGGGGGACCGCAGCGAGCTGTCCGAGCCGGTCGCCCGCCGCTTCGCCGCCCAGATCGAGTTCATCGACCACTTCGCGGACGACCCCACCGGCCGGTTCCAGCGTTTCCACGCCGCCCGGGTGGCGTTGTGCGGCGAGGGAGAGACGTTGCTCGCCGCGGCGAGTGGCCTGCTCCGCAACGGGTGCGTGCGGCTGGACCTCCACCCGGACGACGACCCGGCCCGGTACGCCGAGGCGCTACGCCCCGAGCTGGCCGAGCTGCGCGCCGACGGCCTGCCGGCGGAGGTCAGGTTCCCCACCGGGGGCCCCGACCCGCGGGCGGTCGACGCGGTGCTCTGCTGCACCGGTCCCGCCGGCCTGGCCCGCCTGGCCGAGCTGGCCCGCGCCGCTCACCGGGACGGTCCGCTGCTCGTACCGGTGATCTGGGACGACCGGCGGGCGGTGGTCGGGCCGACTGTCGGGGCGGGACAGGCCCCCTGCTGGCACTGCGCTCAGCTCCGGCTCGCGGCCGGCGACGACCCGGCGGCCGCCGCGGAGTTCTGGCGACAGCTCGCCGTCGGCGACCCGGCCGCAGCGGCGGCGCTGCCCGAGGTGACCGCGCGGATGCTCGGCAACGCCGCCGCCTTCGAACTGTTCCGGGCCCTCACCGGCGCGGTCGCCCCGGACACCGCCGGCGGAGTGCTGCTGCTCGACGCGGCCACCCTGGAGTCCAGCCGGGAGCGGGTGCTGCCGCACCCCGGGTGCCCGGTCTGCCGGGACGTCGAGGTGACCGCGCCGGAGCCGCCGGCCGGCTCCGACGACGAGACCTACCAGCGGGCCGAGGCGCTGGTCTCGCCGAACGCCGGGGTCTTCACCCGGTTCGTCGACGACCCGCTGGAGCAGGCCCCGCTGAAGACGGCCCGCCTGCGGCTGCCCGGCCGGCGTGGCTCGCGCGAGGTGAGCGCCTTCGACGTGCACACCGTGATGGGCGCCCGGCTGGCCGCCTACCGGGCAGCGGTCCGCGACCACGCCGCCCGGTACGCGGACCCGGCCGCGGCGGTCACCGCCTCCGCGGCCGAGCTGCGCGAGCGGGGCGAGCACCCGGTGCCCTGGACGGACCTGGCGACGGCGACCGCCGTGCCGCCCGAAGACCGGCCGGTCCGCTGGCTGCCGGCCGTCGTGCTGGGCCGGGCGGAGTCCGTGTGGGTGCCCGCCGCGCTGGCGCTGCCCACCTCCGCGTTCAACGCCGAGGGCTGGGCCGAGCCGACGGTGGCCGGCGCGGCCGCCGCCGGGACCCTCGACGAGGTCATCGACCAGGGGCTGGCCGACGCGCTGGCCTACCGGGCGCTGACCGCCGCGCTGCGCGGCCGGGGCGGGCCGCGCGTGGTGAACGAGGAGGACCTGGTCGGCGACGACGACACCGCCTTCGTGGTCAAGGCCGCCCACCGGTTCGGCCGCCGGCTGTCGGTGTTGGCGCTGGCCGGGGCCGACCCGGCGTACGCCGTGCTCGCCGTCGCCGAGCCGCCGGGCGGCGGTGACCGGGACTGGGCGCTGGCCGGCGGGTTCGACCCGGTCGCCACCCGGCTGGCCGCCGTCCGGGACGCGGTCGGGCGTGTTCAGGTGCGGCACTTCGAGGACGCCGTCGCCGACCTCGGCGACCCGGTGCTGCGTGACTTCGACCCGGCCGCGCTCACGGCCGGCGCCACCCCCGCCGGCCCGGCCGGACCGGCGACCGACCGGGCGGCCGTGCTGGCCGCGCTGGACGAGCAGGGAATGAGCGCCCTGCTGGTCGAGACGACCACCCGGGACGTCCGGGCCACCGGGGCCTTCCGCAGTGGGGTCGTCCTGCTGCGCCGGTCCGCCCCGGCGGCCGACTGAACCACCACGTCAGTGGTTTCGGCGAGGCACGCACCATGGAAGGAGGTGGAAAAGATGCCGATCACCCTGAACGACGAGCTCCGCGAGCTGGAGACCGAGACCTTCGAGATCGAGGAGGTCGAGGACGGCGGCGAGGCGCTCGCTGCGACCAGCTCCAGCTGCTCCTGCTCCAGCTGCTGCAGCTGCAGCACCTCGAGCTGCTGCAGCACCAGCACCAGCACCAGCAGCTGCGGCTGACCGGGTGAACGGGGTTGCCCCCGACGCTGACGACTTCCAGTCCCCGGTGGGACGCCGCACGAACGACGCACCATCCGCCGCCGGCCCGGCCGGCGAGTAGCCCTGCGTGCCTCCGCTGGATCCACCGTGGTGGTGCGACGCGGACCCACCGACGACTGGCGCCACCGCGGCTCAAGGAGAGGCCCGTGCCGACACAACCCCCGACATCCGGCCTACTGCCCGACTCGGTCCGCAGCGAGCTGCGCGACCTGCAGACCGAGACGTTCGAGGTCGAGGACATCGCTGAGCTGTCCGCCGACCTGATGGACATCTGCAGCAGCAGCACGAGCACGTCCAGCTGCTCCAGCTGCAGCACGTCCAGTTGTTGCAGCTGCACCTCGTCGAGTTGCAGCAGCACCAGCTGAGCCACGGCGCCGCCGGTCGCTCCGGACGTCCGGCCGGCACCGCGGCCCTGATCGACCGAGGGGAGGTGGAAGGAAAATGCCGGAACTGACTGAGGAACTACGCGCGCTGGAGACGGAGACGTTCGAGATCGAGGACGTCGACGCCATCGACGCGATGGTCATGGACTGGTCCAGCTCCAGCTGTTCCTGCTCCAGCTGCTGCAGTTGCAGCACGTCCAGCTGCTGCAGCAGCAGCACCAGCACCGGATGCGGCGGCGGCTGACCCAGCCCAGCGCCGTAACCGCCCCCGCCGGCGGGCCACGTCGGCGGGGCGCCGGTCCCAATCTCATCAGCACAGGTCGCGACCGTAGACAGGTGAACCGCATGATCGTCGATGTCCGGACCACCTCCACCGGGTGGGACAGCAGCCTCAAGCAGCTCGGCGAGGCGTTCCACGAGCGACGCCAGGACCAGGCGCGGCAGCCCGCCCGCCCCGCCGCACTCGACGGGATCACCGTGCGGATCGCCGCCCTCGGCCTGACCGACGCCTACGCCGACGGCGGCGAGGGCCTGACCGGCGACGTGGTGCCGATCTGGCTGCACGGCGCGACCGCGCTGGTCGGGCCACGCTGGACGGACACCGACGACGCGGCGGGCGCCCAGCCCGGCCCGTGCCCGCTCTGCGTGCAGCGGCGCTGGCAGGCCATCCGGGTTCGCGACGAACGGCACGCCCTGGAGCACCAGGCCCGGGTCGGCACCGTGGCCCCGCTGCCCCACCTGACGCCGTTCGCGGTCGACGCGCTGTGGCAGCTCCTGCTGGACGCCTGCCGCCCCCAGGGCGACCGGCCCGGCGTCGGACGCCTGCGGCAGCTGCGGATGGACACCCTGGAGACCACCGTCGTCGAGGTGCTGGCCGACTCCGAGTGCCCGGCCTGCGCGACCGTCCGCCCGGACACCGCGGAAGCCGCGGTCATCCCGCTCACCAGCCGGCCCAAGCCGGACCCGTCCGCGTACCGGCTGCGGTCGGCCGGCGAGCTGGACCTCCCGGTCGCCGCGCTGGCGAACCCGGTCGCCGGGGCGCTGGGCGGCAGCGCCCTGCGCGCGTACAACGCCACCGCCACCGCGCCGGTGACCGGCTACTTCCGGATCCGCAGCCGCTACGACCTGCACGAGATGTGGTGGAGCGGGCACGCCAACAGCTACGGCAGCAGCGAGACGTACGCCCTGCTGGAGGGGCTGGAGCGGTATGCCGGCCAGTTCCCCCGGGCGCGGCGGACCACGGTCGTCGACAGCTACGCCAACCTGGCCCCGGACGCCCTCGACCCGGGCGGTCTGGGCTATCACCCGGCGTTCTACCACGGGCATGGGCTCTACTACGCCCCGTACTCGCCGGATGCGCCGATGCCCTGGGTCTGGGGTTACTCGCTGCGCGACCGCACCCCCCGGCTCGTGCCCGAGCAGCTCGTCTACTACCTGGACCGCCGCACCGACCACCGCAAGTTCGTCCAGGAGTGCTCCAACGGCTGCGCCAGCGGCAGCTGCCCCGAGGAGGCGCTGCTGCACGGCATGCTCGAACTCATCGAACGGGACGCCTTCCTGCTCGCCTGGTACGGCTCGGCCCGGCTGGCCGAGATCGACCCGAGCACCTGCCGGGACGAGCGGGTGCACTTCATGCTCGACCGGGTGGACCTGCTCGGCTACGACATCCGGCTCTTCGACACCCGCGCGGACCTGCCCGTCCCGGTGGTCACCGCGGTCGCGGTCAAGCGCGGCGACGGGCTCGGTCAGCTCTGCTTCGCCGCCGGCGCCAGCCTCGACCCGGACGACGCGGTCCGCGCCGCGGTCTGCGAGACCGCCTCCTACGTGCCCGGCTTCGACGAACGGGTCGCCGCCAGCGAGCCGGAGCTGCGCGAGATGACCCGGGACTACACCAAGGTCACCGAGCTGAGCCACCACGCCCTGCTCTACGGGCTGCCGGAGATGACCCGCCACGCCGCGTTCCTCTTCGACGACCCGCCACTGCGGTCGATGAGCGAGCTGTACGGCGACTGGCTGGCGGCCCGGCCGAACCACGACGACCTGCGGGCCGACATGGAGTACCTCACCGGGCTGATCGCCGGGCTCGGCGGCGACGTCGTCGCGGTCGACCAGACCTGCCCGGAGCAGGAGGTCGCCGGGGTGCACACGATGGCCGTGGTGGCGCCCGCCCTGGTCCCCATCGACTTCGGTTGGCAGCGGCAGCGGGTGCTCTGGAGCGACCGGCTGGAGCGCCACCTGGCCCGGGGCACGCACGGACCCGACCGGCTCGGTGCCACCGGCCGCAACCCCCACCCGCACCCCTTCCCGTAGGAGCACCGACATGCAGCAGGAGGCCCTCGAGGTCGTCCGGGAGTACGCGCAGGCGGTGTTCCGCCGGGCCCGGGTCCCGATGGAACCGCTCAACTACGAGGTGGACTGGGCCGACCAGCCCTCCCGGCACACCAGCTACCCCGACGCCCCCCGGGTGCCGCTGCCGGTGGCGCTGCCCGACCTGCCCACCCTGCGCGACCTGTTCACCGGGGAGCACCTGCCGCCGCCCGGGGGCTGGACGCTGGACCGCCTGGCCACGCTGCTGCGCCTGTCGTACGGGGTGCTCGACCGGCGGCTGACCGTGAACTGGAACCAGGACCTGGCCAAGCGGGCGCACTTCGAGCACGCCGTCTGGGGGCGGGGCACCGCCTCCGGCGGGGGCATGTACCCGGTGGAGCTCTTCCTGGTCGCCGGGCCCTCCGCGCCGCTGCTGCCGGGGGTCTACCACTACGGCACCGGCCAGCACGTGCTGGAGCGGCTGCTGCTCGGCGACGTCAGCGGCACGGTCCGCGCCGCCGTCGGCGATCCGGCGGGCGGTGTGGACAGCTTCCTGGTGGCGAGCATCCGGTTCTGGAAGAACTCATTCAAGTACAACAGCTTCTGCTACCACGTGGTCACCCAGGACCTCGGTGCCCTGCTGGGCTCCTGGGACCTGCTCGCGCGCGGGCTCGGCGTGCCGCTGCCCCGGCTGCTCGGCTTCGATCCGGCGCCGGTGGACCGGCTGCTCGGCTTCGACAGCGACCGGGAGAGCGCCTTCGCGGTCGTACCCCTGAACTGGGCCGGCGCTGCCCCGGACGCCGGCGCCGACACCGCCCCCGACGGCGGTCGTGAGGGCGGAAGCGGACCCACCGGGGAGCGGCCGGCGCAGCCCCGGGTCCGGTACCCGGCGTTCGAGCGGTCCCGCCGGTTGCGGGAGTTCCCGGCCGTGACCGAGGTGCACCGGGCGGCGGCGGCCCCGGCCACCCCGGCCCCGGACGCCCTGGCGGACGCCGCGCCCCGCGAACTGCCCGGCGAACCGCGGGCCCTGCCCGCGCCGGAGCTGGCCCGGCTGGCGCGTCCCCTGTCGACGGTGCTGGCTACCCGGTCCAGCAGCTTCGGCCGGTTCCGCCGGCCGCCCGAGCTGACCGCTGCCGAACTCGGCACCACCCTCGCCTTCGCCACCGCGGGCCGGCACCACCCGGCCGACGCCGGGCTGCCCGCGGACGCGCCGGCCCTCACCCGCCTCTGGGTCTTCGCGAACCACGTCGATGGCCTCGACGCCGGTACCTACGCCTACTGCTCCCGGCGGCACGTGCTGCTGCCCGCCGCGCCCGAGCCCGACGGTGGGATGTCCGCCTTCCTGCAGCAGCAGTACTTCCTCACCAACTACACGATGGGGCAGGTCGGGGCGGTGCTGGCGATCGCCGGCCGGCTGGACGCGGTGCTCGACGCCGTCGGCCCGCGCGGCTACCGCATCCTCAACGCCGAGATCGGCGCCGTCGCCCAGCGGGCGTACTGCGCGGCCACGGCCCAGCGCCTGGGCTGCGGCGCGGTGCTGGGCTTCGACAACGTCGCCATGGACGAGGCCCTCGGCCTGACCGGGACCGACGAACGGACCGTGTTGTTCCTGCTGCTCGGGCGGCATCCGGACGCCACCGCCGACCTGATGTACCGGCTGTGACCACCCGCCTCGCGAAGACGTCGACGAAGGAGAGACCCGTGACCGTTTCCCTGCCCGCGCCAGCGGTCACCGAGCTGTCCTGGCGGATGCCGGAGGTGTTCATGCTCCGCACCGCCGGCCTGCCGCTGGAGGTCGCCGACCGGCTCGCCTTCGACCGCAGCGCCGCCTGGGCCCGCCGCGTCCTGGACCTGGAGGACCGGCTGCGGGCGACCGGGCCGCCGCTGGCCGACGCGCTGCAGGAGGCGGTGGCCCGCAACCTGGACGACGACCAGCTGCGGCGGCGGCTGATCCGGCTGCGCCGGGACGTCTGGAACCTCCGCCGGCCCGCTCCCGCCGACCCCGGGGCCTGGCCGGCCGGTCCGCTCGGCGGGGACACGCACCGGATGCTGGTCGGCTGGCTGGAGACCTTCGCCGCGTACCGGCGGGAGTTGGCCGACGGCGCGGCGCTGCTGGACGGTGAGCTGGCGGAACGCCGGGCCGTGCTGCACGAGCTGGCCGAGGATCCCGACCTGCGCGGCGGCATCCTGCTCGCGTCCCCCTCGCTGGACCAGTACCTGCCCGCGTACCTCGCCGGACCGGGCCGGCTCGGCAAGCGGGCCCGGCGGGTGGAACGGTCGCTGCTGGAGTACGCGCTGCGCACCACCGCCAAGACCAGCCCGTTCAGCCGGCTGACCACGGTCAACGTCGGCACCTTCGGCTCGGGCGCCGGCGCGCTGCTCGACGCCGTGCCGATGATCGAGCGGAGCGAGGAGACGAAGCGGGGCGTGGCCCGGCTGAACCTGGCCGCGCTGGGCCGGTTGTCGGCCATCGTGCTCGCCGACGAGGGGCTGCGAGCGGACCTGCCGGTCGCCCTCACCACCGGCTGGCGCATCGAGCGTGGCCGGCTGCGTTACCTGCGCCGGCGGCGGACCAGTTCGGAGGACGGCGAGGCCGCGATCACCCTGGAGTCGATCCACGAGTCGCTGTTCGTGCTGCCCACCGGCCGGGTGCTGCACGACATCCTGGCCGCGCTCGACGGCGGCCGGGCCCGGCGGATGGCCGACCTGGTCGCCGAACTGGCCACCGCCGACCGCCCCGCCGCGGAGATCGCGCAGTACCTGCACCACCTGCTGCGGGTGGGCCTGCTGGTGGTGCCGAACCTGCACCTGGACATCCACGCCGACGACCCGGTCGAGGGCTACCGGCGGGCACTGCGGGAGATCGGCCGCGACTGGGCGGACCGGCTCGCCGAGCGGGTCGGCACCGTCAACCGGCTCGCCGCCGGCTATCCCGACCAGGACGTGGCCGGCCGCCGCCGGGTGCTCGCCGACATCCGGCGGGAGCTGGTCGCGGCCCACGCGGATCTCGGCCGCGCCGACGTCCCGGCCCCCCGGACCCTGGTGTACGAGGATGCGACCCTGCGCACCCGGGTGCCGGTCACGGCCGACCGGGGCCGCTGGGAGCGGGACGTCCTGCCCGGCCTGCGGGCGCTGGCCCGGATCATGCCGGTGTTCGACATCAACCTGCCGCGTCGGCTGGCCACGAAGGGCTTCTTCCGGGCCCGCTACGGGGCCGGTGGCCGCTGCGACGACCTGCTCACCTTCGCCCACGAGTTCCAGCAGGACTTCTTCGAGCACTACTCCGGCCGGATGATGCGCCGCCGGGCGTTCGACGCCGACAACGCGTACGTGCGGCAGGAGAACTGGTTCCGGCAGGAGGAGATCACCGCGCTGGACGACGCCCGGATCGAGGTGGCCCGGCGGGTGAACGAGGCGTACGACCGGTTGCCGGCCGGCGCCGAGGAGCTGCGGCTGGACGACGACTTCATGGCGGACGTCGCCGCCATGGTGCCGGAGACGCTCGGCACGCTCGACCCCCGGTCGTTCTTCCTCCAGCTCGCCGACCAGGGCGACCGGCACCGGGTGGTGGTCAACCGGATCTACTCCGGCATGACGCTGCTGTTCTCCCGGTTCGCCCACCTCTTCGCCGACCAGGACCTCGCCGGCACGCTCCGCGCCGAGCTGGCCCGGCTGCAGCCGCCGGGCGCGGTGCTCGCCGAGCTGAAGGGCGGGTACGACGCCACCAACCTGAACCTGCACCCGGCGGTCACCCCGTACGAGCTGGTCTGCCCCGGGGAGATCAGCTTCCGGCCGGCCGGCGAGCAGATCCACATGGACGACCTCAGCGTCGAACACGACCCGGTCGCCGACCGGCTGCTGCTGCGCTCGCGCCGGCTCGACGCCGAGGTCATCCCGGTCTACCTGGGCTTCCTGCTGCCGATGGCGCTGCCCGAGGTGCAGCAGGTGCTGCTCACCTTCGCCTACCTGGGCATGGCCCAGCCGGACCTGTGGGCCGGCACCACCGTGCCGCTGCCCGGTCGCGGCATCGCCGGGTACCCGCGCATCGTGCACGGCGACCTGGTGCTGCAACGGCGGATGTGGAAGCTGCACCCGGACCACCTGCCGCCGGCGCGTACCCCGGAGCAGAGCGACGCCGACTGGTTCCTGCGCTGGCAGCGGTGGCGGCGCGACAACGGCCTGCCCCGGCGGGTCTTCGCCACGCCGGAGGGCACCCGGCTCACCCCGGCCGCCGGTGACGACGGCCAGCCCGGGGCGCAGCCGGGCGGCCGGCCGGACCACAAGCCGCTCTACGTCGACTTCGACAGCCACTTCTGCCTGCAGTTGCTGGAGGCGACCGGACGGGGGGCGGGCAGCCGCCTGGTGCTCACCGAGATGTTGCCGGACCGCGACGAGCAGGTGCTCCGCGGCCCCGGTGGCAGCCACGTCACCGAACTGACGGTGGAACTCAACGGCGTCCGCGCCGGAAAGGTGGACCGATGACCCACTTCCCCTCCCCGGTGGAGCACGGCTGGCTCAGCGTCCACGTCTTCTACGCCAGCAACGCCAACCCGATGCTCGTCGAGGGCGTCCGCCCGCTGGTGGACGAGCTACGGGCCGAGGGGCTGATCAGCCGGTACTTCTTCATCAAGTACTGGATGGAGGGGCCGCACGTGCGGCTGCGGGTGCTGCCGGCGCCGGGCGTCGACCCGGCGGTGGTCCGGGCGCGGGTGGACGAGGCGATCGAGGCGTTCCTACGCCGCCGTCCCGCCCTCTACGAGGTGGACAGCGAGGGGCTTGGCGACCTGTACAAGCAGATGTTCCTCGCCGAGTACGGCCGGCAACGGTGGGACGAGGAGTACGGGCCGGACGGCGTGATGCCGATGCGGGCGAACAACAGCTACCACCACATCGCGTACGAGCGGGAGTACGGCCGCTACGGCGGACCGGCCGGGATCGAACTCGCCGAGTGGCACTTCGAACACTCCAGCGACGTGGTGCTGGACCTGCTGGCCACCACCAACGTGCACGTCCGTCCGGTGCTGCTCGGGCTCTCCGCCCAGCTGAGCATGATGATGTGCGCGGTGTTCCTCGCCGACGACCGGCGCATCGCCGACTTCCTCGACGAGTACCGCCGGTTCTGGGAGGTCTCCTACTCCGAGCCGAGCGACGAGTACCACGCCAGCTTCGACACCAGCTACCAGCGGATGGACGTCGCGTTGCGCGGGCGCCTGGCGCAGATCCGCGCGGCCGCCCGGGACGGGGCCGACGTCCGGCCCGGGGGTGTGGAGGGCCGCTGGTCGGCGCACTGCCGGCAGCTGCGGGACCGGGTCGTCGCCGCCGTCGAACAGGGTGACCTGGTGTTCCAGCGCGGCGGCGGCGAACCCACCCCGGTCCGCGACCTCGACGTCGCGCTGCCCATCCTGCTCAGCTCGTACCTGCACATGACGAACAACCGGCTCGGCGTGAGCATCCTCGACGAGATCTACCTGTCGTACGTGATGCGGACCGCGCTCCTCGACGACGTCGCTCCGGCCGGTCCGCGATGACCACGGTGGACGCGACCTGGACCCGGCCCCGGCTGCGGGCCGGGATCGTGCTCGGCCCGGGCCAGTGGCGGGGGGAGAAGCTCGTCCACCACGTCAAGGACCCGGAGACCGGCTGGTACTACCGGGTCGGGCCGCGCGAGCACTTCCTGCTGTCCCGGATGGACGGCACCCGGACGCTCGACGACCTGGCCACCGAGTACGCCGCCGCGTTCCGGCGGCGGCTCGGGCCGGAGAACTGGCAGCAGCTCTTCGGCATGCTGCACAAGCGGCAACTGCTCGACGGCGCCACCGATCCGGAGGCCGTCGCCCGGCTCACCGCGGCGGCCGCCGAGGGCGCGGCCAAGACCCGGCGCGGCCCGCTGTCGGCCCGTTGGCCGCTGTACGACCCGGACCGGTTCTTCGACCGGCTGCTGCCCCGGCTGGCACCGCTGTTCACCTGGTGGTTCGTGCTGCCGGCGCTGCTGGTCGTGCTGGCGGTCGCCGGGTACGTGGCGCTGCACCTGCCGGTGCTGCTCGACGTGGTCGCCCGGGGCGACCGCCCGCTCCCCGCGATCCTGGCCGCCGTGGTGATCACCTGGGTGATCGTCTTCCTGCACGAGTGCGCCCACGGGCTGACCTGCCGGCACTTCGGCGGGCGCGGCACCGAGATCGGCGTGATGTGGCGCTTCCCGCTGCTGGCCCCGTACTGCAAGGTCGACGACATCGTGCTGTTCACCCCGCGCCGGCGGGTGGCGACCGCGTTCGCCGGCGTGTTCGTCAGCATGCTGGCGCTGGTGCCGTTCGCCGCCATCCGGCTCTGGGGTACGCCCGGGGCACTCTACGACCTGGCCGGCACGATGCTGCTCTTCGGCACCGCGACCGCCGCCCTCAACCTGGTGCCCTTTCTCCGGCTCGACGGCTACTACATGCTCAGCCACGCGCTGAACCTCGGCGACCTGCGGACCGACAGCTACCGGTTCTACGGCCGGCTGCTGCGCCAGGGCCCGAGCGCGGTCCGTGGCTACCGGCCCCGGGACCGGGTGGCGTACGCCCTCTACGGTCTCGCCTCCCTGGCGTTCGCGGTGACGGTGCTGACGTTGCTGGTGCGCTACTGGTACGTCTCGCTGGCCGGCTGGGTGGGCCCCGGGTGGGCTGTCGCCATCCTGGTCACGGAGGCGGTGCTGCTGATGGCCCTGGCCGCCCGCCTCGCCCGCCGGCGCACCCGGAATCCCTCGACCTGACGCTCGCTGCGCGACGGCGTGGAATACTGCCCGAAAGGGGAAAAGTAGGGCAGATCTGTATGGTCGTGCGGGGTGGGGCGGCTGAGCTGCCGGGGAGCCGCCAGCCCCCGCAGCGGGCGGGCTTCGTCGAACTGCTCTTCGACGTGGTGCTGGTCTTCGCCCTCACCCGCCTCTCCGACCGCCTGGTCCACCAGCTCGACTGGCACGGCTTCTACTCGGCGCTGGTGCTCACCCTGGCCATCTGGTGGCTCTGGTACCGGATGGCCTGGACGGCCAACCGGTACGACCCCACCCGTCCGATGATCCAGGTCATGGTCATCGTGACCATGCTCGGCGCCCTGTTGATGGGCGCCGCGTTGCCGGCGGCGTTCGAGGCTTACGGGGCCGTCTTCGCGGGGGTCTACGTCGCCGTCGAGGTGTTTCGGCATCTCTGGCTCGTGCTGTTCGGCGGGGACGGCTACGCGCGGGGGGTCAGCATCCGGATCCTCTTCTGGGCGTGCATCTCGGCGGTCCCGTGGCTCGCCGGGATCTTCGCCCACGGCGACGTCCGGCTGGTCCTGTGGACCGTGGCGGTCCTCATCGACTACGTCGGCGGGCTGCTCGACTTCCCGACCCCCTGGCTCGGCCGCGCGGGACTGCGCGGTCAGCCGATCGCCGAGGAGCACCTGACGGAGCGCTACCGGCAGGTGCTCATCATCGCCTTCGGGGAAACCATCCTGACCTCCGGCATCCAGATCAGCCCGTACGGCTTCCAGCGCGAGCGGACGGCCGCGCTGCTGGTGGCGTTCGTGATCACCGTGCTGCTCTGGCAGATCTACTACTACCGGGCAGGCGAGTTGCTCCCTGCCGCCCTCGCGTCGTCCCGGGCCCCGGCCTATGTCGGTGAGCTCGCGTCGTACGCGCACCTGATCATGGTGGTCGGCGTCGCGGTCAGCGCCGTGGGGGACCGGCTGATCATCGCGGAACCCTTCGGCGAGACCAAGCCGTCGCGGTTCCTGGTCATCCTCGGCGGCCCGGCGCTGTTCCTGGTCGGCCGGTCGATGCTCGACTACGCCGCCTTCAGTCGCGTCTCCTGGTCGCGGCTGATCGGGCTCGCGCTGCTCGCGGTCCTAGTCCCGGTGGCGCACGCGATGCCACCCCTGCTGGTGGCCCTGGCCGCGGCCCTGGTGCTGGTCGGCGTCGCCACCGCCAACGTGATCTCCTGGCGGCTGTACCCGAGGGAGGCGGCGCCCCCCGACGTGCCGCCGCGGGCCTGACGGCAGGTTCATGCAGTCGTCTGTATGAACTTGCAGCGCAGCGCCGATCCTGCTAGCCTGCTATGCATAGTCATGCGGAGGTGAGTATGGGTATCCGGGTCGCGGTCGCCGGGGCGAGTGGGTACGCCGGTGGTGAGCTGCTGCGTCTGCTCGCCGGGCACCCTGAGCTCGACCTCGTCGCGGCCACCGCCCACTCGCAGGCCGGCCGGCCCGTCGCCGCCATACACCCGCAGCTCGCCGGGCTGGACCTGGTGTTCGGGGCGACCGAGCCGGCCACCCTGGCCGACGCGGACCTGGTCTTCCTGGCCCTGCCGCACGGCCAGTCGGCGGCCCTCGCCGCGGCGCTCCCCGCCACCGTCAAGGTGGTCGACCTCGGCGCTGACCACCGGCTGCGTGACGCGGACGCCTGGTCCCGCTACTACGGCGGCCCGCACGCCGGGGCCTGGACCTACGGGCTGCCGGAGCTGCCCGGCCAGCGGGCCGTGATCGCCGCGGCGACCCGGGTGGCCAGCACCGGCTGCTACGCGGTGGCCACCACCCTCGCCCTCGCCCCGCTGATCGCCGCCGGCGCGGTCCACCCCGCCGACGTGGTGGTGGTCGCCGCCTCCGGCACCTCCGGCGCCGGCCGGGCCGCCAAGGCCCACCTGCTCGGCAGCGAGGTGATGGGCGACCTGTCGCCCTACAAGGTCGGCGCCCACCAGCACGTGCCGGAGATCAAGCAGGCCACCGGGGCGACCGGCCTCTCCTTTACCCCGGTGCTCGCCCCCATGCCCCGGGGCATCCTCGCCACGGTCACCGCCGTCCCCACCGGCGACGCCGACCCGCGCGCGGTGCTGGCGCGGGCGTACGCGGGCGCGCCCTTCGTGCACGTGCTGCCCGAGGGGGCGTGGCCGCACACCGCCGCCACCGCCGGCTCGAACTCGTGCCACCTCCAGGCCACCGTCGATGTCGACTCCGGCCGGGTGATCGTGGTCAGCGCCATCGACAACCTGGGCAAGGGCGCGGCCGGCCAGGCCGTGCAGAACGCCAACCTGATGCTCGGCCTCCCCGAGACCACCGGACTCCCCGTCTTCGGAGTAGCCCCATGAGCGAGCGTAGCGAGCGAATCAGCACGCACAGCCCGGCGCGGCGTCATGCCGCGCCTGCGCGGAGCGGAGGCGCGGCATGACCGTCACCACCCCCCGGGGCTTTCGGGCCGCCGGTGTCGCCGCCGGCCTCAAGGCCAGCGGCGCCGGCGACGTCGCCCTGGTCCTCAACGACGGCCCCGACGCCGGGGTGGCCGCCGTCTTCACCGCCAACCGGGTCAAGGCCGCCCCCGTGCTCTGGACCCAGCAGGTCGTCCGGGGCGGCGTGGTCCGCGCCGTGGTCCTCAACTCCGGCGGGGCGAACGCCTGCACCGGCCCGGCCGGCTTCCAGGACACCCACGCCACCGCCGAGCACACCGCCACCGTGCTCACCGCCAGCAGCCCCCGGCTGATGCTCGGCGCCGGTGAGGTCGCCGTCTGCTCGACCGGCCTGATCGGTGAGCGGCTCCCGATGGACAAACTCCTGCCCGGCGTCCGCGCCGCGGTCCGCGGGCTGTCCCGCGAGGGCGGCCAGCCGGCCGCCGAGGCGATCATGACGACCGACACCCGGCCCAAGACCACCGTGGCCGGCGGCAGCGGCTGGACCGTCGGCGGCATGGCAAAGGGCGCCGGCATGCTCGCCCCGGCGATGGCCACCATGCTCTGCGTGCTCACCACCGACGCGGTGGCCGGGCCGGAGACCCTCGACGCCGCGCTGCGGGCCGCCACCCGGGTCACCTTCGACCGGATCGACTCGGACGGCTGCATGAGCACCAACGACACGGTGCTGCTGCTGGCCAGCGGTGCGTCCGGGATCGCGCCCACCGAGGCGGAGCTGACCGCCGCGGTCACCGCCGCCTGCCACGACCTGGCCCAGCAGCTCATCGCCGACGCCGAGGGCGCCACCAAGCAGATCGCCATCGACGTGGTCGGCGCCGCCACCGAGGAGGACGCGGTCGAGGTCGGCCGCTCGGTGGCCCGGAACAACCTGGTCAAGACCGCGCTGTTCGGCAACGACCCGAACTGGGGCCGGATCCTCGCCGCGGTCGGCACCACCGCCGCCGTCTTCGAGCCGGACGGGGTGGACGTCGCGGTCAACGGGGTGTGGGTGTGCCGGAGCGGTGCGGCCGCCGAGGATCGCGCCAAGGTGGACCTCACCGGCCGGGACGTCACCATCCGGATCGACCTGCACGCGGGCGAGGCCGCCGCGACGATCTGGACCAACGACCTGTCGCACGCGTACGTGCACGAGAACTCGGCGTACTCGACGTGAGCGCGAGGAACGCAGCGGAGCGGAGTCCCGCAGTCGCGAACGAAAGGCCGGCGCAGTGAGCCTCACCGCGGACCTCACCCGGGCCCAGGGCAAGGCCGAGACGCTGATCGAGGCCCTGCCCTGGCTGGCCCGCTTCTCCGGTGCCACCGTCGTGGTCAAGTACGGCGGCAACGCCATGGTCGACCCCGAGTTGCAGCGTGCCTTCGCCGCCGACATGGTCTTCCTCCGGTACGCCGGCCTCAAGCCGGTCGTCGTGCACGGCGGCGGGCCGCAGATCTCCGCCATGCTCGGCCGGCTCGGCATCGCCAGCGAGTTCAAGGGCGGCCTGCGGGTCACCACCCCCGAGGCGATGGACGTCGTGCGGATGGTCCTCGTGGGGCAGGTCGGCCGGGAGCTGGTCGGCCTGATCAACGCGCACGGCCCGTTCGCGGTCGGCCTCTCCGGCGAGGACGCCGGGCTGTTCACCGCGGTGCGCCGCCCGGCGTACGTGGACGGGGAGCCGGTCGACGTCGGCCAGGTCGGCGACGTGGAGTCGGTGGACGTGTCGGCGGTCGCCGACCTCATCGCCGCCGGCCGGATCCCGGTGATCTCCACGGTCGCGCCGGACGCCGACGGTGTGCTGCACAACCTCAACGCCGACACCGCCGCTGCCGCGCTGGCGGTCGCCCTGGACGCCCGCAAGCTGGTGGTCCTCACCGACGTCGCCGGCCTCTACGCCGACTGGCCGGACACGTCCAGCCTGGTCAGCGAGATCAGCACCGACGAGCTGGCGAAGCTGCTGCCGTCCCTGGAATCGGGAATGGTCCCGAAGATGGAGGCCTGCCTGCGGGCGGTGGGCGGCGGAGTGCCCGCCGCGCACGTCGTCGACGGCCGGGTCGCCCACTCCACGCTGCTCGAGGTCTTCACCTCAGAAGGTTTCGGCACGATGGTCGTGAGCGCGAGGAGTGAGCTTGCGAGCCCCGCAGTCGCGAACGAAAGGGGAGCCCGGTGAGCGCGAGGAGCGAGCCCGCGAGCCCCGCAGTCGCGAACAAGGAAGGCAAGGTCGGATGAGCACGCTGGTGGAGCGCTGGGGCGCGGCCATGATGGACAACTACGGCACCCCGCCGCTCGCGCTCGTCTCCGGCTCCGGCGCGGTCGTGGTCGACGAAGCCGGCCGGGAGTACGTCGACCTGCTCGGCGGCATCGCGGTCAACGCCCTCGGCCACGCCCACCCGGCAGTGGTGGCCGCCGTGTCCAAGCAGGTCGCCACCCTCGGGCACGTCTCCAACCTGTTCGTCGCCGAGCCGCCGGTCGCCCTCGCCGAGCTGCTGCTGGCCCTCGCCGGCCGGCCCGGGCGGGTGTTCTTCGCCAACTCCGGCGCCGAGGCGAACGAGGCCGCGTTCAAGCTCTCCCGGCTCACCGGGCGCAGCCACGTGGTCGCCACCCAGGGCGGCTTCCACGGCCGGACCATGGGCGCCCTGGCGCTCACCGGCCAGCCGGCCAAGGCCGACCCCTTCCGCCCGCTTCCCGGTGACGTCACCCACGTGCCGTACGGCGACGCCGCGGCCCTGGCGGCCGCCGTCACCGACGCCACCGCCATGGTGATCATCGAGCCGATCCAGGGCGAGAACGGCGTCGTCGTCCCGCCGCCCGGCTACCTGGCCGAGGCGCGGCGGATCACCGCCGCCCACGGCGCCCTGCTGGTGCTCGACGAGGTGCAGACCGGCGTCGGCCGCACCGGGCACTGGTTCGCCCACCAGGCCGAGGGCGTCGAGCCGGACCTGGTCACGCTCGCCAAGGGACTCGGCGGGGGCCTGCCCATCGGCGCCTGCCTGGCCTTCGGCCGGGCCGCCGAGCTGCTCGGCCCCGGCTCCCACGGCACCACCTTCGGCGGCAACCCGGTCAGCTGCGCGGCCGCCCTCGCGGTGATCTCGACGATCGCCAGCGAGGGGCTGCTCGACCACGTCAAGCGGATCGGGGAGCGGCTACGGCGGGGGATCGAGGCGCTCGGCCACCCGCTCGTCGCCGAGGTACGCGGCGCCGGCCTGCTGCTCGGCGTCGTGCTCGACCAGCCGGTGGCCGGCGCGGTGGCGACCGCGCTGCGCGACGCCGGCTTCCTGGTCAACCCGGTGCAGCCCGGCGTGGTCCGGCTCGCCCCGCCGCTGATCCTCAGCGCCGCACAGGTCGACGCCTTCCTCGCCGCCCTCCCGGCCGCGCTCGACGCCGCCGCGCCCGCCCCGGCGATCCCCGCCGAGGGTGCCCCGACCACGACGGAGGTCCCCGCATGATCCGGCACTTCCTGCGGGACGACGACCTCTCGCCCGCCGAGCAGTTGGCCGTGCTCGACCTCGCGGCCCGGATGAAGGCGGACCGCTTCGGCCACCAGCCCCTCGCCGGGCCGCGGTCGGTGGCGGTGCTCTTCGACAAGCAGAGCCTGCGCACCCGGTTCTCGTTCGACGTGGGCATCGCCGAGCTGGGCGGGCACCCGCTCGTGGTGGACACCCAGGTCACCCACTTCGGGCGGGGCGAGACCCTGGCCGACGCCGGTCGGGTGCTCTCCCGCTACGTGGCCGCGATCGTGCTGCGGACCCACGGCGACGACCGGATCGCCGAGGTCGCCGCGCACGCCACCGTGCCGGTGGTCAACGCGCTCACCGACGCGTACCACCCCTGCCAGCTCCTCGCCGACCTGCTCACCGTCCGCGAGCGGTTCGGCGCCACCGCCGGACGGACCCTCGCGTACGTCGGGGACGCGGCGAACAACATGGCGCATTCCTATCTGCTGGCCGGGGCGACCGCCGGGATGCACGTCCGGATCGCCGGGCCGGCCGGGTTCCAGCCCGACCCGGAGGTGGTCGCCCGGGCCGAGAAGATCGCCGCCGGCACCGGCGGATCGGTCCGCGTGCTCACCGACCCGGTCGAGGCGGTCCGCGCCGCCGACGTGATCGCCACCGACACCTGGACCTCCATGGGTCAGGAGTCCGACGGCCTCGACCGGACCACCCCGTTCCTGCCGTACCAGGTCAACGACGCGCTGCTCGGCCACGCCGCGGCCGACGTCATCGTGCTGCACTGCCTGCCCGCCCACCGGGGCGAGGAGATCACCGACGAGGTGCTCGACGGGCCGCGCAGCGCCGTCTTCGACCAGGCGGAGAATCGCCTGCACGCCCAGAAGGCGCTGCTGACGTTTCTCCTGGAGGCATCAACCCCATGACCGCCCCGCTGACCCGCGCCGCCCGGCACGCCCGCATCGTCGAGCTGATCCGCGACCGGGCCATCCACTCGCAGACCGAGCTGGCCGACCTGCTCGCCGGCGACGGCATCCAGGTCACCCAGGCCACCCTCTCCCGGGACCTCAAGGAGTTGGGGGCGGTCACCGCGCGCGGCGGCGACGGGCGGGGCGTCTACCTGATCCCGGAGGACGGCCACCGGCCGCTGCGCGAGGCCGAGGCCGCCCCGGCCCGGCTCGTCCGGCTGCTGCGCGAGCTGCTCAACGGGGTCGACTCCAGCGGCAACATCGCCGTGCTGCGCACCCCGCCGGGCGCAGCCCACTATCTGGCCAGCGCGTTGGACCGAGCGGGCCTGCCCGAGGTCGTCGGCACCATCGCCGGCGACGACACCATCCTCGTCGTGGCCCGCGAGGCCGTCGGCGGCGCCGCGTTGGGCGACAAGCTCGCCGCGTGGGCCCGCCGGGAAGAGAACGTTGAAGGGAGCACCACACCATGACCGAGCGGGTCGTCCTGGCGTACTCCGGGGGTCTCGACACCTCCGTCGCCATCCCGTACCTGGCCGAGCAGACCGGCGCCGAGGTGATCGCGGTAGCGGTCGACGTCGGCCAGGGCGGCGAGGACATGAACGTCATCCGGCAGCGGGCGCTGGACTGCGGCGCCGCCGAGTCCGAGGTGGTCGACGCGCGCGACGAGTTCGCCGCCGAGTACTGCCTGCCGGCGATTCGCGCCAACGCCCTCTACATGGACCGCTACCCGCTGGTCTCCGCGCTGTCCCGGCCGCTGATCGTCAAGCACCTGGTGGCCGCGGCGAAGAAGCACGGCGGCACCATCGTGTCGCACGGCTGCACCGGCAAGGGCAACGACCAGGTCCGCTTCGAGGTCGGCCTCGGTGCGCTCGCCCCCGACCTGAAGATCATCGCCCCGGCCCGGGACTTCGCCTGGACCCGGGACAAGGCGATCGCCTTCGCCGAGGAGAAGGGGCTGCCGATCGACGTGTCGGCCAAGTCGCCGTACTCCATCGACCAGAACCTGTGGGGCCGCGCGGTCGAGACCGGCTTCCTGGAGGACATCTGGAACGGCCCGATCGAGGACCTCTACTCCTACACCTCCGACCCCAGCGAGCCGCGGGACGCCGACGAGGTCGTCATCACCTTCGACGCCGGCGTGCCGGTCGCCATCGACGGCGAGACCGTCACCCCGTACCAGGCGATCCTGGAGCTCAACCGGCGGGCCGGCGCCCAGGGCATCGGCCGGCTCGACATGGTCGAGGACCGGCTGGTCGGCATCAAGAGCCGCGAGGTGTACGAGGCGCCCGGCGCGATCGCCCTGATCACCGCCCACCAGGAGCTGGAGAACGTCACCGTCGAGCGGGACCTGGCCCGGTTCAAGCGCGGCGTCGACCAGCGCTGGGGCGAGCTGGTCTACGACGGCCTCTGGTTCTCGCCGCTGAAGAACGCCCTCGACGCGTTCATCGACGACGCCCAGCAGCACGTCTCCGGCGAGGTGCGGCTCACCCTGCACGGCGGCCGGGCCACCGTCACCGGCCGGCGCTCCGAGGCCAGCCTGTACGACTTCGGCATGGCCACCTACGACACCGGCGACACCTTCGACCAGTCCCTCGCGAAGGGCTTCGTGCAGCTGTGGGGCCTGCCCAGCCGGATGGCCGCCGCGCGGGACGCCCGGCTGGGTGGCGCCTGATCGTGAGCGCGACCGCGAGGAGTGAACGAGCGCAGCGAGTGAGCCCCGCAGTCGGGAGCGGAAGGTGAGCACTGCAATGATGGGTGGGGTGGACGACAAGAGCCTGACCGAGAACAGCGCCGCCACCAACCGGACGAGCCTCTGGGGAGGCCGGTTCGCCGGCGGCCCCTCCGAGGCGCTCGCGCGGCTGTCGGTGAGCGTCCAGTTCGACTGGCGCCTCGCCCCGTACGACATCGCCGGCTCCCGGGCGCACGCCCGGGTCCTGGCCGGCGCCGGCCTGCTCGACCCCGAGGAACTGGGCAGGATGCTGGCCGCGCTGGACGACCTGGAGGCCGCCTGCGCCTCCGGGGCGTTCCGCCCGACCGTCGACGACGAGGACGTGCACACCGCCTTGGAGCGCGGCCTGCTGGAGCGGCTCGGCAGCCTCGGCGGCAAGCTGCGCGCCGGCCGGTCCCGCAACGACCAGGTCGCCACCGACCTGCGGCTCTACCTGCGCGATCACGCCCGGGGCGTGGCCGCCCGCCTGGTCGAGCTGGCCGAGGCGCTGGTCGAGCAGGCCGGGCGGCACGTGGACACCGCCGCCCCCGGCATGACCCACCTCCAGCACGCCCAGCCGGTCACCTTCGGGCACTGGCTGCTCGCCCACGTGCAGCCGCTGCTGCGCGACCTGGAGCGGCTGCGCGACTGGGACCACCGGGCGGCGATCAGCCCGCTCGGCGCGGGCGCGCTCGCCGGCTCGGGCCTGCCGCTGGATCCGGTGGCGGTCTCCAAGGAGCTGGGCTTCCGCACGTCCTTCGCCAACTCGATGGACGCGGTCGCCGACCGGGACTTCGTCGCCGAGTTCCTCTTCGTCACCGCGATGATCGGCGTGCACCTGTCCCGCCTCGGCGAGGAGGTGGTGCTCTGGACGTCGCACGAGTTCGGCTGGGTGGAGCTGGACGACGCGTTCGCCACCGGTTCGTCGATCATGCCGCAGAAGAAGAACGCGGACATCGCCGAGCTGGCCCGGGGCAAGTCCGGCCGGCTGGTCGGCGGCCTGATGAGCGTGCTCACCATGCTCAAGGGCCTGCCGATGACCTACGACCGGGACATGCAGGAGGACAAGGAGCCGGCCTTCGACGCGGTCGACACTCTGGAGCTGCTGCTGCCGGCGCTCGCCGGGATGATCTCCACGATGACCGTACGCGTCGACCGCCTGGTCGCCGCCGCGCCGGTCGGCTTCTCCCTCGCCACCGAGGTGGCGGACTGGCTGGTCCGCCGGGGCGTGCCGTTCCGCGACGCGCACGAGATCACCGGCCAGTTGGTTTCGCTCTGCGTGGCCCGGGACTGTGCCCTGGACGAGGTCTCCGACGCCGACCTGGCCGCGGTCAGCCCGCACCTGGACCCGTCGGTGCGGGACGTGCTCTCGGTGCGCTCCGCCCTCGCGGCCCGGACCACCCCCGGCTCGACCGGCCCCGGCCCGGTCGCCGACCAGCTCGCCGTCGCCGCGGACAAGCTGGCCGGCTGGCGCGACTGGGCCGCCGAGCAGGTCGTACCCCGCTGACCGCAGCGACGGAAAGGAGCAGGCCCTCAGCAGCATGCTGCTGAGGGCCTGCTCCTTTGCCGTGTCAGGACTGCTTGGCGAACTCGACGAACGAGCGCCACGCCTGCGGGTCGAAGGCGAGCACCGGACCGGCCGGGTCCTTGCTGTCCCGGACGGCAACCACGCCCGGCAGCCACCTCAACGCGGCCGGTGTGTCCCACCGTGACTGCGGTCAGGTCGTCGGTCGCTCGCGCTTGGGCAGCTTGGCCACCACCGCGTCGTACGACCCGTCGAGCGCCTCGCGCAGTTCCTCGTCGGGGATGCCGCCGTCGAGCCGCAGCGTGTTCCACCCCGAACGGCCGATGTAGGGGGAGGCGCGGGCGTCGTCGGGGAACCGGTGCAGCCACTCGTCGGCGACCTCCCGGGACGGGCCGCACTTCAGGCCCACCCGCGCGTCGCCCTCCGGCGAGCCGAGGAAGGCGAAGATCCTGCTGCCGACCTTGACCACCTCGTCGCCCTCCCACGGCTGGTCCAGCCAGGCGCCCGGCTTCGCCAGGCAGTACGCCCGCATCTCGTCGCGCGTCATCGCGTCCTCGTCCCGTCCACCCGGGCAGTCTCGCCGGGCCCTGTGACAGCTTCCGCCGGTCAGTCGGTGGTGCCGGTGCGTACCGTGATCCGGTCGTAGCGCTGCCGGGCCGCCTGGGCGCTGCCCAGCCCGAGCCCGAAGGCGATCGCCTGCCAGGTCAGCCCCCGGCCGCGGGCCACCTGCACCAGGCCCGCCTCGAGCGCGTCCACCTCGGCCCGCACGTGCGGGACCAGGGTCAGCGCGGCCATCAGGTCCGCCTGGTCGACCGGCTCCTCGCCGGGCTCCAGCTCCGCGCCGCCGGCGAGGGCCATCACCAGCGTGGCCGCCTCGTACGCGTCCGGCACGTCGGGGTGTGCGTACCGCCGGCGGCGGGCATTGGTGCCGGCATGGCGCTCGGCGATCCGCAGCAGCGCGGCGTAGTTGCGGTGCGCGCGGGCCTGGGCCGCGTCCGGAGCGGTGAACGGGTCGTTGTCCAGCGTGGGCATGGGTTCCATGACACACCCTTGAACAGCATCTTGTCAACGGCCTATTGAAAAGATCGCCAGCGCCCCACGGGCTATCGTCGACCCATGACCAGTGCCGAGCCCGCCACCACCGCAGCCGACCTGGCCGACCTGCTGGCCGGGCCGGTCGTGCCGGCCGCCCGCGGGCTGCTCGGCTGCCTGCTCACCGCCGGCGGGGTCACCGTCCGGATCACCGAGGTCGAGGCGTACGCCGGCACCGCCGGGGACCCGGCCTCGCACGCGCACCGGGGCCGCACCAAGCGCAACGCGGTGATGTTCGGCCCGTCCGGGCGGGCGTACGTCTACTTCACCTACGGGATGCACTGGTGCATGAACGTGGTCACCGGCCCGGACGGGGAGGCCTCGGCGGTGCTGCTGCGCGCCGGCGAGGTGGTCGACGGGCCGGCCGCGGCCCGGTCGCGACGCCCTGCCGTACGCCGGGACGTGGACCTGGCCCGCGGGCCCGCCCGGCTCTGCGCGGCGCTCGGCATCGACGGCGCGGTCTACGGCGTCGACCTGCTCGGCGACGGCCCGGTACGGCTGCGGCCGCCCGCGGTGCCGGTGCCGGCGACGGCGATCGCGGCCGGCCCCCGGGTCGGGGTGACCGGGGCGCACGACATGCCCTGGCGGTTCTGGGTCGCCGGCGACCCGACGGTGAGCGCCTACCGCCGCCACGTGCCCCGCACCCGTCGCTGACACCGGCGACTGCCGGACGGCGGTGCGGGCTGGCCACCGGCCCGGTGAAGCGGCATTCTGTCGGACGGGGTGACCATAATCACGACGTCAGGTCCCGCCCGCCCGCGTCGTACGCCTCTCGCCGGGTGCCGCCCGGACCCGGCAGCCACCCGCTCGGCACGGATCGGAGGACCGGCATGGCGACACTGCTCGCAATCGGCACCGGCAAGGGGCTCTTCCTCGCCACCAGCGCCGATCGACGTGCCTGGGAGGTGACCGGCCCGCACTTCCCGATGACCGGCGTCTACGCGGTCGCCGTCGACAAGCGCGCCGGCTGGCCCCGCCTGCTCGCCGGGATGACCAGCTCGCACTTCGGGCCGAGCGTGGCGACCAGCGACGACCTCGGCGCCTCCTGGCAGGAGCCCGACCGGGCGCCGGTGGGTTTCCCGGCCGACACCGGCGCCAGCCTGGGCCGGGTCTGGCAGCTCACTCCGGCGGGCGCCGACCAGCCCGACGTGGTCTGGGCCGGTGCCGAGCCGTCCGCGCTGTTCCGCTCGGACGACGGCGGGCGCAGCTTCCAGCTCGTCCGGGCGCTCTGGGACCATCCGCACCGCGAGTCCTGGGCCGCCGGCTTCGGTGGCCAGGCGATCCACAGCGTGCTGCCGCATCCGCGGGATCCGGCCCGGATGGCGGTGGCCATGTCCACCGGCGGGGTCTACCGCACCGAGGACGCCGGGGCGAGCTGGACGCCCGGTAACAGCGGCATCCGGGCCTACTTCCTGCCCGACGAGTGGCCCGAGTTCGGGCAGTGCGTCCACAAGATCGCCCGGGACGTCGGCAACCCGGATCGGCTCTACGCGCAGAACCACCACGGCGTCTACCGCTCCGACGACGACGGGCGCACCTGGAGCTCGATCGCCGCCGGCCTGCCCAGCGACTTCGGCTTCCCGATGGTCGCCCACCCGTCCCGCCCCGGCACGGTCTACGTCTTCCCGCTGGTCGCCGACGGGGAGCGCTTCCCGGTCGACCACCGCTGCCGGGTCTACCGCTCCACCGACGCGGGCGACAAGTGGGAGCCGCTCTCGGTCGGGCTGCCCGAGGGGCCGTTCTACCCGTCGGTGCTGCGCGACGCGATGTGCGCCGACGACGCCGACCCGGCCGGGGTCTACTTCGGCACCCGCTCCGGCGAGGTCTACGCCAGCCCGGACGAGGGTGACTCCTGGTCGCTGGTCGCCGCCCACCTGCCGGACGTGCTCTGCGTCCGGGCCGCGGAGGTGTGAGTGGTCACCGTGCTGCTGCCCGGCCCGCTGCGCGGCGAGGCGGGCGGCGCGAGCCGGCTGACCGTCGCCGCCACCGGCACGCTGCGGGCCGTCCTCGACGAGCTCGACGGCGCCTGGCCCCGGCTGGGCCGCCGGATCCGCGACGAGCGCGGCGAGCTGCGCCGCTACGTCAACGTCTACGTCGACGGCGAGGACTGCCGGCACGCCGGCGGGCTGGACGCCCCGGTCGGCGACGGCGCGGAGGTGCAGGTGCTCCCCTCGGTGGCCGGCGGCTGACGGGGCTGCGCGCCGCAGCCCGATCCGCTAGCGTCGGCCGATCCACCGGACGAGGGGAGCGGCGCGGTGACGGCGTACGAGGCGGGCTACCTCTTCGGGTACGTGGGCTGCCCAGTCCTGCTGGTGGCCCTGATCGTCGGCGTGGTCGTGGCCGTGCAGCGGGCGCGCCGGAAGTCGGCCGCCACCCCGGGTCGGCCGCCGCACCCCCACCTGGGGCAGCCGTACCCGCACCCGGGCCAGTTCCACGCCAGTCAGCCCTACCCGGGTCAGCCCCATCCGCAGCACGGCTGGCCGCCGGCCCAGTACCCATACGCCGGCCAGCTGGGCCAGCCGTATCCGCCGCCGGCCCAGCCGCACCCGCCCGCTCAGGCGCCCGGGTCGGCGTACCCGCCGTCGGGCGGGCGGCCGCCGTACGCCGGACAGGAGTGACGCCGGCGGGCCGCAACCGGCCGGTGGGTGGTGATCTGGGCCACGCGGCCCACGACCCATGACGGAATAGTTGACTCGTCAAATATGTTGTGGGGTGCGATCCGGGCCGCACCGGCCCGGGCGTCACGCGAGGAGCTGGATCATGCAGTTCGGAGTCTTCACCGTCGGCGACGTCACGGTCGACCCGACCAACGGGCGGCTGCCGTCCGAGCGTGAGCGGATCAAGGCCATGGTGGCCATCGCGCTCAAGGCCGAGGAGGTCGGGCTCGACGTCTTCGCCACCGGCGAGCACCACAACCCGCCGTTCGTGCCCTCGTCGCCGACCACCATGCTCGGCTACCTCGCCGCCCGGACCGAGCGGCTGCTGCTCTCCACCTCGACCACGCTGATCACCACCAACGACCCGGTGAAGATCGCCGAGGACTACGCGATGCTCCAGCACCTGGCCGACGGCCGGGTGGACCTGATGCTGGGCCGCGGCAACACCGGCCCGGTCTACCCGTGGTTCGGGCAGGACATCCGCAACGGCATCCCCCTCGCGATCGAGAACTACGACCTGCTGCACCGGCTGTGGCGTGAGGACGTGGTCGACTGGAAGGGCCGGTTCCGCACCCCGCTGCAGTCGTTCACCGCCACCCCGCGCCCGCTCGACGGGGTGCCGCCGTTCGTCTGGCACGGCTCGATCCGCAGCCCCGAGATCGCCGAGCAGGCGGCCTACTACGGCGACGGCTTCTTCGCCAACCACATCTTCTGGCCCAAGGAGCACACCCAGCGGATGATCGGGCTCTACCGGCAGCGCTTCGAGCACTACGGCCACGGCTCCGCCGACCAGGCCATCGTCGGCCTCGGCGGGCAGGTGTTCATGCGGAAGAACTCCCAGGACGCCGTCCGCGAGTTCCGGCCGTACTTCGACAACGCCCCGGTCTACGGGCACGGGCCGTCGCTGGAGGAGTTCACCCGGGAGACCCCGCTGACCGTGGGCAGCCCGCAGCAGGTCATCGACCGCACGCTCGGCTTCCGCGAGTACGTCGGCGACTACCAGCGTCAGCTCTTCCTGATGGACCACGCCGGGCTGCCCCTGAAGACCGTCCTGGAACAGCTCGATCTCCTCGGCGAGGAGGTCGTCCCGGTGCTGCGCAAGGAGTTCGACTCGCTGCGGCCGGTGCACGTGCCGGAGGCGCCCACCCACGCCTCGCTGCTGGCCGCGGCCGGCGGCGCCAAGGACAACACGGTGCACGCCGTCGACGACGTGACCGGCAAGGCGCCCGAGGCGGCCCGATGACCCGGCGCACCCTGGCGGTGGTCTCCGCCGGCCTCGGCCAGCCCTCCTCGACCCGGCTTCTCGCCGACCAGCTCGCCGCGGCCGCCCGCGACGAGCTGGTCCGGCGCGGCGCCGAGGTGGAGATCCGTCCGATCGAGCTGCGCGAGCACGCCCACGACGTGGTGAACCACCTGCTCACCGGCTTCCCGTCGGCCGCCCTGCGGGAGGCGCTGGACACCGTGGCCGGGGCGGACGGACTGATCGCGGTCACCCCGATCTTCAACGCCTCGTACAACGGGCTGTTCAAGTCGTTCTTCGACGTGGTGGACCGGGACGCCCTGGCCGACCGGCCGGTGCTGATCGGCGCCACGGGGGGCACCGCCCGGCACTCGCTCGCCCTGGAGCACGCGGTCCGGCCGATGTTCGCGTACCTGCGGGCGGTGGTGGTGCCGACGGTGGTCTACGCGGCGCCGGAGGACTGGTCCGGCGAGAGCGCCGACGGTGCCCTGCGGGCCCGCATCCGGCGGGCCGGGGTCGAGCTGGCTGAGCAGGTGGACCGCCGTCCGGTCGCGACCGGCCCGGCCGACCCGTTCGCCCTCACCACCAACTTCGAGGACCTGCTCGCCGGCCGCGACCCGGTCTGACCGGCCCGTCCCCGGCGGTCCTCACTCCGCCCGCTCGTACGGATGGGCCACCAGCACCGGGCAGTGTGCGTGCTGCACCAGCGCCTGGCTGACCGACCCGAGCAGCAGTCCGGCGAAGCCGCCGCGGCCCCGCGACCCGACCACCACCAGCGCCGCCTCCCCGCTCGCCTCGATCAGGGCCTGCTCCGGGGAGGCGGCCCGGACCGGCCGCTCGACCACGGTCAGCACCGGATGGTCCGCGCGGACCTGGGCCGCCGCCCGGGCCAGCAGCTCGGCCGATTCGGCCTGCCCGGCCGCCGCGGACTCGGCCCCCTGCTCCGGCACCGTACCGGCCCGCTCAAGCGGCCGGACGTGCACCAGCACGAGGTCGTTGTCGCGGCGGTCCGCCTCGTCGGCGGCCAGCCGGACGGCGAGCCCGCCCGACTCGGAGCCGTCCACGCCGACCAGCACCGGTCCGTCGACCGGGATCGGCTGCTCGGCCGGGCGGACCACCAGCACCGGGCAGTGCCCGTGCTGGGCCACCTGGCCGCTGACCGAGCCGAGCAGCAGCCCGGCGAACCCGCCCATCCCCCGGCTGCCCACCACCACCAGGTCGGCCCGGCGGGACTCCTCGACGAGCGTGGCGCCCGGACCGCCGGCCACCTGGCGTACCTCCACCCGCAGGCCCGGATGCCGGTCGGTCAGGTCGCCGGCCACCTGTTCGAGCATCTTCTGCGCCGCCTCGGTCGGCGCCGGCACGCCGAGGTCGTACGGGTTGAGTGGCACGCCGTAGCCGAGCGGGTGCAGGTAGCCGTGCACCAGGTGCAGCGGCCGGGATCGCTGGACGGCCGCCCGCGCGGCGTGCTCGGCGGCGGTCAGGCTGGTCGGTGATCCGTCGACCCCCACCACGACAGGTCGGTTCATCGGCGTCCCTTCGGTCGGCTCAGGCCATTGTCGGCGGCCCGCTCGTCCCCGGACCGCATTTGCCCGGCTATCCCGGCGTCGACACCTCGGGCCCGAGGTTCGGCCAGCCGGACCGCCATCCGCGTCGGCGGGGGAGGTACCGGCGCGGAGGCGTCCCGGGGGAAATCGGGCGGCGTCGCGCATCCGCGGCCCGGGACCTTCGGCCCTGACGATCCCGGCCGGGGCGAGGTCCAATGGATCCAGGACCCGGACTGTGGACGGGGGTGAGACTGATGACTCCGCTGGAGATGCTCCGCGCGCATCCGTTCCTCGCCGGGCTGCCGCCGGAGTGGCTGCCCCCGCTGACCGGTCACGCCCGCCCCGTGGTGTGGCACCCCGGTCACCGGCTGTTCCGCGCCGGGCAGCCGGCGGAGCGGTTCTGGCTGGTCCGCGGCGGCGAGGTGGCGCTGGACTTCCCGGTGCCCGGTCGCGGTGACGTGGGGATCGAGACGATCGGCGTGGGCGGGGTCGTCGGCTGGTCCTGGCTCTTCCCGCCGTACCGATGGCAGTTCGGGGCGGTGGCCGCGCGGCGCAGTCTCGCCGTCGAGTTCCAGGCCGCCGGGGTACGCCGGCTGATGGAGTCCGACGACGCGCTCGGCCGGCAGCTCACCACCCGCTTCATGAGCGTGGTGGTGGACCGGCTGCAGGCCTCCCGGGTCCGCCTGTTGGAGCTGTACGGCTATCAGACGACGCTGCCGCCCACCGGCTGACCGCCGTCGGTCCGCCGCACGACCAGCTCGTCCACCTCCAGCCGGCCGATCCGCAGCTCCTTGATGACCGCCCGGCGGATCGCCAGCCGACCGATCGCCAGCGTGCCGACCGCGACGGCACCGAGCGCCGCCGCGGCGAGCGCCAGTGGCGCGGCCGCCGTCGGGCCCAGGGCCCGGGGGCCGGCCAGCATCGGGCCCGTGACGGAGGCTCTGGGGGTACGCATCGGGAATGCCGGCCGGTGCCGGCAGTGGGTCATCCGCTTCACCCGACGAATCCTCCGCTCCCACCCGGGGCGTCCGGGGCGGGTCCGGGCGCCGGTCCACCGCCCGGGTGACGTCGCCCGTTCGCCAGCGGGTCCGAACCTGTCGGTCGGTCCGCGTATCCTCCGGCGGTGACCAGTGAGGTGCGGCTCCGCCCGGTGCGCGACGATGACCTGCCCGCGTTCTTTCGCCACGAGCAGGATCCACAGGCCAATTGGATGGCCGCGTTCGGCCCGAAGGACCCGGCCGACCGGGCCGCCTTCGACGACCATTGGACGCGCATCCGCGCCGACCCGCGCATCGTCCTCCGGACCGTGACGGTCGGCGGGGAGGTGGTCGGGCGCGTGACCGCCTTCCCGGTGGGGGAGCGCACCGAGGTCAGCTACTGGATCGATCCGCGCCGCTGGGGCCGGGGCCACGCCACCGCCGCGCTCGCCGCGCTGCTGCGTGAGCTGCCGCAGCGTCCGGTGCACGCCCGCGCCGCCAAGGACAACGCCGCCTCGCTCGCCGTGCTCCGCAAGTGCGGCTTCGTGGTGGTCGGTGAGGACTCCGGGTACGCCAACGGCCGCGGGACCGAGGTCGAGGAGTACGTGCTGGAGCTGCCCGCCGTGGCGGCTGACCAGCGCGACCACTAGTCTCGCCCGGGTGAACTGGCTGGAACTCGTCGGCTGGGCCGGCTCCGCGTTGCTGGTCTGGTCGCTGCTGCAGACGCGCATCCTGCGGCTGCGCGCCCTCAACCTCGTCGGCTGCCTCATCCTGATCGGCTACAACGCCGCCGTGCAGGTGTGGCCCATGGTCGGGCTGAACGTGGTGCTCGCCGTGATCAACGTCTGGTACCTGCGGAAGCTGCTGGTTACCCGGCACGACGAGCAGACCTACCAGGTGGTCGAGGTGGGCACCGGGGACGCCTTCCTGGCCCACACGCTGCGGGTGCACGCCGCCGACATCGCCCGGTTCAACCCCGCCTTCCGCTGGGACCCGGCCGGCGCCGACCGCTCGGCGTTCCTCGTGGTCCGCGCCGACGAGGTGGTCGGCGTGGTGGTGTCGCACGCCGAGGCCGATGGGGTGGCCCAGATCGACCTCGACTACGTCACCCCGCCGTTCCGCGACTTCACGCCGGGCGAGTTCGTCTACCGGCGCAGCCGCCTCTTCACCGACCGCGGCTTCCGCCGGGTGGTCAGCCCGCCCGGCATGGTCGCCCCGTACTACCACCGGCTCGGCTTCAACCCGGAGGGTGACGCGTTCGTGCTGGACCTGCCCGCAGCCCCGGCCGGGCAGCGCGGGTAGCCGGGGGAGCGAATCCGGCGCGTCCGATGGGCACCGGGCCGCCGCGGCCGGTGCCGGCCGGGCCGCCTCAGCCGGTGTGGTCCGCCGGCCCCGACGGCGCGCCGAACGGGAAGTCCGGGACCGGCGGGAGCAGCTGCACCCGGTCGGCGGGGAACTGATGGGTGCTCCGGCCGAGGACCCGGGCGGCGGCGCGCAGCAGCCACGGTCCCGACGGGTGCAGCTCCGGCGCGATCAGTCGCCCGACCACCCGGGTCCACCAGTGGCCGGCCACGATCACGTCGGTGATCCGCAGCCGGTCCGGCGGCCAGCCACCGCGCACCACCACGTCGACCACCCGGCCCAGCCGCCGCCCGTGCAGGTCGTACGCCATCCGGCCGAGCAGCTCACCGGCGCGCATGATCCGCCCCCGGGATCTGGTCGATCACGTGCCGGCGCAGCCAGGACTCGGTGGGGGACGGCGGCAGGTCGGCCGCCGGGCAGCGCAGGCGTACCGCGCTGTCCACCTCGGCGACCTGGGCGAGCGGGATGCGTCGCGGCGGCACCGGCACCTCCTCGGCGAACCGCTCGGCGATCGACACCAGGAACCGCCCGATCCGGCCGCCGATCCGCTGCCCCAGCACGCCGTGCCCGGAGAGCAGGCAGTCCACGTACGGCACTCCCTCGGCGTCGATCGCGAACGCGATGTCGTCGACCCGGCCGACCAGCCGGCCGTCCCGGTCGACGATCTGCCGGTCGAGCAGCTGCTTGGCGAGCTGGAGCCTCACTGTCCCATCCTCGTGATGATCGCCAATGGGATCGCCGCCACCGACGCGGCGACGATGAGCAGCAGGAACACCGCCCCGAGCAGGTTCATCCACCGGCCGTTGACCCGGTCGCCCAGGTAGTTGCGGTCGTTGGCCACCACCAGGATCGGCAGGTACGTCAGCGGCAGCACCAACGCGCTGAGCACCAGCATGTACTCGGTGAGCTGCACCGGGTCGATGGTGGTCAGCAGCATCAGCACCCCGAGCAGCACGCTGACCAGCAGCACGGTGTGGAACCGGGCAGCCTCCCGGGGGGTGACCCGCTTACCCCACTGCCAGCCGAAGTACTGCGCCACCGCGTACGCGGCGGACAGCCCGGTCTCCAGCGCGGCGCCGAAGGTAACCGCGAAGAACGCCAGCACCGCGACCGCCAGCCCGGCCCCGCCCAGCGCGGTCGCCACCGGCCGGGCCACCTGGTCGAGGCTGTCCAGCGCCGTCCCGGACGGGTGGTACGCCACGGCCGCCACGGCGAGCAGCGACAACGCCAGGAATCCGCCGACCGGGAAGCCGATCAGCACGCTGGACCGCGCGTCGGCCAGGTCGGCGGCGCTCCACTTCTCCTCCACCCCGCCGGAGGAGAAGAAGAAGACCTCGTACGGGCTGACCGTGGAGGCGAACAGCGCCACCGCCACGAACCAGTACACCGACCAGCCCGCCCCGGCGGAGCTGACGTACACCGCCTCGTGGCCGAGGCGCGCCCAGTCGGTGGGCAGGGCGAACAGTGCGACCGCGAACACCAGCAGCGCCAACCCGGCCAGCCCGAACACCCGCTCCATCAGCGCGAAGCGCATCCGCCACAGCACCAGCCAGACCGCGACCGCGGCCACCGGCACCCAGAGCAGGTAGCTGAGCCCGGTCGCCAGCTGCAGCGCCAGGGCCACCCCGCCCAGCTCCGCGGCGAGGGTGACCACCGTGACCAGGTAGGAGGCGACCAGGTTGAGCAGCGCCACCCGCGGCCCCAGCCGCTCCCGGACCAGGTCGAACACGGCCCGGCCGCTCACCGCCGCGATCCGGCCGGACATCTCCGCGTACGCGCAGATGCCCAGCACCCCGACGAGCAGCACCCACGCGTGGGCCATGCCGAACCGGGCACCGGCCTGGCTCGCCGCCACCAGGTCGCCGATGTCGACGAAGCCGCCGATGGCGGACAGGACGCCGAGGGTGGCGGCGAGGAGCTTCCTCACGTCGGGCCGGGAGCGGGTGATCTCATCGACGCGACGATATCGGCGTCAAGTATCTCTTTTGGGGTGAATCGACCAGGCCGTCGCCCGGCACCCGTCCGGGGTCAGGCGGCAGCGAGATTCTGCAGCCGTACCTGGCCACGCGCGACCAACCGGCCGTCCCCGTCGGTGATCTCCACCAGCCAGAGCTGCTGACTCCGGCCCCGGTGGATCGGGGTGCCCACCGCGGTCAGCTCGCCGTCCCGCACCGCGCGCAGGAAGTCCGTCTGGTTGGACACGCCCACCACCTGGCCCTTGTCGCCCAGCCAGAGCGCGCCGCCGATGCTGGCCGCCGTCTCCACCACCGAGCAGTAGACCCCGCCGTGCTGGATCCCGTACGGCTGGTGCAGCTCCGGGCGGACCTGCCAGCGGATCACCACCCGGTCCCCGCTGACCTCGTCGAACTTCAGGCCCAGCAGGGCCACGAAGCCCCCGGTCAGGTCCGGCATCTCCACGGCAGCCCTCCTCGCCCTTGATGGAGCGCCAGCCTAATCGCCCCGGCGTGGGCAAACCCGGTACGGGTCCGGGGCGGTGATGGGGGAGAATCGGTAGCCGTGACCGACAGCAACCTCCCGCAGGGGCGGGACTCCCTGACCGAAGACCTGCAGTGGCGGGGCCTGATCCAGGACTCGACCGGCCTCGACGAGCTGCGCGAGCTGCTCGACGGCGGGACGGCCACCTTCTATGTGGGCTTCGATCCGACCGCGCCCAGCCTGCACGTCGGCCACCTCATGCAGGTCATCACCGCGCGCCGGCTCCAGCTCGCCGGGCACCGGCCGCTGCTGCTGGTCGGCGGTGCCACCGGCCAGATCGGCGACCCGAAGGAGACCGCCGAGCGCACCCTCAACCCGCCCGAGGTGGTGGCGGGCTGGGTCCAGCGCATCCACGACCAGCTCGCCCCGTTCGTCTCGTACACCGGGGAGAACGCGGCCCGACTGGTCAACAACCTGGACTGGACCGGCGAGATGTCGGTGGTCGAGTTCCTCCGCGACGTCGGCAAGCACTTCCCGGTGAACAAGATGCTGGCCCGCGAGGTGGTCAAGGCCCGGCTGGAGACCGGCATCAGCTTCACCGAGTTCAGCTACCAGCTGCTGCAGGCCAACGACTTCTTCGAACTGCACCGCCGGCACGGCTGCCAGCTCCAGTACGGCGGCTCGGACCAGTGGGGCAACATCACCGCCGGGGTCGACTACATCCGCCGACGGGGCGCCGGGCCGGTGGAGGCCTTCACCACGCCGCTGGTCACCAAGTCGGACGGCACCAAGTTCGGCAAGACCGAGGGCGGCTCCATATGGCTCGACCCGGAGATGACCAGCCCCTACGCCTTCTACCAGTTCTGGGTCAACGCCGACGACCGCGACGTCGTCCGCTACCTGCGCTACTTCAGCTTCCGCTCCCGGGAGGAGTTGGAGGAGCTGGAGAAGGCGACCGCGGAACGGCCCCAGGCCCGCCTGGCCCAACGGGCGCTCGCCGAGGAGCTGACCGCGCTGGTGCACGGCGAGCGGGAGATGGCCCAGGCGGTGGCCGCCAGCCAGGCGCTCTTCGGCCGCGGTTCGCTCGAGGAGCTGACCCCGGCGACCCTGCGCGCCGCGTTGACCGAGGCCGGCCTGGTCCACCTGGCCGAGCTGCCGGACGTCGCCGGCCTGCTCAAGGAGTCCGGGCTGGTGCCGAGCATGAAGGAGGCGCGCCGGGTGATCGCCGAAGGCGGCGCGTACGTCAACAACACCCGGGTGACGGACGTCGACGCGACCGTGTCGGCGGACGACCTGCTGCACGGGCGGTACCTGGTGCTGCGCCGCGGCAAGCGCTCCTTCGCCGGCGTTGACCTGGGCAAATAGTCGTATCTCGACAATGTGACGCGGGACGCGCCCGGCGGATTTGACGATCAAACCGCTGGGCGCGTAACTTTCTCTCTGCCAGCGCGGAACGGACGAAACAGGGCGAAAGCCGAAAAGGCCGGAGCGCGGGAAATAACCGCCAGGATCGGATGGTTCTCTCTGTCTGACCCTGGACCCGGGTGGTGCCCCGGATTCGCCGCGAGGCGGATTTGGCGAGGCGGAACCGACCGGGTAAGGTTATCGGCCGGCAGGGACACGGACGAGCAAGCGGGAGACCGCAGCGGCCGTCCTGCCGAAATCCACGAGGCGTCCGGGCGCGAGTCGGTCGAATCGAGGTGCCCGGCAAAAGGGTGGAAGCACGACGAACCGCCAGACAGCGGTTTGACACGGCAGAAACCACCGGGTAACGTAGTAAAAGTGCCCGGCGCGAGAGCGGCGGTCGCGGTGAACGAAATGCCCCGGACAGGGTCCTGTGGAGTGCAGGGTTGCTGGATGGTGTGTGGTTGTTCTTTGAGAACTCAACAGGGTGTTTGATAAGCCAGTGCCAAA